>JBBSUV010000008.1:0-117606 GCA_038234075.1 Flavobacteriales bacterium | reverse complement strand
GCTGGTGAGGTTGTTGTCGCCGTTGTTAAGCAGGGTCACCTGTGGTGCCATGGTGGTACCGCAGAGCAGACCCGGGCCCGGGAAGATGATGGCGCTGATCGACGCGTCATTGTGCGCCGGATGTTGCACCATCAGTCCGAAGGTTCCGCTCACGCCTGATCCACCACTGTTGTAGACCATCAAGCGATAGTCCGTGTTCGGGGTAAGGCTTTCAACGTTAACGCCGGCGGCATCAATGGAGCAGTCTGCGCTGCTGCTGGCACCGAGTCCTGTACAAGCGCCCGAGTAAAGGGCGTAGTCCAAGGTGCTTGCACCATACTGGCTGTTCTCACCATTATCCAACAGCGTGATCAGAGTGTTAGCGAAGTCGCCGGTGTTGAAAGTGAACCAGACGCCTTGCACAGGCAGTACACCCGAGCACGTGGTGGGGGCATCCCCCGTGGCGCATTCGTTGGTGTAGGTAGCGGCTGTTCCCGTTCCGTCGGCCACCGTGCTGGTGAGTGTGGTGGCATCGGCGCACTTGTCATTGGCGGGAGGCGTGCAGATCGCCGCGCAGTTCACGGTCATCTGGTAGCTGCCTTCGGCTGCTCCAGCACCATGTACGGCGATCCAGTAGGAGGTGCCGGTTGTGGCGTTGAAGGTCACCGTACCGCTACCGTTGGCACAACCAAGGCTGTTGTCCACCATGGCCACGCAGCTCAGATCGTTGCAGGCCGTTCCGGCGAACACCGAGATACGGGTATCGAAGTCGGCCGATCCGCAGGTGCTCACAGTGATAGCCTGGTCAGAAGTGGCATCGAACCTCCACCAGTTCTGTCCTCCGGTGCTTGAAGCTCCGTTGTAAGGGCAGGCGTTAGCTGGCATGCTGTGGGGCACGCCCGTGGTGACGCCATCATAGATGTTGCCGCAAAGCACCGGAGTTGCAAAGGCGCACGTGTTGTTCGGTGTGACGCACTCCGTGGTGGCGGTCCAACCGGGCTTCACTACACTTCCATCGCTTACAAATGCGAAGGTGAGGCAGCCACTGGCATTGCTGGAAGCGAAGGGGCCGGGGAGGGCGTTCGTCAGATCACCCCACCATCCGCCGGTACCGTAGGTCGTGGGGGCATTCCCTATCGGATCGGCACTTGCGAATTTCGGTGCGTTCACATCCGGGCCATTGAAGATGAAAAGCTTATCCCGTGTTGCCTCCGTGTTGAAGCTGCTGAACAGCACACGCACTTGATCACCCGGCGTAGTGCGACAGTATGTCTTCACATAGCTTTCATTGCTGCCGTAATCGCCCGTGGGTCCTCCTGTGTCGGTGAAGGCATCCCCGCAGGCAGAGCCTGTGGTGAAGTGGCCTGACGCGCTCCAAGCGCTTAGATCACCTCCGCCGCAGTTGGCACGCACATAGAAGTTGTACGCCGTATTGCTGTTCAGGCCGGTCACGTTCTTCGTTGTGACGCCTGCTGCGGTATTGCCGCTGGAAACAAGACCCGTGGCACCGCTACCGGCCGCACCGCTGGAACGTACTTCCCATTGGTAGCCGTTAGCAGGGGTGGAGCTGCTGGCCGTCCAGTTCAAGGTCGCAGCGTTGATGGAGATGTTGCTCGCGCTAAGCCCAGTGGCAGCCAAACAGGTGGGTATGGCACCGCTCTGCAATTGGATCTGTGCCAGAATGCCGCTCCGCCCGGTTGCTGTTGGAGGCGCTGTAGGATCGGGATTCGTGGTCGCTCGGTAATAGATCCCGCTATTGGTCACCGAAGTGAACGACGCCCAAGTAGCGGTGCAACTTGTGCCCGCGGAATTCTCGTCCACAGCCACCACGATGTTGCTGGTGCCATCCCACAGAAAGCCCAAGTCCAAGGTGATCTCCATCCATTCGCCGCCCACGGGGTTCACTGTGCCACTGAAAACTTGGTCCATCGCGCTTGTAGGTACCCAGTCCGTAGTGGTGTTGAAGGCCGTCTTGGTCGTGTTGCCCATGAACACCGTCCAATCATTCCAAGTGGAGGTAAGGACACCGCTGGCGATGTACTTGAAGCGGATCTTGGTGATGTAGGTGCCACCAGTGTAACTGGCCGCAGGGTAGATCTGTTGGGTATAGTTGTAGGCAGTACAGGAGTACACCGGGAAATTGGTGTTGGTGGTGGTTCCACTACCGATCTGTACCGAGCCCGGAATGAAGCTCACGCCAGTGGTCCATGTGCTGAGGTCGGTGCCGCCTGTGCAGGAGCCCTGCACATACACCGTGTAGGCGCTGCCGCTGGTAAGCGGAGAGAGGGTGATCGCCGGGGTGCCCGAGGCTACCGTACCACTAAGTGCAAGACCCAAGGCTCCGCTGCCCGGTGCACCGCTTGTGCGAACCTCATAATTGTAGGAGCCCGAGGCATTGTCCGTCCAGCTCACTTGGGCACTGCTGCTCGTCACGTTGCTTACCGTTACTCCGGCAGGCGCGTAGCAAGTAGGAGGTGCAACCACACTGAAGGTGTAGTCTTCGGCTTCACCCAATGCATCATTATTGCACGGAGCGGCATTGCCGGTTGAATTGATGCGGATGCGCATCCTGTAATTGCCGATCGGAGTACCTGCAGGTACAGTTATCACCGCGCTCGAAGAAGAGGCATAACTGGAGTTATTGAGGAACACCTGCTCGTTCACATCATTGAAATCGAGGTCATTGTTCCAATCGATCCAAACTCCAGCGTGGAAGGTGGTGCCGGTGTAAGCCGCACTGAAGTTCACGGATCCTCCAGCGGTGCTGGAAACGGCCATAGCAGAGAAGTCGCCGTATCCGTTCGGTGAATAGCCAGAATTCAAGTTGCTGATATTCAGGAAGCCGTTCGTGGTGGAGAAATTGTTCACGAAGTACGAAGCGTTACTTCCGGAGGTTTGGCAGTACCCGGTGAAGATGGGCAAGGGGTCGGACCAAGGGCTGAGATCCCCGTTGCAATCACCCCGAACGTACAGCGTATAGTTCGTGTTGGGCGTAAGTGTCACAGTGGTTGAGGCATTGGTGACACCTGCTGCAGTGATCCCGCTATTCGTCAAGCCCGTGGAGCCACTGCCGGCTGCGCCACCGGTACGGAGTTCCCATTTGTATCCATTGCCAGGGTTGGTAACGCTCGCTGTCCAAGAGAAGCTGGCCGTAGTGGAGGTTACCACTTGGGTGGTTAACGTGGTCGGTGCTTCGCAGGTCGGGGTCGCGATCACCGAGATGTCATCCAAGAAGAGAGACAGCTGGTTAGCGATCGAGTAGCATTTGAAGCCGATGTAGTAGACGCCTGTCGTGTTCGGGATGAACTGCACCGTATTGGTCAGTACGGTGGTTCCCTGTATGGATGGATGATCCGCCAAGTTCGTGGTCATCGCGGAAGCAGAACCGGAAGTGCCATACGCCACGGACATGCTCTCCGTATAGGTCGCGCTGTTGCCAAAGTACTTATAGCTGAGTCGGTAGCTGGTGCCACCGGTCAATTGAAGTCCTTGTGTATACAGCCAGCTGTTCATGACCGGGCTGCCGCTCGCAGTGAAGGTCACCTTGGCTACTTTCCCCGTCATGCCGGTTGGTGCTGTCGCAGTTATCCATGGTTTGCCACTGATGGTCTCAATGCTCATGCAGGTCGGCAGGGCTGGTGTGGTCACAGCATTGAAGTTCTCCGTGTATGGAACGTTCGTGGAAGTGCAGGGTGTAGTGAAGCTCAACGGCCCTTCCCAATCGCTGAATTCACCGCTGCAAGCGTTACGTACATAGAGGCTGTACGGGGTGTTGGCAGCCAACTGGCTTGTCATGGCCGTGGTCACTCCGGAAGCGGTGGTGCCGCTGTCCGTGAGACCCGTGGATCCGCTGCCGGCAGCACCGGTAGTGCGTACTTCCCATTCGGAGCCGTTAGCTGAGGGTACGGGGCCTGCATTCCAGCCCAATGTGGCACTGGTCCCGGTCATGTTGCTCACTGTCAGGCCACCAGGGGTTATGCAGGACGGGACGGTCACCTCAAAGGTGTAGTCCTCGTATTCACCGGAAAGAGTGGTAAGGCACGCATTGGCCGGCCCGGTGGCAGGGGTGAACGAGATCCCGATCCGCATTCTTGTAAGCCCGGAGACGGCATTCACCGGCACGGTGAAGGTGCCACTGGGCGTGTTTGAATAGGCGGTGCTTGCATAGGCCACCTCAGCCGGATCGTCGAGAACGAGATCATGGTTCCAATCCACCCAGACCTTAAAACCGAAGGTGCTTGTCCCCCCACAACTGCTGGTGAAGCTCACATCACTACCCAAGTTCTGCGTGACGGTCAGTGCCGTGAAATTGCCATAGCCACCTGTAGAGAAGCCTGATCCCGTGTTCGAGATGTTCTGGCTACCACCCGTAGTGGTAAAGTTGTCGATATAATACGAGGCGTTGGTCCCGCCCGGAATGCAGTATCCGGAGTAGAAGGACACTGGCCCGGCCCAATCGCTCAGGTTTCCGCCCCCGCAATTGCTGAGCACGTAAAGACTGTACGTGGTGTTCAGGCTCAGCGCATTGGTGGTTGCAGTGGTGCCAGCGCCGGAGCCACTATCGACCAAGCCGCTGCTGCCGCTTCCTCCCGCGCCGCTTGTGCGAACTTCCCACTGATATCCCGTTGGGTTAGAGACACTGGCGGTCCAAGAGAGGTCTGCGCTGGTGCTGGTGAGGTTGTTGGCAGTGAGACCAGTAGGAGCTACACAGGATGGCAAGGGTGAAACCGTGAAGGTGTAATCTTCGGCCTCGCCGTATTGGGTAGTGCCGCAGGGTGTCGGGGCACCGCCGAGGTATCCGTTCCGGACCCGCATGCGGTAATTCCCGTTCGGTGTTCCAGCGGGGACTGTAATGGTCCCTGAGGCAGGCGTGGCGAGATAGCTGGTGCCGGAGGAGAACGCAAGTTCAGCGTTCGTTCCGAAGGTGAAATCATTGTTCCAATCCACCCAGATGGCCAGCGTATAGGTGGAACTGGGCCATGTAGCAGTGAACCCGATAGAATTCCCTGCACTCGCAGAGACGGATTGGGCTGTGAAGTCGCCATAGCCCCCCGTTGAGAAGCCCGAATTGAGATTGGAGATGTTCGTATATCCTCCCGTGGTTGAGAAATTGGTGATCGAACGGAGTTCATCCGTACCCACCGGTATGCAGTAGCCGGTAAAGAAGCTGGAGGAGGCGGTCCAATCGCTGAAGTCACCACCACCGCAATCGGTGCGCACGTATATGATGTAGGTCGTGCTCGCGGTCAATAGCGTCGTACCCGCCGTGGTGGTGGCTGCGCTCGTGCTGCCATTATCCACCAAGCCCGTCGGACCGCTGCCACCGCCTCCGCTGGTGCGGATCTCCCACTGGTAGCCATTCACAACGGCTGAGATACTGTTGTCCCAGGTCCAAGTGGCACTGGTGAGGGTCACAGTGCTTGTTTCAACCGTGGCGGGCCTTAAGCAAGAAGGAGGAGGAAGCACCGTAAGGGTATAGTCTTCGGCTTCGCCATTGGTGGATACGCCACATGCAGCGGCGTTACCACTGGAAGCATTCCTGATACGGAGCCGATAGTTACCGGCCGGTGCCGTAACCGGGAGTGTAAGTACTCCGGTCAAAGCATTGGTATAGGTAGCTGATGATGAAAGGACCAGTTCATCCACATCATCGAAATCCAGGTCATTGTTCCAATCCACCCACGCGAACCAGTGGTAGGTGGTTGTTCCCATGCCGGTAACGCTGAAGTTGATGGACTCACCCGGTTGTTGAGAGACAGCCATGGCCGTGAAATCACCATATCCACCAGTGGAGACCCCACTGGCATTGTTGGTGATATTGCTCACGCCACCGGTAGTGCTGAAGTTATTGATGCCGAGGGTGGTACTCGTGCCGCTGGGAGTGCAGTATCCCGTGTAGAAGCTGCCTGATGACCAACTGCTGGTATCGCCTACCCCACAAATGGCGCGTACGTAGAAGCTATAACTGGTATTAGCGCTAAAGCCAGTTGCTGCGGCAGTGGTTGCATTGGTTGTACTGCCATTATCGACCAGTCCTGTAGTGCCGCTGCCCGGAGTTCCCGCAGTGCGTACTTCCCATTGGAAACCGCTAGCTGTTGAGAAACTGCTAGGTGACCAAGTGAGCGTAGCTGAAGTATAGGTCAGGTCACTCGCCGTCAGGTCATTCGGGGGATAACAAGAAGGCATCGGGCCACCTACGATCTGAACTTGGGCAATGGAAGTGGAAAGGATGCCTATTGGAGGGCTAGCCGGATCCGGATTAGTTGTACTGTTCCCATACTGTATCCCGCGATTATTGCCGGTGCCTGTGGGGAACGCCGCCCAATTTGCGGTGCAGTTGGTTCCTGGAGTATTCTCATCCACGGCGATCACGATATTGCTCACGCCGTCCCAGATGAACGGGGAGTTCAGGGTGATATCCATCCATTCCCCGGCCACTGCGTTGATCGTGCCGGTAAAGACATGACTCATGGAAGCCAAGGGGATCCAGTTGGTGGTGGAGGCGAACGACGTATTGCTGGTATTGCCCATATACACTGTCCAAACGCTGGAGTTGCCCATGCCGCTTGTTGGTAGGCTGGTGGGCTTGAAGCGGATCTTTTGGATGAACGGCCCGAAGGCATATTCCGAGGCCAAGTAGATCTCCTGGGTGTAAGAGTAGCCAACACAGGACCGTATAGGGAAGTTACTGTTGGTGGTGATCCCCGAGCCGATGATGCCGATCGTAAAGTTCACCACTGCGCTCCATGGACTGAAGCTGCTGCCACAATTGGCACGCACATAGACGGAGTAATTGACGAAGGGAGAAAGTGCGGATGCCGTAGCGGCCGTATCGAGGGAGGTCGCGGTTGTACCGCTTGCACCAAGCCCTGTGGGACCGCTGCCGGGAGCTCCGCTCGAACGTACCTCCCATTGGTAGCCGCTTGTAGGCAACGAACTGCTCTTCTTCCACTTGAGATCGGCCGTGGATGCGGTCAGGTTCGTGACGGTCACTTGGGTGACCGGCTCGCAGGCAGGGGTGACGATGACCGAGATGTCATCCACATATACGTTACCGCTGGTCCCGGTGGTCGGATGATAGTGCTGGAACCCGATGTAGTAGGTTCCGCTGGTCGCGGGAATGAAATCCACGGCATCGGAGTGGACCGTGTTCGAAACAGCATCGTGCAGGTCTACGTAATTGGCCAGCGTGCTAGTCATGGAAGACTCCAGCGGATTGGTGCCGTACGCCACTTTCAGACCGTCCGTGTAGGAGGTTGATGAATTGGAATATTTGTAGGAGACCCTGTAGGAAACACCTGCGCTCAGGGTCAATCCCCCCGTGTAGAGCCAATTGCTCATCGCCGTGGAATTGTAGTCATAGTTCCGTGCCGCATTGCCCGTCATGCCCGTCAAGGCTACCGGTACCACGTACGAGACCCAGTCCGTTCCACCCACGGCGGTCTGTATGGACATACAGTTCGGGAGTGTTGGTGCGGTCACGCTATTGAAGTTCTCCGTGTACGGGATGGTCGCAGCCAAGCAAGGCGTTGTGAACTCTTGAGGACCGGCCCAAGCGCTGGAGTCGCTAGCGCTGCAACGGGAGCGCACGTAAAGACGGTAATCCGTATTCGGTGCCAGACCCGGAGCGCTGGCCGTCGTTATGCCTGCACCTGTGGACCCGCTGGTGGTCAGGCCGGTCGTGCCGCTGCCCCCCATGCCGCTGGTGCGTACTTCCCAATTGTAGCCCAGGGCCGGGGGCGTGGTGCTCGCCGTCCAAGAGATCGTGGCCGTGGAGGAGGTCAGCCCCGAAACGGTCAAGGCAGTAGGAGCGATGCAGCTTGGTGGCGCAACCACCGTAAAGAGATAATCCTCGGTCTCTCCGTTGGAGGTGCCGCAAGGAAGTGGGTCACCTGTAAAGGTGTTACGGATGCGCATGCGGTAGTTGCCTAGCGGAGTGCCCGCTGGTACCGTGAACGAACCCGTATAGCTTGTTTGGTAAGCGGTTCCATTGAACATCAATTCACTTTCGTCGAAGCTGAAGTCACTGCTCCAGTCCACCCAAATGCGGAAGTGGAAAGTGTTCGTGCCGGTGCCGAAGACCGCGTTGAAGTCAACTGTTCCGAGTGCTGATTGAGTAACCGCCTGG
This sequence comes from Flavobacteriales bacterium, assembly GCA_038234075.1. Classification (GTDB taxonomy): domain Bacteria; phylum Bacteroidota; class Bacteroidia; order Flavobacteriales_F; family PHOS-HE28; genus PHOS-HE28. The sequence goes on along the minus strand of JBBSUV010000008.1, from coordinate 109,499 downwards.
CTGGAGAAATCGCCGTAGCCATCGGTGGAGTATCCCGATGCAGTGTTAAAGATGTTCTGGTATCCACCAGAGGTAGAAAAATCGTTGATCAGATAGGAGGCGTTGCTGCCTGCCGGTGTGCAATACCCGGTGAAGAAGCTCGAAGAAGCCGCCCAAGCGCTGAAATTGCCGCCACAATCACTGCGTACATATAAGGTGTACGTAGTGTTAGCCGCGAGGAGGGCTGTGCTGGCCGTAGTGATACCTGCAGCTGTGGTGCCGTTTGCAGTAAGCCCGGTAGCACCGCTACCGCCTAAGCCACCGGTGCGCACTTCCCACTGGTAACCGTTTGCGGGGGCAGGTGAAGGAGCCGTCCATCCCAAGGTGCCGGAGGTCTGTGTCAGGTTGCTGGCGGTCAGCGCAGAAGGGGCCAAGCAGGCAGGTGGGGTGACCACGGCGAAGGTGTAATCCTCCGTTTCACCATTCGAAGTACCGCAGGCAAGCGGAGTTCCGGTGAATGTATTGCGGATGCGCATCCGGTAGTTGCCAAGCGGCACGCCTGCAGGAACAGAGATACTTCCGGTATAATTGTTCTGATAGACCGTTCCATCGAAGACCTGCTCACCGGCATCGTCAAAATCGTAATCATTGTTCCAATCCACCCAGATCCTGAAGTGGTACGTACTGGTCCCTGAAAATTGAGCGTTGAAGCTTACCGTCCCATTGATGGGAGCGGACACCTTTTGAGCCGTGAACGATCCATATCCATTGGTGGAATAGCCGCTGCTGGAATTTGAAATGTTCAAATAACCGCCCGTGGTGGAGAAGTCATTGATGTAGTAGGAAGTACTGCTTCCCGCAGCAGCACAATACCCGTTGTAGAAGCTCGCAGGCCCGATCCATACGCTGCTATCGCCAGCAGCGCAGATGGCACGCACGTATACATTGTGGGTGAGGTCCGTGGGTATGGTACCCGAGTTGGCGGTGGTGACGCCTGGGCCGGTGATGCCGGTGGCCTCACGACCCGTGGCACCGCTGCCTGGTGCTCCGCTGGCACGTACCTCCCATTGATAACCGATGGATGGATTGCTGGTACTGGCGGTCCAGCTGAGGTTCACGGTGGTGGGCTGGGGGGCAACGGTCAATGCGGTCGGTGCGATACAGCTCGGTGGCGCGACGATGTTCAAGGTGTAATCCTCGAAACTGCCCAAGGTGCCCGTGTAGCAAGGCGTGCTCGGACCGGTGTTCGTATCGGTGCTTCCGATACGCATACGGTAGGAACCAACCGGACGTATGCCTGCGCTGAAGGAAGCAGTGAGCGTATTGGGGCTGTTGGTGCCGGAGAGGCCGGTGTACATCAGCTCGGATCCCTCGAACGTAAGGTTGTTGTTCCAGTCCACCCAGATCTTGGTGCCGTAGTTCGCCGTGACGGTGGAGAAGGTGATGTCCACGTTGGCGTTCAACGTTTGCGGCACATCCCCGCCGGTGATCGCCGTGTAGTCGCCGTAGTTCCCAGCTTCTGCACCGGAAGGATTGACCAACCCGCCGAAGGCCACCTTGGTAATGCCGGTCCCGGTCACGGTAGTGGGGGCTGGAACGCAGTACCCGAGGAAAAGGCTGAAGGGACCGGCCCAACCGCTGAGGTCGCCACCACCGCAATCCGCGCGCACATAGATGCTGTACGTTACGTTCGAGGTCAGCGGTGTGGCGGAGGCCGCCGTGACGCCCGCGCCTACCGTACCGAAGGCGCCAAGGCCGGTGGTGCCGCTGCCAGGGAGCCCGCTGGAGCGCACTTCCCACAGATAACCATTGCTCGGGTTTGAAACACTCGCGTTCCAAGTGATGTCAGCGCTGGTCAGCGAAGTAGGAACCGCGTTAACATTCAGCGGAGTGACACAAGTTGGGGAGGGGGCCAGAAGCAGGTTGTCCACGCCGATATCCGTGGTCCCGCCGCCCTTGGCTATGAGACGGACCACTGTGGTGGCCGAGTTGCTGATAAAATCGAAGAACCTATTGTTCCACACTGGGGTCAAGGTGCTCGTCAATGGAACTCCGACTTGCGTGAAGTTCACCCCGCCGTTCGTGGATAGCATCACCTTGAGCGAGTCCGTGCCATTGGTGTTGGCATGATCGAAGCTTAGACGAGTGGGGCCGGTGGCGGCGCTCATGTCGACATAAAGATCTAAGCTGCCTTGGTTGGTTCCGGCGCTATAGCTGTGAAAGCGCGCGGAGTGGGCTCCAGTGCTGAAGGCCGGTGTGTAACCGCCTAAGGTCGGACTGGTCCAAGCAGCGGTTGCAGCTTGATCATCCCGGCGCCAACTCGCGTTGCCTGTAACGGGCAGGTTGCGCCAGGAAGCGGTGGGTACTTCCGTATCGCCGCAGACACTCTGCCAAGTTTCGAAATCTTGAGTGTAGGAGACGTTATTATAGACGGCATAGGTGGGCTGATTGATCAACACGGCCACCGTGTTGGAATAGCTGAGCAGGCCACTGTACGAACAGGTCTGGGCCAAGCGATAGTAATAAGCAACGTTGAGCACGGGGGTGGTGTATACCGCAGTGGTGTTGCCGCTTCCACCGGCTACCGGAGCCCATGAGCCAGAACCATCGGGGGATGCCTCCCAGTTCAGGCTGATGCCCTCCAAGTTGCTCATGCCCGTGGCGGTGATCACGCTACTTGCGCCCACACATACAGTGGCCGGGTTAGCCGAGGCGGTGGCAGCGACCGGCGTCCCGTTACAGGGGGTCACCAAGCGCACATTGTCCAAGCCGATGTCGGTAAGTCCATGGTCTGAGGTGGCTTGGAAACGGATGATCGTAGTAGCCGATGTGCTTGTGACCAAATAGTCCTTCTCCGTCCAGGTGATGGCCTGACCTAGCGCGGAAGGTGTTATATGGGTGAAGCTGCCCCCACCGTTGGTGGAGACCAAGATCTCCAGTGCATCCGCTCCGTCAGCATTGATGTACGCGAACTTCAACCGAGTGGTGCCTGTGCCCGCGGACATATTCACATAAAGGTCCAATGTGCCAGTGGAGAGATTGGCTGCTTCAACGGAGTGAAAACGAGCGGAGTGAGCTCCTGAACTGAAGACAGGGGAATAGGTCCCTGATCCTGAGGCCAACCAACCAGCGCTTGCACCTTGGTCATCACGGCGCCAGCTGTTCAAGCCTGTTCCTGGCGTGTTCAGCCAATTTGCTGATGGTGCATCGGTGGCAGCACAACGCGCGGTCCAGGTTTCGAAACCCTGGATATAGGAAACTCCATCAAAGGCTACATAGGGAGGAGCGCCAGCGAGTGTGGTGGTTGTCACATTGGTAGTAGCCGATTGTCCCGAACTCGTGCAAGTGACCGTGAGCCTATAATACTTCGTGCTGCCGAAAGGGGGCGTTGTATAGGTGGCTTCGTTGTTCGTGCCGGTAGCCGAGGCCCAAGTTGTATTGTCGTCCGATTCCTCCCACAGGTAAGAGAGTCCGCCTGCTTGGGTGGTGCCTGAGGTCGAAAGCTGCGCCGTGCTACCGTTGCAGACAGCGATGCTCGAGGGAAGGGTACCAGCCACAGGGGTGCCGGTGCAAGGTGTCAAGAGCTCGATCTGAATGTTGGGCCTGCTGGTAGGTGCTGTTCCGCTACTCCCTGCATAGGTCCCAGGCAAGGCCGAGGGATCAGGATCCTGCGTGTCGCTATAGAGGTAGCGGACCATGGCGGTGGCGGCGGTGGCTTTCCAGGAACAACTAGAATACCCCGCAGCATTCTCATCCACGGCCACGATCAGATTACCACCGGTATAATTGAAGGGCGTGGTGAACGTGATCTCCTTCCATCCCGTGGTGGTCAGGTCCACCGTGCCGGTGTAGACCAAGGTCATGGCGCTGACTGGTGTGTAGTTCGCAGACCCACTGGGCAGGGTCGTTGCCGTTGTATTTCCCAAGTAGACCGTCCAGTTATTATCGTTCCCGGGTGTGGTGGGTACGGCGTTCAGGTTGAACCTGATCTTACTGATCAGACCGGCTCCGCCGCCCCATCCGTTGGCTGTTAGTTCTGTACCCAAATACAAGTTCTGGCTATATGAATAGCCATATAAACCGTAGATGGGAGCAGTGGATAAGGCTGTTGTCCCAGTGCCGATAGTAACGGTTTGCGCGCTCACCACCGTGGTAGATCCTCCTGCCAGAAGCAGGACCAACATCAAAGTCTTAAGCCACCACGTTCGGAATGCTGTGGGGGATGGGGTGGTGTTCAATGATGTCATAGCAACGGGGTTCGGGGTTAGCATGAAGGCGGGTTTCTTGTTCGGATGGCGCATCCGGTATTCACGGACGGGTTGTTTGGCATTAACGAGAGTGACATGTCCTGGGCAACGGTCTTGGTATCTTTCGCAATGTGTTAGGGCTCCGGGGAAAAGGCAATCGTCGTAAATGCGTGTCGCTAAGGAATAACACAATTCAACAAGTGCCAAGAAATATATTGTTTTGAACAGGAGGCAACCCATAACAATTGCGTGTCCACCTGCGCCTCGGTCCACCTGTTTGAGGTTCCAAGCGGTGTGAGATCCTGAACGTGGGATATTGTTCAAAGGTCTACGGAAATGAGATGCAAAAAAGCCGCCCTGCCGGTGATCCGGAGGGCGGCTTTCGCGTTTTGCGTTCGTTTACTTCTTCTCGTCCTTCACTTCCTCGAAGTCCACATCGGTCACTTCCTGATCGGCTGGTGCACCTTGGTCGGCGGCACCAGCGGAGTTGCCGTTCGCTTGGGCTCCTTGTGCGCTCTTGTACATCTCTTCGCTGGCTTGGGAGAAGATGGTGTTGAGCTCGTTCATCGCGGTATCGATGGCCGGTAGGTCCTGTGCCTCGTGAGCCTTCTTCAGCTTGGCCACTGCTTCTTCGATCGGGCCTTTCTTGTCTGCCGGAAGCTTGTCACCGAACTCGGAAAGTTGCTTCTCGGTCTGGAATATGAGGCTGTCGGCTTGATTCAGCTTGTCGGCTTTTTCACGGGCGGCGTTGTCGGAATCCGCGTTGGCTTCAGCCTCCTTCTTCATCTTATCGATGTCCTCTTTGCTCAATCCGCTGCTCGCTTCGATACGGATGCTCTGCTCCTTGCTCGTGGCTTTGTCCTTGGCGCTTGCGTGCATGATACCGTTGGCATCAATGTCGAAGGTGACCTCGATCTGCGGGGTTCCGCGGCGTGCAGGTGGAAGGCCATCCAGGTGGAAGCGACCGATGGTGCGGTTGCCGCTCGCCATGGGCCGTTCGCCCTGTAGCACGTGGATCTCCACGCTCGGCTGGTTGTCGCTGGCGGTGCTGAAGGTCTCGCTCTTCTTGGTGGGGATGGTGGTGTTGGCCTCGATCAGCTTGGTCATCACGCCGCCCATGGTCTCGATGCCGAGGCTCAGGGGGGTAACGTCCAGCAGCAGCACGTCCTTCACCTCACCGGTGAGTACGCCACCTTGGATCGCGGCGCCCACGGCCACCACTTCATCAGGGTTAACGCCCTTGCTGGGCTCCTTGCCGAAGAACTTCTTCACTGCTTCCTGAATGGCAGGGATACGGGTGCTGCCGCCCACGAGGATGATCTCGTCGATGTCGCTGGCCTTGAGACCGGCGTTCTTCAGCGCGCTTTCGCAGGGGGCTATGGTGCGCTTGATCAAGGTGTCGATGAGCTGCTCGAACTTGGAACGGGTCAGGGTGCGAACCAAGTGCTTCGGGATGCCGTCCACCGGCATGATGTAGGGCAGGTTGATCTCCGTGCTGGTGGTGCTGCTCAGCTCGATCTTCGCTTTTTCAGCGGCGTCCTTCAGGCGTTGCAGGGCCATGGGATCCTTGCGCAGGTCGATGTTCTCGTCCTTCTTGAATTCGTCGGCCAGCCAATCGATCAGTACATGGTCGATGTCGTCGCCGCCCAAGTGAGTGTCACCATCGGTGCTCTTCACCTCGAAGACCCCGTCCCCCAGTTCGAGCACGCTCACGTCATGTGTCCCGCCGCCGAAATCGAACACGACGATCTTCTGGTCCTTGTGCTTTTTATCCAAGCCGTAGGCCAAAGCGGCCGCAGTGGGCTCATTGATGATGCGGCGCACCTTCAGGCCAGCGATCTCACCGGCTTCCTTGGTGGCTTGGCGCTGTGCATCATTGAAGTAGGCGGGCACGGTGATCACGGCCTCGGTCACCGTGGTACCGAGGTAGTCCTCGGCGGTCTTCTTCATCTTCTGCAGGATCATCGCACTGATCTCCTGCGGGGTGTACTGGCGGTCGCCCACCTTCACGCGGGGCATGCCACCTTCGCCGCGAACCACCTCGTACGGTACACGCGCGATCTCCTTGGCATCCTCTTCATAGGTGTTACCCATGAAACGCTTGATGGAGTAGATGGTGTTCCTCGGATTGGTGATCGACTGGCGCTTGGCCGGGTCGCCCACTTTGCGCTCGCCGTTCTCGACGAATGCAACGATGCTAGGTGTAGTGCGCTTGCCTTCGCTGTTGGAGATGACCACAGGCTCGTTGCCTTCCATCACGGAAACGCAACTGTTCGTGGTGCCTAAGTCGATACCGATGATCTTGCTCATTGTTGGGTTATCGTTTGAAGCTTCTGATCCAAGCTCCGTGTGGTTTTCTGTTTCGCCTTCGCGCTTCTCAACGATCGTGCCAGTGGATGGATCCGCGCACGGATCGGCAGTTCATGCCAAGCCATGGCGGATTTGCCCCTGACAAAAGGACAGACTGTCGTACTTGCTGGCGGTGCCAGCGGCTTAAGAGAACCTGAACAGGCTCTACGGTGCGTAGACAAAGCCGAGCGTTCCGGTGTACTGGCCATCCAGCAACTCGGGGACGGTGGTGGAGCCGAGATAGGCTTTGTGGATCTCCCGGAAGCGCCGCGTGGTGAAGAGGCCATAGCCATTGACAACGTTGGTGTAGGTCGGGCGATCCTCCACGAGCCCGGAGATGGGACTATTCAGTTGCAGATAAAGATGCAGGTCAGGTCCGGCAACGGCCCAGATAATATCGACGCTACGGAAGATCCTGCTGGTGGCATTGGGGTTGTCACCTGCTAGTTGGCCCACAGTCTCGAAGAAGGCTTCCCCTTGGAAGGGTGCCTCCAGTGCCTCACCGCCTCCAATGCCGTTGGCCACATAGGTGCCGATGGAACGGGTGAAGCTGCGTGGGATGGTATCCATGCCCACCACATCACCCCAATTGAAACGGTAAGAGAGCTCATAACGCTTGCCGTACACCGATGAGGTCCACTTTATGGTCTGGTTGGCATAGGTGTTGAACACGGTGCGGAGTTGTAAGGGCTGGGTGAGGATGGCACCCGAGGGCCTGATCTCCGCAACGATGGCGGTTTGGGCAGAGACCTGGTTCCCTTTGGCTGTGGCTTCCAACCGATAGGTGGCGGAAGAATCCAGCCGGGAACCCTGTGGCGTATTGAAATAATAGAGTTTGTGAAAAGGGCCCGCGAAGGTCCCGGGGTCATGAGGCAGAATGGTGTCGAGCAGTGCGAAAGTGCGTGTCACGGTGCCGTCCTTCACCTCTTGCACTACTGCCTGTAATTGGTCATCGCGGTATTCCGTGGAATCGGCCACTAGCGCATAGTTGAATGCATTGTCCGGGCCTAGGAACGCCTTGTTGATCTTCACGTATTGTATGCTGCTGTCCTTGTCCAGCAAGGCATACACGATGGTGTTCTCCTTGTATGGCGCGGTGATGTCGAGGTCCGTGTTGCAGGAGGACAGCATAACGACCGCGATGCCGGCAAGGAGAAGAGGGCGTAAGGACATATTCTGGGAAGATCGGGCGGCTAAGATAGCAAGTGGTGCCATGGTGCGGTGCCAAGGAAGGGGAGAGGCATGGAACCTTGAGCGTGCGGTAAGTGCCGGGCCACGACCGGTGGGCGCGTGTGAGCGTATAAAAGAGGAATGGCAACGTGCGGTGAACGGAAAATCCTCGGACAAGAAACGCCCTCATCACCACTTGGCAGTATCGGCCGTATCATCGTCCGATCATTCCGGCGCCCATGTCCAAGTATAAACTCGATCTTCATGAGATCTTCAACAAAGGCACGGAGATCGATAGGGCCTTGGACGAAGCCATGGAACACTGCTTGGAAAGACGGATCCCCTTGTTGGAGATCATTCCAGGGAAAGGAAGCGGTCAATTGAAGAAGAAGGTCATCCGTTACTTGCAGCAGCCCCAAGTGAAGAAGCTGTACCATCGCATCGACAAGGACAGTGACAACTTCGGCCGGTTGTTCGTGCGCTTCAAGCACTGATGGATCGAGCGGCAGAAGCAGCCTTCATGCTATGTATGACGCTGATCCCTGTCTGCCATCCTGGTTCAATTGATCCAGTGGGACGATCCTTTCGTGCGATACTTATCGGACCTATGATCCAGTCAAAAAACCTTGTCGAGTGCCGGATCTAGGATGGGTATCTTTGTCCCACCTGCGTTTTTTCACCGCAGGATCATCCATTAAGCCCTCCATGACAATGACCTCATCCTCGCTCACCGGCATAGCGATAGCCGCTGCCCTGATGTTGGCCGCTTGCGCTGATAACGCTCAACCAAGCCCTGCTGAGATCCTCAACGCCCCTGCTACTTCGGAAGTGGAAATGTCCGCGCCGGTGAATGACTTGGCCGTGGAAGCTGAAGCCCCGGTGAGCGGCCAGCTGAACCCTGCACACGGGGAGCCCGGGCACCGCTGTGAGATCCCTGTCGGAGCACCATTGGACGGAAGCGGTCAAGCTTCCACAGCAGTGACCATGCCGCCCGCCGCCAGTATCGTAATGCCGCCCCCTATCAACAGCGTGGTCGCGCCTTCACCCGCGGCCGGTTCCTCAGGCATGCTGAACCCCGCTCATGGAGAGCCGGGACATGACTGTGCTGTCCCGGTGGGTAGCCCGTTGCCCGGATAGACCGGACGTTGAGCGTACTTTTCCATCCTGCCCTGTCTGACGACGAAGGTGGTATAGGATGTCCAAACTCAAAAGCAGCGTTTCTTGGGACCAGTGGCCCGTGCGGATCTGGCACTTGGTACGCTCGGGTTTTAAAACCTTGTGCCTACTGCTTGGTGGTATAGCCATAGCCATGCTGGTTTTGGCTTTTACAAGACTTCCGTTCGATGCGCATCGCTGGTTGGGCACAGCTGGCGGCACATGCACGGGCGAACCCGCGGCCATCATTCTCCTTGGCGGAAGCGGAATGCCCTCCGGACCGGAGCTCATGCGCTGCGATGCAGCCGCAGCCTTGGCCCGGAAGGCAGTGTCCGCTCCCGTTGTCCTGCTCTTGCCCAAGGACACGGCCCTGGCTGAAGCCATGGTGCGCGAACTCGGCGTGAAAGGTGTGCCTTCGGGGCGCATCACCTTGGTGCTGCATGGTCGCAATACACGCGAACAGGCGCTGGACCTGCTGCGGGCAGAACCCGGGATGGTGCCGCACCGGATCGCACTGGTCACGGCGCCGGAGAACATGTACCGCACGCTGCTCACCTTCCGAAAGGCCGGTTTTTCTCAAGCCTGTGGCCTACCCGCCTTCGACCATGCCCTATTTGACGACCTCCGCTATGCGCACGGAAAGATCGGAGGAAGGGTCTATGTGCCCGATGTATCGGACAGCCTCGATCTCCGGTATAACTTCTGGAACCAACTGAAGCTGGAGATCACTTGCCTCAGGGAGTATGCAGCCCTAGCGTATTACAAGTTGAACGGCTGGGTCTGAGCTTCATCAGCGGTCGGTTAAGTAAAATGTCTTGCAAATGTTGAATTTTGCGCTACTTTGCACGATTATTGGAGGGGTGCGTAATAAATCCGGCGCAGCGCGTTCATCAGTTTCTCTTGCCCCCTCCGATCTAAGCACCAAGCCATGGCCACTCGCAGAAAATACCTCATACTCACTCCTCCTGTCCGTGAAGGCAAGGCCATCAAGGTGCGCTTGGATTCACGCACGGTGGTGATGGTGAAGAACCCCAAGGCACTGGCCTTCTGGAAGGAACGCTATCCCAAGGCTGAGGTGATCAAGGACTGACCGGCTTGGCCAAGTCCTCGATGGTCTCGCTTGGTGGAGGCTTTTCTGTTGTGATGCCTCTTTTTTCCGATCTACGTGTTCAGGAACGTCATTAAAACGGATCGTGTTGAGAAGACACGCGGAATGCGGCCACGCCAAGGTGGGGTCGGATCCGACGATGGATCTTTCCGGCATTCCATGGGATGGCGCAAGGCATTCGGCAAGTTCATCTGGCCCCGTCGCAAACAGGTATTTACAGGGCTTCTGTTGATCTTGATCAGCAGGGGAGCAAGCTTGGTGTTGCCAGGGGCCACCAAATACCTGATCGATGATGTGGTGATGCACAAGGACCTGGCGATGTTGCGCTTGGTTATCGCTGCAGTTGTCGCTTCCATCGTGGTCCAAAGTGTCACCTCGTTCTTGTTGACCCGCTTACTGAGCGTGGAGGCACAACGGATGATCAGCGACCTGCGGGCTGAGGTGCAGCGCAAGGTCCTGGCATTGCCCGTGGGTTTCTTCGATAGTACGAAGAGCGGCGCATTGGTCTCCCGCATCATGAGCGACGTGGAAGGTGTGCGCAACCTGGTCGGCACCGGATTGGTGCAACTCGTCGGGGGCACGGTGACCGCCGTGGCATCCTTGTTCCTGTTGATCCGGATCAGTCCGGTCATGACCCTCTGGACCCTTGTTCCCGTGGGACTATTCGCAGTGATCGCAAGGAAGGCCTTCGGGCGGATCCGACCGATATTCCGCACCCGGGGCGTGATCAATGCGGAGGTGACGGGTCGCCTTACCGAATCGCTCAATGGTGTCCGGATCATCAAGGGATTCAATGCGGAAGAACACGAGCACGCGGTTTTTGAGGGTGGGGTGCAGCGCCTGTTCGAGAACGTAAGGAAGAGCCTTACGACAACGGCGCTCATCACGAGCTCTTCCACACTGTTGTTGGGCTTGGCCTCTGCGGGTATCATGGGCATGGGTGGCTATTTCATGATCCAAGGCACGCTCACCTTGGGTGAATTCCTCTCCTTCACCCTTTACTTGGGCTTCATGATCGCGCCGATCGTGCAGATGAGCAACATCGGCAGTCAACTCACCGAGGCCTTTGCTGGCCTCGACCGCACCGAGGAGATCATGGCGATGGCGGAAGAGGACGACCCCGTCAAGCGCCCCGTCCGCCTGCAAAAGGTCGAAGGCCACATCCGCTTCAAGGACGTCCGGTTCGCGTACGAAACGGGAAAGGAGGTCCTGCACGGCATCACTTTCGATGCTCCGCCCGGCTCGGTAACGGCATTGGTCGGAAGCTCAGGCTCCGGCAAGACCACCATCGCTGGATTGGCGGCCAGCTTTCTCACGCCCACCGCAGGTATGGTCACCATCGATGGGAAGGACCTGTCCACGGTGTCATTGGCAAGCTACAGAAGCCGACTGGGCGTGGTACTGCAGGATGATTTCCTGTTCGAAGGCACCATTCGTGAGAACATCCTTTATCCCCGTCCCGGAGCAACGGAGGAGGAACTCGACCGCGCAGTGCGTGGGGCCTATGTGGATGAATTTGCCGACCGCTTCGAGTTGGGGCTGGAAACGGTGATCGGCGAGCGCGGTGTAAAGTTGAGCGGTGGTCAACGGCAACGCGTGGCGATTGCCCGTGCCATGTTGGCAGACCCGGTTGTGTTGATCCTCGACGAGGCCACCTCGAACTTGGATACGGAAAGCGAGGCCTTGGTGCAGAGAAGCCTGCGCGAACTGGTGAAGGACCGCACCACCTTTGTTATCGCGCACCGATTGAGCACCATCCGCGGGGCAACCCAGATCCTGGTGGTGGAGCGAGGGCAGATCGTGGAACGGGGAGACCATGTGACGCTCATGGCCTTGAACGGCAGATATAGCGAGCTGCATAAGTATCAAGCGCGGATCTGACCCCTGCATTCCTCTCCTTGGAGTGGATGTGCATGGATTATTCGGCACTGCGCCATTCTGGCAGCTCGAGTTTAGCTCCGACGGACGTTTTGTTAGCAAATCCAAACGGATCCCACGGGCGATCCTTTTGGCACGCTATTGCGTATGTGAAGGTCAAATCACGGAATCATGGCACGCAAGAAAAAGCAGCTCATCCTTACCCAGCCAGTAAGATCAGGGATCAAAGCGATCAAAGTAAGGCTTGATCAACGTACGATCATCACCCTTTCTGACTTGAAGAAGTTGGCGTTCTGGAAGGAACGTTATCCGAAGGCGGAAGTGATCGGTTGATACGTTCTCGGACAACGATATAGGCCGTGTGGAAGCATGGCCCTGCCTGTCAGGTATCCTCCGATTATCTTTGGCCTGTCCGCGTCCTTGATCCGCGGAACTACCTACCGCCATGCCCAGTTTTGATATCCTTTCCAAGGTGGATCCCCAAACCTTGGACAATGCCATCAATACGGTGAAACGTGAGTTGGAGACCCGTTACGACCTTCGCGGAAGCAACAGCAACGTGGAGTTCGATAAAAAGGCACTCTCCATAAAGCTTTCCACGGAGGATCACCTGAAGCTCGACTCCCTCTTGGACATCCTTTTGGAGCGCAGCACCAAGCAAAAGGTCGATGTCAAGAGCTTTGACCTTACCGATCAACCGACACCCAGCGGCAAACTGCTCTACCGGACCGTAAAGGTGAAGCAGGGTATAGACCGGGAGACCGCTAAGAAGATCGTCAAGTTCATCAAAGGGACAGGTCTTAAGGTGCAAGCCCAGATCATGGATGATATGGTGCGGGTGACCGGAAAGAAGATCGATGACCTGCAAAACGTGATGAACAGCGTGCAAGGGGAGGAATTCGATGTTCCCGTTCAGTTCGACAATATGAAGAGTTGACGTGGGCGCCACGATCATGGCAAAACCCCGTCAATGTGGTCCGGGGGATGAATTATAACCGTAATCCTTCTACTCCTTTTAAGAGCCCTGATGGAGAAAAGTAGCGTTAAGATCTTGGACACATCCTTCATCACGCATAACGTGAAGCGCTTCAAGGTGGAAAGGCCGAAGAGCTACTCCTTTAAACCAGGCCAAGCAGTAAGGCTATCCCTCAATAAGGAAGGTTGGGCCGAGAAGGTGCGCCCGTTCACATTCACTTCGTTGACCACATCGCGGACCTTGGAATTCATCATCAAGATCTATGATGACCATCAGGGCGTTACACAGCAGTTGGGACTGGCCCGCAAAGGCGATGAACTGCTTCTGGGCGAACCCTATGGGGCGATCAGCTACCAAGGTCCAGGCTATTTTTTTGCCGGAGGGGCGGGCGTCACACCGTTCATAGCCATCCTACGGGACTTGGAAAAAAAGAAGAAACTCGAAGGCATTACGCTGGTCTGTTCCAACCAGACCGCCTCGGACGTTATCATGGATGATGAATTCACCAAGATGCTGGGGAAGAATTTTCTCAACATCTTCACACGGCAGCATGTCATCGGTTTCCAGGAGCGTCGCATTGACCGTAATACCTTGGTGGCCTTGGTGCAGGACTTCGATCAGCACTTCTATCTCTGCGGCCCAGCCGATTTCGTCACACACCTGAGCGAGATGCTCACTGGCCTTGGGGCTTCGGCGGAGTCGATCGTTTTCGAGCGATGAAGACCGGAACTTCGTTTCCTCGAGAATGCGTTTACCAGATCGGCTTACACAGGTAGAATGACGAAACGCGCCTTACGGGGCGCGTTTCGAATATCCTGGTCTCGTTGCTTACGGGCTTCGAATGTGAGGGTGCTGCCACCTTCTACGACCAGGGGTCTCAGGTATGTTCCTTCGTCACATGGCTATTGGAACGGGAGTGACACGTAAAGGGTTACAATGGCTCCCGGCCTCAGAGGAGCTACGGTGGTCAGGGGCGCGATGTTGATATCGAGCACCACCGGAATACTTTAGAACACCGTTCCCTCGGGCAGGAACATCACGAAGATGAAGGTCATCATGAAGTGGTGGACGAGCATGAGCAAGGTGCCCATCGCCAAAAGATGTTTGGTCCGCTTTTCCAAGGCCGGAAAAAGCTTTCGGTTGGTCACCGCGATAATAGGCAGGGGCACGGTAGCGAGGAGGAAGGTCACCGCCATCATCTTGAACAGGACAGCATTACCGAACAAGCCCAAGAAAAGGTGGGCGTAATAGAATGCTAGGCCCAAGAGGGATAACAGGCCCAAGCGGATGAAGGTGCGGCTGTCGGTCAGCATGATGGATGGGATGGGATCGTGTTGCTGCAGGCCTCCACGTGCGGTGCAGTTTGTCTTAAGGTAATGTCCACTTCGGTGGTCCGATGCTGTTCCATTTTGGAGGGATAGAGGAACGCCCTTGGTTGATGTAGCCCTGTGGACCAAGGCGGGTTATGTTGGACGGTGTCCATACCTCTTAAACGTACAAGTGATACATCGGTTGCCAGTAACGACGCGTTTTTCTCAACACCGGTCAAGCCTGTTATCTGCATTGAGAAGCAAAATTGGGCTATTGTAGTTAACGACGCAAGTGATTTTCATCAGGGAGCCATCAATAGATCGGGTATAGGTGAGGGATGAACGATAGTACGGGGCCGAATGGGACGGTCTGGAGGGAACCGGCGTCCATGAAAGATGGCTATCGTCCGACTTGACCCCATGAAACGGTCCTTCAAGGGCCTATCACTATGGAGGCGAAAAGGCCAAGGTGGTCCGATCCCGGGATAAAGAAGGTGTGCGGCCTCAGGATGCCAATGCTTGGAGAGACGAGCACGTGATCCAACGGGATCAAGGCAGTTCCGCCGATGGAAGGCCATGTGGCTGCCAAAGGACAAGGTCCCCATGTCATGGAGGTACTCGCGTTGAAGCGTCGGGCGGCATCGTCCCATGGAACCGTATTGAGGTCACCTATCACAGTGACCGGTCCAGAAGCGTTGTTCACCAGGTCCGCAAGTGCGGCCCATTGGGAATTGCGCTGATCCAGGTCCGAAGAACTTTCTGGGGAGCGAAGGTGCACGGCGAGCACCAGCACTCGTTCCGAGTTGACCAGTACCGTGGTGCGTAAGGCAGGCAGCCCGCTCAGGTCGAACACGGACGCATCCTCCAATGGGGAGCGGCTGAACAAGGCAAGACCGTAATTGTCATCGCCGATCCGGACCAATTGATAGGGGTACAGGTCGGAAAGGCCTTCCACAAGGGCTGCGTTCCATCTTGCGTCCACCTCTTGCACCGAAAGGAGGTCAGCGGTATTTGCCCGGGCGGCGGCCACGGCACCGGCAAAGGATGTATTCGCTTGATGAACATTCATCTGGGTCACGCTAAAACTCGGAGGCCTATTGACGCGGTGAACTGGCCTAAGTGTTGCAAGGAATACCGGTGCGGAACAGATGAGGGCGGCAAGCACGGCACCATCCACTGCCCATGTGCGCCAGCGCATAGCTGCCAGCACACCTGCCATCAACAGCAACGCAGCACCAGGGATCAGAAAGGCGCGGATGGTGATCAACGGAAAACCGTCAGGGCCAAGAGCGACCAGCAGGCTGCAAGCAGGCAACGCCACTGCCAGCCATGGAAAACGACTAACATGGGAATGCGCCTCGCGTTCCCGCATGGCTCAATGGCTCGTCAGGATGGCCAATAACGCACCGAACAGCACCGTGACGAACCGTCGCGCATTGAACCTGTGGTCAGGGGTGGACTCGAATATGATGGTGGTGCTGATGTGCAACAGCATGCCAATGGCTACCGCCAGTGCCGCGGAAAGGAATCCCTCGCCCAAGCTCGTGCCGAACAGATGTCCGAATAGGATGCCCAAAGGTGAGGCGACCGCGAAGATCGAAAGGATGGCCCAAGACCTCCCCGTGCGCACGCCCGAACGCTGGAGCACGGTGGCCAAGGCGATAGCCATCGGAAGCTTGTGCAGCAGCACACCGGCAACGAAGGGGATATCGCCACTGACGCGCGGATCAGCGAAAGGCATGCCTTCGGTGAACGAGTGGACGAACAGGCTGAGAAGCGTAACGATCGGCAAGGTCCTGCTGGTTCCTGAGTGCGTATGGACATGGCCGTGTTCAATACCTCTGCTGAAGAACTCCAAGACCACTTGGAGCATGAAGCCGGCCAAGAGCCAGAGCCCCACGTTATGGCTGTCGCGCTCATAGAGCTCCGGGAGCATGTGAAGTACCGTCACTCCCAGCAAAAAGGCCCCGCTAAAAGCCAATAGAAGCTTGATGAACGCCGCATCGGTGGTCTTGAAACGCACCCATGCCCCGGCGGCCAATGGCAATGCCAAGAAGAGGAGGACAAGCAGCACGGGGTTCATGAGGTCTTTGGAGCGTTCTTTGATCCCATCGCAGGATCACCTTATTTTTCACGGATCGGGGCGAAATTTAGTCTTTGCGCCACCCTCGCCGGTAATTCCCTGGGCGAGCCCAGGGGGCTTTAACGGCCTTGGAGTTCACAATTACGTGGAAAACTCGGTTGGTCCGAATGGTGACCGTGCCTGTTGTCCGGTTTCTTTGCCAGAGGGATAGGAACCATCCCTATCAGCTATGGTGGACCGTATTTTCGACATGTATGATGAGCTGGAGAAGCAACGGATCATGTTGTCGTTCAAAGGTGACCTTTCACCGGACCTTATAAGTGCCCTATTGAGCCTGGTGGAACGCAAAATGGATGCGACGGAGCCGGACAATCGGGTGCGCAAAAGAGTGTTCAACGTGGTGATGGAATGCCTTCAGAACCTTTACCATCACAATAGCGGGACTTTTGGGACGGACGGAAATGGCAAGCGGAAGGACGAACCGCAAGGCGTGGTGATGATCGCTCACGAGGATGTCGGATATTCCGTGCTGACCGGCAATTACATGGCCAAGGCCGAGGTGAGCGAACTGAAGCATCATTTGGACCATGTGAACGGATGCGAACCGCAGCAGCTTCGTGAATTATACAAGAGTAAGTTGGGTAATGGTAAATTTACCAAGTCGGGCGGCGGTGGATTAGGCATCATCGATATCGCGCGGAAAAGCGGGCAGAAACTGGAGTACGGTTTCGTGCCCTTGGACAATGACAATACATTTTTCAGCCTGAACGTGAACGTGACCTCCTGACCTCTCCAGACCATGACGAACATTCTCCTTGACGGCAGCCCGAAGACCCCGACGGTCCATTTTGACGGTGCAACGGGGCAGTTGGAACTACGCGGCCGGTCGATACCGGAAAACTCGATCGAGTTCTACAAACCATTGATCGACTGGGTCGATCAGTATGCCCGCTCTCCCAAGGCCAGCACGCGGTTGCGTGTGCAGCTCGAGTATTTCAATACCAGCTCCAGCAAGTGCATCCTGGACCTGTTCAAGAAGCTGGAAATGGTTCGTAGCACGGGTGGGGATGTCATTGTGGAATGGCACTATGAGGCCGATGACGAGGACATGCTGGAGGCGGGAGAGGATTATCAGGCGATCATCAATCTGCCGTTCAAGATGATCCAGATCGAGGAAGTGGACGGTAAGTGAACAGCGCCCTTATTCCGCCATTCCACTCCCACGGTCCAATCGGGCCACTATCCACGGGAAGAGATCGAACTTGAGCGCTGCCGCGAGCAGCAGCGTCATGGCCCAAATGAGCAATACGTTGGCCCATAGGGTAGGAGCCAGATAGTTGAAGATGCGCTTCGCAGGCGCGTAGAACTGCGCCTCGAAGAAGCCTGGATCCGTCGGCCTGACATAGATCGGGTCGCTTTTCTGGACCAGTTCGCCTTTGGATTCCGTGATCAGGTTGACGTCGTTCTTGTTGGTCACGAAATCGGCCAGGCTTTCATTGCGGTTGCGGTCCAATAGGTCGAAATAGGACTTGCGCAGTTCAGGGGTGGCCGTCATGGAGCTGATCAATGCCTCTTTTTCCCGTTCAGCAGCGCGATACGTGTGGCGGTAGTGTTGTGCGAGCACCTCCAGTGTCGCATCCAGTTCATCAAGGACCTTGGCGTTCACATGTGCCGGGTCGAGCTGGTCGATATGCGGGAATTCCAGGCCGTGCATCCCTTGGATCTCCTTGGCCAGCTCATGCTTGATCAAGGCCAGATCCTTGGCAACGTTCTCGGCCTTATCCCCTCTTCCGTCCAATGTCCGGCGTACTTGGGCGCTCCGCTCCAGCAGCTCGCGCACCCATAGATCCTTCTTCCAGTTGGCCGTTTTCATGCGGCGGTCGAAGTCGTAGAAAATGCGCTCGTAGGCATTGTCAGTGAACTGCGAGACGGAGAGTGCCTCATAAGCCCAACGGCTCGCCATGACGTTCCCGATCCAAGGCACGCTCTTTTCCGAAGAGAACCAAGGATGCAGCTTATCGAAGCGGACGATGATGCCGCTGAACATCAGCTGCGGGATGATCAAAACGGGGATCATCATATAGATCACTTTGGCGCTGTTGAAGCTGGCGCTGACGTTGAGGCCCAGGACGTTCGCGAAGCAGGCGGTGGAAAAAAGCACCAGCCAATGTTCCGCCCACATGCCGGTCATGCCGAGCACCGCGTCGCCCACCAGTACGAACAGGAGCGTTTGGACGGCGGAGATGAAGAAGAGCAGGCCGATCTTGCTGAGCAGGTAGCTAGCACGACTAAGCGAGAGGAATTTCTCCCTCTGCAGGATCTTGCGGTCACGGATGATCTCCTCCGCGGCGACGGACAGACCGAGGAAGAGGGACACGATCACGGCTATGAACAGGTACTGCGGAATGTTGTCATTGTGGCGGAAGACATAGCTTCCCTCTTCACCCAGGCCGATGCTGCGGTAGCGCAGGAAGAAGGCCATGACGAACGCCAGCACGGGGGCTTCCAGCAGGTTGATCAGGACGTATTGCCGATTGGCTAGCTTGGAGAGTACATCCCGCTTGAAGTAGACTACCATCTGCTGCAACTTCCCAGGAGCCTTGAAGGTGCTTTTCGGAACGCGGGCCTCATCGGGCACCTTCGCCACACGCACCTCCATCTGTGCGCGGAACACCTCGTTCCAAGCATCCGGACCAATGCGGCGTTGATCGGTCTCATTGCCGTATTCGTCCACGATCTTGGCCTCGAGGATGTTGAATATCTGCTCCGGGTTCACGTTGCCGCAGGCGTCGCACTGGCCCATCTCGCTGTCCGCTTGGCCGGTCACTTTCTTGAAATAGACCACCGCATCCACGGGATCGCCATAGTACACGGGGTTGCCTTCCTGGTCCATCAGGAGCAGGCGGTCGAAGAGCTTGAAGATCTCCGATGAAGGCTGGTGGATCACAGTGAAGATGATGCGCCCTTTCAGCGCAAGCTCCTTCAGCAGGTCCATGATATTCTCGGAATCCCGGGAACTAAGGCCGCTGGTGGGTTCGTCCACGAAGAGCACGCTGGGTTCCCGGATCAGCTCCAAGGCGATGTTGAGACGTTTGCGCTGCCCCCCGCTGATGGTCTTGTCCAACGTGCTGCCCACTTTGAGGTCCTTGCTCTCGAATAGGCCGAGGCTCTGCAAAAGGTCCAGGACACGCTTTTCGATCTCCTCCTTTGTCTGGTCGCCGAAACAGAGCTTGGCGTTGAAATACAGGTTCTGGTATACGGTGAGCTCTTCGATCAACAGGTCGTCCTGGCTGATGTGGCCCACCACGCCGCGGATGCGGTCCGCGTCGGTATGTACGTTGATGCCATTGATGGTGACCGTTCCCTTGGAGGGTTTGAGGTTGCCGTTCAGCACATTGAGCAGGGTGCTCTTGCCGCTTCCGCTTCCGCCCATGATCCCGATGAGCTTACCGCTGGTCTCGGCAAGGTGTAGTTCATGCAGGCCGATGCGACCATTCGGGAACTGGTACTCGATGGCATCAGCCTTGAAGACGATGCGCTCTCGTTCGTTGTTCTGGAAGAAGCTCGCAAGGACTTCGCTGTAATAGATCGGTTGCCCGTTGGCCGGCCGGAGTGAAGCACCGTTCCCCAGCACGTAGACCTGGTCGGCGTTCACCTGTTTGCCGCTCAATCGCACCTCGCCATTCCCGAGGTAGCGCATTAGATAGATGGAGACACTGGGCACGTGGAGCACCCGCATTTCCCCCTCCAGCCCATGGGCATGAAGATGTCTGGCGTTCGTGGCGCCATTCCCGCTGGCCGCGTTGATGTAGAGCAGATCGGCTTGGTCCTCCCGCGCAATGCTGTCGGCTTGAATGAAGGCATTGCACCGCAGGAATTCTGCATGGCCGATGTTGAATGATTCCGCGACAGTGGATACGAAGTCACGTTCCTGATCAAGCCGTTCACCCCGGGCGTGTATCAATTCCAGCAGATGCAGGAGCACGGTGAATTTTTGGCGCTGGTTGAGCTCCTCGTTCACCTCGGAGCAGATCTTCAGCACCTTCACCGAGTTCATGCTCGTGCGCTTGCGGCTGCGCTCGCTCTTGCCACCGCTGCTGTGGAATGCGGCAACGTAGGTTTCGAAGAGCATCATGTGCTCCTTGGCCGCATGTGCCGTGAACTGGCGGAAAAGGAAGCGCCTTACCACATCGTGTGTGGAGACACCAACGGTGTCACCTTCCGTCTTCGCGATGATCGCGAAGAGCTGCAATAAGGCCTTAAGTATCTTCTCGGTCATCTTCCCATTCTGTCCCATTCGGACAGGTCCAAAAACAGTAACGGCCCTCTTCTACGTGAGGGCCGTTCCAATGTTCCGGACGGAAGTGCGCTATTTCTTGAAGCCGATCAACAGGACGGCACAGCCGCTGTTGGCCTTGCTCGGGTCGAGCTCCGCATTTATGGTGACATCCAATGTGTTGGCTACGGCCAGATCCCAATACGGGTCGTTGTTGAACTCCTTGTTGGTGAACAGCAGGTTGTGGTCCTTGTCGTAAACGCTGAAGATGAGGTTGCCATCGCTGGTGCCGCTGCAGGCCGCCACACGGTATGTGGTGCCGCCAAAAAGCGTGAGGTTGAACTCGGCAACTTCATCCTCCCGCAGCAAGGCCCGGTAGAACTGGCCATCGGGAATGTATTGGGACGTGAGGTTCTTCTCACACAGGGTGGCAATGGTGTCGCATTGTGCGAACGCCCCGCCCGCGCTGATCAAGCCAACGATGAGCGAGATCGATAGGATGGTCCTTTTCATGGTCATGCTATGATAGCGGAGCGGATGGCCCTCACTTTACGAATGATCGTTTGTAATGCCTCGGCGGGAACATCCGCTTTGCTCACACTGTTGATGTAGGTGGTCTTGTTCGCCGCATCCAGTGTGGGTTGGACGAAGGTGTATTGCATCTTCACAGCCTCGTACGCCGTGGCGAGGCCCTGTAAGGAATCCAACAGGGCAGGTGAGCCATTGTTCTGCTTCAAGAGGGCGATCAGGTTGTCCAAGGTGTGGCGTTGCTGCGCAATGCGGTTGGCGATCTTCGGATCGACCTTATCACCCGTGGATCCGAGGGTGAGGTACAAGCCTTCGATCCAACCTCCAGCGAGCACACCTGCGGAGACATCGTTCCGCTGGTCATTCTTCAGGTACATGTCCGCGGCGCGGAAGGCTTTGCCGGTGAATCGTAACAGGCTGTCCTCGTTGTTGATGTTCTTCTTGAACCCTTCCATCAGGTCCTTGTTGAAGGCGTTGGAGAGGTTGAGCTGGCTGCTGAGCTGTTCGATCGCTTTCAATGTCTTCAAGGAGCGTTGGCCGTCCTTGTGAATGGAGACATAAGCCAGGTCCGCACCGCAGATGCCCAATGCTAAGGCCCGCTTTTCCTTGGTTGTGAAGCGGGCGATGCTGTCCGTGGACAAAGCCAGCTTGTTGTTGTAAGGCAGGCCTAGCTCACGGATGAGCAGGGCCGACTGTACAGGGGAAGGGATGCTGAAGAGCTTATCGCCCACCTTCACCAAGCCGTCGCCTTCCGTGGCGGTGTTCAGGGTATCGGCGGTCGCCTTCACTTGGTCTGTGTTGCCTCCGCCACCGCAGGAGGCGAGCAGTAGCCCCAAGGTCATGGCCGCGGCCCATTTGGATGTGTAGCGCACCGTCATAGTGGAAAATTCAAGTGTTGGGAAATTCACAGGGACGAAATTAGACCTACATGACAGCGCAGCACCCGGACGGGCAAGCAGTTTTCAACAGTGGTACGCGTGAATGTCCGAAAATCATGAGGTCGTATGACCTTCGGCTTGATAGCGTGCTCTGCGAAGGTATCTTCAACGGTGGGGTACACTTGCACGTTACATTTCGACCTTGCCCACCTACGCCGACATCATCCTACCCTTGGCCGTGCCCGGCGTCTTCACCTATGAAGTACCTGATGCGTTGACAGGCCGCGTTTCCGCCGGCATCCGTGTGGTGGCGGCATTCGGCAGGGGGCGCAAGATGTACAGTGGCATAGTGCTGCGGACACATGGGACGCTTCCCGAGGGTCGTATCGCCCGGCCCATCCTGGAAGTTCTGGATGAGACGCCGGTGGCCACGGAAGAGCAGCTTGCGCTCTGGCAAGCCATCAGCGACCATTATATGTGCACACTGGGTGAAGTGATGCTGGCCGCAATGCCCGGCCCGCTTGTTCTCAGCAGCAGCACACGACTGGTCGCGGCACCGGGAACATCCCCCGCTTGGACGGGCGATACCAAGCGCGACATCCTGCTCGATGCCATGGAACGCCGCCATGAACTGAGCTTGCAAGAGGCCGGCGAGCTCATCGGGGTGAAGGATCCCATGCGCGTGATCAAGAAGCTGATGGATGCGGGTGCCCTGATGTTGGCCGAGGAACTGAAGGACACCTATACGCCCCGCATGGAGCGTTTCGTGCGTCTTACCCCGGAAGCTGGCACCGAGGAAGCGCTTCACCATTGGTTCGACACCTTGGAACGCGCGCCCAAGCAATTGCACCTGCTGATGCGCTACATCGAGCTGAGCCGTTGCCTGAGCGATGACCCGAGGGAGGTAAGGCGGGACGAGCTGTTGAAGCGGAGCGATGCCAGTGCGGCGGAACTGAACCGGCTGTGTGATAAAGGGGTGTTCACCATCGAGGAACGGCCTGCGGGCACTCCCTCCGATGAAGCGATCCTCAAACCGGCTTCGGTGCTTTCCGATGCCCAGTTGAAGGCGTTGCAGGAAGTCCGATCCGCTTTCGAGGAAAAAGGGACGGTCCTTCTTCATGGCGTCACCGCCTCGGGAAAGACTGAACTCTACATGGAGTTGATCGAGGAAGTGCTAAAGCGCGATGAACATGTGCTTTACCTACTTCCGGAGATCGCCCTGACCACACAGATCATAGCGCGGCTGCGTGCACGCTTCGGCGAACGGGTGGCCGTATTCCATTCCCGCCTTTCGCAACGTGAGCGCACGGATCTTTGGATGCATATGATGCGTGATCCGGACGCACATCCGGTGGTGGTGGGCGCACGGTCGGCGCTCTTTCTACCTTATCACCGGCTGGGGCTGGTGATCGTGGATGAGGAGCACGATCCCAGCTACAAGCAACACGACCCTGCTCCGCGCTACAACGCCCGCGATATGTCGTTGGTGCTGGCAAGCCTGCACGGGGCCAAAGTGCTTCTGGGGTCAGCCACGCCCAGCATGGAGAGCCTCTACAACGCACGCAACGGCAAGTATGGCTTCGCGGCCCTGCGCGTGCGGTTCGGTGATGCGGCCTTGCCGACGATCGTAAAGGTGGACCTCGCCGACAAGCAGCGGCGCAAACAGATGCGCGGCAACTTCTCGGACACCTTGGTCACCGCCATCGAGCAGGCCTTGGCCCGGAAGGAGCAGGTGATCATCTTCCAGAACCGGCGCGGATATGTGCCTGCTTGGCAATGTGAGATCTGCGGCTGGGTGCCGGAATGCGACCATTGCGACGTGAGCCTCACCTATCACAAACGTGATCACGGCCTGCGTTGCCACTACTGCGGAAGGCGCTACACCCCGCCTACCAGCTGTGCCGCCTGTGGAAGCAACAGATTGAAGATGGTCGGGCTCGGAACGGAGAAGGTGGAGGAGGAGCTCGCTCTTTTGCTGCCGGATGCGCGTGTGGCCCGGATGGATCAGGACACCACGCGGGGCAAGCATGGCTTCGAAAGGCTTTTGGCCCGCTTCGGCGAAGGCGCGATCGACATTCTCGTCGGCACGCAGATGGTGACCAAAGGACTGGATTTCGATCAGGTGACCGTGGTTGGTATCCTCAATGCGGACAACCTGATGCGCTTCCCCGACCTGCGCGCCCATGAACGCGCCTTCCAGCTGATGGCCCAAGTAGCAGGGCGAAGCGGCCGGAAGCGCGACCCGGGCACTGTCTTCATTCAAGCACGTGACATCCATCACCCGTTGATCGAATTCGTGGCCCACCATGACGTGGACGGGATGTATGAGCGGGAGCTACCGCTGCGCCAAGCCCACGGCTATCCGCCCTTCAGTCGCATGGTGCGGATCGTGTTGAAACACCGGGATGAAGGCCGGGTGCAGTCCACGGCGCAAGCCTTGGCGGATGCGCTTCGGGGTGTACTTGGCGACCGCGTGCTGGGACCGGAGCCGCCCACCGTGGCAAGGGTGCGCGACAAGCATCTGCGGGTAGTGCTGATCAAGTTGGAGCGGAGGAGTTACCGTGCGGAGAAGGTTTTTCTACGCGATGTGATCGACCGACTTTTCGCCGAGGCACCGCACCGTTCGGTGCAGTTGCAGGTGGATGTGGACCCGCTGTAGGCTTCCCGAACTTCCTATAATGCCAACAGCGCGGGCCAGATCGAACGGGTGGGCATCGGTGCTGCGATGTCCAGGGGCCTGCCGGTGATGGGATGAATGAAGCGCATCCGCCACGCGTGCAAAGCGATGCTTCGATCGGGCTCGCCGCGCCGTGCGCCGTATTTCACATCGCCTTTGATGGGATGCCCCGCAGCACCCAGCTGTGCGCGGATCTGGTGGAATGCACCACCTTCCGGAACCACCTCCAGCAGGGAGAAACGTTCGCCCACGGCTCGCGTGGTGAAGCGTAATCGTGCATTGCTGTCGCCATCCGCTTCGATCACCTTCGCTTTCCGGGTACCACCTGCGTGGCTGAGCTTATGGTCCAGCACTCCTTTTGCTGCGGTCTTTCCCTTCACGATAGCCAAGTAGATCTTGTCCACCTGTTTCTCGCGGAAGAGCGCGTCCATGGCTCGCAGGGCAGGGGCGTTCAAAGTGAACAAGGTCACGCCGCTCACAGGGCGGTCCAAACGATGCGGGGAACCAAGGATCACGCCGGGGAATTGGTCCTGCATCAGTTGCAAGAGACTCACGTCGCCGGTGCGGTCCGGCTGTACTGCGATCCCTGGCGGCTTGTCCACCAGCACCAGGAACTCGTCCTGGAAAAGAGGGTTTAACTGCAGAGTCTCAATATTGCTCATCGGTGCTGGGGAAATCAGATGAGCGCACATCCTTCACATAATGCTCCACCGCCTCGGTGATCACGCTGTTCAGGTCGGCATAGCGCCGAAGAAAGCGCGGGTTGAACTCTTGGGTAATACCGAGCATGTCGTGCATCACCAGTACCTGTCCGTCCACGCCGCCGCCGGCACCAATGCCGATCACCGGGATGGAAATGCTTTTGGCCACTTCCTCAGCGAGCTTGGCCGGGATCTTCTCCAGCACCAGCGCGAAGCAACCGGCCTCTTCCAAGAGTTTGGCATCACTGCGCAAGCGTTCGGCTTCTTCCTCTTCCTTGGCGCGCACCACGTACGTGCCGAATTTGTAGATGCTCTGCGGGGTGAGGCCGAGGTGGCCCATCACCGGGATGCCAGCGGTCAGGATGCGCTCAACGCTGTCCAGCACCTCCGCACCGCCCTCCAGTTTCACGGCATGAGCACCGCTTTCCTTCATGATCCGGATGGCCGAGTTGAGCGCTCCCTTGGAGTTGCCTTGGTAAGTGCCGAACGGCAGGTCCACCACCACCAACGCCCGCGCGGAACCGCGTACCACGCTGCCAGCATGATAGATCATCTGGTCCAACGTGATCGGCAAAGTCGTCTCATGTCCGGCCATCACGTTGCTGGCGCTGTCCCCGACAAGGATCACGTCCACTCCTGCACCGTCCAGTAGCCGGGCCATGGAGAAGTCGTAGGCGGTGATCATCGCGATCGGCACGCCTTTCTGTTTCATGTCCTGCAGGGTGTGGGTGGTCACCCGCTTGATGTCCTTGATAGCGCTGCTCATCTCGATCTGATAGGGCGGCAAAGCTATGTGCCTTGCGCTGGACGTCGATCTTGGACTTTTCTGGGCAATAGCGCTCGTTCCCCAGTAGTTCTCACGAACCTGCGAAGTGGTTGGATCGAAGGTGTCTCCGGATCTCACGGTTTCACGGCCCGCAGCCTATTTCCCTCCCAACGAGAAATTCAATCCTATCGATAGCAGGGTGTTGTCCTGCTTGAAGTTGGAGTGGCTGAGGTTGATGCTCTGGAGCAATTGGACTTGCAGCTTCACCCGCTCAAAACCACCGCGCAGGGTGAGTGCTGGTTCCAGTAGGAAATTCGCGCTGTTGTCCTCCAGATATCGCTCCTGGCGTAGTCCGTCGAGGTACAAGGAGCCGGAGATGTTGGAGTAGCGCATCTGCGTGCCGCGCACCGAGCCACTTATGGAGAAGTACGGCGTGTGATAGGTGATGCTCGGCTGCAGGCCATAGCGCAGGGCGCTTGCCTCTATGCGGCCGGTCGTCGCGGGGTCTGTGGGTAGGGTGCTGGGGAAGTGGTTCTCCACGTGGCCTCCACCGACCAAGGCGTAAGTATCAAAGAGCCAGTGGTCCGACAGGTTCTTGTAGTAACCAAGGCCGCCTTCATACAGCGATCCCGAACCGCCGTTGCCATTGTCCTCGTCATGCGGAATATACCAAGCCCCATTGGCTTGGATCGCCAAGGCATCAGTGAGCCCATAAGCCGCTTGGAATTCAACTTGGTTACCGTTCCCGGCCAAATTCACGGACGTTGCGCCCTTGGCATCGATGACGGGAACGTTCTGGGTGTTCGGAATGTAATAAGTGGTGGTACAGCTGCTGAACAGGAACAGGACGGTGGACGTCAGAGCGATTTTTTCTGGATACTTCATGATACATGGTTTAGGTGTGCCTGAGCGCAGCCAAGGTCCATGCCGAGCGGAAGCCAGCTATAAGCCAAGTCTGGATCGGGGCATGCATTGCCCGCGGCATGTTCGATCCCCGTTGAGATTCCCCGATCTCAGAGCTTGACCAAGTGCAATGCCGCGATGGCTCCGGTCTGCTTCGGATCCATTTCCGCCTTCTTGGCGCACTTCTTCCACGTCTTCACGCCGGCCACCACTTCATCAATGATGGCCTCTGCTTTCTTGATGTTCATCTCTTTGGCGACTGTTAGCAGGTCGGCGCGGGTAAAGTCGCTCCGCTTGCCGTTGATGCTCATCTGGTGCTGGTGCAGCCAAAGGTTCTTCGGGTCGAAGGCGAAGGTCATGTCATAGGCCGGTGAAAGATGCCAATCGCCTTGTGGGTCCATCAGGAACGAGGTGTTCTTGGTGTGGTCGTCGCAGTTGCGGGCGATCACGTTGAAACACATCCGGCGGAATAGCTCAACAGCGGCGGGGTAGGGCAGGCTCAGCAAGCGCATCACGGCGAAGGCCTGCTCGTAGCTGTGTGCCAGCGGGTCGTTGAAGTCCATGTGCGCGATGCCGCAGAGCGTGGCCATGTGCAGGCGGTGCGTTTTGCCTTCGCTGTCGACCACACGATCGAAGCGTTGCGTGAGGAAGTGCGCGCGACCATGCTCTTCCAGCAGGCGGCACGGCATCATCTCGATCCCGCAAGCGCGTGCCATCAGGTAGTACGCAAACTCGATGCGGCCGTAGCCTTTCGGATCGCCGAGTGCGACGTTGGTCACGCCGTCGAACTTGATCAGGCAATAGCTGAAATCCTTCAGGCCATCGATCTGCCCACTGCGCACCTGGCCGGTCCTCGCGTTGAAGGCCACGATCGCCTTGGCCCGCGCGCCGCCCGCCGATGTGCCCACTTGGATGATGTCCAATAGAGCTTCCTGGTCGCCCTTCTTCCGACTGGTGATGAACGTTTCCTTCTGCTGCACCACGTTGCGCGCCACGCGCACGAGCTCATCCACTTGCAAGGCTTCGCTGCTCGCCTGCAGTTCGCCATGCGCCGGCTCGAACTCCAACGCACCCATGCCGCGGTGGCCGAGGTAGCACAATCGTTCCACCGGATTTTCCGTACCGAGGTCACGGTCCTGACTTTGTAGCCATGCGTTCAGCAACTGATTCCCAAAGCGATCCGGAAGGCTATCCGCCAGCAGCCCCGGCAACCCCTTGAAGGTCGCATCACGCAGGTTGCCGAAGGTGAACACGGCATCGCCACCCCTCGCTTGGGCCAGCGGCATCATGATCGGCGCCACATCCAGGTGGCCTTTTGCAAATGAGCGGTCGTACTGGAACTGTGCGCGGTGCAGGCGGTCGTCCCAGATCACCAAGCCAACGGTCTGGCCCCACAACATCACGTTCGCATGCGTTACCATGTGCTTTTCGGTTTTGGAGGGACGATGGTGGGCTTTTTGCGCGAGGCCCGCTTGCGCTGCTTCGCCAAGTATTTCTCCTGTTGCTCCACCACTTGGTAGGGCGTCAGTTGCGGTTCCTCGTGGAAGCCGTCCAGCGCATTCAGCCGGTCCATGGCGCGCAGTACCTGCACCACGGTAAGCAAGGTAGCGGCGCGACCGGCCTCCAGCTTCACCACGGTGGTGCGGTCCAAGCCAGCGCGAGTGGCCACTTCGGCTTGGCTGAGGTTGTTGCTCAGACGCATGCGGCGCAGCTCCTTGCCGAGCTGCTCCACGACTTTCTCGTCCTTGAGGAGCTTCCAGATGATGTTGCTTGTAGGCATCGTACGGCTCTATTTGGCTAGCAAACGCTGTTTTTACACCACAAGTATACGCATTCATCATCGATTTGTTTTGAATTAAAGACGTGTATAAACATCATAGGTTAGTATGGTTGGCTTTATGATGCTGGGAGACAACATTCATGATCTGAATATGGGCGTGCCCTACCTCAAAAGCAGGCGGGGCCGGCTTGGAGTTTAGCCTGAGCGATGTCGAAGGCCTCCAAGTCCGCACTCGTCGTTCATCCTCACTTGCGGGCCATACGCTTGGTCCGTCGCGTTCCGGATCGGACGAAAGGATGGATCCAGGCTAGGGCCATGTATACATTCGTGCGGGATGAAGGGGCACGCAAAAAGGTTCATACTTGCCACTCTGGCCCTGGTGGCGCTGATGGGTTTTCGGCACGGAGCCGATGCGCGGATCGCTACGACCACCGTGGATCCGCGAGTTGAACAGGTGAGTATGTATTGGAAGGATCACCGCCGCCGTGTGATCGGGAACATCGGTGCATTGCAAACGATGCTTCAAGCGCAAGGGCAAACGCTGACCTTGGCGATGAACGGCGGGATGTACACTACAGATCACGCCCCGCTGGGCCTATATGTCGAGAATGGTCGGGAGGTCATTCGCCTGAACACCTCCAGTGGCGAGGGCAACTTTCACATGATTCCCAATGGGGTATTCGGTATCCGCAGTGATACGGTTGCTTTCGTGTGTACGACGGCGGAATATCCAACGGTAAAGGCTGTCAGCTTCGCCACACAGTCGGGTCCAGTGCTGCTCATTCATGGGCAGATCAATGAGAAGTTCATGCAAGGGTCGCAGAACTTGAACATCCGGAATGGTGTGGGCCTCAGAGCCGATGGTCAGCTGGTCTTCGCGATCTCCAAGGAACCCGTGAATTTCTATGACTTCGCGTCGGCTTTCATTGCTGCAGGATGCACCGATGCCCTCTACCTCGATGGTTTTGTCAGCAAGGCTTATATGCCTGGAGAGGGGCTGGAGCAACTCGATGGCGAGTTGGGGGTGTTGATCGCGGTGAGCAAGCGGAACGGCTGAACCGCACACTGATGGAAGGATTGCGGGCTTTTTGCTGCGATCCGTCACGCCGAATACGGTGACAGGGCAAGTTCACTCCTTACGGAAGAACACGGTCCCAAAGCGAGGAGACTGGAAGGAGTAGTAGAAGCTCCATTGTTGTCGATGCAATGTCGGCGTGTTCATCAGAAGGTGGTGCATGGTACCATCACCTTCGGTCGAAAAGCGCCACAAATAGGAATGGACACCCTGGACAGGGATAATTGGCCGCCTGTATTCATGCCAAGCCCCATTGATGTCCAACGATTTCAGTATCAAGGTGTCTTCATCCGTGATGGTCATTGTGAAATGGTCATGTTGCCAATTGCCTTGTGGACCGGCAAACATGTTCCTATCGACTTTGTAGGTCCCTATGACATCGCTGCGATCAACGCTCATCGGAGAGGTGATCGAGCTAACGGTCACTAGGGTCATCCCCCCAAGGATCAACAGTCCGGATCCTACACCGTACATCATTAGGATGACCCTGACGGCGGCCTTGCGCTTGCCTTTCCCTGAAAACAGGATCACAAGGCCGGAGGTCAAAACACTCAGAATGAACAGTGGCCCCAGTACGATCATGAATAGAAAGCCACCCATCCTTTGACCTGAAGATCAATTCATCAACGCCCGAATGATCTCCACCGCAGCCTTCGGGATCTTAGTCCCCGGCCCGAACACATCGAAACATCCGGCCTGCTTGAGGAATTCATAGTCGTTCGGCGGGATCACACCGCCTGCCACTACTAGGATGTCGCCGCGGTGGTAGGTGTCGCGCAGTTCCTTGATCACCTCGGGCACGAGTGTTTTGTGGCCACCTGCGAGGCTGCTGATGCCCAACACGTGCACATCGTTCTCGATGGCCTGCTTCGCTACTTCCTGCGGGGTTTGGAACAGCGGGCCGATGTCCACGTCGAAGCCGATGTCGGCGAAGCTGGTGGCGATCACCTTGGCGCCGCGGTCATGCCCGTCCTGGCCCATCTTGGCCACGAGGATGCGTGGGCGGCGGCCTTCCTGCTTGGCGAATTCATCGGCGAGGCGCATGGCCTCCTTCATCTCGGGGTCGTTCATGGCTTCCGCTGCGTAGACGCCACTGATGGCGTGGGTGGTGGCTTTATATCTTCCGAAGACGAGTTCCAGTGCATCACTTATCTCACCCAGGGTGGCTCGAACTCGCGCTGCGGTCACTGCCAGTTCCAGTAGGTTGTCCGTTGTCCGTTGTCCGTTGTCTGGCTTTGCGGCTGCTGCATCCGTCAGCTTTTTCAAGGCACTTTGGACTGCGATCTCATCGCGGCTCGCACGGACCTGCTTCAAACGTGCCACCTGCGATTCACGCACCGCCGTGTTGTCCACTTCCAGCAGGTCCATCTTCGTCTCGTCGTCTGTCACGTAGGCGTTCACTCCGATGATGTGGTCCTTGCCGGTGTCGATACGCGCTTGGCGTTTCGCGGCGGCTTCTTCGATGCGCATTTTCGGAAGGCCCGTTTCGATGGCCTTGCTCATGCCCCCGAGCTCTTCCACTTCCTTGATCCGCGCCCACGCTTTGTGCACCAGTTCATTCGTGAGGCTTTCCACGTAGTAGCTGCCACCAAGCGGGTCGATGAACTTCGTGATGCCGCTGTTCTTCTGCAAGTAGAGCTGGGTGTCGCGGGCGATCTTGGCGCTGAAGTCGGTGGGCAGTGCGATGGCCTCGTCGAGTGAGTTGGTGTGCAGGCTTTGCGTTCCGCCGAGCACGGCTGCCAGCGCCTCTACCGTGGTGCGCGCGATGTTGTTGAAGGGGTCCTGCGCGGTGAGGCTCCAGCCGCTTGTCTGGCAGTGCGTGCGCAGGGCAAGGCTTTTTGGGTCCGTGGCGCCGACCTCCTTCAGCATTTTCGCCCAGAGCATGCGGCCTGCACGCAGCTTGGCCACTTCCATGAAGAGGTCCATGCCGATGCCCCAGAAAAAGCTAAGCCTGCCCGCGAATTCATCGACCTTCATGCCCGCCGCGATGCCGGTGCGCACGTATTCGATGCCGTCGGCGAGCGTGTATGCCATCTCCAGATCCGCAGGCGCACCGGCCTCCAGCATGTGGTAGCCACTGATGCTGATCGTGTTGAACTTGGGCATCTTCTTCGCGCAATAGCTGAAGATGTCGCCCACGATGCGCATGCTCGGCCCCGGCGGATAGATGTAGGTGTTGCGCACCATGAACTCCTTCAGAATGTCGTTCTGGATGGTGCCTTGCAGCAGTTCCGGAGCAACGCCTTGCTCTTCCGCCGCTACGATGAAGAAGGCCATGATGGGCAGCACCGCGCCATTCATGGTCATGCTCACGCTCATCTTGTCCAGCGGGATCTGGTCGAGGAGGATCTTCATGTCCTCCACGCTACTGATGGCCACACCGGCCTTGCCCACATCGCCAGTCACGCGCGGGTGGTCGCTGTCGTAGCCGCGGTGCGTAGCGAGGTCGAAGGCGACGCTGAGTCCCATCTGACCGGCGGCAAGGTTGCGGCGGTAGAAGGCATTGCTCGCTTCCGCCGTGCTGAACCCCGCGTACTGGCGGATGGTCCACGGACGGATCGTATACATGCTGGCATAAGGGCCACGCAAGTAGGGTGGAGTACCCGCGCCGAATTTCAAGTGCTCAATGGCTTTGGTGTCCAGGGCGGAGTAGTAGGACTTCAGTGAAATTTCTTCCCGGTTCGGAATCTCAGCCTCAAGCTGCAAGCTGCCAGCCACAAGCTGGGAAGCGGTCAAGCCTGTGGCTTGTGGCTTGAGGCTTGACGTGAGCTCGGTCGATAAAATGCTTGTGAGTTCCTCCACGATGGACGCCCCGCCGACCGGGTCGGCCACGCGAGCCAAAAGGCCTTCGTCCTTCAACAAGTGATGGATGTTGCGCACCACGCGGCGAGCCAGTACCTCGCCTTCAGGGATCTGTGGCGGTGATATGGTCAACCCGTCGCATCCGGCGACCACGGCGCTCACTGCCTGCAATGTCGCACGGATGATGTCCGTATGGCCCGCACCTTCCGCGGGATAGCGCACCTTCGCTTGGACCCAGGTGTTGTGCGAACACGCATGTTCAGGGTTGAAACCGGCGATCACCTGCGCCCATACGGCACGGAAGGCTCGCAACCGCGCGACCTCCATGAACAGGTCATCGCCGAGGGGCAGCCTGAACTGGATCCGCGCTGCGGCATCATCAATAGTGAAGCCTTGTTGCAGCAGGCGGCCGATCAGTTCTTTGCCTTGTTGTAGTGCTGCTTTCGTGGCTTGTAAGGAAGGGTCAACGGCTGGGATGTTGAATAGCCGGAAGTGCGGGTATGCTTCCACTACTGGTCGCAATCCACTGACATCCTCTTCCAATGGAAGACCGGCACAACAAAAGAGCTCCGTCGACTTCACGCCTTGCCGTTCCGCTTCACGCAACAGCCAATGCACCAATGCCGGCGTACCATCCGTGAACTGTAAGTCCACGCCCGCAAGCATCACATCGGTGAGGTTCTTCGTCACATCCTCACAGGCACCGGAAAGAACGGCGGAATCCGCACCGCCCATGAGGTCTTCCAACAGCAGTTGGTTCGTGTTCACGCGAGCTTTGCGCAGATCAGTGGTCATGCGCCATGCGTTGCCCTTTCGCTTAAGGCCCCTGCGCATTTCGTTGGCGATCATGGCACTTTCTGCCGTGGCGAAGGGGCGCAGCACGGTACCATTCTCCAAGGTGATCGCGATGCTTTCGGGTGCTTTGCCTTTGAGCTCTTTCAAGATCAAGGTTTCCCAAGCGGAGGCGTCCAAGGCGGGGAAATCGGCGAAGAGTTGTTCGTAGCCCATGGTCGCGAAGTTCGGTAATGGTGCACATTCGATGTTTCAGTCCCAGTAAACGGATCTTAGAGGATTGCTTGGACGTCAGGAGCAAACACGCAGAACAGATAAAACAGCAACTCTTTTCATTCTGAGATCCTTAATTAAGGACATGGGCATCCTGATTACGGAGCGTGCCCTACATTTGCCCCACGCCATTTGCCGACATGTTCTCCAAGACCTGTGAATATGCTTTCCGTGCCACGGTGGTGGTAGCGATCGCCTCTAAGAACGGTGAGCGGCTCACCTTGGCCGACATCGCGGAACGTACTGGTGCACCGAAAGCATTCACGGCCAAAGTGCTGCAAGATCTGGCACGCGCTGGCATCGTCACCTCGCGGCGTGGCCCCAACGGAGGATTCGACCTGCCGCCGCTTCAAGCCCGGAAGGTGAATTTGCGCATGGTAATGGAGGCCGTTGGTGAGGATGCTTTCCAGAATGACTGCGCCATGGGTCTAGGTAGCTGTAACAGCGGACATCCCTGCCCCATGCATGATCAGTTCAGTAAGGTGAGGGACGCCTTGGACCGGATGTTGGAGAACACCGATGTCAACAGCTTAGTGCAGGATCTGAACAATGGAATAACACGACTGAAAGTATGAAGCCACACCCTGGAACAGGACAAATGAGTCCGATAAAAACTTCGTTGCGGATCTCGCTTGCTATAGGTGCACTACTCTTTGTAGAGGGGGCCATGGCACAAAGTCCCAAGACCGACGGCTGGCTGACCAGCCCCGGAGTTGTGGGCACGATGGTGCTGCTGGGTATCGTACTGTTCATCGCCGTGCTCATCATAGCGGCCAAGGTGAGCCGGTTGATCCAACAGACCAAGGAGAAGCGCGTAGCGGCCGAGGGCGGAGGGCCGACGATCAATGCAGAGGAGCGCGTCAAGAGGGAGGCCGCATTGCAATATCGCTTGCGTGGCGATGAACTGGGTGGAAGCGCCACAGCTTTCGATGACAAAGCCCTGATCGCGGGTGCCACCAGCGAGCCGAACAGCCCGCTCGTGGACGAGAAGATCTACTCCCGCACCCGCCTCGACGTGCCCAAGCAGTTGCAACAGCTGGTCATCTGGTACTTGGGAGCATCGATCTTCTGGCTGCTCTTCGGCACTACTGTGGGGGAATACCTCGGTCTGAAATTCATCTGGCCGGACCTCGACGAGGTGGCTTGGCTCTCCTTCGGCAGGCTGCGGCCCGTGCACACCAATACGGTCTTCTGGGGCTGGGCCTCCATGGCGATGATCGGATTGGCCTACTTCGTGATCGCCCGTACCTCCGTCACCAAGATCCACAGTTATAGAACGGGATGGTGGGCTTTCGGCCTGATCAATTTTTCCGTGATCGCCGGCAACATCTGCCTGATGGCGGGGATCAACAACGGAGGCGGTGAATACCGCGAGTACATCTGGCCGGCGATGTTGCCTTTCGCTCTGGGCCTCATACTCACGTTCCGCAACTTCTACGCCACTGTGAAGCGGCGGAAGATCCCCGAGATCTATGTAAGCAACTGGTACCTCCTCGCCTCGCTGATCTGGACCATCGTGCTGACGGTCATCGGCTATCTGCCATTTTACCAGAACGGCTTGGGGGAGACGATCACGCAAGGTTACTACATGCACCAAGGCGTGGGTATGTGGTTCATGACCTTTACGCTGGGGCTGATCTATTACTACCTGCCCTCGTCCCTCAACAAGCCCATCTACTCATACTCGTTGGGCGTGCTGGCGTTCTGGACACAGATGCTCTTCTACACCATGATCGGTACCCACCACTTCATCTTCTCGCCGCTACCGTGGTGGCTGCAAACGGTTGCCATCGTATTCAGCATGGGCATGTTCATCCCGGTGATCGCTGGCACCACCAACTTCCTGATGACCATGCGCGGCAGTTGGAGCGCCATCGGCAAGAGCTATGTGCTGCCGTTCTTCTTGGTGGGCGTGATCTTCTATTTCGTAGGCAGTTCCCAAGGCAGTTTCCAGGCCTTCCGCTTCACGCAGAACGTGTGGCACTTTACGGACTTCAACGTGGCGCACTCGCACATGACGATGTACGGCATTATCTGCTTCATCCTATGGGCCTGCATCTATGCACTGCTTCCGAAAATGACCGGCCGCGAACCCTCGCAATTGCTTGTGGGTGCGCACTTCTGGCTCGCCTTCATCGGCCTCTTCGCCTATACCGTCTCGCTGATGGCCGGTGGTATGGTGAAAGGGATGGCATGGATGGAAGGCGTTCCGTTCATCGATACCGTGATCGCAACTCGCGGCTATTGGACCTGGCGGGCGGTCGGCGGCACGCTGATGTTCATCTCCCATTGGATCTTCGCTTGGAACTTCTACACCATGGTCCGCGATCCACGCCCTGCCGACCCATCCGAGATCAGAAATCCTATACCTGCTGAGCAATGATCAATTTCCATAAGGACCACGCGACACTTGTGAATGTCGCTTTGATGGGCTTCGTGCTGCTCAGCACAGGTGTGGCCGTAGCGCCGGCCTTGAGCATGCAGGACAACAATTCGCCATTGCCGGGCATGCCGGTAATGACAGCTCAAGAGCATCGTGGCTTGGAGGTCTATGTCGCCGAGGGCTGCATCGGCTGCCACACCCAGCAGGTGCGCAACATCGAGATGGACAAGACCTGGGGTTCGCGCCCTTCCATCCCCAGCGACTACTACTACAGCAAGCAACGCCCGGACATGTGGCACAATACCGCTTCGTTGCTCGGCAGCGAGCGTACCGGGCCGGACCTCACCAACGTGGGCGTGCGCAAGGGCAGCGAGGCGTGGCAAATGATGCACCTGTACAACCCGCGCATGGTGGAGAAGGCATCGATCATGCCGCGGTATGGATGGCTCTTCAAAGAAGTGGATTCCACCGCAGTGAAGCCGGATGACTTCGTGCTCTCGGTGCCTGCCGACCAGTTGAAGCACCCGAACCATAAGGTGATCGCAACGGAACGCGCGAAGGACCTGGTGGCCTACCTGATCTCACTGAAGCAGGCGCCGCTGCCCCAAGGAGTGGAACCGGAAGCCTTCATTGCTACCCCGGGCGCCAATGGCAAGCCCGTGGCAGCCGCGGCCGCAGGCGCCGCCGCTCCCGCAGTTGACGGTAGTAAAGTGTTCTCCAGTGTTTGCGCCGCTTGCCACCAACCGGATGCCAAAGGCCTCCCGGGTGCTTTCCCCGCCTTGGCAGGGGCTGCTCTCGTGAATGAAAAGGATCCCCTGAAAATGGTGGATATCGTCCTCGGCGGCTATAGCGGGTTACCTCAATATGGGCCAATGCCTTCACAGGCCCACCTCAGCGACGCGGAGATCGCGGCAGTGATAAACTATGTACGCTCGAACTTCGGCAATAACGCTCCACCCACCGATGCAGAGACCGTTAAGACCCAACGCGCTGTCCTCGCACCAGAAACCGTTCAAAAATGAAAAAGCTGGCCATTTCACTCCTTGCCTTGCTTTTCTCCTTGCCCATGTGGGCCTGTGAAGTCTGTGAAAAGCAGCAGCCCGCGATCCTTAAGGGCATCTCCCACGGCACCGGACCGCAAAGCGGCTGGGACATGCCGATCATCTACGTATCGGGTGTCATTGTCCTGTTCACTTTGATATTCTCCGTGAAATTCTTGGTGAAGCCCAATGAGGACGCAGCGAACCACATCAAGCGATCCATCCTCAATACCCCCCTCCAAGATGGCAATTGAACGTACCGTAAAGCTCTTCTTGGATGACGAACCGGCTCCTTTCGCGGAATATGCCCCACCGGTGAAGTTCCTCTTCGACACCACGAAGTTGCCCGATGGTCCGCATACCCTGCGCATCGTGGCACGCAGCACCAACGGAGTGGAAGGCCTGCGCACCATTCCCTTCGAGGTCCGCAACGGGCCGTCCATAACGGTGCTGGGGCTGAAGCCCGGCGAAGTGGTGGAAGACCGCATCCCCATCACCGTGAACGCATACGGCAGTGAACGCACGGACGTGTTCATGATCACCGGTTCGGAGACGCCCAAGGCCATCCCTTCCTGGGTGTGGGCCTTGGTCATCGCGTTCGTGGGCTTCGCGGCGTTCTACTTCACGTTGTACTGGTCGCCGGGTCACCTTTGAGCTCCCTTTCCTGCGGAAGTTGTCATCCCGGTACCTGAGCCGGGGTCGCGAAAGTGTGCGGCCATGGCTATGATGGATGTCAGCGAAGGGACGGTGCCGTGTTTTTGCGTTCCCGGATGAGGGGGATTAGTTTTGCACCGCTGAAAAAAAATCATGCAAAAGCAAGTCAAGAATGAACATTTCCAACAACTCCGTGGTCTCTTTCCATTACAAACTCACTGATAACGATGGTACCGTCCTGGACAGCAGCGAAGGCCGCGAACCGTTCGCCTACCTCCAAGGTGTTGGCATGATCGTCCCCGGTCTGGAGTCCCAAATGGAAGGCAAGGGCAAAGGGGACAAGTTCGTAGCGGTGGTCGCTCCGGAACTGGGCTATGGAGAGTTCAATAAGGACCTCCTGCAGCAAGTGCCCTTGGACAACTTCGGTGGGCAGAAAGTGGAGGAGGGCATGCAGTTCCAAGCTGGCGAGCACAGCGTGGTGACTGTGAAAGAGGTAAAGGACGGACAGGTGTTGGTGGACGGCAACCATCCGCTGGCTGGTGTTACGCTCAACTTCGACGTGGAGATCACCGATGTGCGCGAGGCCACGGCCGAAGAGCTTTCCCACGGGCACGTGCACGGGGAGGACGCGCATCATCAGTGATCGCTGATCAGCGGATGATCCGACTGATGTGCTCGGTCACATGTCTCAGCTGAACTTTATAGCATGCACACGCTCGCCTTTTTTGGCGAGCGTGTCGCTTTATAAGCCTACAGCCTACCACAGGTCAGTTCAGTTCAGCGAACAAGTCGGTCCGAACGAGGATCCGCCGTCACTTCTTCTTCGGCACGAGGAGGAAGATGTACTTGTTGTCGAGCTTCCTGCACGCACTCCATGCACTCGCCTTTTTGGCGAGTGCGCTGCCTCCGGGATATCCAGATTTCATTGCTTTTTAGGGACCGGTCCAGCCTTAGGACAGTTTACCCGCACGGAATTCCTGCCCATGGAGACCTTCGCACCTTGGCGCGCCACTTATCTTGTCGTGTCCACCATGCGGAACAGGTGCATCCCCTTCATGATCAACTTCCAGCTGCTGGGCATGCTGATCACACTTCCGTTTTTCCAGGTGGCGCAGGCCCAGAACTTCAACGTATCGGGAACGGTGTTCGATGATGCCGACGGAGGTGTGCTACCAGGAGCCCTGGTGCAACTGATCAATGCGATCGACACCACCCAGCAGCACGCCATGATCTCGGATGGCAAAGGACATTTCGCGTTTACCGCTGTCCTCTCGGGGAACTATCTACTTCGCGCCAGCTTCGTGGGCTATGGCCAGCTTCACCAGCCAGTGAAGGTCAACGCTGATGCGCGTGAGATCTCATTGCGCCTGAAGCCTTCCAATGCGTTATTGAAGGCCGTGGAAAAGGTGGCCATGCAACCACGCGCCGAGCAGAAAGGCGATACCACCATCTTCAATGCAGGCGCATACAAAGTGAACCCGGATGCCACGGCCGAGGACCTGCTGAGGAAGATGCCCAGCATCACCAGCCAGAACGGGACAGTGACCGCCCAAGGCGAACAGGTGAAGCGTGTGTTGGTGGACGGATCGGAATTTTTCGGGGACGACGCGACGATCGCCTTGAAGAACCTGCCAGCGGAGATCATCGACAAGGTGCAGGTCTTCGACAAGAAGAGCGACCAAGCCCAGCTCACGGGTTTCGATGACGGCAACAGCGAGAAAACGTTGAACATCGTGACCAAGAAGAGCATGAGCCACGGGATGTTCGGCGACGCGAGCTTCGGCTACGGCACGGACGGTCGCTACACAGGAGGCCTTTCGTTGAACTGGTTCAACGGGGCACGGCGCATCAGCTTGCTGGGACATGGAAACAATATCAACGAGCAGAATTTCTCCGTGCAGGACATCATGGGACTTCTCTCCGGAAGTGGCGGCGATAGCTTCATCTTCGTGGGTACCCCATCGGGCGTCAATACCAGCAATGACATCGGCCTGAACTACAGCGACCAGATCGGGAAGACGAAACTCTCCGGCAGTTACTTCTTCAATATTCAGCGCAACATCAATACCTCCAAAAGCGAGCGCACCACCTACTTGAGCGATACCACTGCGCAGGGCGCCAACAGTACCAATGCCCGGACTGCCGACAGCTTCGATCACCGCTTCAGCTTCCGGATCGAGACACAGTTCGATAGCTCGAACTCGCTCACCATTACACCGGAACTGAAGATCCAGAGGAACACCTCGAAAAATTCTCAACGGTCCAGCGTTGTCAATGGTGACGGCCTGCAGTTGAGCACCACGGACAATAGCAGCAAGTCCGACCGGGGTGCAGCGAATTTCAACAACTCCCTGTTGTTCAACCACCGCTTCGTCAAATCGGGCCGGACCTTCAGTGCGGATCTGACCACTTCGTTGTTTGGTCGGAACAGCACGGGAACACTGCTCGCGGACAACCACTTCCTATTGGACACAGCGGCCATCGCCACCTCGATCGACCAACGCTCCACCGGTGACAATTTCACGCAGAACCACGACTTACAGGTGAACTACACTGAACCGGTAAGCCAACATGGGCAAGTCCAGTTTACTATAGCGCCAACCATAAAGTTGGGCAATGCCGAGAAGTTGACCTACGACATCGACCCGGACACTGGCGGTGAGCTGTTGAACACGCCACTGAGCAATAAAGCGGACAACACGATACGGACCCTACGGGGGGGAGTGAGCTACCGCTACAACGGCACCGGATGCACGTTCAACATCGGGCTGGACGGCCAGGGCAGCATGATGCACAGCGAGCAGACCTATCCGGTGGAGCTTACGGTGGGCCGCAGCTACACCAACCTACTCCCCAATGCCATGTTCAAACGGAGCTGGAGCGAGACCACGCGTCTGGGCATCTACTATCGAACCAGTGTGAACTCCCCGTCCATCAGCCAATTGCAGTCGGTGGTGGACAACAGCGATCCACTGAGTCTGACCACAGGCAACCTCGGTCTGGGCCAGAGCTACCAGCACGGGCTAAACATGCGGTTCAACATGCTGGATAGCACGAAGACACGGCCCTTCTTCGCGCTCCTCGACCTGGAAAGCCAGCCGGGCCGTATCAGCGGAGTGACCTTCGTGCCGACCACCGATAGCACCCTCGCCGGTGGAATGGTCCTCTCTGCTGGTTCGCAACTTTCCCTGCCGAAGAACTTGGATGGCTATGTATCAGTGCAGGCCTACGTGAGCTATGGCCTCCCCATTGCGCTGCTCAAGAGCAACCTGAGCTTGAACGCTGGAAGCAGTATCGAGCGGCTGCCCGGCGAGGTGAACCGTGTGGAGAACTTCACGTGGAATACCAACTGGAACCTCGGCACCGAGCTCAGTAGCAACATCAGCGAAAGCGTGGATTTCCGCATTGGGTACACCGCCAACTTCAATGCCGCGCGCAGCGATCTGCGGCCCTCGTTGAGCAACAGCTACTACCAAGGGCAGCTCACTGGCGAGCTCACGCTGAACGGGCTGAAGGGCTGGGTGGTGGTGAACGAGGTGAACTTTCAGCAATACATCGGCCTAGGTACCGCATACGATCGGAATGCGCTGGTATGGAATGCCGCCATCGGGCACAAGTTCCTGAAGGATGATGCGTTGGAGTTCCGGGTGTCGGCCCATGATATTCTCGGCCAAAATGTGAGTGTGGTGCGCGATGTGGGCGACACCTACATCCAGAACACCGTGACGAACATGCTGCAGCGCTATGTAATGTGCAGCCTGCGGTACAACCTGAGGGCCTTCAAGGGCGCTGAAGAAGGACCATCACCGGATGCCACACCTTAACGTGAAGGAGGCAGGGAGCCGCCGTGTTGATCACTTCTTCTTCGGCACGAGCACGGAGATGCTATAGTTGTCGCGCTTTCTACACGCCCGCGCTCGCCTTAGTGGCGAGTGCGAGCCTCATAGGGCCTCTGACCCAACTTCACTTCTTCTTCGG
Source organism: Flavobacteriales bacterium (assembly GCA_038234075.1). Lineage (GTDB taxonomy): Bacteria > Bacteroidota > Bacteroidia > Flavobacteriales_F > PHOS-HE28 > PHOS-HE28. The sequence goes on along the minus strand of JBBSUV010000008.1, from coordinate 67,738 downwards.
CACGAGCACGAAGATGTCCTCGTTGTCGCGCTTCATCAGGTACTTCTCCCGCGCGAACTTTTCCAACAGTGCCTGATCGCTGTTCAGCTCGTGGAGCTGCGCGCGCGTAGTAGCGATCTCATCGGCATACTGGTCCCTTTGTTCCTTCATCTGCCCCAGTTGGTGGCGCAGTTTCATCATGGTATAAAGGTCGTAGTCCGCGAACAGGCAGATCCAAAGCAGCAGCACGAGCAGGCCCGCGCCATAGCGGTTGCGCAGCATCCCGGGCACGAAACGGAGGACCTTTTCTTTCACGGCGTGAAGTTCTGCAAGAAGCAACGCAGGTGGCGCCGCCTCCATTGCATCCGATCAACGATCGATCGTGGACAGCAGAGAGAGAGGGCAGTTGGCAGCGGCAGTTGGCAGTCGCAACCACAGTTGGCAGCGACCGGTCACCTACCGCATTTCCCTGCGTCCTCGCCTGAGCGTAGCCGCTACGGCGTAGCACGGTCTGCACCTCCGCGGTCGATCCTTCACTTACCCGAGGAACGGATACTTGTGGTCCAACGCAGGCACGAAGGTCTCCTTGATGGTGCGGGCGCTGGTCCAGCGCACCAGGTTCAGGTAGCTGCCTGCCTTGTCGTTGGTGCCGCTTCCGCGTGCGCCGCCGAATGGCTGCTGGCCTACAACGGCTCCTGTCGGCTTGTCGTTGATGTAGAAGTTGCCGGCGGAGTGCCGGAGCACATCCGTTGCCTGTTGGATCGCGGCCCTGTCCTGTGCGAACACGGCACCCGTCAAGGCGTATTCCCCGGTTGCGTCCACCAATTTCAAGGTGTCCATCCAGCGGTTGGAGCTGTACACATGGACCGTAAGCACCGGCCCGAAGATCTCCTCACACATGGTCACGCTCTTTGGGTCTTTCGACTCAATAACGGTGGGTTCGATGAAATAGCCCTTGCTCTTGTCGGATTTACCACCGGCGATCACCTTGACGTTGTCCTTGTTCTTCTTCGCTCCGGCGATGTAGCCCGTGATCTTGTCGAAGGCCTTCTCATCGATCACCGCGTTGATGAAGTTCTTGAAATCGCGCGGGTCTCCCATCTTCATTTCCGCGAGATCCTCCAACATCCCCTTCTTCACTTGAGGCCAAATGTTGTCCGGTATGTAGGCCCGGCTGGCAGCGCTGCATTTCTGTCCCTGATACTCGAAGGCACCGCGTGAAAGGGCAGTTGCCACGGCAAGTGGATCAGCGCTGGGGTGGGCCACCACGAAGTCCTTGCCGCCGGTCTCACCCACGATGCGGGGATAGCTGCGGTAGTTGGCGATGTTGTTCCCGATCTCGCCCCAGATGGTGCGGAAGACGCCGGTGCTGCCGGTGAAGTGTACACCTGCAAAATCCCGATGGCGCAGGATCGTGTCGCCGACCACTTTGCCGTCCACATGGATCAAGTTGATCACCCCGTCCGGTAGGCCCGCCAAGCGGAACACCTCCATGATCACTTGGGCTGAATAGATCTGCGTGTTGGCGCATTTCCACACGACGGTGTTGCCCATCAGTGCGGGAGCGCTCGGCAGGTTGCCCGCGATGCTGGTGAAGTTGAACGGTGAAAGTGCGAACACGAACCCTTCAAGCGGGCGGTATTCCAAGCGGTTCCAAATGCCAGCGGCGCTTTTCGGCTGATCGCTGTAGATCTGCACCATGTAGGACACGTTGAACCGCAGGAAGTCAGCGAACTCACAGGCCGCATCGATCTCCGCTTGGTAGCAGTTCTTGCTTTGCGCAAGCATACTGGCTGCATTGATGCTGGCGCGATAGGGTCCGCTGATCAGGTCGGCAGCCTTCAAATAGATCGAAGCACGTTCCTGCCAAGGCATGTGTTCCCAATCACGCTTCGCCTTTAATGCTGCATCGATCGCGGCTTTCACGTGCTTGGCATCGCCGTGGTGGCTCATGCCCAACTTGTGCGCATGCTGGTGCGGCGGGCTCATCTTCCGCAGGTCCTCCGTCTCCACTGCCTTGCCACCGATCCACATCGGTGCGTCGATGGTGGTCTTGATGCGTCGGTCGTACTCCGCTTGCAGGGTTTTGCGCTCCGCGCTGCCGGGGGCATAGCTCTGTACGGGTTCGTTGTGCGGGGTGGGAGGGGTGAAGATGGCGTTGCTCATGGAAAGTATACAGTGAATGGGGACTGGTAAGTAGGCCGCAAAGATACCGTGTGCCTCAGTTAGCCGTGTACGGCAACCGCAGGTCGAAGGCAGGGATGTCCACGTCAAATTCGCTGCCATCATCCAGATGGCGCATCCGATAACTGCCGCGCATGCGGCCCATGCCGCTGTGCAGCTCGCAATAGCTCGTGTAGGTGAACTGTTCCCCGGGCTCGAGCACAGGGACCGCACCTACAACTCCGGGGCCTTCCACTTCGCTGGGCAAAGCGAGGCTGTCCGAAATGAACCAATGCCGGCGCAGCAATTGTGCAGTGCGTTGGCCCCGGTTGGAAATGGTGATCCGGTAGCTGAATAGGAAGCGCCCTTCGTTCGGGGCGCTTTGCCCGGCCTCGAACCGGGCCAATACGCTTACGCGAATGTCATGGGAGACGGCAGTGGACATTTTTTGGTGCGGTAGTATGTGCAAGTCTAACACCCGGAACCATGAGTTGTGCGCCATTAGGGGTAGCTCTTCCACGATCGATCTGTGAAAAGCAGGCGATCACCGCTTTACACGGCAGCGTCATTCCGGTAGATTGCGCCCCCGAAATAGCTTGATGAAGATCTTCTACCCCGCACTATTGCTCGTTTCCTGCACTGTAAATGCCCAATATAGCGGGCCTGAAAGCGTGGAGCACGATGCTGAAGGTCAACGTTATTTCGTCAGTAATACCGACAATAACAGCATCAAGCAGCAGGCCTATGACGGAACGGTCACCGCTTTTGCAAGCAACTTGCCGGGATCGCCGTATGGCATCGAACTGAAGGGGGACACCCTTTTCGCCTGCATGGGCGGTTCCATCCGCGGATATAGCACCGCCGATGGCGTGGAGGTGTTCAACCTGAGCGTTGGCGGTACATTCCTCAATGGCATCACTACGGATGGGGCTTTTCTCTACGCCACGGATTTCAGCGCAAAGAAGATCTTCAAGGTGAATGTGGAGCAGCTGACCTACACGACGCTGGTGGCCAATACCGTGAACACGCCGAACGGGATCGTTTGGGATCCCGCCTTGGAACGCCTGTGGGTCGTGGGATGGGGCAGTAGTGCCAAGATCAAGAGCTACGACAGGAACAGTGGTGCCGAGCTGAGCAGCTTCACCACGAACCTCAGCAACATTGATGGTGTCACACTGGACTGCCAAGGCCGGATCATCGTCGCCAGTTGGACGCCTGACCAGCTTACGCGCTATGAGAACACCTTCACCCAAGCTCCTGTGATCCTTGCCACGAACGGGTTGAACGACCCGGCCGACCTGGACTATGACACGGTCCATGACCGCGTCTGTGTACCCAACAGTGGCAATAACACGGTAACACTCGTGGATGTCACCGACTGCACCACTGCGGTCCCGGAGGTGGCCGCCTATGGCACCTTCGCGGTATGGCCCAATCCGACGACCGGGTTGCTTAAGCTGGACCTCAACCTGCAGCATGCAGTGCCCTTCCTCGTTTTCAATATCAGGGGTACGCTCGTTGCCAGTGGCACGCTTTCGCCCAATGGCTTGCTGGATATCACCCAGCTGGCATCAGGAACCTACCTGGTGGATGTCCCTGCCGTGCGGAAGAAGGCGAAGATCGTGCGCCGTTGAGCCGCCTCAGCCTTTACGGCTGTTCAAGAACCTCAGCCCCAGCAGCCGGTCACAGCGCAACTGATAGTCGCGCACATAGACCAGTATCAGGTAATCGTTCTCCGTCTGGAAGTGTGATCCCTCCAGAAGGGTGAGGTCAGGTGCCGAAGCCCCCGTGGGCAGGAAGGCATAGTCGTAGTCGAAGTAGCCCTGCTTCACCAATACCCGCAAGGTGTAGGCTTTTTGTTGGGGGTCCCACGTGCAGCGGAAGTCCTTCTTGCACTGAAAGTCGCTGACCGCACCGTAGACATAGACGTCGCCGCCGGTCAGTTCGGCGCTGCGAGGCAGGGAGAAGTCCACGTAGATATAATCCGCGCTAAGCGGGTCCCCTTGCACCAGGTCGTTCCGTACCAAGTATTTCCCATTGATGTCCGGCAGGTCCAGATAGACCTTGAATTCGCGCTTTTCATCGGGCAGCAGAATAGCCTCCTCCAAGCCTTCCGGCGCTGTGATGAAGCGGTTCACGCGAAGCGTTGAGTAGCGCGTACTCTTAAGGTCCACGCCGCGCCACTCATTGCCACCGGGGAAAACGCCTTCCTTCGGTTGATCATAAATGAGCTCCGAATCGCGTATGAATTTGGGCCTGAACCCCGTGCGGACATCATCCCAACGCATGTTCTGGAGCACGGCCACTTTCAAGTCGGAAAAAGGGTCCGGGACCTGGATCCCCGGATAGCTTAAGGTCATGTCCACCTGTTGGTCCATGTCGCGCTTTTCGATGTCGCGTGTCGGCAGGATGCCCGCATCGATCCGCACCCTGTTCTCAAAGACAAGGAAACGGCGCGTCAGGACGAGGTTGCTCTGGTCATTATCCCGATAGACCTTCATGATGTAATTCCCGGCAACGGATGGTTGCATCATATCGTTCGGGAACTCCAGCTCGTATTCCAAGAATGGTTTTAATGTGTTGAAGCTCTGGCGGGGCGATGGGACGAAATCCGTCGGCATGCCATTGATATACTGGCTTGGAGAGAGGTCACTGGGTTGCCAGTCGGCGTTGCAATGCACCACGGTGTAGGACAGGTTCTCGGCGTCGGGGGAGAAGTCGTCGAAGCGCAGGATCAGCGGGTCCGCTCCGCCGAGTTCGATGATCGCAGGGGAAAGCTCGAAGCCTTTCTTGAACAATTGCACGGTATGGACCGAGGGCGTGTAGATGTGGTCCTCATAGCGTGGCTCTTGGACGGAATAATATTCCTCGCTGCCGCTGATGGCCTGTTGGGTAGAAGTGCAGGCGACAAGGGTGAGCACAAGCATGGACCAGTTGGTCGCTCGGCAGATCGGTCTGTGGTTCATCGGTACGCAAAGGAAACGCATTTCACTCAGGGTCTTCCGAAGGAGACCCTGAGCAGAGGCTCGCAATGATGAGATCGCGCGAGGAGCGCTTTCCCAGAGGGGGAGGCTTTAACGCTGCGGCCGCTTGGCGGCCTTCGATGCCACAACCCCGTTAGATGCCTGGAGCGAGCTCCGCATCTAACGGGGTTGCGTCATCGCCCGCTGCGCGGGCAGCGTTGGCGGAGAGTGAGGGATCGCGCGAGGCGCGCTTTCCCACAGGAGGAGGCATCGATCGGCGACCCGCTTTGCGGGTCCCGCATGGAGGCCGAATGCCGCTTTACCAAGCAAGCTTGGTCGCGTCCTTCGGTCTCCATGCCCCCGCTTCGCGGGGGCCGATCGGCGGAGAGGGAGGGATTGCCCGAGGCGGGCTTTCCCGGAGGGGGAGGCATCGATCGGCGACCCGCTTTGCGGGTCCCGCATGGAGGCCGAATGCCGCTTTACCAAGCAAGCTTGGTCGCGTCCTTCGGTCTCCATGCCCCCGCTTCGCGGGGGCCGATCGGCGGAGAGGGAGGGATTCGAACCCCCGGTACCCTTGCGAGTACTTCTGTTTTCGAGACAGACCCGTTCGACCACTCTGGCACCTCTCCGGGAATTCCTCGTAGCGACTCGAGGAGACCGCCATCAAAGGGCGGCAAATATAGCTGCATGCACCACCCGAGGTGCGTACTCCTAGTGGCCGTGTTCCTGCCCGGCCTTCGCCTTATCAGCGGCGTTGGCCCCGTCAACGAGGATATAGCCTACGAAGATCAATACCACCAGAACGATGAAACTGATCAATCCTTTGATATTCCCGATCTCTTCCGTGCTCAAAATTGCCGATTGGAACGGAATGAGGAAGGCCAAAAGCCAAAGTGCGTAACCAATGATCTTGCGTGTGTTCATTGTTGAAGGTATGCTGGGGCAAAGTAATGAGGATGTTCGGAATGAGCGACACGTTGTGCGCGTCGTTATACGGTATCGGATGTCAGGACGATCTTTCGGGTCACTTACGCTGGCCCATGGGAACGTAGTCACGCTCGCCAGCACCGGTGTAGATCTGACGCGGGCGACTGATCGGCTCCTTGTTCTCCACCATTTCCTTCCACTGTGCGATCCAGCCGGGCAAGCGACCCATGGCGAACATCACGGTGAACATGCGCGTGGGAATGCCGATGGCGCGATAGATGATGCCGCTGTAGAAGTCCACGTTCGGGTAAAGCTTGCGCTCGATGAAGTAGTCGTCCTTCAACGCGATCTCCTCGAGTTGACGTGCGATGTCGAGCACGGGGTCCTTCACGTTCATCTTCCGCAGAAGCTCATCGCTGCTCTTCTTGATGATGGTGGCACGGGGATCGAAGTTCTTATAAACCCGGTGGCCGAAACCGAATAGACGGAACGCATCATTCTTGTCCTTGGCCTTGTCCACCCATTTGCGGATGTCGCCTCCATCATTGCGGATTGTCTCCAGCATTTCGATGACCTCTTGGTTGGCACCGCCGTGGAGCGGACCCCACAAGGCAGCGATACCCGCTGAAACAGCGCTGTAGAGGTTGGCCTGTGAACTGCCGACCATGCGGACGGTGCTGGCGCTGCAGTTCTGTTCGTGGTCCGCGTGCAGGATGAGCAGCTTGTTCAATGCGTCCACCACTACCGGGTCCGGAGTGTATTCCTCGGTGGGCAGCCCGTACATCATGTGCAGGAAGTTCTCCACGTAGCCCAGCTTGTTGTCCGGGTACATGTAGGGATGGCCCAAGTTGTTCTTGTAGCTGATCGCAGCCAGCGTGGGCATCTTCGCTATCAACCGGTAGATGGTGCGTTCAACGTCCTTGCTGGGCCGGTTGGGCGATTGGCTCTTCGGGTAGAAGGTGCTCAGCGAATTGATCATCGCCGACAGGATGCCCATCGGGTGGGCATTGCTGGGGAAGAACTGGAAGCCGTGCTTCATGTCCTCATGCACCAGCGAATGGTAACGGATGTTGCCTTCGAATTCCTCCAACTGCTGTGCGTTCGGCAGCTCGCCGTTCAGGATGAGGTAGGAAACTTCTAGGAACGACCCCTTCTCGGCCAATTGCTCGATGGGATAGCCCCGGTAGCGGAGAATGCCCTTTTCACCATCCAGGAAGGTGATGGCGCTGGTAGTGGCACCTGTGTTCTTGTATCCGAAGTCCAAGGTGATGTGCCCGGTCTCCGCACGCAACTTGCTGATGTCGATCGCCTTCTCTCCTTCGCTTCCCACCACGATGGGAAATTCGTAGGTCTTGCCGTCCAAAATGATCTTCGCGGTCTCGCTCATCTGCTGCTTGCGTAAATTGACTGGATCTTGAATGTCGCGAAATTAACGCACAGGTCCGCTCATTGCGTGCGCTTTGGGGATTTTAGCGGCTAAGGCGCGGTGGCAGTGATCGTTCATCGGCCTGCCTGAATGCAACAAGGGCCGTCCTGATCGGGCGGCCCTTGAAAGCAGTGATCCAAAGCACTTAGTTCGAGGTCGGAGCCATAGGGCTCGTAGCCTTCACGGGTGAGGTCGGGGCAGGATTGGCGGAGCCCTTCACTTCTCCTTTGATGCGGATGATCTTGGTAGGGGCGTTCACAGCATTGCTGGTGATCGTCACCGACTTATTGATGGGGCCTACACGCTCGGTGGCGTATTTCACCGTGATGATGGAAGAAGCTCCAGGGGCGATGGGGGCTGTCTCGCACTTGGGTACCGTACAACCGCAGCTGCCTTTGCAATTGCTGATGATCAAGGGCTGGTCGCCCGTGTTGGTCACTTTGAACTCGCAAGTACCGTTCGCGTTCTGGTCGATGGTTCCGTAGTCATGAACCTCCTTGTTCAGGGTGATCATGGGGCCGCTGCCACCGACGGTAGCGGTGTTCTCCTGAGCGAACGCTCCGAGTACAAAGACACTGAGGGCGAGTGTTGCGATGAGCTTTTTCATTCGTCTGTTTAGGTTGTTTTCTTCTTGGAGGCACAAAACTAGGGCAGTGCGGTAGGCAGGAGCTGCCTTTAACCTATCGTTAACAGCGCCGTGCCTTTTGGGCTGTTGCCCGGCGCTGGTGCAACTTTGGTGCCATGACCGACCATTGGACGCCGCGAAAAGTAACCATGCTGCTGCGGGAGGCCTTGGTCGGTGGTGATCGGGATTTTACGACGATCGAGCTGCGGCGTGCCGTTGTCCTGCTCAGTATTCCCATGGTGATGGAGATGGCCATGGAGTCCTTGTTCGCGTTGGTGGATGTGTTCTTCGTCAGCCGGCTTGGCGTGGATGCCGTGGCCGTGGTCGGGCTTACCGAAGGAGTGATGATGTTGATCTACAGCATCGCTTGGGGCTTGGGCGCCGGGATCACGGCCGTAGTGGCCCGAAGGACCGGGGAAAAGGATCGGGAGGGTGCTGATGTGGCCGCTGTGCAAGGCATACTCATCGCCTTGGCCATCGGGGTGCTCTTTGCGGTGCCCGGACTTTTCTACGCTCACGATGTTCTGCGAATGATGGGGGCCACGTCGAGCGTGCTGACCATGGGCACTCCGTTCATGCGGATCATGCTGGGTTGCAATGTGGTGATCCTGCTCATTTTCAGCATCAATGCGATCTTCCGCGGAGCTGGGAATGCGGCGCTGGCCATGCGCTCCTTATGGGTCGGCAACATCATCAACATGGTGCTGGACCCTGTGCTGATCTTCGGCCTGGGGCCGATCCCGGCGATGGGCGTCACCGGTGCGGCCGTGGCCACCGTGATCGGTCGGGGAAGCGGCGTGCTTTACCAATGTTGGCATCTGTTCAATGGCCGAAGCCGTGTAATGATCGCCCGGAGGCATTTGAAAGTGGCGTGGGGAGCGCTATGGAATATCATGAGGGTCTCCGCAGGTGCTTCAGCACAGTTCCTCATCGCCTCGGCGAGTTGGGTGTTCATGATCCGCATCGTGGCCGGCTTCGGTAGCGATGCCGTGGCCGGTTACACCATTGCGGTGAGGCTCATCGTATTCGCGTTGCTGCCCGCTTGGGGCATCGCCAATGCGGCATCCACCTTGGTGGGCCAGAATCTGGGCGCCAAGCAACCGTATCGCGCGGAACGAAGCGCATGGCTCTGTGGCCATTACAACATGTTCTACATGGTGAGCATGGCGCTGCTGTTCATTGTCTGCGCACCGTGGGCGATGGGATTGTTCTCACACGTTCCATCCGTTGTGCAGGTCGGGACCCAAGCACTCCGCATCGTCTGTCTCGGCTATTTCTTCTACGCCTACGGCATGGTGTTGTCGCAGGCCTTCAATGGTGCCGGCGATGCGATGACGCCGGTCTGGCTCAATCTGGTGTGCTTCTGGTTGGTGGAGATCCCGCTCGCATGGTATCTGTCACGCTGGTTGCATGCACCCGAAGGCGCATTCATCGCCATTGCCATCAGTGAAAGCCTACTGGCCGTTTTCTGTGTGCTCGTTTTCCGGCAAGGAAGGTGGAAGTTGATGCAGGTATGAGGGCACAGCGGGTTTTGGACGCGGAGGCGCGGAGTCGCAGAGGTGGTTTTGAGACGTGGGTCCGTGAGTCTTGAGTCGGGAGCCCGCGAGCCCAACTATCAGTTGTGGGTCTGGAGCCTGAACAGCGCACAACCCGTAACCCACATGCGGCGGGCAGGCTCGCCAACCCGGGTCCAGGAACAAAGGCACTCTGCGAAATTCTTCGCATCTCTGCGCCTCAGCGTCCTGATCCTCAACTCTTCTTCTTCAGCTTCGGCTTGCCGTCCGCGTACCACTTAAGCACAGTGTCCAGGATCTGCTCGATCTTCCGGCTGTCCGCCCATGTGCCTCGGAAGATGAGCTTGCCGTCGGCATCGATCACATAGGCACCGTTGGGCACCCGGCCGTATGCCTCCAGCACCTTGTTGTCCAGTCCATCCACAAGCACAGGCAGCTTGGTGAGCTTCGCGAATTCCGTGGCATACGCTGTCTTCTGCGCCATGGTCGTCGGGGCGGGATAGGCGCTGTAGTTCTTCCTATCACCCGGGTGAAGCTCCTTGCCATAGACCACGAAAAGCTCCACTTGGGCCGTGTCGTATTTCGCCTGCAGCTTGTCCCAGAACGGCAGCTGCGCGCGGGCCGGGGGATTGCTGATGCTGCCGAACATGAATGCCCGGATCTTACCCTTATGTGCCGCGAGGTGGTAAGGATTTCCCGTTCTTACTTCCGGAAGAGTGAAGTCATGCGTGGTGGGCACCATGTTACCGCCTTCGCTGTAAGTGCGGATGTCTGCCACCGTGGCCCGGATCATCTTGTCGAAGTTCATCCGCCACATACTCACTTCGCGGCGCATGGTCTTGATCTCCGCCTTCGTGTAGCCGTTCAAGTAGAAGTCCAGGTCGTCATTGAACCGGATGTCACCGGCAACGGAGGAAGGTGTCGGGTCCCAATTCTGGACCTGGGCCGTTGCTGGTGCCGCAAGCAGCAAGAGGAGATAGATGAACCCGCGCATGTGCCCAAAAGTAGATCGCCGATATCCGGGCCATGACGCGCACCGCATTTTCGTTCTTGGGTATGACCCTCGGGCTGACTCTTTCGGCCTAGAACTGCACCGGCTGTCTCACCTGATATTCAGCGGACCTCACCACGCAATGGTTTTTGGAACGCGCCAATGTTCTGGGGGCGCTCCCAGTCTCAATGCTGAGCCATGCGCCCAAAATGGACGGATGGTCCAGGAGGTCAGCGTTGACGGAACGTGAAGATGCAGCATGCCGGTCAAGGCAGGTACGCACGGTTTGATGTTGCCAAGGAGAGAAGCCCCACGCGGTCATCGTACGTGGAAAGTGGTTCCGTGATCGCTGCCGATCAACACTACTTCCGCCCGCTCTTGAAGCTCTGCTGGAACTCCGCGAATTCCTGCTTCTTGTAGGTGCCGTCGCCGAAATAGGTAATGATCGGCTCGATCTGCTCGGCCGTATAGTAGCCCTGCACCGGTGCCAGCACTTGGCCGTCCTTGTCCATGTAAACGATGGTGGGATAGGCCACGCGTCCATTCACCGGGGCGATCTGCATGGTGAGATCGTGCGTGCCGTTGCGCGAACCCTTCATGGCCGCGTTGTAGCCCGGATTGGTGTAGGTCTTGCCGTTGTATAAGGCTGGTTCCCCCCCTTCGGCATCGAATTTCACGGGGTGGAAATGTGCGTTGATGTATGCCGCGGTCTGAGGGTCGTGGAAGGTGTTCGCATCCAGCATCCGGCAGGGGCCGCACCACGAGGTATGCACGTCGATCATCAGGGGTTTGCCGTCCTTCTTGGCGGCTTTCTGTGCCGTTTCAATGTCCGTCCATTTCACCAAAGCATCGCTATGGTCTTGAGCAAGAAGGGCCAACGGGGCCAAGCAAAGAGAGAGGAGGAATGTGCGCATTCGCGGAGTGTTGTTAGGACGGGAAGGCCAATATCGTGCCGGATCTCTTGGTTCGTCAAGTTCAATGGATGCCTTTCATCAATTTGCGTACGAGCGGAGAGATCGCGATCAACACTACGCCGGCGATCAGCGCATAGATCGCGAGCTGCTCATACCCGTTGGTGTAGGCCACCAGCTTGGTAAAGTTCGATGCGTTCGGATCTGCCGTACTCATACCCGCACCCAGCAGACCCGCCACATATTGTCCGTAGGCGCTGGCCAAGAACCACATGCCCATCATCAAGCCTTGGATGGGCTGCGGCGAGAGCTTGGTCATCAACGACAAGCCGATCGGCGAAAGGCTTAGCTCCCCGAAGGTGATGATGAAGTAACCCAAGGTGAACACGTCCAGCGAGGTGATGCCATCAGCGTCCGCGAAGAAGATCGTAGCGTAGAAAACGAAGAAGGCACCCGCCAACAGCAGGAAGCCGATCCCGAATTTCACCACGGAGTTGGGCTCTTTGTTCCGCTTGTTCAACCACAGCCAAAGCAGCCCCACCAGTGGCGCGAAAATGATGACGAAGAGCGAGTTGGAACTGTTGTTCACAATGTTCGGGTCCATGGGGATGAAGCCGAACAGCGTGTGCTTGAGGTTGTTCAACGCGAAGATGCTAAGTGAGCCGCCCGCCTGCTCGAAGAAGGCCCAGAACAGGATGGAGAAGAGGATGAAGACCAATGCGGCCAACAGCCGTTTGTTCTCCTTCGTGTTGAACTTCCGCATCTCCCAGCCCAGATAGATCAGCGTCAGCGGGCCGATGATGTACATGAAGAGATCCGTGTAGTGCGTGTTGGTCACCAGGATCAGGATGAACGGGATGGCAATGAGCGAGCCGATATAGACCGCGATCTCGTACATCCGGCGCTTGTTCATCGGCATGTCCGGGTGCAGGGGGGAAAGCCCGATGGTGCCGAGACTCTTGCGCGTGAAGATGAAATTGATGAGGCTGATCGTCATTACAACGCTCACCAACCCGAAGGCCAGCGGCCAGCTGTGGTACTTGCCCACCCAGATCATCAGGACGCCGCCTAAGAGGGCACCAAGGTTGATCGCGGAGTAGAAGAGGCTGAACCCGGCATCACGGCGTGGATCGTTCTCTCCGTACAGCTGCCCCACCATGGTGCTGATGTTGGGCTTGAAGAAGCCGGTGCCGATGATGAAGAAGCACGTGCCGATGTAGAAGAAGTCATGGGGCGAAACAGCGATCACCAAGCCCCCGGCGATCATCAGGATGGCGCCCCAGAACAGGGACTTCTGGAAACCTAGGATCTTGTCGGCGAACACGCCACCAACGAAGGTGAAGGCATAAACGAAAGCCTGGATCGCACCGTATTGCAAGTTGGCGACCTTGTCACCTAAGCCCAACTGCGTCACCATGAACACGGTGAGCATACCGCGCATGCCGTAGAAACAGAACCTTTCCCACATCTCGCTGCCAGCAAGGTGCAGGAGTTGTTTCGGGTACTTCCCTTCGAAATTGTGGATCTCCTCACGGGTGTACATGGCTTGGGAAGTTGTCAGTTGTCAGCTCTCAGTTGTCAGGCGCGAAGCGAGATCTGTCCGAGAAGGGGCAATTTAAAGCATTCCACTCAGGGTCTCGCGCAGCGGACCCTGAGCGCACTCCATTTATTTACGCAGATCAGAAGCGTCATCTGCGCGCTCTCCCTCAGTGGATGTTCTTTTCCCGCATCACCGCCTTCAGCCATCGGAGCATCATGAAGAGCATCAGCGCAGCAGCCAGCGCCAAGCCGAAGTTCATCAGGAAGAAATAGCTTTTGTCCTTGAAGCCCTCCCAGAGGCCGCTGAGCATGCCGCTGAGCTTGTTGCCCACTGAGGTGCTCAGGAAGAAGCCGCCCATCATCAAGGCCGTGATCCGCGGCGGGCTCAGCTTGCTTACCAGCGAAAGGCCCATGGGGCTCAGACATAACTCTCCCACGGTGATCACGCCGTAGCTCGCCATCAGCCACCAACTGCTGGCCTTGCTTTCCAGGTTGTTCGTGGCCATCACTGCGCCCACCATCACCAGAGCGGAAAGCGCCGTGATCACCAGACCGATCGTGATCTTGGTGGGCGTGCTCGGTTCCTTTTTCCGGCTACGCATGAAGCCCCAGAAGCCCACGATGATAGGAGTGAGGAGCACCACCCAGAACGGGTTGATGCTCTGATACAACTGCGTGGAATAGAGCTTCAGGCTTTGGCCTTGTGCGGGCACGCGCTCCGGGGCCATGTTGGCAAAGTACTGTGCGCTGTTCGGGTCGGTGTCGGCACCGTTGTTCGTTACCGTTTGGGCCATCCCGGCGTTGTCCGCCACGTTGCTCACGGCAAGTGGCATCTCGCGGTTCGTATAGTCCTTGGCCCACACGGTGAGCGCATCGCCGTTCTGGTGGAACACCGCCCAAAAGATCACCAAGCAGCCGAACACCGCCAGCAACGCACCGATGGGGCGCTTGTCCTCCGCATTGGCTTTCACGTAGAGGTAGATGAAGAAGGCCACCACGGGGATGCAGCCGAATATGAACGCATCGTTGGTGTCGGTGCCCAGCAGGTTGCCGGGGATCAAATAGCCAAGTACGCCGAAGATGAACATGGGGACGAGCGTGCTCAGCAGGATCTTGCTGGTGCTCATGTCGCCCGGTTCCAAGGGCTTGATGATGTCCGCATGTTTCACCCACTTGCTTCCGCTGGCGAAAATGACAACGCCGACAAGCATGCCGATACCGGCTGCAGCAAAGGCATAGCCCCAGCCGTAGTTGATCTGCATGAAAGCTGCAACGAAATTGCAGACGAAGGCACCGATGTTGATGCCCATGTAGAAGATGTTGAAGCCTGCGTCCTTGTTGTCCTTGTACCGGTCGTCGTTGTAGAGGTTGCCCACCAGCGTGGAGATGTTCGGCTTGAACATGCCGTTGCCCAGAATGATGAGCAGCAGGCCGATGTAGAAGGCATTGACATCATGCACGGCCAGCGTTAGATAGCCTGCGGCCATGAGTAGCCCCCCGATCATGATGCTCTTTCGGAAGCCCAGGATACGATCCGCCAGCAAGCCGCCGATGAAGGGCGTGAGGTACACCAGTCCGAGGTACGTGCCGTAGATATCGCTCTTCTTCAGCGAGCTGAACCCCATGCCGCCGTTCTCCCAACCATCCAGCATGTAGAGGCTGAAGATCCCCAACATGAGGTAGTAACCGAAGCGTTCCCACATCTCGGTGAAGAAGAGAACGTAGAGGCCTTTGGGGTGCTTGGAAGTCGGAGTATTGGTCATGGTCGGGGGATCTAAGGATCGAGCGATCAGAGGATCATCAAGGCGAGGCCTTGCAAATGGTTACGGGTTGACGGGTTACGTGTTGGCGGGGCTGCCTAATGCAGTTAGGTTACGGGTTGGCGTGTTTCGAGTTGTGCATTAGGTGTACTCACGACTCACGACAAAAATCTTCTCCGCGCCTCTGCGCCTCTGCGGCCGATCTTACACGACTCAAGACTCTAGTTCACCCCGTGCATCCGCTTCTGCAACCAGCGGTGGATCCCGAATAACAGGATCGCCGCGCTGCCGCTCAAAGCAATGAACACGACGAAGAAGTGGAACAGGTTGTCAATGGGGAACCCTAGGAACTTTGGGAAGACCGTTTCCGCAGTGATCGGTGCTTCGCCCGCTCCTGGAGGGATCAAGGCGCTTAGGAAACCTGCGAAAACATTCGCTAACGCGTTGGCGAGGAACCAAGTTCCCATCATTAGTGAGGAAAGCCGCAAAGGAGCCAGCTTGCTCACCATGCTCAGACCAATGGGTGAGAGGCACAACTCACCTAAGGTATGCAGTACATAAAGTGTGATCAACCACCACATGCTGATCTTAATGGAAGGCTCCACTCCCTGAACACCGAATGCGATCACGATATAGCCCACGGCCAAAAGTGTTAAGCCGATAGCCATCTTTAACGGAGAAGAAGGTTCAAGCCCACGTTTGCCTAAAAAGCTCCAGAGCATGCTAAAAAGAGGTGCCAACACGATGATCCCTAAAGGATTTACGGATTGGAACCAGGATGCAGGAAAGTCGGACCTCTCGTAATTGGTGATCTGCCCCATAAAAAAGAGGATTACCAATAAAGCCAATATGACCCCTTGAATTCCGAACTTGAGCTTTTTGCTCCAATCAAAGAACCAAGCGATTCCGTTTCCTAGAAAATAGACAACCGCAAGCCCGGAGGCCAGAATAAGCCATGAAGGAATCAGAATGTGAACATTCCGGTCGACCTGCGTATCCGCGAACAATGTCAAGGAAGCCCCGGCTTGCTCAAAGCAAGCCCAGAAGAAAATGACGAAGAAGGCCAAGATGAAGATCACGCTGATGCGTTGCTTCTCTTCATGTGTCAGGCTCTTATCGCTGAAGATGATTATGGGCATCGCAATGAAGGCCGTGATTACCAAATAGCCGATCAGGTCCCAGTCCAGCTTGAACCAGGTCTTAAAGTTCAGCAGCACGAAGATCAGCGCCACGGAGCCGAGGATGATGCCCACGGTCTTCATGTCCATCTTTTGGCGTGGCATGCCGATGGATTCGCCTACGGAATCTACCAAGTGCTTTTTCTTCAACAGTTCGAAGGTGAGCGTACCGACCACCATGCCGATGCCGGCCGCCAGGAAGCCCCACTTGAAGTCGAAGATGTTGCCGGTGTCGCCCAAACCGCCGCAGATGAGCGGGGAAAAGAGCGCACCCAGATTGATACCCATATAGAAGATGGTGAACGCCCCGTCGATGCGACGATCATTCGGCGGGTAGAGCTGGCCTACCATGGTGCTGATGTTCGGCTTGAAAAAGCCGTTGCCGATGATGAGCAGGGTAAGACCCGCCCACATCATGCTGATGCTGCTGGCGCTCTGTACGGCCTCCGTTACCAAGCTGCCACTGAAGAAGAGCAGAAATTGTCCCAAGGCCATGAGGATACCACCCACCAAAATGCTTCGCCTATTCCCCCAGAAACGGTCACTGATATAACCGCCCAGCAGGGGTGTGAGGTAGACGAGACCGGTGAACCCCCCGTACACATTGGATGCTTCGGCGTTGCCCATGAACAGCGCCTTCGTCATGAACAGGATGAAGAGTGCCCTCATCCCGTAGTAGCTGAACCGCTCCCACATTTCCGTGAAGAAGAGCAGGTATAGCCCTTTCGGGTGCCCTTCGTTCGGAGTTAAGTCAAGGTGTTCCGGTGGAGGTGGTCGCATAGTGACTTCGTTTTTTTAGGGCCGGGCCAAGGTAGGTGGATCAGGGATCCGTTGGTGGGTAGGTATGGGGTTACGCGTTACGATTACCGGTTACCGGTTATGGGTTAACAGTCACGGGTTACGAGTTACGGGTTACGGGTTGCGTGTTGGACCGCCTATAGATTATCGAGCAAAAAATCCGTCATCTTGGTGAAGAGCTGCACTCGCGTGGTGCCTCCGTAGATGCCGTGGTTCTTGTCCGGGTACATCATCATGTCGAACTGCTTGTTGGCTTTCACCAGCGCAGTGATCATCTCGGCGCTGTTCTGGAAATGCACGTTGTCGTCGGCCAAGCCGTGGATCAAGAGGAAATTGCCTTTCAGTTCGGCCACATGGTTGATGGGGCTGTTGTCATCGTAGCCACTGGCGTTATCCTTCGGAAGGCCCATGTAGCGCTCGGTATAGATGCTGTCGTAAAAACGCCAGTTGGTCACCGGGGCCACAGCGATCGCCGCCTTGAAGGTGTCCGCGCCCTTGGTGATGCAAAGCGAGCTCATGTATCCTCCATAGCTCCAGCCCTGGATGCCGATGCGCGAAGCGTCCACGTAAGGCAGTTGCCCCAGCCACTTCGCTGCGCCGATCTGGTCCTCCGTCTCGAATTTGCCGAGCTGGCCGTAGGTCATGTGCCGGAAGTCGCGGCCACGATGGCCGGTGCCTCGCGGGTCCACACACACCACGATGTAGCCCTTTTGTGCCAGCATCTCATGCCAGAGCAGGTTCCTGCCGCCCCATTGGTCCAACACCTGGTTGTTGTTCGGGCCGCTGTACTGGTTCATGAACACCGGATACCTTTTAGTCGCGTCGAAGCCCGGCGGCTTGATCATCCAAGCATTCAGCGCCACGCCGTCATCAACAGCGATGGAGATGAACTCCTTCGGTTGTAGACCGTATTCCTTCAGGTTCGCCTTCAGCTTGGCGTTGTCCTTCAAGGTCTTCACCAGCTTGCCATTACCCTCGAATAGTGCGATGGTGCCAGGGTCGTTGGCCGTGCTCCGCGTGTTGATGAAATACTTGAAGCCGGAACTGAAGTCCGCATCATTCACACCGCCCGCAGGGGAAAGCTGCTTGAGGCCCTTCCCGGAGAAACCCACCGACCACACTTCCTGCTGCGTGGGGTCGAGCTTACTGGCGGTGAAGAGCACGCGCTTGCCTTTTTCGTCCACCCCGTTCACTGAGAGCACATCGTAGTTGCCCGGTGTGAGGATCTGCTGTGCCTTGCCGTCCGCGCTGTTCCAAACGATGTGGTTCCACCCATCCTGTTCGTTGGTGAGGATGAAGCTGCCGTCCTTCAGGAAGTGCAGGTCGTTGGTCACCTCGATATAGGTGGGGCTGGTCTCCTTGTAGATCTGCTTTGGTTGTCCGGCCGACTTCACATCGGAGACATCGCTGGTGAAGATCAGCTTCTCGTTCTGCAAGCGGTTCATCCGCATGAACCACACGGTGCTGTTGGTGGTGAAACCGATGCGGGGCAAGTAGATGTCCGTTTCCGAAGTGCCCAATGGAACGATGCTGGAGCTTTGCGAGGCCAGGTCGTACACGTGCAGGCTGACGGTGCTGTTGGTCTCTCCGGCCTTGGGGTATTTGAAGCTGTACGTGCCCGGGTAGAGCTGCTCCTTGTATAGGGTAAAGTCGAATTCCCGCACGGCGCTCTCATCGCTGCGCAGGTAGAGGATCTTCTTGCCGTCCGGGCTCCATTCATAGCCCTGCGTGAATTCGAATTCTTCCTCGTAAACCCAGTCCGGCGCTCCGTTGAGCACCTTGTTCCATTCGCCGTCCGTGGTGATGGCGGTCTCCTTCATGGAAGCGAGGTCCACCACGAACAGGTTGTTGTCGCGCATGAAGGCGGCGTGCGAACCGTCCGGGCTGAAGTTGGCTAGGCGTTGCTTGCTCTTGGCCGGGTCCGTCAGGGGCTTCACCACTTTGGTGGCGCGATCGTACACATAGTTGTAGGCGAAGTAGCTGTAGCGATAGAGCGGCTCCATGTCCGTGCGTACCATCAACTTCCGCTCGTCACCGCTGAAGGCATAGTCATCGATATCCAAGGGCTTGGAGGCGCCTGGAAGCAGAAGATCCTGGCTGCGCAGCACGGTCTGTGTCTTTTCCCCGGTGCGGTATGCGTAGGCGTTCACCTCGGCCCCGGCATCCCCGGCCTCCATGGTGCTGTAATGGATGCCGTCCAGCATGCTGGTCAAGCCGCTCAGCCCGTCGCCACTGAAGGTGTTGCTGTACCAGATCGCTTGATTGGTGAGTTCTTTTTGAGCGAGGGCGACCGGTGCGGTCAGCAGCAGCAAGGCTGCTGCGGTAAGGTATCTGTTCATGCGTGCAGGATGAACGGCCAAAGTAAGCGGTAGACCGAAAGTGGATGGCCGTTCTATCCCTGTTCCAGAGCACGCCATCCGGATGAGGTCCTGCATGCAGCATGGCGGTCCGGGGACCTACTTTGCACCCATGCGGAAGAACACCGGGTCGCGGTTGGCCATCGAGCGGGTGCATCACATACCGCTCGTGGTGTTGGCGCTCTTTGCCATTGTGTACGCACTCGTTTTCGTGCCGAATCAGCTTTTCTTCCGCACGTATGCCTTGGATCTGGGACTTTACACGCATGCGGCGATCACGTACGCGCACGGGCGCATGGCGGACTGCATGCTCTTTCTCGGTAGCACGCAGCTGTTGCTTGCCGACCATTTCGATCTGCACCTTCTGCTGTGGTCGCCGCTCACGTGGTTGTTCGGGCAGTGGACGTTGTTGATCGTGCAATGGACCGCTGTGCTTCTTGGCGGCTGGGGCATGTGGCGGTGGCTCCGTGAGTTAGGGGCGTCACCAACGATCACCACTCTGGGGCTGGTCCACTTCCTTGCGTTCTTCGGGATCTACGGGGCGTTCACTTTCGATTTCCACAGCAACGTGGTCGCGGCCATGGCCTTCCCGTGGTACGGCCTCGCGCTCAGCAAGCACCGAAAGCGGGACGCATGGCTGCTGCTGTTGTTCATGCTTTCCGCCAAGGAGAACATGGGCATCTGGATGTGCTTCGTTGCACTTGGCTTCTTGATCCATGGCCGAAGGGATACCGCGATGCGGAAGCTCTTGGCAGGTCAGGCCGTGGTCGCCTTGATCTGGAGCGCGATAGTGATCGGTATTGTGATGCCGGCACTTTCCGACGGGGCACATTATGCCGGTTGGAGATATCCTGCACTCGGGGAAGGCCCGGTGGATGCATTGCACACCATGGCCACACATCCCATACAGGTGTTCCGAAGCCTCTTTGATGGAGGCAGTGTGCCGAATGGCCATGCCATTAAAGTCGAAATGCTCGTGCTGCTTTTCCTAGCAGGCGGCTGGGCCATGCTGCTGCGACCTTGGATCCTGCTGATGGCCGTGCCCTTGTTGCTTCAAAAACTCCTGCATGCCGGACCTGCACAATGGGGTGTGCTGGGCCATTACTCGGTGGAATTCGCGCCGCTCTGCACGTTGGCCGTGTTCTCCTTGCCGATGTTGCTAAATGCCTCCAAAGGGGCAAAGGTCTTAGCGGTGCTCGCAGCGGTCCTTTCTCTCGGGGTCACTATCCGCATCATGGATGCGAGTGCTTACAAAGAGAACCGCGCTAAACAGCGGATCTACCAAGCGGAACATTTTTCCCGTGACTATGATGTCGCGGCCGTACGCCGATCGCTCCGCGGGATCCCCGCCGATGCAGCTATCTCCGCATCGGCATCCTTTGTCCCGCACCTGGTCTCCCATCGCGACCTGTATCAATTCCCGATACTGGCCGATGCGGACGTGATCGCCTTGGCCACCAAGGAAGAGCCATACCCGCTAAGTATTGAAGAGTTCAATACCACGCTTGATACGTTGCGTCGCTCGCTGTTCTGGACTGAAGTGAACCAGTGTGATGGGGCGGTGGTGTTCAGGCGGACAAGCCCCTGATCTGCGTTGGCAGCAGAACTCCATGTTCAACTGATCGGGGGTTTGATGAACGAGTGGAACACATTCACCATTCCGGTGGATCAGCAGGGCCAAGAAAAATAAGCATCGTTGATGCTGACATTTGTGCCATGGAAAGTAGCAGCCTGACCAAGGAGTTGGCACCGGGGTTCATTCAAGCGTTGCAACTGGCAACATCGGTCAATGCCGTACTGATCACTGATGAAGCTCGTGCCAAGTATGGGCATGATGAGACCGAGGACCTGAGCTTTCCGCCACAAGTGGTGGTGAGGCCGCGCAGCACGGAAGAAGTGGCCCGTGTGATGAAGCTGTGCTACGCCCATGGCATCCCCGTCACGCCGATCGGCGCACGCACCGGCTTGAGCGGTGGGGCTTTGAGCGTGTTCGGTGGCGTGGGCTTGACCTTGGACCGGATGAACGCCATCGTGAACATCGATGAGCGCAACCTGCAAGTGACCGTGGAACCGGGCGTGATCACCCAAGTGCTCCAGGAAGCCGTTGCCGCCAAGGGCCTCTATTATGCGCCCGACCCGAGCAGCCGCGGAAGCTGCAGCATCGGTGGGAATTTGGCCGAGAACGCGGGCGGGCCAAGGGCCGTGAAGTATGGCGTTACGCGCGACTTCGTGCTGAACCTGGAAGTGGTGCTTCCGAATGGCGATGTGATCTGGACCGGTGCGAACACCTTGAAGAACAGCACCGGTTATGACCTTACGCGATTGCTCGTGGGCAGCGAGGGTACGCTCGGGATCATCACCAAGGCCGTGTTGCGCTTGGTGCCGCTGCCGAAAGAGACCCGCCTGATGCTTGTGCCGTTCCGTGATGCGCGTAAAGCCTGCGAGGCGGTAAGCGCGGTGTTCCGTGCGGGCATCACGCCCAGTGCGCTTGAGTTCATGGAACGCGATGCGATCGATTGGACGCTGCGCTTCGTGGAAGGAGTGAACCTCACCATTGCCGATGATACTGCGGCCCATCTGTTGATCGAGGTGGACGGAAACCACGGCGACGTGCTTATGCGCGATTGCGAAGCCATCCTCGGAGTAATGGAGCAGTTCGAATGCCAAGACGTGCTCTTCGCAGAAACCAGCACGGAGAAGGATGCGCTTTGGATGATGCGCCGCCGCGTCGGTGAAGCAGTGAAAAGCAACAGCGTGTATAAAGAGGAGGATACCGTGGTGCCGCGTTACGAGCTACCGAACCTATTGGCCAAGGTGAAGGAAGTAGGAGGGAAGTACGGCTTCAAAAGTGTGTGCTACGGCCATGCGGGCGATGGCAATCTGCACGTTAATATCATCAAGGGTGAAATGCCGGATGAAGCTTGGAAGAATGAACTTCCGAAGGCCATCCGGGAGATCTTCGAATACACCGTTTCATTGGGCGGCACCCTCAGCGGCGAGCACGGCATCGGCTTGGTGCAGCGGCCTTATATGGACATTGCGTTCAATGCCGTACAGCTTGATCTGATGCGCGGCATCAAGCAACTGTTCGACCCCAAGGGGATCATGAACCCCGGGAAAGTGCTTCCGTGAACAAGTAGGAGCGCGGGCAAGATGAGGCTCGCCTACAGGCTTTCAAGGAGTGCCGTAGTCCTGCGAGCCAAGGGCATGGCCTTGTGGATCCCAATTCCGCCAGAGGCCGACCTTCTCTCCCTTGCTGTATGCCCCTTGTGTCTTCACCCGCCGATTCCCGTATAGCCAGGTCCACGTACCGGAACGCTTTCCGTCCGTGAACTGGCCCATGGTGAGCCCGGTGCCCGTGCTTTCACTTTTATACCATTCCATGTACACGCCTGAAGGAATACTCTCGTCGTACCATGTGATCTGGCGGGGCGTCCCATCGGAAAAGAAGCGATACAGCGGACCATCCGGTCTGCCCTGTGAAAAGCGTTCCAAGCGGAGCAGTTGCCCGTTCGTGGCCCAATAGGCCTGGAATCCATCCTTTCTACCCCGGTCGTAATTGACGATGGCAAGCGTGTCGCCGTCGGGGCCGACCGAGGTCCATGCCCCGTGCCTGCTATCATCCGCATAGGTCCCGATGGTCTGTAAGGTGCCGTCACCGGTGAAAAAGCGGACAGGCCCGTCCTTCTTGCCGTCCACCCGGGTCACCAAGGCACGTACCCGCCCGTCATGGTCTTTGACCACCTGCTGCGACGTGGTGCCGCCGCAGGCGATAAAGAGCGGTATGGTCCAGAACAGCGCTTTCATATCTGGCTGAATTCACGGCGAAAGGAAGGGTCGAAGACAAATAGCAAACCACCGATCACGACCAAGCCAAGAACGGCCGAAAGACCGGCTGCTCCGCCTAACAGGCTCGTCGCATCCCGGGTGAAAAGCATACCTGCGCCAGCTACACCATTCACCGTTCCGTGCAACACCCCCGCGGACCACACGCAACGGCTGCGGAAGCGCACCCAGGCTAAGGGAAGCGCCAAGGCCAGGGTAAGGAGGCACATGAAGAACACCCCGGAAACGGGATGGTCCGGATAGTTGTGGCCTTCGAGTATCAGAGGGGCATGCCAAAGGCCCCAAAAGAGGCCGGTGAAGCCGATCTGTTTCCATAGGCCCCAACTTCTCGTGTGGTGGTAGAGCATGCCCCGCCAACCGAGTTCCTCGCCCATGGCGAAGACGAAGTTCACGGTACATCCCGCTATAGCGCCGACGATAAGCACGATCACCAGGATCGCCACGCCGTTCAATGGTATGGAGTTGAGGGGATCCATCGAGGCACCCATTTTAGTGGGATCGATCCCGGCCTCCAACAACTTTTCATGCACCGTGGACAGCACCATGGCCTTGGTCAGCGCGCTATGTCCGAAGCCATCGAGCTGAAGAACATTGCCCAAGAACCAGTTGAAGGCCAAGGTCAAGGGGGGTAGCGCCATGGCGATCAGCACGGCGATGCCCATCCATTTCCACCGGATGCCGGTGCGTACAACGCCCAAGGCCTCCCAGCTCACGCCTTGTTTGCGCCGGAGCGCCAATGCCGCCAAGGCCGGGCCGAACATGAATAGAGCGGAAGTCAGTGTCCAACCCAGGGGACCGGAAACACCGATGATCCACTTCGCTATGGCGAAGATGCCCCAGCTGATGCCGAAGGCGAGCAAGAGAAAGAAGAGCACCGGCCGCTGGGACATGGAATGGAGCGGAAGGTAATATGGACGCGGATATCCGCGAAGTCCGGTGGACGCTCGAAAGAAGTGTCGGCCTACGGTATAACGGACACATGCCCACTTACGTGGTGCTCGTCCTTGGTGATGGCATCGAACATCCGCGCCCGGTACACATAGACTCCCATGGGAACAAGCTTTCCACCGGCCTTCCCGTCCCATTCCTCGTAAGGGTCGTCGGTGGTGTAGAGCTCCTTACCCCAACGGTCATAGATCTGTAGTTGATAACTGTCCAGGTCCACCACATTGTTCCAAGGACGCCATGTGTCGTTGATGCCGTCCCCATTGGGCGTGAACGCATTGGCCCCGTAGTACACATACTCCTGAGGTTCCAAATGGGCGATGATGGTGTCCGGGTAGAAGATCGTCACCGGGATCGTCTTCATGGTAGTGTCGTTCTGGTTCGGGGTGTTGTACTTGAACTCCCAGTAAAGGAACGTGTAGTACATCGCCGGGATCACCGTGAGGGTGTCGATCGCTTCGGGGATCCGCTGCACCGTGGCGGGCAACGAGGAGTAGAGATCCGCATTGTATAGGATCGAAGCCGTGTTCGGGGGATCCGACATCAGCACAACCGGATATTTGATCGGCGGGGCAAAGTGGGCGATCACCGTATCCGTACCGGTGAAGTTGATGGTCACCAGTGAATCGATGAGGGAAGGATTGGGAGTGCTGTGGACCGTTTCCCAATGATCGAATACCCAGTCAGGCTCCGACATGGCCTGTAACGTGGTAGCGATGCCTCCATAGTAAAGCCCAGCGAAGGGATAGGTGGCCGGTGTGATGGAATTGATCCGGATGGTTCCGCTGAGAGGCGGGTCGACCTTGAAGACTACGCTATCCGGTCCGGTCAGGTCGTAGCAGTCCACCATGCCTTGCTGAATGTCCGTGCAGCGTGCGGTGATGAAGTCCCGCATGGCTTGGACATTACTCTGCCATTGCCCCATGTTACCTCCCCAGCGTGCGATCTGGCCGGGCATTTCCGGGGTGATCAAGTTGATCAGACTGTCCAGGAAGGGAAGCATCGTTTGGCAGCTGAACAAGGTGTTGCCGAGGTCGATGTAGCGGTTCACGTAATAGTCGTGCACCATCGGGTTCTCGTTCATCAACTTCTGTAGGATGGGCACGTGCCCTTGGCCGCCGGGATCCGGAAGTGCCTCGGCATTGCAGGGGTCTGCCGCTGGGGTCTGGTCCGGTACGCCGGTGTAGTTGATGTAGTGGCCGAAGACGGCATCATTGTCCCAAAGCGTGTAGCCCCATTTCTTATGCTCGCCGGCCGGGTTCGAGCCGCGCCACCAAGCGGTGTTCCAGTTGAGCCAGTCGGTGCAAACGGTATAGCTGTTCAACACGACATAATCGACCAGGCTTTTCCAGTTGTATTGACCGTTCACGTAGGCGAAGGCCGTCGGGTCGCCCATGTTGTTGCTCATGATGTAGGCACGCAACGCATCCCAGTCCGTTTGGGCTTGCGGTCCACCATATTCGCTCCAAGTGCCGCCCCAGGTCTTCAGGTATTGCAGGTCGTATTCGTCCTGGTCGAAGTACTTCTTGGTGTAGTCGTGATCATCACATTTCTCCCGGATCTCATACAAACCCCAGTACTGGCCGTTCACGAAGAGTACGCAGGGTTCGTAGGTGCGTACATCCAATTTCAGGCCGCCTGCTTGGGCCAGGCTATGCACATAGGCATCGCGGATATAGGCGCCACCGTTCTCGAAGGGGTAGTTGTCGTTCGCGGCCGCTTTGATGATGAGCCGCTGGAACTTGCCCCTGTTGGAAGCGTGGAAGATCGGATAGTGGATCGCATCGTTGTATCCGGTCTGGTCCTTGGTGATGTAGTCGAAGCCGCGTTGGCCATACGCCCAAGAGTCGTTGCCATGCTTGTTGAACTCGCCCGTGGCTTCATCGCGGAGCAGCCCGTCCGGCCCGAAATACTCAAAGGAGCCGTAGGGTGAAAGCCCTCCGTTGCCGTTCAACAGCGCGTCCACTTGGTTACCTGCGATGCTAATGACCGCGGTGGTGTGGGCACTGTTGATGAAGTAGGTGTTGGTCTCCATGAAGCTGGGAGGAACACCGGCTGTGGCGCTGAAGCATGCCGCCCTTACCACAGTGGTGGTGGCAACGTTCACGGGCGTGGAGTAGGCAGGAGAGGCCGCCGTAGGCTCAGAGCCATCCAAGGTGTACCGGATGGTGCTGTTGGGAGCGCTTGTTGACATCGATACGCCCGTGGCGCCGCCGTAAAATCCCGCTGCGGGTGAAAGCTGCGGCCTTGCGGCATATTCAGGGGATGCCCCGGCATTGGTGGCGTTCGGTGTTGGCGTAAGGAAGAGCGACCAAGTGGCCGCACCGTCCGTAGTTCGCCCACGACTGTTGTCGCTTTTGGTCGGTTGGTCCAATGCCACATCATCGATGATGGAGGCGGAGGGGTCGGCAAGGACCACATGGTCACCGTCAGTCTGGTCCAGTTTGAAGCTCGTGTGGTATTCCGTGCCGGCGACCGTGTTCCGCTTGCTGCAATACACCATCAACCTGCCGTTGGCGGCTATGGAAGCCCCTCCAGGAAAGGCCCATTTGGTCGGGTTGCTCACATTATTGCTGACGTACCATCCACTGAGATCCACGGCGGCAGAGGTGGTGTTGTACAGTTCCACCCAATCCTCCCGGTCCCCGAAGCTGTCCGTGATGCCGTTCAGGTTCGAAGCGCTGACCTCATTGATCACCACTTGGGCGGAAACAGGCAAGCAGGCCAACGCGGCAAGGAGCGCAGGAAGTTTATGCATTGGAGCTTTCGATGCGGAAATGTAGTTGATCCGGCGGTGCGCGTGCCGCCATGCCCATATGACGGCATGAAGGAAGTATCCGGTGCCTGAGATTGGAATGGTCCCGCCCGTGGCCAACGGGACCAGAACGGACGCCCGGAGATGTCCGGGCGCCCGCTTCAGGATAGGGATGCGGTGGAACTACTTTGAAGGTGCGGCCTCCTTCGCTTTGTAGCCACTGCCGATGTGGGCATCCAAGAATTTTTCCATGGCGTTGTAGAAGTCCAGGCGGTTCTCCTCGTTGTGGAAGCCGTGGCCCTTCGGAAGTCGATCGGACCTGCAATTCCGATCAACGGGTCCTGAACCTGCGGACCATCACCTTCTTGTCGGCTTCCACAGAGTCCACCTGAAGGAACCGCGTCCGCAACCCGTTCAGCACGTCGTGTCCGGGATCGGTGAGCGAGGCCCACGAATCGATATGGATCACGGTGGTGATGGTGCTGTCCAATACGGGCATCGCCGATCCCATCACCGGGAACTGGTCCCGCGCCAACATGGCCAGTTCCAGCGGGGCCGCACCTTGAAAGAGCGCAGGGTCGGATGCCCACGCATAGGTCAGGTCGTACCACGCGGGCTGGATGATGACCGCCGTGGGGCCCTCCTTCCAGTTTTCCACTTGTGCCACTACCTGCGATGGATGGAGCCCGTTGCTTTTCCAAGGGAAGAAGGTGACCGCCATGGCCACGACGCATCCTGTCGGAAGTAGCCAGCCCCATGTTTTGCTGGGGGTAAGGGCCACTGCCGCTTGTGCCACCAACAGGTAGAAGCCGATGGAGGCGAAGAGGAGATACCGGTCCAGGTAGATCGGAAAGAGGAACGAAATGAGGAACATGCCGATAAGCGGCAGGCCGCACCAGAGCAGCGGGATGGACCACTGCATATGCCGCGTCCGTCCGCGGGTGATGGCAAGGGCCAGAACGATCAAGGCCAGAAGGATCACCGCCACCACCGGGGCGTTGCTCCAGCGCATCAGCATGTTGTAGGGTTCATCCCACCCGGGGACATCCACCCAGGTGCCTTTGCCCAAGCTGGCACCGGCACGGGAGAATAGAATACCCAACAGCGGTAGGCTACAAACGGCGGTGAGTGCAGCGGCCACGAGCATTTTCATGCGCACGGCACGCAGCAAGGGCACCGAGAAAACCATGACCAGTTCCAACCCCACCATCAGCCAGCCGAAGTAGTGTGCCCAGGTTGCCAGTACGTTCGCCAGCACCAACCAGATGATGGATGCGGACCGCTGCGATGGATGGCGGTGCGCATCCCTAGCCAAGCGGAGCAATTGCCATACGGCCCAAGTGCAAGCCAGCACGAGCAGGGAATACCCTCTCACCTCATGCGCAAAGGCGTAACTGTGCTGGCTGAAGCTGAAGAGCAAGGCGGCCGTTATCCCCACAACACGGCCTCCGAGCCGGTTTCCCAGCAGGAACAATGGCCAGACCGTCAATGAGCTGAAGACCGCGGAGGGGACGCGCAACCAACCGGGATCAAGTGGGACAAGCTGGCTCCAGCCGTGCATGATCAGGAAATAAAGGGGCGGATTGTTCTCCGTCCGTAACATCCCGAACAGCTCCGATAACGGACGCTGCGCCCAATACACGGTGAAGGGTTCGTCGCCGGACAGCTCGTTCACACCCGTCCAACAGAGCTTGAGCGCCAGGTTCAAGACCAACAGTGCCGGGATCAGCCAGCGATGCATATGGCTGTCCCGTGGGTTCAAAGCCGCAGGAACATCAGTTGATGAACGCCGATACCTTCGATCTCGAAAGGAACGCCTTCCGGCAAGAAGCCTTCCTTTGCATACAGCGCCGTGGCCTTCTCGCGGGCATTGCACCAGACGAGGTCGGCTTTCAAAGTGCGCAAATGATCCACCCCGAATTGGAGCAACCTCCTGCCGGCGCCTTGTCCCTGGAACTCGGGATGCGTGGCCATGCCCCGCAGGCGATATTGCTTCCATCCACGGAGCAGTTCATTCCGCTCGCGGATGAACGACACCACCGAGATCAGATGTCCGCCGATGCTCACGCCGAGATGGAAGCTGTCCTCCGCAAGGTCCTGTGGCCATTCCATTTCCTCCATGGATTGCCGGGGCCGCAACACTTCATGTCGCAGCGCGTGGGT
Source organism: Flavobacteriales bacterium (assembly GCA_038234075.1). Taxonomy (GTDB): domain Bacteria; phylum Bacteroidota; class Bacteroidia; order Flavobacteriales_F; family PHOS-HE28; genus PHOS-HE28. The sequence goes on along the minus strand of JBBSUV010000008.1, from coordinate 38,898 downwards.
CTCGGAAGCTTTGATGAAGCGGATCCGCATGGGGGAAGGGCAAGTTAATGATCGTCAGGGCCCTCAGCGCAACTCCCGCTCCATAATGGCGGCGGCATCGCTGGCCGTGTGAAGCATTTTCATCTCATCGGCAGCGCATACCTCGCCGACGGTGCCGATGCGCTCTTGACCTACCGTTGTCACCGCATCAACCCATGTGATCCCGTCGCAACCCAGTTCCGGATGTCGGCTACCGGCATCCATGCGGAGCACATCATGGCCGGGGTATGTCACTTGGTGCAACGTGAAGGGCCAAGGAATGTCCCCGACCGCGGCTTGCCTTTCGTTCAAGATCAGTTTGCCAGCCGTGATCCGGGTCTCCTTTATCGGCAAAAGAAATGCCGCCCAGATCGACCAGCCCAGCGTTACCAGAAGCACGGCCCGCGTGGAGAACATGCCGATGCGACCGGTCCGCTTCCCAAAGGCGCGCGTGGTAGCGGCCAAGAGGAAGGCACACAGGAACGTGATGCCCACTGAAAGCACGATCGCCAGGATCAAGCGCTCGGTAAGTCCCGTTGAGGTGCTGACCATGACAAGTTCACCGCGAAGCAGCGGATAGCCCTGCTGGAAAGGACGAAGAGCCAATTGATCGGGTGTGAGCGTAGGGCCCAACCGGTCGGTGATGAACGCAACACCTTTAAGGAGGATAACGACCACCACTCCGCCGATGAGATAGTGGAACGCGTTGCGCTCATTGTCGTCGAGGTTCAGCCGCATGTGCCGTGTATCACTTGATGTAGCGCCAGTCCTCGTTGCCTTTCAAGGACCGCAATGTGGCCAGGATCAACTTGATCACATTCTCCACGTCCTGTCGGTTCACGCTTTCCACCGTGGTGTGCATATACCGAAGGGGCAAGCTGATCAGCGCGCTGGGCACTCCCGCCGCGCCATAGGCGAACGCGTCCGTGTCCGTTCCCGTGGCCCGGCTTACCGCCGACCGCTGGAAAGGGATCTTACCGGCCGTGGCCGCTGCCACCACCGTCTTCAGCAGGTTGTTGTGGACCGCCGGACCGTAGGCGAGCACAGGGCCTTTCCCGCAGGCTATATCCCCGCCTTGGATCTTGTTCATCATGGGCGTTTGCGTGTCGTGCGTCACATCGGTCACCACGGCCATGTTCGGCCTGATGCGCTCGACGATCATTTCCGCTCCGCGAAGTCCCACTTCTTCCTGCACGCTGTTGGTGATGTACAGGCCGAAGGGCAGCTTCACTTTCTGCTCCTTCAGCAAGCGCGCCACCTCCGCGATCATGAAGCCGCCCATGCGGTTGTCCAAAGCCCGGCCCACGAAGGTGTTGCCGTTGAGCACCATGAACTCGTCCTCATACGTGATCACGCAGCCCACATGAACGCCGAGCTTCTCCACTTCATCCTTGTTGGCGCAACCGCAATCGAGAAAGATGTTGTCCAAGGCGGGTGTCGGGTCGTTCTTGCCGCTGCGAACATGGATGGCCGGCCAGCCGAACACCGCCTTCACGATGCCCTTGTCCGTATGGATGTTCACCCGCTTGCTCGGCGCGATCATGTGGTCGCTGCCGCCGTTGCGACGGACGTAGATGAAACCCTCGCTGGTGATGTAATGCACGAACCAGCTGATCTCGTCCGCGTGGGCCTCGATCACCACCTTATATTTCGCGTCCGGGTTGATCACGCCCACGGCGGTTCCGTAATTGTCCGTGAATTGGGTGTCCACCCAAGGACGGATGTAGTCCAGCCATAACCGTTGACCGTTGCTCTCGAATCCCGTGGGACTCGCATTGTTCAGGTAGCGCTCCATGAAGTCCAACGACTTCTTGTCAAGGATGCTCTTGGCCGTTGCCGGTATGGCTTTTGCCGCAGAGGTGCTTTTCTTGGTGGACTTTGTCACGCTTGCCTTCTTTGCCATGGTGAGTATTTGTGCCGGGAATGGTCGGCCGGGCCAAATGTACCCGGTACCAGAACGTGCGAACCCGTGACCAACGATCACGTATGAACACCCGTCGTGGACCAAACACGGCAGATCCAACCATGCTTTGTCGTGCACTCTCCTTGTTCTCCTTCTTCGCTTTTGCGGGGCTTCTCGTGGCCCAATCCACAGGCGGCGATGTTCCTTTTGATAAGGAGCATATTCACGATGGGGCCCAATTGAAGAAGGCACTTGCCGCAATCAAGAAAGGAGATGCCTTGGCATACAAAAGCGGTCTGGACCTGCCCGAGGCGATGGCCAGTTATGAAGAGGCCCTCCGGATAAACGCTGACAATGCGGAACTGAACTTGAAGCTGGGCGTGGGCATACTGAACGGCCCTCACCCGCACACGGCCTTGGCCGCTATCCAAAGGGCCAAGGCGCTGAACCCTGCCCTGCCACGCATACACTTCCTGATGGGCTATGCGCTCCAGTTGAATGCCAGGTGGGATGAGGCTATAGAGGAGTATACCCGCCATGGACAGATCATCCGTCTTTCCCCGGACCCGGATCGCACATACAACATGGTGGATAAGCACATCGCGGAATGCAGGAACGGAAAGCTCTATATGGCATCGCCGGTGCGCGCTACGGTGATGAACGTGGGAAACACCGTCAACACCGCAGGCAGTGAGTATGGAGCACTTCTGGATCCCAAAGGCCAACTCTACTTCACCGCCAGAAGGGCCGGTACCACCGGAGGCAAGGTCAATAAGGTGAACAATAACTGGTTCGAGGATATTTATGGATCCCGCTGGGAGGCCAATGGTTGGTCCGTCGCGCAACCCTTACCGGAACCGTTGAACAGCTCGCGCAACGATGCGAGCGTATCCCTTAGCGCAGATGGGAAACAGATGACCCTGTACCGTGACGAAAAGGACGGTGGCGATCTCTTTGTGAGCGAGCGGTCCGGAAGTGGTTGGACCGCGCCGGTGCCTCTTTCCGCCGCGGTGAACAGCTCGGCACAGGAAAGCAGCGCATGGCGCACCGCCGACAAGAAGTGGCTCTATTTCGTCAGCAGCCGAGAGGGTGGCCTAGGAGGCAGTGATATCTATCGCAGCCCTTGGGATGAAGCCACTGGGGACTGGGGAACCGCGGAAAACCTTGGGCCCGACATCAACACGATGTACGATGAGGATGGGGTGTTCCTGCCAGCGGATGGCAACACCCTCTATTTTGCAAGTCAGGGGCATTCCTCCATTGGGGGCTATGACCTGTTCAAAAGCGAGTTGAGGAACGGGCGATGGTCCAAACCTGAAAATCTGGGCTGGCCGATCAATTCGCCGGGAGACGATCAATTCCTTGTGCTGAGCGCCGACGGTACCACAGGATACTTCAACAGCGTCCGCCCTGGCGGGGTAGGCGGGGATGACATCTACCGCGTGGAATTCCAGGTAGCAGGCAGGCATGTGGACCAGACGGCCATGCTCGTCAGCGCGGGGCTGGGATTGCCGATGAGCGAGGATGAACAGAAGCTGCGCTTGATCGGCTTCATCAAAGGGTTGAAGATGATGGAGCCCATCAATGCCACCGTGGAGCTGATGACGTTGGAGGACCCCATTTTCAAAGCGAGTTTCACCACGGACCCCAGGACCGGGGAATTCACAGCCGAAGTGCCTGGGGGAAAGGATTACGCCGTTCATGTTTCCGCCGATGGGTATCTGATCCATTCCGAATATGTGGAAGGTGCCAAGGGGCAGGTCCGTATGGACATGGGTCTGAAGGCCTTGGAACCCGGGAATTCGGAAGTGATGCGGAACATCTTCTATGAAGCGAACAGCTACAAACTCGACGGATCTTCCACGGCCGAACTGGAGAAGCTGGCCGAGTTCCTCAACGGAAACCCGAAGCTGCGCATCGAGATCGGCGGTCATACCGATAATGCTGTGGGGCCGATCCCCAACCAGGAGCTGAGCGAGGCCCGGGCCTATGTGGTACTGAATTGGTTGGTCGCCCATGGCGTTGCACCGGACCGGCTGGAGGCTAAAGGCTACGGGGAGAGCCAGCCGCTGGGACCGAACACGGAAGATGGAGGGAAGGCGTTGAACAGGAGGACGGCGATCCGCGTACTCTGACCAACCGTTCAGATCTCTACCTTGTAAGGCATTACATAAAGTAGCGCACCGCACATTGTGTTCACACCGATAACCCAGCTTCTGCCCGAGCGCACAGGGGTCGGCTCCTTCACACTGGCCAGTACCGCCTTGGGCGGACATTACCATTCCTTGTTCGAAGCATTGACCGAAAGCCGCCATGTGTACTTGGATCAAGGCCTGTTACATCTGGGACAGCGCAATACGGATATTCTGGAAGTGGGCCTCGGAACGGGTTTGAACGACCTGGTGACCTGGGCGGAAGCGGACAACAAGGGGCTGGAAGTGAACTATTCGGCTTTGGAGCCGTTCCCATTATCCCCTCGCTCGATCGCAGCTGTAGGACACATAGCAATTACCGGGTATCAGGTATGGAAGACGGATACAATGCCATGATGAAGGTAAGAACAGGTGAGTCGCTTGAGCTATCACCGGGTTTCCGTTTTCAGTGCTTCCAACAGCGGGTGCAGGATCTGGAATCTGTTCAAGCGTTCGACCTAACATACTTCGAGGCCTTTGCGCCTGCTATTCATCCGGAAATGTGGACCGTGGGTGTCTTCCACCGGATCTACAGGGCCATGCGCCCTAGAGCGGTGCTGGTAACCTACTGTGCCAAGGGGGATGCGCGTAGGGCCATGTTGGAGGGAGGCCTGCAGGTCGAGCGGATAACCGGTCCACCAGGTAAATACAAGATGATCAGAGCAACGCGTCCGGCATGAGTGTATCGCGCTTCAATATCCGGGTGTATGGCATACTGGTGGACGCTGGTCGCTTGCTCGTATCCGACGAGGTGATCAAAGGCGTTCACGTGACCAAGTTCCCGGGAGGCGGCTTGGAACCCGGAGAAGGGACACTGGACTGCCTGCGACGGGAGATCAAAGAGGAAATGGATCAGGAGGCAGTGGACCTCAAACACTTCTATACCACGGATTTTTTCCAGCCCAGCGCCTATCGATCGGAGGATCAGATCGTGAGCATCTACTACCTGTTCAAAGTGAAAGATCCCGGATCACTGAAGAATGGTGGACCGGCGAATGGGAGCGGAGCGGATCCGGGACAACGGTTCCGATGGGTACCTATGGATGAAGCGCGTGCAGAGGACGTGGATCTGCCGATCGACAAGGTGGTCATGGAACTCATCATAAATGGAATTGGCCTTTTGGGATCATGATGATCGTGGGATCTGTTTTAATAGCCCGGGTTGCGCTGCCGGGCGGTCGCGTTGTAATCTTGTGGTGCTCAGTAAAAGGATGTGTGTGCCGGTCCTTAAGTGGAGGTCCATTCAGCTTATGCAAAGTGAACATGGATCACGGCGTGAACACAGCGGTATTATGACGAACAGGTGGACCAACATCTTCTCCAGTACAGGTTTCGTCGTGTTCACCATCGGGGATGCACGTGAACCGAGCACCTGGTCGAACGTCCCGTATTTCTTCACCCGGACCTTAGAGGAACAGGGTTTCCCGGTGCAGCGTGTGAACATCGCCCCTTCTCGTTTCCTTCAATTATTGTTCGACCTGCCATGGAAAGCGTTCTGTAGACTCATTGGCAGGCAAACAAGGTTCACTTACCTGCGGAGCGCGTTCAACCGAAAGGTCACGAATGGTAAGATCAGCAGAGCGTTGAAACGCTATCCGGATGGCCATTGCGTGTTCATGACCTTCTCATTCGGCCCTCCTTCGGACCGCTCCTACACCATGTTCTGCGACCAGACCTTCGCACAGCATATTGCCTACTTTGATGAGCGGCAACCGGACGACCTGGAGATCCCCACCATCGTAGAGGAACGCAGGAACTTGAGGAACGCATCATTGATCATTGCTTTATTCCCGGACCTGGCGGAGAGCCTGAGGGAACAGCATGGCGCGAAGGTGAAATACTATGGCAATGTGGTCAACATCGACCGCATGGAACTGGACGCGGATGAACTGCTGGCACGCAAGCGGAAAGCGAACGAGATCGTGTTTATCGGGAACCGCAAATACAAAGAAGGCCTTGAGCGGTTGGCGGAGGCGGTGGCGATCATGAACAAGTCCGACGGACCGAAGATCATGGTTAATGTGATCGGAATGGACCGGAGGGACCTTCCTTCCGCACCGCCGAACATGAAGTTCCATGGATACTTGGATAAGGGTGATCCCGCACAAAGGCAGGCCTATCTGGACATCTTGGGACGGTCGCGGCTTTTCGTCAACCCGAATCCGAAGTGGGCTGCATTCTCAGCTTCCTGTGAGGCGCTCTACCTCTACACACCTGTGGTGATCTTCCCTTATGGCGAATTCGAACGCACCTTCGGGGATACCAACGCCGTGGGTCAAGCACTCACCTCAGTGCGCCCCTCGGCCATTGCCGAAGCTATCTCATCCCTCCTTCAGGATGATGAGGCGTGGGAGCAGAAAGCGAACGCTGCCCATGAGGCCACCAAGTGTATGACATGGGACAACTATATCAATAGGTATCTGCTCGATCTTGATTCTGATACGCCTAAGGCGGAATGATGAATAGCTGCCGGGCAGCTCAGCCTAGCCGCTTGGTCACCTGCGCCTCCACCCGTTTCATCAGCTCATCCGGCTCCATGGTGCGCCAGGGCATTTCATCCAGTTCCCCCCCGAAAAGCATGTATTGGTCCAGATCCGCGACTTGCAGGTCCTCCCGCACATGGGGAAGGAAGTTCACCAACGCGATCCATCCGTCCGCATCCGTGACCTCCTCGAACCATTCGGCATAGTAGTCCTCCTCGCCGGGATGGAAATTCAGCACGCTCTCCCCGATAAGGATGAACTTGCTGATTCCTTCGGCCAACATCGGCTCGATGACGTCCCGCTTAAGGTACATGATGTCGTTGTGCAGCAGGTCGTTCCACTCACCGATCAGCTCGATCACGGCGTAGCCATCTTCATAATCAACGAACAGGACCTTCAGGTAGAGCGTGCTGCTTCCGAACGGGTCCCACTGCGGATGGATCGCGTGGTCATATATCGCATGGCTGAACTCGAATTCACTATGCTCCGTGCCGTGGAACGGGGAACGCGGGTCCTCTTCCGCGATGTACAAGTGGCGCCAATTGAAGAAGGGTTCTATCGCATGCATGGGGTACAAAGATCTTGGTCCTCGGCCGACCGACAAGGGGTGGGGCGGATCGAATGAACGATGAGGCCTGAAATTTGTTCGCGCTTGGCACGGACACGGCCTACATTTCACGCGCACTGGAGACGGCAAGTAAGAATAGCGATCAGAAGAAAGGTGCTGCCACCTGGCAGCGCTTGTTGCGTCGTGGCCTGAAAATACTGCTAGGGGTCATTCTCGTTCCCTTGGCCATTTTGGGTCTGGTGGCGTTGCTGATCTATGTGCCTCCGGTCCAGAAGCTGCTTCGGGGCAAGGCGGTAAACTTCCTTGAGAAGAAGATCGGGACACCGGTGCAATTGGACCGTCTCGCGTTGCGGTTCCCCATCGGGGTCAGCCTGGGTGGGCTCCTCGTCCATCAGGAGAATGGCGATACGCTGCTCTATGCCGGTTCTTTGAAGACGCGTGCCAGCCTGAACGCATTGCTCCACAAGCGCATTTCGTTGAGCTCCGTGGATCTGGCCGATGTACGCGCCACCGTAACGCAGGAGCGCGATAGCGTTTTCAATTTCGACTATATCATAAAGGCTTTTCAAGGCGATACGCTGAAAGCCAAGGCGCCCGCTGATACCACCGCCGGCTGGGGCTTCTCCATCGGGTCGGTCTCGTTGGAACGCGTGCGCATCGATCTGGACCTGAAGCCTTCCCGCTTGCAAATGACGCTGGACCTCGGTTCATTGGATTTGGGTCTCACCGACTTCGATGCGAAGGCAAAAAAATTCATCCTTAACGACCTGGCAATTGCTCACACGCGTGTCGACATGCGTATAGCCTCCAAGCCCCCGGTACCGGACACCTATCCCGACCTTGAAAATCCGTTCGCCGGGCTGGATGTCCGCTTTTCGGAGATCGACCTCGAGGATGTTCATTTCACCATGAAGGATGTGGTGAAGGGAGATAGCCTATGGCTGGACCTGCCAAAGGCGCAGCTGGAAGCGGACCGGATGGACTTCTCTCAACAATTGCTCGCGTTGAAAGAGGTGAAGCTGGATGCCCCGGTCTTTGGTATGTTCAGCCCTTCCGCTGCGCGCGTGGCCGATACGGTGAAGGTGACCCCGCCTTGGCTGGATCGGAATGACGGGTTCCGCTATTACGTGCGCGACATGCAGATCAGCGCGAAGCATCTCGGTGTGGACGGCGGCACCTTCGCCATGTATCGCGACAGCATCGCGCCACCGCGCAAGTTGTTCGATCCGGAACGCTTGAAGTTGACGTCCGCAAACCTCGACCTTGAGGGAGTGGTGTTCAGTAATGACAGCATCGCGGCGCAGGTGAAGCAGTTGAAATTCACCAATGGCCCGAAAGGCCAAAAAATGGCACTTCGAACGGACATTTCCGCAACACCGACGCGGGTGTCGTTATCGAACGGGGATCTTGCTTTCAGCGGGAACGAGCTGAAATTTTCTGTACTGGCCGAGCCACATGACCTGACCGCCGCCTACCGCACACCTGAGCAAGTTCCGCTTCGGGTGCATGCAAGCGCTGCGCTGGAACCGGAGCAATTGCGGCCCTTGCTCACCCAGTTCGGGCTGGAGCGCTTCATGCCTACCGCCTTCACCGAAAAGATGGATACCCGGATCGCTGTGATCGGTTCCTTCACCCGGTTGGACAGCGCCATGCTGAAGATGGATGGCGATCAAGGTTCGTCGGTCCACTTACGGGCGAAGGGCAGGAATATCCAGCAGTGGCGTACCGCCGATCTGGACGCCGACCTCGATCGCTTTGAACTAGGTGCGGGTTTCAGGCAGGTTCTGCAGAGCTTCACCAAACCGGGAACGATCATGCCACGCCGTCTGTCGGCGATGGCCCATGTGCAGTTGCGTCAAGGAGTAGCTGATGCGCAGCTCGATGTGGACAGCGATATGGGCGCTGTGAAGGGAACAGCCAGCGCTTCAGGGCTGCAAGCCAGGATCCCGGACAACATCAAGGCGGACCTTGCGATCAATGGACTGGAACTGCAGCACTTTACAGGTGATACCACGATCGGTAAGGTGAGCCTGACGTTGAAGGTCGACGCCAAAGCACTGAACTCCACTTCAAGAAGTGGGTTGCTCCAGTTGCGTCCCTCGGAACTGCGATACCACGGCGAGGACCTCTCCAGTCTGAAACTGGACGGGCGTTTGCAGGGCGATTCCGTTTTCGTGGACCTCATTACCGATGCCGATGCCTTGAAGCTGACCTTGGATGCACGCGGCAAATGGCCGGAGAAGGCGGATAGTTTGGCATTGGCTTTTAACATGGATATGAAGCGTGCGCAGTTGGGGAAGCTTGGCTTGATGCCGCGGACGTTGGATGTGGCGGGGAGCTTGAAGGGGCGTGCAGCTTTCGACAGCACAGGGCATGGGCAGTTCGCAATGAACGCGGACGGCTTGCGGCTTTCCAACGAAAAGCAAGGATTCCGCTTTGAACGCTTCGCTGTAACTGCCCGGCTTGGTGTGGACAGCAGTGCCATCGACCTGAACAGCGATGCGGTGACGTTGCGATACCACACCAATGTGCCGGTGGACAGCATCCTGCCGCGCACCAAGGAGAAATTGGCCAGCTATTTCAAGGTGGATAGCACCTTCGTCCCGGATCCCGGCAAATACATGGATCTGGCCATCACGCTGCCCAAAAGCGACTGGCTGACCGGCCTACTGGTGCCGAAGTTGCAAGCCATCACGGTGAAGAATTTCACCGGCCATTACGACAGCGACAAGGACGAGCTGAAGTTGAACATTGACATCCCTGAGCTGCAGTACGACAGCATCCAAGTGGACAAGCTCGTGCTCAACGTCAATGCGAAGGGGCATTCACTGGATTCAAAATTGACCGTGGAGCGGATCACCCGTGATTCGCTCGGCGTCTTCGGGCTCAGCCTGACCAACACAGCGAAGATCGGTGCGTTGCTAAGCACCCTGCGTGTGCAGAACGGTGAGTCCCCACCGAGTTATGTGCTTGCTGTAGCCCTTGAACGCGATGCGAAGGGCTCCACGCTTCATATCGAGCCGGAGGGTCTCGTACTCGATAGCGATCCATGGACAGCCGACCCAGCGAACAAGTTGCACTTCACTGACCAAGGACTTATGGCGGAGAATTTCACGCTAAGCAGCGGACCTCAGCGCTTACAGGTATTCACCGGAGAGAATGCCACGCGGATCGATCTGGAGCAATTCCACATTGGCACACTGCTGAATTTCGTGACATCACAGGATTCCGTACCTTTTGTTGCGGGGGATCTCACTGGCCACGTGGATCTGCCCACGCATGGAGCGTCGGGAATGGAGGCGGATCTGACCATCTCATCCTTGGATCTATTGGGGCATGCGCTCGGAGACCTACAAGTGAAGGCCCAAGAATTGAAAAAGGCCAATTATTCGGCCTCTGTGAAATTGAAGAACGGAGCGAACCTGTTGGATGGAAGAGCCTCCGTGGACGCCTCCGGAAGTTCGCTGCAGGTACATGGCCAAGCCGACATCGGCTTCACGCAACTGGCTGTGTTCCGTCCGTTCACCAAGGCGTTCCTCTATGAACTCGCAGGAGGCCTGAACGGAAAGCTCAAGTTCGACATGGCTAAAGGAAAGGCCGCATTGAACGGTGATCTCACATTCAGCGATACGCGTATCGGTCTGCTTGCCACCCGAAGCCTTTTCAAGTTGGAGAAGGAACGCATCACCTTCAATGACGCTGGCATCCACTTGAAACAGTTCACCATGAAGGACAGCCTTGGCAATGCCTTCACCCTGAACGGGGACATCAGTACGGCGGACCTATCAAACCCTAGCTTGGACCTGACCCTGCGTACCGATGCGTTCCAACTGGTGAACAGTATACGCGGCGACAACAACATATTCTATGGCGATGTGCTCGCAGGGTTGGACCTTGCCATTACGGGCACGGCGAGCCTCCCGAAGCTGAAAGGCGAGGTACACATCCTGAAAGGGACGGACCTATCCATCGTATTGCCGGGCAGCCAAGTGAAAATGGTGAGCCATGATGGGATCGTGGTCTTCACCAATGGTGAAACACCGCCGGACAGCTCCGACGTGGCGAACGACGGGAAGATGCTGCAGGATTCGCTGAAGGCCAAGCTGAAAGGCTTCGAACTGGACCTGCACCTGTTGGTGGATGACCAAGCCAAATTCAGTGTGGTGCTGGACCCCACCACCGGCGATGCGGCCAGTTTCCAAGGCACAGGCAACCTGTACTTCACCTACAATGCGAAAGGTGACATGACCTTGAGCGGCCCGTTCACAGTAGCCGATGGTGGGTACACGCTGGAGTTCTATGGCTTGGTGAAAAAGCGCTTCGACCTGGTGAAAGGAAGCACGGTGACCTGGAGCGGTGATCCGCTGGATGCGAAGCTGGACATCAAGGCGCGATATACGGCCCAGACCGCTGCATATGGTCTGGTGGCCGGGTCGGAACCGCTTTCACAGGAGCAGCAGAACCGACTGCAAGAGCGCTTGCCCTTCGAGGTGATCATCAGCGTGGATGGTAGTATCGACAGACCCGTGATCGACTTTGGCATCGGCTTGGACCGGCAGTACCGAAACAGCTATCCGCAGGTAGCTTCCCGCTTGGACCAACTTTCGCAGAAGGCCAACATGGACGACCGGAACCGTCAGGTGTTCGGATTGCTCGTCACCAATGCGTTCATACCCGCTGAGAATGCCGGGGCAGCGCCGTCCAGTAACATCGTCTCTTCGGCCGCGCGGAATTCCGTAAACGGCATTCTCACGGATCAATTGAACAAACTCACCGGCAAGTTCATTAAGGGCGTGGATGTATCCCTTGGCGTGAACACGGTGGACCAGGCCGAGGGGAACAGCACCTACCAGCGGACCTCTGTGGATTACAAGGTGAGCAAGAGCTTCCTCAACAATAGGCTGAGTTTCGAGGTGGGTGGCTCCGTTGGCGTGGATCAGCAGAAGGACCAAGTGGGCAGCATCTCCAACACACGCGCAGCGCAGTATGTGGTCTACTACGATCTTTCGAAGAACGGGCCTTTCCGTTTGCGCGGTTTCTACGAGAATGCTTTCGACCTGTATGATGGAGATATCACCGACAGCGGCGTGGCGATCCAGTACACCAAGGACTTCGAAGAGAACGAGCGGGCGCGCAATGCTGCACGTGAGGCCGAGAGTAAGCGAAGGGCTGCTGAAGCGGAGAAGAAGCGCAAACAACAGGACGCCAAGAAGGGACCGGACGTTCCAGTAGTACCCAAGCCGGAAGGGGAATGAGGAGGATGAAGGCATATCCTTGGGCTGCGATCTTTTGCGCGCTGCTGCTTTCCGCCTGCACGGGCATGAAATACGCCACGGAGGAAAAGCCTCTTTTTACAGGGTACACCGTGAAATGGACCGAACCTCCGGTGCAGGATCAGAAGGCCATTACGCGGGAGATGGAGGCGTTGGTGAAGCCGGCGCCCAACAACAGCATCTTCGGTCTGCGACCCACAGTGGCCCTGCATAACAGCGTGAAGGAGCCGAAGAAGCCCAAGGGTCTCCGTAACCTGTTGCGCAACCGGATCGGCTCCGCGCCGGTGTACATGGCCGATGTGCCCGTGGCCGATATCAACGCTGCCATCGTTAATCGCTTGAACAACCATGGCTATTTCGCGGCTGAAAGTGACTTCACCATTGCACGTAAAAAGCGCAAGGCCACTGTAACGTTCACCGCTAACGCAGGCACTCCGCACCGTATCCGCAACATTGCTTATGGTGACAGCACCGATGCCCTGAACAAGCAGGTGGTATCGGCCCGCAAAAAATCGGATGTCAAGCCCAACGACCTCTATGACCTCGGCGTGCTGAAGGCTGAACGGCTCCGCGTGGTGGGACACATACGCAACCGCGGATGGTGGCTGCTGAAGGACAATGACCTGGAGTTCACGGCGGACACATCCGTGGGTAACCATCTACTGGACCTGGGGTTGCGTGTGAAGCCGGGGACGGAGGAAAAGGTGCGGAGGAAATACGTGATCGGTGATATTTATGTGCACGGTGCCTACGACGCCTTGTTGCAGGCGAACGACACGATCATGGTGGACAGCTTACACTACGTCAACACCTTCAATAGTTATCGTCCTTCCACCATAACGCGGGGAGTGTTCCTCCGGAAGGGGAGGCATTATTCGGAACGGACGGAGAACAACACGGTGCGCTATCTCTCCAGCTACGGTGTCTTCAAGGGAGTGAAGGTTCAGTACACGGAGGACAGCTTGACGCCTGGGGTTCTGAAGGCTGATGTGCTGCTTTCCCCGATGAAGCGATGGACGCTGTTCACCGAGCTGAACGGCATCGCCAAGAGCAACAACTTCGTAGGTCCCGGGCTTCGGACAGGATTCAAGGACAGGAACCTCTTCCGCGGTGCGGAAACGTTCACGGCAGACCTCAATGGCCGTTTTGAAACGCAGGTGGCCGGCGCACAAAAGGGAACGAACGCCTACGAGCTGGGTGCAAAAACGGCTTTGTCGTTCCCCCGTATCGTGCCGTTCCATTTCTTTCGCACCGCACGTGCATCAGTGCCCACCACGCGCATCGAGCTCGGGTACGGCCTGTTCCGTCGCATCAACCTCTACGGGTTGGAGTCCTTCAATACTTCGTTGAGTTATAACTGGCGCCAGAACCAACGCATATGGCATGAGGTGAATTTGATCGATGTGAGCTACAACAAGCTCTATTATTCCTCTGATGACTTCACGGCATTTCTCAATGAGAATCCTGCGATACAGCGCAGTTTCCAGCAGCAGTTCATCTTCGGTGCCGGTTACACCTTCACCATTGTGAGCAAGCATAACAAGTACCTGCAGGGCTGGGTGCTCGCGAGTCTTGGAGTGGATGAGTCCGGCAACCTGCCCTCCGCGATATTGCGCGCCAGTGGCCCCCGCCCGGATGACGGTTACAAACTCTTCGGCACCACCTTTTCTCAATACGTGCGCTTCCGCCCGGAGATCCGCTATTACCAGCCGCTGGGCCCCCGGGGTGCGCAGTTGGCCAGCCGGGTCCAAGTGAACTTCGGGCTCCCTTATGGGAACTCGGAGGTGCTCCCTTATGTGAAACAGTTCTTCAGCGGAGGCACCAACAGCCTACGTGCCTTCCGGGCCAGAAGTGTTGGCCCGGGCAGTTATGTGCCGGTGGACAACAGCGCCGTGCTCACCGACCAGACGGGTGACATCAAGTTCGAGGTGAACTCCGAATACCGCTTCACCATCGCGGGCTATTTCAAGGGGGCGCTCTTCGCCGATGCCGGAAATATCTGGCTGGTGAACCCCGACCCCAAGCGCCCCGGAGGTGAGTTCAGGTGGCCGGATGCACTGAACGAACTTGCCATGGGGGCAGGGTTCGGATTGCGCTTCGATCCGCAGGTGATCGTTGTGCGGCTTGACCTCGCCACCCCTTTACGCGACCCTTCGTTGCCTAAAGGCGACCGCTGGGTCTTTGATGACCTGAAGCCGAGGATCTTCGACAACGTGGTCTTCAATATCGCGATCGGGTATCCGTTCTAGAACGAATAACCTGAACGGATGCGGAGGATATCAACTGTCGGGAAGTACGTGATCGCGATCGGCATATCCCTGCTCGTTGGTTCACTCACCGATCTTGCGACCAAGGATGGCCTCACTTGGTACGCCAACTTGCACAAGACGTCGTTCGATCTGCCGTACATCACCTTCGGTCCGTTGCGGATGGTGCGCTATGTCCTGATGGGTATCGCGATGGGTCGCGTTTGGTGCCGCGTTGAACCTGCAAAAGCAGATGCACCTTGGTCCATTTACAGCGCCCAACTGGCATTCAACGGTCTCTGGTCGATCGCCTTCTTCAGCATCTCCGTGCCATATGTATCGCTTGTGGTGATCCTGTTCTTACTTGTCGCTGTCATCCTGTGCACTCGTGCCTTCGCTAAAGTGGACCGCACGGCTGGCTGGTTGATGGTGCCGTATCTGTTGTGGGTGTCCTTCGCGACGCTCTTCAACGCATCCCTCGTGTTTTTTTACTATGCCGATTGATCAGACCGCTCCACTCTCCACGGCTTTCCGCACACTACCGTACTTTTTCAGCAAGGCATTCGCCGTGTCGTAGTCCAGGCTGAGGCCGTCCATCACCATGCGGGTGCCTCGGTCCACGAGCTTGTTGTTGCTCAGTTGCATGTCCACCATGCGATTGCCTTTCACGCGGCCCAGCTTGATCATCACACTGGTGCTGATCATGTTCAGGATGAGCTTTTGCGCCGTGCCGCTTTTCATGCGCGTGCTTCCGGTGACGAATTCCGGGCCGACCACGGCAACAAGAGGATACTCACAGACCTGCGTCACCGGGCTGTCCGGATTGCACGTGATGCAGCCCGTGAGGACGCCCATGGTCCGTGCGCTTTTCAAGGCCGCCACAACGTATGGCGTGCCACCGCTTGCCGCGATACCGATCACCGTGTCATCCGGACCGATCGCGTGTTCCTGTAGGTCCTTCCAGCCTTGTTCCGTGTCGTCCTCGGCGAACTCCACGGCCTTGCGGATGGCTTTGTCCCCTCCGGCGATGAGACCCACCACCATGCCGTGCGGTACGCCGAACGTGGGAGGGCATTCGCTGGCGTCCACGATACCGAGCCTGCCACTGGTGCCTGCTCCGATGTAGAAGAGCCGGCCGCCACGCGCCATGCGTTCCGCGATCGCGTCGACTAAGGGCTCCATCGCGGGGATGCATTCCGCAACGGCATCCGCCACGGTGCGGTCCTCTGCGTTGATGTTCCGCAGCAGTTCGGCCGTGGACATGCTTTCCAGATGATCGTACCGGGAAGGGGATTCGGTGATGCGGGCCATGCGGACAGGTTATCTGCCGCGAAGTTGCGAAGGGATACCCGGCCTTTTCCGGCCTTCCTCTATTTTTGGCACTGGACGCCACCCTGCCCATCGGAAACCATCGGTCCGCAGCCGTCCAGTATCGCCATGCCTGAAGGATCGAAGCGGCGTCACAGAAGAGAGCATCAGCCGGGCTGGAGCGGCTTCCGCGCGGACCTGTATTCTTCCTGGGGTCATCTCTTCCGTCGGTCCAGCACGGACCATAAGCGTTTCGTGTATGTCGTGCTATTGATCGGGATCATTCTCCGGATAGCTCGGATGGATGGCCCGGTGACCTATGATGAGGCGCTCACCTATGTGAACTATTCCAGCCATTCATTCGGCTTCCTGTTCAGTGATTACATGTTCACCAGTAATCACATCCTGCATTCCGCCTTCGTGCGGATCTCCACTTTGATCTTCGGGGTTCATCTCTGGTCGTTACGGCTTCCCGCCTTGATCGCAGGGATACTGGTGATGCCTCTTTTCTATGCCTACGTCCGGGCGTTGTTCAACCGCCATATCGCGGTGATCGCCCTTTGCTTGGTGGCGGTGAACGGGCCTCTGGTGGAATATTCCGCCATGGCCACGGGGTACAGCCTCACCTGGTTTTTCATGGCTTGTTCCCTTTTGGCCGCGAGGCATTTCGTGAAGCATGAGAATTCAGTGAGCGCGGTGATGATGGCCGTGTTCTGCGCACTGGGAATGTGGGCCGCCCCGGTGATGATCTATCCGGCCTTGATGATCTTTATCTGGGCCTTCTTCATGTTGGTGACCAATTACCAAAGCACCGTTCGGCGCCGTGCGATCAAGCTCGTCGGCTCGTTCCTCCTGTTCAGCACGCTCAGTTTCCTGTTCTATTCCCCGGTCATCATCAGGCACAGTTTGGACCAGCTCATCCACCATCCTTCTCTTGTTGACAATACCTGGGCGGTGTTCGTTAATACCCAGCAGGACCGGGCGTTCGACCTATGGGCCTATTTCACGGGCACCGCATCCACGACATTGGCTTTTCTCGGGGCGATTGGTGTCTGTTATTCCGCATACGCCAGTTTGAAATACAGGCTTCTGCTGTTCGCGATGATCATCGGGACCGTGCCTTTGGTCCTTATGCAGCGGATGGTGGCACCGCCGGCCGCTTGGATCTTCTGTCTCTTCGTCCTTCATCTTGGCACCGCGATCGGGGCGTTCTACCTCGTGAAGCTTGTTCAGGACAAGATGGCACCACGTTTCAGCAAACCGCAACGCACCTTGGTAGCGGGCTTGGTGATGATGGTGGTGTTCGGTTGGTACGGGGTGCGCGGGGAAGGGGACCCGGTGGAGCGGTTCCCGGAAGCGGATGATGCAGCGGCTTGGATCATCAAGGATACGGAACCGATGGACCGTGTCTATGTGGCCTTTCCTTGGGATGCTCCGCTGAAATTCGCCGTGGCCTGTGATCACGGTGATGCGCAGATATTCAACGCCAAGCACGCCGCCGAAGGGGCGACCTATGTTATGGTATCCCCAGGGGCCGGACAAACGCCCCAGGGTGTGATGAGCGATGACGACCAAGGAAGCGCGGTCCATCCCAAGCTGCGCATGATGAAGACCTGGAGGCGATTGGAGCTGTATTCAGATCGCCCTTGAGGTTCCCGGAGGTCCCCATTTATCGCCTTGATCGTATGTGGCCCGAGAGGGAATAAGCTGATCTTTCATTCCTATGAAAAGATAGCGGACCTTTGCGGCCCCAAAATGACGGTGGCGGGCGAACCGCTCCGCAACCAATATCCAGCGAACATGGCAGAAGAAGGACGTCAGGTCATTTACAATATGGTGAAGGTGGGCAAGACATTGCCTACCGGAAAAACCATCCTCAAGGACATCTACCTCGGCTTCTACTACGGGGCCAAGATCGGCATCCTCGGTCTCAACGGATCGGGGAAGTCCACCCTGATGCGCATCATCGCAGGCAAGGAAACTGACTTCCAAGGCGACGTGCATATCACCCCCGGCTTCAGCGTGGGCCATTTGGAACAGGAACCGCTACTGGACGAAAGCAAGACCGTGATCGAGATCGTGCGCGAAGGCGTACAGCCCATCATGGACCTGCTGAAGGAATATGAGGACGTGAACAACAAGTTCGCCGATCCCGAAGTGCTGGAGGATCCGGACAAGATGGAGAAGCTCATCAACCGGCAGGGCGTGCTCCAGGACCAGATCGAAGCGCAAGGCGCGTGGGAGATCGATCAGAAGTTGGACATCGCCATGGACGCGTTGCGCTGCCCTGAGCCGGACGCCAAGATCAGCATCCTCTCCGGCGGTGAGCGGCGCCGCGTAGCGTTGTGCCGCCTGTTGTTACAAGCCCCGGACATCCTGCTGTTGGACGAACCCACTAACCACTTGGACGCCGAAAGCGTGGCCTGGCTGGAACAGCACCTGCACGACTACAAGGGAACCGTGATCGCCATCACCCACGATCGCTATTTCCTCGATAACGTGGCGGGCTGGATCCTCGAGCTGGACCGCGGGGAAGGCATTCCCTACAAGGGCAATTACACCAACTGGCTGGAGCAGAAGACCGCCCGCCTCACCTTGGAGGAGAAGACCGAGAGCAAGCGCAACCGTATCCTGAAGCAGGAATTGGAATGGGTGCGCAGCAATGCCAAGGCGCGCCGCACCAAGAGCAAGGCCCGCTTGGAGAATTATGAGAAGATGCAGGGTGAGACGGTGAAGGAGAAGGAATCCAAGCTGGAGATCTTCATCCCCAATGGCCAGCGCTTGGGCGATAAGGTGATCGAGTTCAAGGGCGTATCCAAAGCCTTTGGCGACCGCGTGCTCTTTGAGGACGTGAGCTTTACCCTACCACCCGCAGGTATCGTCGGCATTATCGGACCCAACGGTGCGGGTAAGACCACCATGTTCCGCATGGTGATGGGCGAGGAGAAGGCCGACAGTGGCACGATCACCTTGGGCGATACCGTCCAGATCGCCTACGTGGACCAAGCGCACAAGGACCTCTCGCCGGACAAGTCCGTCTGGGAGGTACTGAGCAACAGCCAAGAGATGATGAGCATCGGTGGTACGCTGGTGAACAGCCGCGCCTACCTCGCGCGCTTCAACTTCACCGGAACCGACCAGAACAAGAAGGTGGGCATACTCTCCGGCGGTGAGCGCAACCGCTTGCACCTCGCGATGACGCTGAAGAACGGTAGCAACGTGCTGCTGCTTGACGAACCGACGAACGACTTGGACGTGAACACGCTCCGGGCCTTGGAGGAAGGCATTCAGGATTACAGCGGCTGCGCGGTGATCATCAGCCACGACCGCTGGTTCCTGGACCGGGTGTGCACGCACATCCTCGCTTTCGAAGGGAACAGTAACGTGTACTGGTTCGAGGGCGGCTTCAGCGACTACGAGGAGAACTACAAGAAGCGGGTGGGGGATGTAGTGCCCAAGCGCTTGAAGTATAGGAAGCTGGTGCGGGGGTGATATCAGAACCCCAGCAAGGTCAGTTGCCCGTGTTGCTCACCGCGAGCCATGTCCGAGTCCACGTAGCGGATCGTCCAGTAGTAGACGCCTGCTGAGCACCTTCGTGAATTCGCGTGGCCGTCCCAGCCCACTTCGAGGTCAGAGGTCTGATAGACCAATTGGCCCCAGCGGTTGCGGACCTGTAGTGTCGCCGAGGTGATCCCATGTATCCGTATCGGCAGGAACCGGTCATTGACGCCATCGCCGTTAGGTGAAAAGACATTGGGCATGTCCAGTGCGATGGTGCAGTCCCTGATCTCCACATGGATCGTATCGGTGCGCGGGCAATCAGGTGTGGTGGCTACCGCCCAGTAGGTGCCACTTTCGGTCACCGTGAAGCTGGGCGCTGTGGAGCCATCCTGCCACAGGATGGAAGCACCGGGCAACGCGGGGTCAAGCAGCAGAACCTCGCCCTCACATCCCGAGTGATCCGGACCAAGGTCCAAGGTGAAGCTTTCGCCATCGTACCGGCCTAGGTAGCCGTTGAACCCGTTCGCCGACGGCGTCAGGATGAAGCTGCCCGGTCCGGGGTCGAAGTCCGTAGGTGAGGTGCGGAAGCTGCCCGCCATGTATTGGTGGTCGCCATGGACGGCGTAGGAGGGGTAGCTCACGCTTCCCCCGTAGCCATTATTACTGATGATACCCGCCCAGCAGTAGTTCCCGTCACTGTCGTATTTCGCGAAGAAATCAGCGAAGGCGGAGGGCGGTGTGGCGAGCCAAACCACGCCGGGTCCCGGATCGAAATCACCGCCAGCGGTAGTTCCGGCCAAACGGATATCACCATGGGCATCGATCAACAAGGTCCGGGGGGTGAAGGCTCCAGGAATGAGCTTTCCCCAGAGCGGCTCCGCGTTGGGGGTATACTTGGCCAGAAAGGTGCAAGCGTAATGTTCGGGAGCGATGAACATCTCAGCCGGGCCGGGATCAAGGTCGAGATCGAAAGCGATCTCACCTGACACATAAATGTTGCCAATGCTATCCCAAGCCAACTGCAGACCATCCTTATCGTATTGACCCGCTGATCGTAGGCCATGCGCCCAGATCAGGTTCCCGTTCGGGTCGTACTTCGCGAAGAAATAGTCCGCTATCCAGGACATGGACGTCAGCTCAACAACGCCCGGGCCGGGGTCAAAGTCCACCGTATTGGCGTATGTCCCGCTGATGAAGATCTCTCCTTCCTCATTCACCTTGATGCATCCGGGAGTAGCATAACTGCCGACATGGCTCAAACCGTTGGCCCAGAGGTAGGTGCCATCGCTGGCATACTTGGCAAAGAAGATAGATGCACCATTGCCGTGAAGCGTGTCCGCTGCCGCGCCGGGGTTCATGTCCACATCGTTGTAGTATTTCCCCATCACCAGCAGATCGTTGAAAGGGTCTACAGCGATCGAGGCCGGCTGAGCCCCGATGCTCTCCGCCCAGATCAGGTTGCCTTGGGGGGTGTATTTAGCGAGGAAGAAATAGCTTGAGTTCCCGGGAAGCAATTGTAATTCCGATATCCCAGGCCCCGGGTCCATGTCCAACGCGCAGGTGCTCTGCCCCGTGATGACGATATTTCCGGACCTATCCACGGCCATATCCGCGAGAAGCATGTATGCCGGTTCCGAACCTGCTAGTACTGTGCCCCAGACCAGGTGCCCTCCGGTATTGTATTTGGCGAGGAAGAAGCTTGGGAACGGGCTTGACAGCAATGCGGTACTGGGCCCGAAGTCCAAGTCGATGGTGTCGTTGAAGCTACCGGCGATGTAGATGCTCTCCATGGCATCCACCGCCATGGCAGTGCATCTGCTCGATCCGGGATAGTTGTTCTCGAAGGAATAGACGCCATGCCCTTCGATGCTTCCTGCCCACTGAAAGTTTTGGGCGCGGGAACTTTGCCCCACCAGGCAGATCGTGAACAGGAAGGACAACTTCAGGGGCAAGTTCATGTCGGCAGACGCAGGATCCGGGCTGGGCTGCTGCTCAAAAATGCAACAGGATCGTGGATGCTGTTTTGACGGTGTGCAGGAACGTCCCGTTGTCCGGTCAAATTCGCTCCGTGCCGGAAATGCCTCCGGCTTCACCGACCTTCCCGATCAGTTCTGTGGATCCGCCTTCAACGCCTGATAGGCACGCGCATCCGCCCAACTCCATTCCTTCCAAGACCGGTCCGGATAGTCGGCCACGAAATCGCGGACGCGTTGGTCAATGAAAGAGTGGTACTCATCCGGGGTGATGTAAAGATGCCGGGAATAGCGCTCTGCACCGCCGATCAGTTCCGCGTTATGCGCCGCGATCTTCTCCAATTCCTCCGGGGAACGGACGAGGTATGGCAATGCCTTGTCCGAGAGGTTGGCGAGGAAGTCGAGGTGTACGAAGGCCTGTTCGCGATGGTCCATGTTGTAGCGGGCGATGATGCCATCCCAGTTGAAAAGGGCCATCACCAAAGCGACGCAGTACACAGCCACTGCGTTCGTGCGCAGCAGGTAGTGGGCTGTTCGGCCTCGTTGCACCTTGGTCATGATCAGCACCAGACCGATGCACAGGGCCAGCAGGAAGAAAGCGATACCGATGCGCTTGTAGGCCAAAGCGTAGTAGTGGATATACCAGTATTTCCGCATACCCACCGATAGCGCGAGCACCACGTTCTGCCCCAGCCATGCATAGCTCAGCAGTTTCACCACGCGGTTGCGCCGGTGGAAGTTCAGGTCGCCGCGGAAGTAGTACAGCACGATGCCCGCGCCGAACAGGATCGACAGCAGCAAGAGGTAGGTGCCTTCATGCACGAACTGCTTCAGGTATTGCCCATTGAACGCGAAGCCGGTCCAGACATATTTGATGTCAAGCACGTTGGCGATCAAGAGCAGGATGTTCAGCCCTGCAAGGAGCACCGTTGCGATCAGGACCTCGCTTCTTCTTTCGGCTCCGCAAGGTTTTCCGCCGGTGATAAAAGCTGGTCGTTGCCACTTGCTGCCCAACTCAATAGCCCTTCATTCCTGGTGGTCAACAGCAAAAAGCCACTGATCATCAGACCTATGAGGAAGCTCCCCAAAAGGGCGATGTCCAAGTTGTCCAAGAACCTGAGGACGGTTGCCATGAACTGGTCGAAGTGCGGATTGGAGGCGCGGTACATGGCGATGAACAACAGCAACACCAAGGGGACCACTGTGATGGAAAGCGCGCCGCGCGGAGTGATGCCCAAGTGTGGCGCATGGCGTTGTGGGAGCGGGATGGTGCGAAGGAACGCCAGCGGAACGGCGGCCAAGTGAGCGAACACCAGCACTGCGGACCGGTGTAGCGCGTTCAGTTCGGGTGCCAGCAATATGCCGATGGCCAAGCCCACAGAGATCATGTTCACCACCACGGCCAACAAGGACCCATGCACCACGACCATTGCAGCAGTTAGCAGCACACCGCCGAATGCCAATCGGGCAAGTGGGGGATAAGGTGCCGAACGCATAGCCCAAATTGCCACAGCAGCGACCACTTCGAACAGTAGCAGGTTGAGCCCGGTCCCTGTTCCATGGAAGAGAAATGCGTAGAGGCCGGCCAGGATCAGGCACAGGAGGAACAGCTTGGTGGAACGCTGCATGAACGAGGATTTCCGGAACAACGGGTGTTCCGGTCCGATCCGTATGCGCACAGATCCGGAAGCCCGGGATCAATCGGGCCTGGTGTGGCTGCTCTTTTTATAGATCATCTCCACCAGGAAACACACCCCGATGACCGAGATCGCAAGGATCACGCCGAGGCGGTTTGATGAATACTGCTGTACGATCATGGCCACGAAAGCGAACAGACCCAGAATGAAGCCGGCCATTGGCACCACCTTGTTCCCGTTAATTGAGCCAGAGCGCAGGAACGCGACAAAATTGACCAAGGCGAAGATCAGGATGAAACCCGCGCTGCCTGCTGTCGAGATGCTTTCGAGGTTCACCGTGTTCACCAGCACCAGCGTGGCTGCGGCCGTGATCATCAAACCCACGGGATGGTTCCACAGTTGTCCGCTCAACGCATGGGGGAGTTCATCGTCCTTGGAGATCTGGTAGCTCACCCGGCTGCCTCCGTAAAGCGTGGCATTGATGGCCGAAAAAACGGAGATCAGGGCGGCGATGGTGATGATGGTGAAGCCCACCTGCCCGATCATCGGCTTGGCCGCTTCCGCCAGCACGTAATCCTGCGCTTTCGCGATCTCGGCAAAGGGCAGGGAGCCCACTGTAACGGCGGCAATGACGACGTAGAGGAGGATCACGAAAATAACGGCACCGTAGTAGGCGCGCGGCACGTTCTTCTTGGGATTCTCCATGTCCGGGACCGCGTTGGCGATCAGCTCGAAGCCCTCGTACGCCACGAAGATCACCATGCCGCCCACCATCAATTTCAAGGGGCTTTCCCAATTGTGGAGATCGAACTGGTGCAGGTTGGCGTTGCCGAAAAGACCATAAACGCCCATGCCAGCAAAGGCCACCAGGATGATGAGCTTGATCACCACCGCATAGTCCTCAATCCTACCCACCACCTTGATGCTGTAGTAGTTGATCGCAGTAGCGAAAATGACGATACCGCTGGCGTAGAGATGGGAACTAAGGACCTTGCTCCCCGCGATCATGTAGAGGTTCGGTGCATAAGAGCCAAAGGCGGAAGCATAGAGGCCCAGCATGATGATGTAACTCATCCAAAGCAGGTTATTGATGCCCCCGCTAAAGACCGACTTTCCGAAGCCCTCGTTGATGAATTTCACGGTGCCACCGCGGTCCGGATAGCTGAGTGAGAGCTTCACATAGCTGTAGGAAGTGATCAACGCGAGAATGCCGGCGAAAAGGAACGCCACAGGCGTACCTCCTTTTGCCAAGGAGACCGCCAAGCCCAATACGGCGAAGATCCCTCCGCCCACCATGCCACCGATGCCGATGGAAACTGCTTCCAAGAGACCGATCGTCTTTCCTGTTCCTTGTTCGGAGGTTCCCTTAGTGCCCATTGTTTTTGGGCCTAGACCCTAAGACCCCGCATATCGTTACCTATAGAAGTAAGGCACCGCAGCAACAGGGGAACGATCGGAATTCCATAATGTTCAGGCCTCATGGTATCTGCGGCCAGGGTTCAACGCCCCCTTTTGTTTGGATCGATGCGTTATCCTTTAGCATACTTCCTGACCATCCGGCTTTTCAGGCTTCTTCCCGTTGATCTCTCCCTTTTTCATGAATTGTTGATGAGAGCGTCAACGCCAAGGTTGTGCCATACACGCTTCTACGCGCCTGTGCTGCCGAAGTCTCGATGCGAGATCCATATTGCTCGTGCATCCACGAGTTCGCCCTACCTTCGCGGCCCAAACTAAGAACCATGGCACAGGACCCACAGGCGCAAGCCATCCGCCGGCGCAAGGCCGCAATCAAACTCGCGAAATGGAGAGAGACCGCTGAGGTCGCCCCAGCGAAAGCCGCACCTAAGAAGAAGGCCGCCAAGAAAGCTTGAGCATCCGGACGGGCATAAGTGCCCGTTACTTCATATTGAGACCGCCCGGTCAGGCCTGCCGAATGCAGGACCGACCGGGCGGTCTATTTTATGAGCGTGCGCCGGTGTTATCCCGCGCTTACTTCAGCAAGGTCACGTGCCCCATTAACTCACGCTTGACCTGCGTGCGGGCAACCTCGTAGCGGATCCGATACACGTACACCGCTGAAGCCAGCACTTTGCCGCTGTTCTTGAAACTACCCAACCATGGCTCGAAGGGATCTTGCGTGCTGAAGACCATTTGCCCCCAACGGTCGTAGATCAACATCTCGAAATTCGAGATCACCGGTCCGTTGTTGGTGCTCATGAGGAAGCCATCGTTGTTCCCGTCACCGTTCGGCGTGAAGGCGTTGGGCACGTAAGGCTCCAGCACATCCTCGATGATCACATCCTGGCAGATGGTGTCTGGGCAATTGTTGTAATTGTAGGCAATGAGGCACACGGGATACACACCAGGGACCTTGTTGGTGAAGAGGAAAGAAGTGTCCGGAAGCGTGCTGTAAGCCAGACCGGCAATGTCCCAATGGTAGCTCTGGGCACCGGTACTGGTGTTGTGGAAGTAAATGGTAGGTGCTTCCACGGTCGCTGGGATAGGGCCCCATACGAAATCCGCTTTCACAGGGGGGGGGCCTGTAACCACAATGTGATCAGCGCCGACGCAACCCGCTGCGTTGCGGATAGCCGGGTGGAAAAGCCCTTCGCAGGCATCGGACAGCAGGGAAGAAGAGCTCCAAGTGTTCCCGTCGTCGAAACTGTATTCCACGGCTTCCGGGTCGTAGACTTCCACTTGGCCGTCGCAATCACTGGAACAGGTCACGGGTCGGCTCACGAGTGAGTCGATCTCCAGCAGTACCGGTTGAGCGATCATAAGACTGTCCGTGGCCGTGCATCCATTGTCATCGGTCACCAGAAGGCTGTATGTGCCGATGCAAAGGCCGCTTATGCTGTCGGGGGAAGCTCCCACGTTGCCTGCTGACCAAGCATAAGTGAAGTCGACCGCAGTGTTCCCGCCGGCCATGCTCACAAGCGCATTCCCGTCGCAGTAGGCGTAACAGGTCGCATCGGTGGTAGTGAAGGTCATCACGATCCGATCGGTGAATGTCATCTCCACACTATCGACGGTATTGCAGAAGGCACCATCGTTCTCGCGCCAGTAGAACCAGTGCGACCCTCCACCTCCCGGAGGCATCGTCACGGAGGTGCTTGCCGCCATGGCATCCAAGAAGACGGCGCCCGCAGGGCCGTACCACTGGCCCACTCCCGTATTCCCGGGCGTGGCGTTCAGATCGATGGAAAGCGTGCAGGAGTAGTTGTCCGGACCCGCGTCGGGAACGCCGCAGCACGTGGGGTCGGTGTCCGGGATCACCGTGATGTCCAACTGGGAGGTTGCGATGCAACCTAACGGGCTGGTTACCGTGTAGGTGTAGGAATAGGCGCCGGGAGCGGCTGTGGCAGGAATGAAGTTGTTGGGCATCACGGTACCGGCCGTGTCAGTCCAGATCCCGCCGGCCTCGGGGGTGCCTCCAAGGGAGTCGGTCATGAGGAAGTTGGGCGTGGAGGGGCAAATGGTGATGGCGGCGTTATCCCCTGGATCAAGGGTCGGTGGCGGTGTCACCAGTACACTGTCACTTACCGCACACTCCGGACTACCTGTCGGATACACGGACAGGTGGTACCAAGTGGGTGTGGTAACCCACACCATGGTATTGGGATCACTCGGGTCACCCAACCCGTTGGTCGGCGTCCATGCAAATGTTACGGGAGCCGTTCCTCCGCATGTGGCAGTGCCGGTCCAAGCCATCCCTGTGGCGGGGCCCTGTGGGGAGGCATAAACGATCCCTCCTTGATCATTGAAAAGCGTGAACGAGACCTCGTTGTTCCATGACCCAGCGGCATAGGTGATCGTCACCGTGGATCCACTGGTCACGGTGATGTTCGCCGTCTGCTGTGTTCCCCCACCGCTTGTATTGGAGTAGTTCGTGGGCACGCCGTCCACGGTCACCGTGATGGAGCCGCCGCTCCAGCCATCGCCGAAGCTGTCATACATCCCCACCGTCCAGGTACAGATATTGGGCGGTCCGTTGGCGGTGATCTCGGCTGCCATCGGCAAAGAATCATTGCAAAGGGTCACATCCGGCCCGGCGTCCAGTACCATTTGTGGCAGGATCGTCACGCTGATGGTGGTGTCGTAGGAACAACCGAAGTTGTCCGTGACGGAGAAGTTGTAGTTGTATGTGCCTGGGCTGGTGAGCGTGGCTTGGGCAATGAGCGGGTTGGTCGGGTCGGTCGCGAGCGAAGGACCGGTCCATCCAGCGGAATCGATGGTGCTTCCGAGCACGGGCGTGAACTGTGTGGCATCCGGGATGATCGCCGGGTCGAAATTGATGGACCAGTCGCAGAGGAAACCATTGTCAGCTCCCCACAGGTCGGTTATCGTGAAGGTCCAGGTCCCATTGAGCGGGCAGCCCAGCATGTTGGTGAACGGTTGCACCGGGGTATAGGTATCGGGGATCAGGGCATTCTGGGGAGGGGTTCCTCCCATCATCACGTGCGGTGTGGCACCGCCGTTAGAGCATTGGGCAAATGTGCCCCAAGTGGCCGTGGGGCTCCAGCAATAGTTCCAGCAGGTGCCGGCGACCGGATTTTGATTGTTGTCCCCATCGTTGGCCCCGCCGATGTAGGTGCCACCACCCTGTTGCTGGTGCATCAGCATGGTCTGGCCGTTCGGGCAGGTGAGTTGGATCACCAGGTCGCCCATGAAGGAGTGCTCCATGTTCGTACACACGGAGACGATGTTGCTGACATCGGTAACCTCTTGTCCGGGATCGAACTGTGTGAAGGTCAGGTCGCTCGTGAAGGGTATACCCAGATCGTCCGGGAGGTACACGCCATCGCCGAAGTTCGCCTCCGGAATGCCGGTCCAAGTGATCGGGGTCACCACCGCTGAAAGGTCGACCACCGAGCCTAAGCAAGTCTCAAGACTTTCAATGGTACCGGCGAAGGATGGCGTGGTACTTACCAGGATCTGCAGGTCCACCACGTTGGAATTCACGCAGCCGTTGTCGTCCATCAGGTTCAACTGCACGATATACTCGCCGGGGACGGCAAAGGAGTGGGTGGCAGTGTCCGTGGTGGCCGAGTCGCCGTCATCGAAGTTCCACGTATAGTTAGTAAGGTTGAAGGTGGAGGCGGCATAGGAGCCGGTGCCGTCAAAGAAGATCGGCTCGCCAACGCAGACCAAAGCAGGATAAGGGGTGGGTTGGCTCATCGTGGCCACCGCTGTGGGGCGCTCGCAAGGCGTGAAGCAGGTGATGCCTGCCGCGAAATTGCCCGTGCCGATAGCATTCGATGTGAATTGAACGGTAATGCAGCCGCTTATATTCAAATTGGTGGTGGAAGTGATCAGGCCCTGAAGGGATGTGCCATAGTATTCACCCAGAAAGGTGGCCGAGGTGTTGTCACCGTCCCAAAGGCGGATACGGTCCTTGGGATTGGTCCCTTGGGTACTGAGGGCGAAAACGACCCAGTTCAAGGAGATGGCATCCCCTGGCACATTCGGACAGATCGTGACGGTGAGATCCTCATTGTTGCTGTATTCCCCGGAAGGTCCTCCGGTATCCTCCAGCACACCGGAACAGGTGGAAATGGTGCCGTCGGAGATACTGAACTGCTGGGCATGGACCGAAGATCCTCCAAAGGCGAGCAACAGGATGGACAATGCACGAATGGACCGAGTAATGAGTTTCTGCATAGGCGCTGGCTGCGGGTTGGAGATCGTTCAGCAATATAGAGGAATAAGCGCTTGGAACGCGCTCTTGCATTCATTGACGCATATCAAGGCTTGAAGGTGGCCTGAGGCAGGAAGACCAACGAGGGAGGGCGGTCGGTGGCCCTCACATCAAGGTGCCGGCTGTGTCGCTCCGGTTACTTTGCGGTGCACGAAGCTCTCGAAGATGTGACGCTTCGCAAAGCGCGTGTTCCCATCCGTGTTCACGAACTTGTTATAGGTCTTCTGCGGAACGCCGTAGAATTCATAGGTGCTCCCGTCCCCGAAAGTGACATGCAACGTCAGGGATTTGTAGTGCCAGTTGGTGATGGTGCTCGAAACGGTCTTCTCAAAGCCCTCCAGATCTTTCTCGTGTGTTTCCGCATGGATGCTTTCCAGGAATTTGTAGGCATCGATGAGATGCTTGCTGAATTCCTCCGCCTCGTGGCGCTTCTCCTCGTCGTTCGGGAAACGGTCCGGATGATGGGTCTTCATCAGACCCTTGTACAGCGTGTTCAGCTCCTTCAGTGGGGTAGCGCTGGTGGCCCCGATGAGCTTGCGGCTGTCGTTGATCTTCTTCATGTGCTGACTTCAAAAAAAGCGCGCGAAGGTAGGCGGTGATGGAACGCTGATGACGCGGAACAGTGGATCACCGCTGATGAAGGGGGGAAGAACCGCCGACCGTGCTTCGCTGAAGCGGCTTCGCCCAGGCGCAGTGACGCAGATGGACGCAAATAGCTACTTAGCTGCGACAAAGGCGGCATGTGCGCTTGACGGCACTGCATGTGAGGTTGTCAAACTGCCAAATGCAACTGCCGACTGCAACTGCCAACTGCCAACTGCAACTGCCAACTGACAACACTGCCAACCACCCCCTCACTGCCCCATGCTGGGGAGCTCCAACACCTTGTATCCGTCCAGTGAAAAGACGTTCTCATCCACCGGCCCGACATGAAGATCTTTCAAGTAGGTGACGGTCTTCTCCTTGCCGTCCGTGCTTTCCGAGGTCATTTCCATCGGGAAGCCTTTCAAGCTATCAAAGGACTTGAAGCGGTCCGGCTGGCCGGGCTGGCGCATGTTGCGCAACAGGTCCGAGAAGGGCGTCGGGATGTCCTGTGCGATCCAGGCTGTCATCACCCCGTCAGCACTGCGCGCGATCACTTTAACACAGGGATGCCCATCGATCGTCTTGGTTTCCTTGGTCACGGTGAAGTCCATGACCTTGGCCGTATCCGATCCGGTATAGATGAATTTCTTCTTGTGGCTTTTCATGGCCGTTTTGTTGCCGCCCGAGGGGGCCATCATGATGTAGCTCCACTTGCCCTTGAGGTCGTTCAACATCTTCAGGTCCGTGCCTTGGGTCTTTGCCGTCTTGAAGGCCAGCAGCGTTTTGTCGCTGCTGTTCCAGAGCAGCATGTCCATTGGACCTTCCTTGGATTCTTCACCGTTCTTAAAGGTGTGGATCTCCATGCGGAAGCTACCGATGAAGGTGTTGGGCTCGAAGGGGTCGTTGTCATCAACGACTTTCATATCGCCCATACCCATTCCCATACCCATGGATCCCCGGTTCTGCTGAAGCCGTTCGATGGCTTCTTGCTGGGCTTCCGTTTGGGCTATGGCCTGGATGCTGATGAGGGCGGCACAAAGGGGGAGTAGGAGGCGCATGTTCCGTGTGGTGTTTTGGAAGGGATAAAGGTAGCCGTGCGGCCGGGGATGGTCACCAAGCGATGACCAGGTCCACGTGGTCGGTCCGTAATTTTTCGATCGAACGGTGCGGGCCGCCTGGTGATTCAGTGCCCTGCAGTGCCGCGCGCTTCGGCGGGCTGGGTGAACAACGTCCGCCCGAACCACACTGCAAACACGGCATAGACCGCGCTGAGGACCCAGATGGCCGGCACGCGTTCAGAACCCATGCCGACCTTCAGCAAGGCCAAGGCACCCATGGTGAAATGCAGGAAGTTGCCCATAACGATGGCCCGGCCATAGATCCCGCCAAGCACGGATCCCTTGGCGGTCCAGTTCGTGAACGCGAAACCGAGGTAGAGCGCGCCGGTCAATTGCAGCAACACCGGTACTGCACCGGCTGCCGGTTGATCAAATAGTGTCAGTGCTTCTTCCGGGGCGAAGGAGAGCACAAGGCCGATGGCTGCCATCATGGCGGCGCTGGCGATCATGAGAATGCGGCTGTTCATCGGTGCAAAGATGCGTTGTGATGAAGAGGTGATGGAGGTAAGGGAGGAGAGGGAAGAGATGGAGGTGCAACCCTTACCTCCCTTACCCACCTTACTTCACTTACCCACCTTAGTTCCCCGATCTTTCCAGGAACCGCTCACCGGCTCCAGTTGGTTTTGGTGACCTCGAACACCTTTGGGTCAACGGGGCCGGGTTTCAGCTCCAGCACGCGCATGGTCAGCCGCTCGCTGCCATGGTATTCGTAGTTCACCTCCATGGGCATGCCTTCAGTGGTGCTGGTGATCATCGGTCCGCGCATCAGGATCTCGATCGCGTTCCAACGTTTGCGTGCACTCAGGATGTCCAGGAACAAGGAGGGCGTTTTGCTGTCGGACCAAACCGTGCGCCGCGTGGTGGGGATCTCGTACAGCCGTTGCACGCACGGACGGCCCAAGAACTTGCGGTTGCCAGGAATGATCGAGTCCGCAGATGCCACTGGGAACTTCGAGGCATATGGGTCAAGGACCGGGCTTGTATTCGGCATTAGCGTGCCGTCGGCTTGCGGTAAGTAGAGTGTTTCAAGGCTCTTCTTGCGATCGATCAGGTAAGCGCGGTTGTGGTCGGACGAGAGCGGCGCGTCTTCATTCCCGATCATCACCATACGGTCCGCATCGCTGGCATAGCGCACGGTCCAGGTGGTGGTCACATCGCCGCGCACGCTGGTGTATTGCAACAGGGCCGTGCCGATGAAGTGGTTGGTGCTCCGTTGCATCACCTCGTCCATGAAGGGTGAAAGCGGAGGGATATCGCCATAGCCTCTTCCGTTGCCAGTGCCAGTGCCGCTGCCGGAAGCACTGTGCCTCGGCTTTTGAGCTTCCGTCACAGGGGGTTCGGGATCACCGGTGACATCGCGCATTTCTTCCATGGGCACAGCCACGTCCATCCCCCGCATGTCCTCAATGCTGTAATTCCGCTCCTCCACGGTTTCGTATTCACGCTCCTTGCGCTTCTTTTCCCGCAGTCGTTCATCCCGTACACGGTAGTTGCTAAGGTCCACCACCGGTGGCTTGGCTTTTCCGGGCTTGTAGCTGGTGAGCGTAGTGCCCATCACTGCCATGGGCATCGGCTTATCGGCCACACCGAAGAACATCAGGTCCTTGAACTTTTGGCTGATGCGCTGCACCATCCAGTTCTTGATGTCGAAGACCGGGTTCACCACGCTATCCGTTGGGAACATGAAGAACTGCACGAAACGTTCTTGGGTGGTGAAGGCTTCGCACTTGCGGCCAAGGATGGTGCGGAATTGCCCTCGCGGGGTGAAGTTCAATTCCAAGCCGCGACCGAATTCAGCCAAGCCCACGGATTCCAAGGTGGAGATCTCCAGTTTGGGGATCACAGAGCTATGCATCTCATTGCGCGATACCATCACCACATCGGCATCCAGGTCCACGGCGTAGAAGATGTAGCCCTCATGCTCCGGGTCCTCCAGCTGCAGCACGGCGCGCCGCGCATCGGCCCAGTAGCTGTACTTGGCCACGCGGAACGTGGTGTCACGGCCGGTCTTCTTATCGGGCAGACCAAGGATCGTCGTCGGTGTTTCCGCAGTGAATGTGCCGATGAACTTGTTGTCCGGTATGTCCCGCTTCACCGGCTTCGGGGTATAGGCGGCGGGCAGCGTGTCCGCCGGTAGTGTGCTCACGTATGCACGCATCCAAGCGGGCAGGCGACCGATTCCCGTGTTGTTCATCCACCGGAAGCGATGTTCCACCACCATGCGTTGGTTCGCTTCCAACGTGGGCATGGGCGTGGCACCGGGCGTGATGGCGACCACCGCAATGCTTCCGGCCTCGGGACCGAAGCGGCGTTTGGGCCATTCCACCCGCAGGCAGCCGCCCGCAGGTTCGGCGCTCAACGCGGTGAGGAATTTCAGATCGCCTTCACGGCACAGCCAGGGCGCCCACACGCGCATGTCGGCGAAGAGCGCAGGGTACTGGTCCGTGCGCCAGTAGTACGTGGTGTCTTTGTTCCCATCGGTGCCCAGCAACTCTTGGCAGGGTGTGCCGAGCAGGACCTCCGTGCGGCCGGTAGCACGCACCGAATCGCTCCAGATCTCTCGGAAGTAGCCCGCTTGCGGCATGTGCAGGTCCTCCACGATGAAGAGGGCCTGGTCCTTATCCATATGCACGTCCATGCGCACGTTCGCGTCCAGGTCGATGTAGTACATCCGTTTGCATTCACCCCGCTGGTTGAACTCTTCGATCACCACGCGGTGTTTATCGCTCCAGAAGTCGTACCGGCGACCACCGGTCTTCTGCACGCTCCAGGTACCGATGAAGGCATTGGTGTGCAAGGGCGCCCGCTTGGGCAGGGTGGAAGCGACGGGCTTCGATTCCCATGCCATGCGCTGCATCCAAGCGGGCAGGTTCTGCGGGTCGCAGGGTAGCTCAGGTTGGGCGCTGGCAGCGAAGCCACACAGCAGGGAGAGTGCGATAAGGAGAAGACGCATGGTGGGATGCCTTTTCGGAAAAGGCGGGGCTGAGTCAATTATCGGGCCGGTAAATTCAAGTGGCATTCAAGCCCAACATCACCGACAAGCACGTCGGCAGCCGGCATTTCATTTTCTGATTTTCTGATCGTCTAATTTTCTGATCCCTCTCAGATCACCCCATCCCTGATCACCAGCCTTCGGTCCGCCATCTCCGCCAGTTCTTCGTTATGGGTCACGATCACAAAAGTCTGGCCGAGTTCCTTCCGCAGGTCGAAGAAGAGCTGGTGCAGTTCCTTGGCATGCGCGGAATCGAGGTTGCCGGAAGGCTCATCGGCGAGCACCACGCTGGGGTTATTGAAGAGCGCACGGGCCACCGCCACGCGCTGTTGCTCGCCGCCGCTGAGCTGCCCCGGCTTGTGCTCTCTGCGGGCGGCCACGTTCAAGCGCGTGAGCAATTCCTCGGCGCGGCGAGCGCAGTCGGCCTTGGCCTTTCCGGCGATCAGGCCCGGCATCATCACGTTCTCCAACGCGCTGAACTCCGGCAGCAGATGATGGAACTGGAACACGAAGCCGATGTGCTGGTTCCGGAAGGCGCCCAAAGCCCTACCACCCAGCTTTGTCACTTCCTCGCCGTTGATCACCAAGTTGCCACTATCTGGTTTTTCCAACGTGCCCAAGATCTGTAGCAACGTGGTCTTTCCAGCACCGCTCGCACCTACGATGCTCACCACCTCGCCCTTGGCCACATGCAGGTCCACGCCCTTCAGCACTTCAAGATCGCCGAAGCGTTTGCGGATAGAGGAGGCTTGGATCATACGTTGGTGATTAGCGGCTGGTGATTGGTGATTGGACGACCTCCGACTCCGACTCAAGAATTCCGACTCCCGACTCAAGACTCCCGACTCAAGACTCACGACTCAAGACTCACGACTCACTTTCCTTCTCTATCGTCCCGATCTGCTTGATCTTTCCGCTGAGGAACCGGATATCATCCGAGGCCGGGTTCTCAAAAACCTCTAGGCCGAAGTAGCCGGTGGAGGCAAGAAGATGGTCGAAGATATCCGCCATCAGCTGCTCATAGGCCACCCACTGGATGTCCTTGGAGAAGCAATACAGTTCCAAGGGCAGCCCACGTTCATCCGGCTGTAATTGGCGGACCATGCGCGTCATATCAGGATGCACGCCCGGCTGTTCCAATGCATAGCGCTCCATGTACTGGCGGAAGAGGCCCGCGTTGGTGAGGTTGCGGCCGTTCACCATAATGCTCTTGTTCACTTCATGTTGCGAATTGTACTGGCGGATCTCCTCCCGTCGCTCGTCGATGTATGTCGTCAGCAGTTCGATCCGTCGCAATGCATCGATCTCCTGCTCATCCAAGTATCGGATGGAGCTCATCTTGATGCGGATGCTGCGTTTGATCCTTCTTCCACCGGCTTGCTGCATGCCACGCCAGTTCTGGAACGAATCGGAGATGAGCGCATAGGTGGGAATGGAGGTGATCGTCTTATCGAAGTTGATCACCTTCACCGTGGTGAGGTTGATCTCCGACACATCCCCATCCGCGCCGTACTTCTCCATGGTGATCCAATCGCCTAATCGTACCACGTCGTTGGCGCTGATCTGGATGCTGGCCACGAAGCCCAGGATGGTATCCTTGAAGATCAACAGCAGCACCGCCGAGGCTGCCCCCATGGCCGTAAGAAAGCCCACGGCCGAGCGACCAGTCAGTTGGCTGAAGACGAGCACGCCGGCGATGATCCAGAGCAACAGGGAGATCACCTGGGCATAACTGTCAAGGGGTTTTCCGCTGTAGGCTTCCTGCAGTTTCAATGTGTCCTTGAGGGCGTTCAGCACCGAACGGACGATCCGGATGGCCAGCAGGATGAAGAAGATATTGAACAGACTTTGGCCCAAGGGTATCCAGCGTGGGAAATCGGCCAGAACTACCGGCACCATGTTGTATGCGAGCACCAGCGGAATGATGCGCGCCACATAGCGCGGGGTGCGGCACTTGACCAAGTTGTCGTCGAACCGGGATTCCGTCCGCACCGCCAAGCGCTGCATGAACAGGGTGAACGCCCAATTCAGCAGCCCTGACAACAGGCCCATCAACGTGAGCACCAGCAGGCCACCGACCAACAGTCCCACCCAGGCGAGATGTTCGGACGGAACCCCCCAAGCGGCCAGCACGTCGTGCAGCCGTGTGACCAACAGGTCGTAGAGGAAGGGTAGGTCGTGTTTCTTCATTGATCGAGGCCGCAAAGGAACGAACTCCGGCCCGGGTGGCAGCCTCGGTCCTATGAGGTCCGTCCACCAGCCGTTACATTCGCGGCCTGCCCGGCATCAGATCGGACGTAACCGAAGCAAGCGATCACATGAACCTCCACGAGTATCAAGGCAAAAGCATCCTTTCCCAATATGGCGTCCGCGTGCAACGCGGACTGGTGGCCTACAACGCCGATGAGGCCGTTGACCAGGCGAAGCGCCTCAGCCAAGAGACCGGCACCAAGTGGTGGGTGATCAAGGCCCAGATCCATGCCGGTGGGCGTGGCAAGGGAGGTGGGGTGAAGCTGGCCAAGAACATCGAAGAGGTGCGCGAGCGCGCCGGCGACATCATCGGCATGATGCTGAAGACACCACAGACGCCGCCACAAGGCAAGAAGGTGAGCAAGGTGCTCATCGCCGAGGACGTCTATTACCCCGGCGCCAGCGAGCCGAAGGAGTTCTACATGAGCGTGCTGCTCGACCGCGCCCGCGCTCGCAACATCATCATGTACAGCACCGAGGGTGGCATGGACATCGAGGAGGTCGCCGAGAAAACACCGGAACTCATCTTCAAGGAGGAGATCGATCCGCGCGTGGGCCTGCGCCCGTTCCAATGCAACAAGATCGCCACCAGCCTCGGCCTTTCCGGAGCTGCCAAGAAGGAGATGGTCAAGTTCGTGGCCGCGCTCTACAAAGCATACGAGGGTAGCGATAGCGCCATGTTCGAGATCAACCCCGTGCTGAAGACCAGCGACGACAAGATCATCGCCGTGGACGCGAAAGTGCGCTTGGACGGCAACGCCCTCTACCGCCACCCGGACTATGTGGAGATGCGCGACAAGAGCGAGGAGGACGCCATCGAAGTGGAAGCCGGTGAAGCAGGATTGAACTATGTGAAGCTCGACGGCAACGTGGGCTGTATGGTGAACGGCGCCGGACTGGCCATGGCCACCATGGACATCATCAAGCTCAGCGGCGGCAGCCCGGCCAACTTCCTCGACGTAGGAGGTACAGCCGATGCGGCCCGTGTGGAGAAGGGCTTCCGCATCATCCTGAAGGACCCCGGCGTAAAGGCCATCCTCGTGAACATCTTCGGTGGCATCGTGCGCTGCGATCGCGTGGCGCAAGGCGTGGTGGATGCCTACAAGAACATAGGCGACATCAAAGTGCCCATCATCGTGCGCCTGCAAGGCACCAACGCCAAGGAGGCCAAGGAGCTGATCGACAAGAGCGGCCTGAAGGTGATGAGCGCGATCTCGCTGCAAGAGGCGGCGGATGCGGTGAAGAAGGTGGTGGGATAAGTGGATGCGGATGTGGATCCCAGCTATTTCCGGGACCATTGATCGGCGGATCCTGATCAACTATCGAGTTGACGAAGATGTTGTTGCCAACTATCTGCCAAGCCCCTTTCGGCCGAAACTCTTTGGCGGGATGGCTATTGTTGGGATCTGTTTGATCCGTTTGAAACATATACGTCCGAAAGGTCTTCCCTCATTCACGGGCATTTCTTCGGAGAATGGTGCTCACCGGATCGCCGTTGAATGGGATGGGCCCGATGGCTTGGCAGAAGGCGTGTTCGTACCTCGGCGCGATACATCATCAAGAATGAATGCGCTCGCTGGAGGCACGGTTTTTCCTGGCGTACATCATAGGGCAACATTCACCGTGAATGAAGGAAGCGGCGCATATACTGTGGCATTCTGTTCCGAGGATGGCACGACATTGAAGATCGAAGCCAGGGAGTCGGAATACTGGAATTCTTCCAGCATATTCCCAGACCTGATGTCCGCATCGGAATTCCTGCGGGTTGGTTCCGTCGGCTATTCGCCTACAAGCAAAGCCGGGACCTTCGATGGCCTTGAACTAAGAGCGTTCAACTGGGCCGTGAGCTCCTTGGAAGTGGATAGCGTTGAGTCCAGTTTCTTCATGGACAGAACGATCTTTCCGGAAGGGTCGATCCACTTTGACAATGCTCTGCTCATGAAAGGCATTGAACACGAGTGGCATGGCATCGGGTCCATGAAGAGCAGATAAAGATCTCAACTGCTCTCTGAAGTTTGCACTTCTGAGCAGGCTGACAACCTTCATCTCTCGCGAGCGTCCAAGCTCGTTGGATCACTCGTTCATCGTTGGGCACGAGCGTGGACGCTAATGCCAGAGTGGGGGCGACATCAATGTCCCCATTATCGTGCGCCTGCAAGGCGCCAACGCCAAGGGGGTCACGGAGCTGAACGACCAGAGCGGCTTGAAAGTGCTCAGCGCGATCTCGCTGCAAAAGGCGGCGGATCGGGTTAGCGAGGTACTGAAGTGAGCGCGCCCGGTGGCAAGGCCTCCCTGCTAGAGGAATTGACCGATGACAGGTCCGGTGATCTCACGAGATCTTAACTTTGGGGAAATACATTCACCTCCCATGTTACTGAAAGCATTCCGCCCCTTTCTGCTGGCGGCTTTTTTACCCCTGACGGGCTTTGCTCAAACGGCCCACAACTTGGCCGCGACCCCGGACCCGGACAAACCGCTCCTGACCGTGGAGACCTCCTGCGGCGAATGCAACTACGGCCTCCCAGGCTACGATTGCGATGTGGCCGTGCGCCTGCCCCAAGAAGACGGATCGAGCAAGGCCTATTACGTGGATGGCGTGAGCATTGGTGAGTATGGCCACCCCCACGATAAGAACGGCTTTTGCGTGGCCGTGCGCGAGGCCGAGGTACAAGGCAAATTAGTGGACGGCCGTTTTGAGGCTACCTACTTCAAGCTGCTTCCCCTTGAGCCAGCCAAGCCGAAAGCCGCGGACCAGGACCAAGATCCCGAGCCGGACAAGGGCCAATACAGCACGGGCGAAAAAGGGCAGCGCGACAAGAAAGAATAGTGGGGCCTTTCGCCATGTTCTGCTCACATCTAGCGCGAGCGAAGGCACTCGCGCCCAATGTCATTAAGTTAAGCTAGCTGTCACACCGGGCGAAGCTCCGATACGTATCGGAGCGGGGTCACACGCGGCAGGCATTCGCGACCAACGTTCTCCGGCGCTGGTGGGTGTGATACCGGGTCCGCCACCCTGCGGGGCGGCCATCCCTCCGGGAGCTACTGTGTGTACACAATTCCGGCTTGCTTTGGCAAAACCAACACTATGGCTGGAGCGAGATTTGTTGTGGACTACACAGGATTTATCGGTGATGCTCGCCTTGTGTGCAGGGG
>JBBSUV010000007.1:0-127251 GCA_038234075.1 Flavobacteriales bacterium | reverse complement strand
GGGTACCCGCACAGACGCAGTTCGCGTTGATCACATCATTGATCGTAGCAGCATTGCCATCGTTGCAGGAACTACCGGGAAGCACGCTGCCCCCGGGAGTGCCGTTGCAGTCAAGCTGTTGGCCCACACACTGGCAGTTCGACGTCCACGTGTCATTGCCCGTATTCGCGTTGCCGTCGTTGCAGGAAGTGCCTGGCATAGCGGGGCCGTTCGGAACACTGTTGCAGTCTAGCGTCGCAAGAGTTCCCGCACAGACGCAGTTCGCGTTGATCACATCATTGATCGTCGCGGCATTGCCATCATTGCAGGAACTTCCGGGAAGCACGCTGCCTCCGGGAGTACCGTTGCAGTCAAGCTGTTGGCCCACGCACTGGCAGTTCGACGTCCAGGTGTCATTGCCCGTGTTCGCATTCCCATCATTGCAGGTAGTACCGGGCATGGCAGGGCCGTTCGGAACACTGTTGCAGTCAAGCGTAACAGGAGTTCCCACACACTGGCAACTGGCATTCAACACATCATT
Source organism: Flavobacteriales bacterium (assembly GCA_038234075.1). Lineage (GTDB taxonomy): Bacteria > Bacteroidota > Bacteroidia > Flavobacteriales_F > PHOS-HE28 > PHOS-HE28. Next base: position 126,731 of record JBBSUV010000007.1, on the reverse strand, counting down.
TATGGTCGCCGGGTTACCATCATTGCAAGAAGAACCGATCTGTCCGGGCACGTTTGGACAGTTATCCTGTACATCGCAGATCCCGTCACCGTCCGTGTCCGGGCTGGGTGTGCCCACGCACTGGCAATTGGCGTTCAGGACATCATTGACTGTGCAAGCATTGCCATCGTTGCAGGACGAACCCACTATCGCCGCGCCTCCGACCAGACCATTACAGTCCGGCGTGGCGGTACCAGAAGCCGTTGCCTGCACGCCCAAGGAAAGATCATAGTACTTCCCCGTGTTCGAGGTCTGAAGCTTCACAGCCCTGACCATGTATCGCTTTCCATTCACGAAGGGAACGGCGGGGCTGCTGAAATTCGCTTGGGTGACCGGATTGGTGGTGAGCTTCACGAGCTGACCGTTACTGGTATTGACCTCATAGACATGGTATCCGTCCACAGCGCCTAAGGCTGCGGTCCATGTGAAAGCAGCGAGACCGCCGTTATTGCCCACTTGTAAATTGGCGGGCCGTGGTACCACGGTCATCCGCAAGGAGGGATCGCCGAGCAATGCCAGATGAACCCTGTTGTATGGTTGCCCCTGCCATCCCCCGTTCTGCGGGGTATACAGCGTTGTGTTGTTCATGGTGAGCTGGGCGCTCAACCCGATATTATCACCCATGCCCATGTGTTGGAACCACCAATGAGGTATTCCAGAGAACACATTGGTCAGCGCATTACCACTGGCGATGGTAGCGCGGAGGAAATTGTTCGTGACGTCCCAATCCCCGAAATAGCTTCCGAACGACATATTGAAGACCCCGCCGAAATCGATATTCGCATAGTTGTCCGAGTTACCAACGTTGTACGCGCTCACCCACGTTCCACCCCCGCTGGCGTACGTCCAGAGGTAGCTCTGGCCATTGATCACGTTGTAGAATGGAGTGCCGGACGAATTGAGGTTGGTTGTGTTGGACGCGCCCACCAAGGCAGGGATCGACCGATATGCGGCAGCGGCCGCAGGATTGGGCAGATCCAGGAAGTTGTCAAAAATGACCCCGCGACGTTGCGGAACGAATTGCCGGGTCTTATAGGCGTGGGCCTTGTTCAAGTACTTGCGCGTCAATTCGGTCTCGCTAAAAGGGAACGAAAAATAGGGCAGGCCCATGTTGTAGAAATCGATCCGTCCCACTTGGAGTTCAATGGCGCTGGGATAGTCGCTTTGATCGAATTTCCCATCTCCCGGAACATTGTAATTGCGGTCCAGTTGGGAGCTCGTGATATTCACGGAGTTGTCCGTCCATGTTCCGTTCATTTCACCGTAATAGCCATCGCAGGGCCATGCACCGAGGTGATCGCCGTGCCCATCCGGATTCAAACGCCCGGAATAGGGTACCGGCACGTGTCCGATGATGTACACGGCCTTGACATTGGATGGGTCCGCATTGTAATCAGCTTGAACGAGCGCTCGTACGTTCGGGACAGAGGTGGAGCGTGACACGTTATGCCTGATAACACCCCATCCGTCATCTTGTAGGTCCGCAGCCAATAGGTTCAATTCCGCTGTTAGGCCACTGGCTATGTCATTATCCACCAACAGCACCATAACGCCTCTGTTGTCCACCGCAGGAACGTCGATCCCCGAGGCGATGTAGCCGGTTCCTGTCCCCCCGGCTGCCCGTACCACTTTGTATTCATAGTAGATGCCGACGGACACATCATTGTCCGCATACTGGTTGGTGGAACCTCCGAGGGTAGCAATGCTGCTGCCCCAACTTTGGCCTTCCTTCAGCTTGCGATATACCGTGTAGCCCGTGGCTGTTGCATAGGGCTCCCACGACAATGTGATCCGCGGGGGCGTGTTCTGCACTGTTGCCGCCATTTGGACCGCATCAGCCTGTGAATAAGATTGAGCAAAAAGCCCGAAACCCAGCAAGGATCCGAACAATGTGAGGAGGAGCTGTTTCACCATAATGCTGAAGGTCTGATCCTGTTCCACGACCCTAGGCATCGGGTTTTACCCAAGGATGGGCGCATGGCACAGGAGGCCTTATAGCGTAGCAAGTAACGTCCGGGTTACATCACTGTTCTTACAATACGACGAATAAGTGCTCAAGTGCCATCAACGATCCCCAGTAGCCCACCGTTCCCTATTGCCGAATGATCGGAGCCCGGGCCAAGGACAGCCCATGAGCATCCCGTAACACCAGGATGTATGTGCCGGAAGCAAGATCGGAGATATTGATCTGCTCCTCGAAACTGGATCTCCGTACCTCAGCACCTGAAAGGTCATAAATGCAAGTAACAGCCGCATTTGGACCGGCTTCGCCGATGTGTAGGATACCCGTCGTCGGATTCGGATGGAGCAAGATCCCCGGCAAGTTGCCGACCGGCACGACCGACACCATGCTACACGCGTCCCCTATACCGTCCCCGTTAGCGTCCGCTTGGTCCGGATTGTATGTCCATGGACAATTGTCACATGCATCACCTATGCCGTCCTGATCGAGATCGGTTTGGGAGGCGTTCGACAATGAAGGACAATTGTCATGACAGTCCAGAACACCGTCCGCATCGATGTCCTGATCAGGAATGATACCGGTAGTACCTCCGGCACAGTTGCCACAGCCATCCACGAACGCGCTACCTCCCACCAACCCGGCACAGTCGATCGGGATGCCTGAACAGATGCACGCCACGCTCCATGTATCATTCCCGGTCGTGGGGTCGGCGTCATTGCAGGGTGCGCCGGGCAATGCGGAGCCACCTGGTTGCAGTTGGCAATCATAGGGTAAGCCTTCGCAACCGCAAGCATCCGTCCACATATCGTTGCCCGTGCTGATGTTCTGATCGTCACACAACGTTCCCGGCAAGGCCGTGCCCCCCGCCACCTGCAGACAATCGAATGGCAGGCCCATGCATTCGCAATCCGCTGACCAAGTGTCATTGCCGGTCGTGGGGTCTCCATCGTCGCAGGAAGTTCCGGGCAGAACCGGCCCGCCGGGCGTTCCGAGGCAATCGATCGGCACTCCGACACAGATACAATCCGCGGTCCATACATCGTCACCGGTCGTTCCATCGCCGTCCTCGCAGCCGGTTCCAGGCAATGCACTGCCGCCGGGAACATTCTCACAATCCAAGAGCAGTCCTGCGCAGGTACAATCCGTCGACCAAACATCATCGCCCGTTTGCGGATCCCCATCATCGCAGGCGGTACCCGGCAATGCGGTCCCACCCTGTTGTCCCAGGCAATCCGCTGGTGCTCCTATGCAGTCGCAACCAGGCGACCAAGTGTCTCCTGTGGTCAATGGGTTGCCATCGTTACAGGGAGTGCCGGGCAGTACATCACCTCCCGGAACACCTTCGCAGTCCACGATCAGACCGACGCACTCACAATCGACTGTCCACGCATCACCCATGGTCGTATTGTTCCCATCATTGCAATTGCTGCCTGGCAATGCAGGACCACCTGGCGTGCCAAGGCAATCCATGAGCAGGCCCACACATTCGCAGGTGCTGGTCCAAGTATCATTACCTGTGGTGGACAGGCCGTCATCACATGCCGTGCCCGGTAGTGCGGTCCCACCTATCGTCCCCAAGCAATCGGGCAACAGACCCACGCAGGTACAATCAGGTGCCCACGTGTCATCCAAGGTCGCTTGGTCCCCATCGTCACACGGGGTGCCTGGCAACGCTAAACCATCCGGCATTCCTAAGCAATCCACGGGCTCCCCCACGCATTGGCAATTCGCGTCCACGATGTCGTTCACCGTGGTTGACATGCCGTCATCGCAAGCTTCACCCGGCTCTGGTTCTCCGCAGCCGCAGTTCCCTGGTGCTACTTTGTCCGGGTCGTTCGGGCAACCGTCCACGGCATCACAGCTACCATCATTGTCGCTATCCTGAAATATGCCAATGCATTGACAGTTGCCATCCAGCACATCGTTCACGGTGCAGGCATCCCCATCATCACAAGCGGATCCGGATTGTCCCATCTGCCCCGGGCAATCGTCCATTGCATCGCAGATCCCGTCGTTATCACTGTCCGGGCTAGGAGTTCCCACGCAAACACAATCCGCGTCCAACAAATCATTCGTGGTGCAAGGATCCCCATCATCGCACTGCCAGCCCGTTTCCCCGGTAACTCCGGGGCATCCGTCCATTGCATCACAGATCCCGTCGCCATCGCTATCCGCGAATGTGCCGACGCATTGGCAGCTTTCGTCCAAGATGTCGTTGATCGTGCAGGCATCCCCATCGTCACAAGAGGAGCCGGCTTCTCCAGCTTGCCCGGGGCAGTTGTCCAAGAAGTCGCAGATCCCGTCACCATCGCTGTCCGGGCTGGGCGTGCCCACGCAAATGCAGTTCGCGTCCAGTACATCGCTGAAGGTACAAGGGTCACCATCGTCGCATTGCCAACCTGTTTCCCCCGTGACGCCGGGGCAGCCATCGATCGCATCGCAGAGACCATCGCCATCACTGTCCGGCAAGGGCGTTCCCACACATTGGCAGTTCGCGTTGAGCACATCATTGATCGTGCACACATTGCCATCATCGCATGAGGAACCTTGCACGCCTGGCGCATTCGGGCAATTATCCAAGGCATTGCAGATCCCGTCAGCGTCAGCATCCTGGAACGTGCCCACGCATTGGCAGTTCCCGTTGATCACATCCCCGGTGGTACAGGGATCCCCGTCATTGCATGAAGATCCGATCTGGCCTGGGATGGATGGGCAATTGTCCTGCGCATCACAGATCCCATCGCCATCGCTGTCCTGGAAAGTGCCCGTGCATTGACAGTTGGCGTTCAGCACATCATTGATCGTGCATGGGTTGCCGTCATTACAGGCCGAACCGATCTGTCCGGGCACCCCTGGACAATTGTCCTGTGCGTCGCAGATGCCATCGCCGTCCGAATCCCGATAGGTGCCTTGGCATTGGCAGGAGGCATTCCAAAGGTCATTCACGGTGCATGAATTGCCGTCATCACAGGGCGTGCCTGCGAGCGCCAGACCACCCACCACACCAAGGCAATCCGGTTGTTGAGTACCGGCCACCGCCTGACCGAATGCACCAAGGCTGAGGTTGTAATATGTGCCGCTCGGACTTTGTTCGAGTTTCAGTGCGCGGACCATATAGCGCAGCGTGCCGCCCGCCCCGGATACTGTTTCCGTGAACGACTGACCGGTGACGGCTGTATTCGTGACGCGCTGCCATGACCCGGTCGCCGGAATGAACCGGTAGACGTGATAGCCAAGCACATTGTCCAAACTTCCGGACCACGTGATGTTCACTGTGCTTCCGTTCACCGTGCCGGCAACGTTGGAAGGTGGCCCCACCATGGACATGCGCAAGGTGGGATCGCCCATCAAGGCGATGTGTACCAGGCCCGACCCCGTATTTGTCGGCGAGTAATGCCCATTCACATTGTTCTGTGTGAGCAGCGTGGCAAAGCCGAGGGTTTCCCCCATGCCCATGTGATGAAAGAACCAATTGGGATAGCCTGCCCAGAAACAGGACAAGGTCTTCCCGGTGGCTAAGGAAGAGCGCATGAAATCATTCTGGCAATCGAAATCCCCGAACGAACTTCCGAACAGGATAGTGAAGACGCTTTTCAGTTCACTGGTCGTGAAGTCGACCGAGTGGCCCACGCCATTGGCCGCATCCCAGTATCCACCGCCACAGCCATAGCTCCACAGGTAGCTTTGATTCTGCAGCGTGGTGAAATAGTCCAGATCGAAGACGTTCGAAGGCCCGACCAACGGTCCGAAGCCACTGTAGGCGTTGGAAGCAAAGGCATCCTCATATCCTTGGAAATTATCGTCCACCAAAGCTCTTGGATTCGCTGTATATGCCCGGACCTTCCAGTTGTGCAGCTTCGTGAGATAATTCCCCATCAACGTTGTTTCGCTTTGGGTGAACACCGGAAGATCATGGAAGTCAATGCGCCCTACGGCGAGTTCCACCGTGCTTGGTATGTTACTTTGATCGTATTTCCCATCACCTGGCACATTGTGGTTCCGTGGATCCACGCCGCCCGTGGCGGTGACCTGTGAATCGGTCCAAACCCCGTTGACATCGCCATAGAACACGTCCGCGGCCCAAGCACCTTGATGCTCCCAGTGCCCATCCGCCGCCATATTCCCCGAATAGGGCACTGGCACATGGCCCACCAGGAATACCATTTTGGTATTCGTGGGGTCCGCATTGTAGTCGTTCACAATGATGCTCTTGATGCTGGGTACGCTTGCATCCCTGCTCACATCATGGCGCAGCACGGTCCATCCGTCCCCCTCCATGTCCTGCTGCATCTGATCCAATTGGGATGCAAGCGCGGAAGTGAAATAGTTATCCACCAGCACGATCACCTTTCCCCTGGACTCCACCATGGGCATGAGGATACCCGAATTGATATAGGAATATCCATCACCGACGTTGGTAGTATGCCGTACGATCTTGTACTCGTATGACACTCCCGTTGATACGCTATTGTCAGACCAGGTCAGGGCACTCCCATCCAACACGGCCACCGGTTGCCCCCAACTGGTACCTCCTTTCAACTTTTTCCAGATCTGGTAGCCCGTCACATTGTAGAGTCCCAGCCAGTTCAACGTGATCCGGGGCGGAGAGTCCTGCACCTGCGCCGATGCCTGCACGCTTCTTTCATAGGCCTGTGCACGGATCGACGCCGTGTGCGCAAAGGCCAATATGGAAAGGCTCAAAATGAGCAACTTACGCGTCTGCATCTATATAGGGGGGCCTAAAATTAGATGGTTTTGGTCGTCGGTCCAGAAACCGGCCCCACTGTCAAGGCGCTTTGAGGTGCAGAGACCACTGGAGCGCCGCTCAACGGGAACATCCAGATCGTCAATTGGTTCACCTGAGATGCTCTACCGTGAACGTCGAGTAATTCGAATATGTCGAAGAAATTCCCGTATTCCCCCATGACAAATGATTTTCAGCTTCTCAAGCGCCTTAACTTTTGTCATGGTTTGACCGTTTAATGAGGCGTAAATTTGGGATCCATAGAATCACAAGCCAGCATGCATAAGAATCTCAGGCCCAGTCCTGATCACGTTATATCCTTTTTCGAGCACACCGCGACCGCATATCCAGAAGCTCCTGCGCTGAGCGGCAATGGCCCCACCCTGACCTATGCCGAACTCGCCAAAAGGGCGGACCAGTTGGCGGCACATCTCCAACGCAAAGGCATCGCCCCCGGGTCCAATGTGGGATTGTGTCTAGAGCGCTCTGCGGAATTGATCATCAGTGTACTGGGTATCGTGAAGGCTGGCGCGGCTTATTTACCCATCGACCCCACCTATCCGAAGGACCGGATCTCCTTGATGTTGGAAGATGCGCGTCCTCCCGTGGTGATCACCGACAGGGATCATGCCCATCTCTTCCCCCGAGCCACCCTCCTGCTCATTGATGCGGTGGACCTCTCAGCGGAAAAGCCGTTCAACGGCCCCTGCCCCGCCGGGCCGAACGACCTGTGCTACATCCTCTTCACTTCCGGAAGTACCGGCCGCCCGAAAGGTGTGGCCATGCACCATGCGCCTCTGGTCAATCTGATCCAATGGCAGCTACGGACATCGGTGCTGACAAAAGGCGCGAAGACGCTGCAGTTCGCACCCATCAGTTTCGACGTGAGCTTCCAAGAGATCTTCACCACGTTCGCCCAAGGCGGCACACTGGTGCTGATCACGGATGAGGACCGTTTGAACAGCACGCAGCTGCTGCGCAAGATCATCGCGGAGAAGATCAACCGGGTGATCGTGCCCTTTGTGGCGCTCCAGTATTTGGCCGAGGCTGTGGAACGCACCGGTGAAGCACCGAGCTCGTTGAAGGAGATCTTCACCAGCGGTGAACAGTTGAAGATCACACCCGCCATCGTCGACCTCTTCAAAAAGCTGCCCGGCTGCCGTTTCTGCAATCAGTACGGCCCTACGGAAGGGCATGTGGTCAGCGAACTCGAATTGCGTGGAGACCCCGCCGCATGGCCTGCACTGCCCAACATCGGCAAGGCCATCGACAACGTGAAACTGCTGGTGCTCGACGAGGGCATGAAGATCGTGAAGAAGGGCGAGGAAGGCGAGCTCTATCTCGGTGGAGCCTGTGTGGCCACCGGTTATGTCGGACAGCCTGAACTCACCGCCGAACGCTTCCTGACCGACCCTTTCGAGAACGGTGGAAGACTCTACAGGACCGGCGACCGCGCATTGGAACTTCCCAATGGCGATATCGATTTCAAGGGCCGCATCGATGGCCAGGTGAAAGTCCGTGGCTATCGCATCGAACTCGGTGAGGTGGAGACCGCGCTGGAAAAGCACCCCCTGATCGACCAGGCCGTTGCCTCCGTGCGCGAGGACCGGCCCGGCGTAAAGCGATTGATCGGCTACTACGTCTCGACGAAGGAGGTCTCCACCAATACGCTCCGCAAACATCTCGGCGGGCTCCTACCCGACTACATGGTACCCTCGGCCTTTGTGACCGTGACCGAATGGCCGCGCACACCGAGCGGAAAGATCGATCGCAAGGCACTTCCTGCGCCCGATGTGAAACGACCGGACCTCGACGTGGCCTTCGCCGCACCGCAGAGCGCTGTGCAGAAGGTTCTCGCATCGGTTTGGGCCGATCTCCTCGGCATTGACCGCGCCGGCATCGACGACAACTTCTTCGACCTTGGCGGCAACTCCTTGTTGAGCATCCAGTGCGTGGCCCAATTGGAGGGCCATGGCCTGAAGTTGCCGATCGTAAAGCTCTATCAGCACCCGACGATCCGTGCTTGCGCCCAATTCCTGGAAGGTGGTTCCACGGGCATATCCCCAGCGGAAATGGCACAGGCGCGGATTTCTTCCAACAAGTCGAAGGAGCGCGGCGAGATCGCCATCATCGGCATGAGCGGCCGCTTCCCCGGCGCTGATAATACCGAGCAGCTCTGGCGGAACTTGATCGACAAAAAGAACAGCGTTTCCACGTGGTCGCTGGATGAGATCGACGCGTCCATCCCGGACGACGTCAAAAATGATCCGGACTACGTTCCAGCTCGCGGTGTGATCACTGATGCGGACAAGTTCGACGCGGGCTTCTTCGGGGTGAATCCCCGCGTGGCCGCACTCATGGATCCGCAACAGCGTGTCTTCATGGAGACCGCATGGGCTGCCTTGGAAGACGCCGCTTATGATCCCGCCCAGTTCGCAGGATTGATCGGCGTCTATGCCGGCATGGGCAACAACACCTATTTCACCCGCAACGTGATCGGCCATCCGGAGCTGATCGAACAGGTGGGCGATTTCCAGGTGATGACCGGCAATGAGAAGGACTACATCGCAACGCGGTTGGCCTTCGAATTCGACCTGCGTGGCCCCGCATTGAGCATCCATACCGCTTGTAGCACTTCGCTGGTAGCGATCGCACAGGCCGCCAAAGCCCTGCGCGATGGCGAATGCGACATGGCACTGGCCGGCGGGATAGCCATCACCGTGCCCATCAACAGTGGGATCACTTACAACGAGGGCGGTATGTACAGCCCCGACGGCAGCACACGCACCTTCGATGCGGAAGGCAAGGGAACGAGCTTCAGTGATGGCGTGGGCATCATTGTATTGAAACGTCTCGATGACGCCATCCGTGATCACGACCACATCTATGCCACCGTAAAAGGCAGCGCACTGAATAATGACGGCAGTGACAAAGCCAGCTTTACCGCGCCCAGCGTTCGCGGGCAGGCGGAAGTGATCGCTATGGCACAGGCGGACGCCGGCGTGAAGCCCGAAGATGTTTCCTATGTGGAAACGCACGGCACGGCCACCCCCCTGGGCGATCCGATCGAAGTGGAGGCTTTAACGCTCGCCTTCCTTGGACCTGATCACGAAAAGGGAACATCGGCCAAGACCTGCACGATCGGTTCGATCAAGAGCAACGTTGGGCACCTCACCGCGGCCGCCGGTGCTGCTGGCGTGATCAAGACCGCGCTGGCCTTGAAGGAGGGAATGATCCCTTCCAACGTCGGCTTTGAAACCCCGAACCCGAACATCGACTTTGCCAGCAGCCCGTTCCGCGTGGCGGATTCGAACATCTCTTGGCCGCGCGCATCGAAGCCGCGCATTGCCGGTGTTTCATCCTTCGGCGTGGGTGGGACGAATGCACACGTGATCCTCGGGGAAGCGCCACTTATCGAACCTTCCAGCGATAGCCGCAGCAAGCAATTGTTCCTACTGAGCGCAAAGAGCAAGTACAGCTTGGACGCGATGACGGAGAACTTCCGTACATGGCTGGAAACGCATCCCGAAGCCTCCTTGGCCGACGCTTCCTTCACCCTGATGGAAGGGCGCCGTTCCTTCAAGCATCGGCGCTTGATCGTCGGAGGTTCGCACCAAGAGGTGATCGATGCGATCGCTAACAAAGACACGAACTTGATGGGTACGCGCGAGTTGCACGATGCGGCACCGGGCGTGGTCTTCATGTTCCCCGGCCAAGGCTCGCAATACGTGGGCATGGGTCGCGAGCTGCATGCCAGTGAGCCTGTGTTCGCACAGCATTTCGACCAGTGCTGCGCGCTCTTTTCAAAAGCACTGAAAACGGACCTCAAGGCGATCATCTTCCCTGCCGCTGGTAAGGAGGAGGAAGCGGCTGAACAGCTCAAGCAGACGGTGCATACACAAGCCGCGCTCTTCACCGTGCAATACAGCTTGGCGCAGCTCTGGATGCATTGGGGCATCACGCCACAGGCCATGATGGGCCACAGCATCGGGGAGTTCGCAGCGGCCTGCTTGGCCGGTGTGTTCTCTTTGGAAGATGCCATCACATTGGTGGCGAACCGCGGCCGCATGATGCAGGACCTACCTTCTGGAAGCATGCTCAGTGTGCGCGCAGCAGAAGCCGACATCGCTAAGCGCCTACCTGCCGGATGCAGCATCGCCGCCAACAACGGCCCGCAGTTGTGCGTGGCCAGTGGGCCGAAGGAAACCATCGCCAAGTTCCAAGCGGAACTGGAGAAGGAGGAGATCGGTTGCAAGCTGCTGATGACCAGCCACGCCTTCCACAGCCCGATGATGGACCCGATGGTAGCGCCTTATGCTCGCATCGTGGAGCAGGTCGCGTTGAACACGCCGCGCATCCCCATCGTCAGCACGGTGACGGCCGAGTGGCTGAAGGATGAAGAGGCCACCAGCGCCAAATACTGGAGCGATCACCTACGGGCCACGGTCCGCTTTGCACAAGCCGTGCAATTCGCTTGGAAGGATGCTGACCGCGTGATGCTCGAAGTGGGTCCGCGCACCACTGCGACCACTCTCGCACGCCAGCAAAGCGCCGATGCGAAACGGCAAGTGGCCGTGCCTTCCATGGGTTCCGCTTCCGGCAACGGCGAGGAACTATCCGCCTTGCTGCGCGCTGTTGGCGGATTGTGGCAGAGCGGCGTGGAGATCGATCGGAAAACCTTCTTCGAGCGCGAAATGCGCTACCGTATTTCCCTTCCCACCTATGCGTTCGAACGCGTGCGTCATTGGGTGGACCCCGTGTCCATGATCGCGGCCGGCGGACATGCCATTGCCAGCACCACCATCGAGGCACCTGTTCCGAACGGTCTGGACGCCAACCTTTCACCGAAGGAGAATTTGATCCAGCAGATCAAAACGCTGTTGGAAGAAAGCTCCGGGCTGGAATTGGCCGAGACCGCCCCCGAGGACACCTTCCTGGAGATGGGCCTCGACTCACTGTTCCTTACGCAGGTCGCCACATCGCTCAGCCGCAAATTCGGCGTGAAGATCAGTTTCCGCCAGCTGAACGAGGACCTGCCGAATTTGGATAAGCTCGCGGATTTCCTACTTCCCCATGTGAAGGAAGGAGCAGCAGCCACGACGACAAAGGCAACTAACGGCAAAGCTTCGGACCCCAACGTGAACGCCTTGGAGGACGCACCGGAACTGAAGAAGGTCTTCGGTGCACAGGCGCGGATCCAGAAGGAGAAGGTGGATGACTTCACCCCGGAACAGCGCACCTGGTATAACGACTTCGAACAGCGCTACGTCGCGAAGACCACGAAGAGCAAGATCTTCACACAGGAGAACCGGGGGCCGATGGCCGACCCGCGCGTGGTGACCGGCTTCAAACCGCAGACCAAGGAACTGGTGTATCAAGTGGTAGTGGACCGCAGCGAGGGCTGTCACTTGTGGGATATCGACGGCAACGAGTACGTGGACATCCTGAGCGGCTTCGGCTCCTCGATGTTCGGTTACATGCCGGACTTCATCAAGAAGGAATGCCATAAGCAACTGGACGCAGGTATCGAGATCGGCCCGATGCACCCGCTGGCAGCGGACGTTTCCAGACTGCTGTGCGAGTTGACCGGACAAGACCGCGCTGCCGTTTGCAACACCGGCTCGGAGGCGGTGCTGGGCGCGATGCGCATGGCGCGCACCGTTACCGGACGCCATCTCATCATCGCCTTCAGCGGTAGCTACCACGGCATCAACGACGAGGTGATCGTACGCGGCAGTAAGAGCCACAAGAGCTACGCGGGCGCTCCCGGCATCATGCCCGAGGCGGTGGAGAACATGTTGATCCTGGACTACGGCACGCCCGAAAGCCTCCAGATCATCAAAGAGCGTTGCCACGAAGCCGCTGCGGTATTGGTAGAGCCGGTGCAGAGCCGTCGCATGGAATTCCGCCCCGTGGATTTCCTTCGCGAAGTGCGCGCAGTGACCAAGCAGCACGGAGCGGCATTGATCTTCGACGAGGTGATCACCGGCTTCCGCATGCACCAGAACGGCGCACAGGGCTTGTTCGGCATCAAGGCGGACATCGGCACCTACGGAAAAGTGATCGGCGGCGGCTTGCCCATCGGGGCCATGGTTGGTAGCAGTCATTGGATGGATGCGTTGGATGGCGGAGCATGGCAGTTCGGCGACGACAGCGTGCCCGAAGCGGGCGTCACCTATTTCGCAGGCACCTTCGTCCGCCACCCGTTGACCATGGCCGCCGCGAAGGCGTCACTGGTGCACATGAAAGAGGAAGGTCCTGCACTGCAGGAGCGCCTGAACACCATGACCGAGAACATGGTGGAGCGTGCGAACGGGCTGTTCGACCAGTACCTGCTCCCCTATCGGTGGGTCAACTTCGGCAGTGCGTTCAAGACGAAGTACGACGAGAGCGTGGCCTATCCCGAGTTCTTCTTCCTGCTGATGCGCTTACACGGCGTGCATGTGTTGGACTTCCCGCACTTCCTCACCACGGCACATACGGAAGCTGATGTGGAGTTCATCCTTCAAACCTTGGAGAAGACCTGCCAGGAATTGCGTGCCAGTGGATTCATGCCAGAACGCACCTATCCGATCCAGGTGGTGAACAACACCTTGAACGGGCATGCACGCAAAGCCAGCGAGCGTGTGGTGGAGGCTAGCGACCCTCCCGTCGCAGGTGCCAGACTAGGACGCACGCCAACGGGCGAACCGGGATGGTTCATTCCGAGCGAAAAGGAGTCCGGGAAATACGTGATGCTGGTGACTGAAGAAAAATAGATATGGGGAACTTCTGATAAGTTCACGGCCTATAATGGAGAGATTCATACCGGAAACGCGGCATGTTGAAGTGGACTTCGATCCCTTCGCAGGCCCCGTGATCCAGCGCACCGTACCCACCACGGAGGCGCAGATGGAAGTATTCGCCGCCTCGGAAATGGGCGACGACGCGAACTGTGCCTATGTGGAAAGTGTGTCGTTGATACTGAAGGGCAACCTGGATCGCGGTGCGATGGAAAAGGCGCTGCAGGACCTTGTGGACCGCCATGAGAGCCTGCGGAGCGTGATCAGCGCCAGCGGCATTCGCATGGTCGTCTTCGGGAGCGCCGAGCTGGTGATCCGCTACCACGACCTTACCGACCTGGACGAACAGGCGCGCTCCAAGCGGATGCAGGAGTTGGCGGAAGCGGATATGAGGCAGCCGTTCGACCTGCGGAACGGCCCTTTGTTCCGCGTACTACTGATCAGGACGGGAAAGGAGGAACACGTTCTCCGGTTGAGCGGACACCATGCTGTTCTGGACGGATGGAGCCTTGGTATCCTGATGGCAGAGACCAGCGTGTTGTACAATGGCCGTCTCTCGGGGTCAACACCCGTTCTGCCCCCTGCGGTCCCGTTCAGTGAATATGTTCTGGCCACCACGGATTTCGCAAAAACCGCGGAGCATGCCCAAGTGGAGAAGTATTGGACCGACCTTTTCATGGGGCCCATTCCACGCTTGGATCTTCCAACGGACCGTGTACGCCCAGAGCGCAAAACATTCAACGGCGACCGGCTCGACCTGCAAATGGACCCCAAGCTGGTGCAGGGTTTGCGCACGGTTGCTACACGCAACGGTGCCAGCTTTGTCACTACCCTGCTCACGGCTTTCGAAGTGCTTCTGCACAAGCTTACTGGATCCAGCGACATCGTTTCAGGTCTGCCAGCAGCTGGGCAGAGCGATCTGGACATGAAGCATCTGGTGGGCCACTGCGTGAACCTGCTGGCCCTGCGCAGTCATGTGGATGATGAGATGGCTTTCGACGCCCACCTCAAGGAACGGCGCACGCAGGTGCTCGATGCATTCGACCACCAGAAGTACACCTTCGGCACGCTCGTACAGAAGCTTAAAGTACCGCGCGAACCCGGCCGGATCCCCTTGGTTCCCGTGGTGTTCAACATCGACATGAACATGGACGATGGGGTGGCCTTCGAGGGACTTGCACACACCTTCGTCAGCAATCCGCGCCATTACGAGAATTTCGAGCTCTTCCTGAACGCCACCGGACAAGGCGATGTGCTCGTGCTGGAGTGGAGCTACAATACCGACCTGTTCGATGCCTCCACCATCCGCGATTGGATGGACCAGTTCAGCACATTGATCGCACGCATCAATGCGAATGCCGCTTTGCCCATCGGTACCTTGGTGGGTGAAGAGGACCTCGCGGCGGAAGCCACGCTGGCCCCCGCGGAATGGCACGGTATCCACACCGACATCCCGCGAGACCGCGGCATGGACGCCCTCTTCGATGAAGTGGTGATGGCGCATGGCAGTAGCACGGCCTTGGTCACTGCGGACGGTGCGCTCAGCTATGACCAACTGCACACCCGCGTGCTTTCACTCACTGGCGCGTTGCAGGCGGCGGGTGTGAAGCCGGGCGACCCGGTGGGCCTGTGTACAGACCGAAACCCGGAGATGGTGGCCGCCATGCTCGCGATCCTACGCTGTGGCGCGGCATTCGTGCCGTTCGACCCCAGTTATCCTGCGGAACGCCTGGAATTCATGTTCCGGGATACCGATGTGAACGTGTTGGTGACAGAAGGCCACCTCTTGGCTGGTTTGCCAAAACATTCCGCCAAGACCTTGCTCTTGGAAGAGATCGCCAATGCGGCGCCTTCGTCCCAGCCTCCCTTGGGTAAACCGGACTCTCCCGCATACATCATGTACACCTCCGGTTCCACAGGAGAACCCAAGGGCGTAGTGGTGCCGCATCGCGCGGTGATCCGCTTGGTCCGCAACCAGAACTATCTCCCGTTCGGT
Source organism: Flavobacteriales bacterium (assembly GCA_038234075.1). Taxonomy (GTDB): domain Bacteria; phylum Bacteroidota; class Bacteroidia; order Flavobacteriales_F; family PHOS-HE28; genus PHOS-HE28. The sequence continues at coordinate 111,207 of JBBSUV010000007.1, read as the reverse complement.
CCGGACCTCACCTTCCTGCAACTCTCGAACATCTCCTTCGATGCTTCCACGTTGGAACTCTGGGGAGCCTTGCTGAACGGTGCGAAGCTGGTGCTTCAGCCGCAGCAGAAGCCAACGTTGCAAGAGATCATCAGCACCATCCGCGAGCAGAAAGTGACCACCGTCTGGTTCACGGCAGGGCTGTTCAACCTGTTGGTGGATGAGCATGTGGACGGCCTCCGCGGCCTGAAGCACATCCTTACCGGTGGTGATATTCTGAGCGTTCCCCATGTGAAGCGCGCGCTGCGCGTGGTAGGTCCCGGTGTGCTGATCAACGGCTACGGCCCCACGGAGAACACCACCTTCACCTGCTGCCACGCGATCAATGACGAACACGCATTGAAGGCCCGGGTGCCCATTGGCAGGCCCATCGCCAACACCACCGCATACATACTCGACGAGGCGATGCAGCCCGTGAGCATTGGCGGAAAGGGCGAGCTCTACACCGGTGGTGATGGCGTGGCACTTGGCTACTGGCGCAAACCCGAGCTCACGGCTGAACAGTTCGTGGACGACCCTTTCAGCAAGACCCTTGGCGCCAAGCTCTACCGCACGGGCGACTTCGTCCGCTGGCTCCCTGACGGCACGATCGACTTCCTCGGGCGAGGTGACGGGCAGGTGAAAGTGCGCGGCTTCCGGGTGGAGCTGGGAGAGATCGAGAACGCCATCAGCGAAGTGGCCGCGGTGAAGGACAGCGTGGTGATCGTGCGCAGTGATATGCCCGGGGAGAAACAGTTGGTCGCCTATGTGGTGCCGAAGGAACTCTCCCGATTGGCCGAAGATGTGGTGGCCCAGGAAGCCCTGATCCATGCCGTGCGCGACCACCTGCGCAACGCACTGCCGGGCCACATGATGCCCACGGCATTCGTGATCCTTTCCGGGCTCCCGCTCACTGCCAACGGCAAAGTGGATAGGCGCGCCTTGCCCTTGCCCCAACTGCGCGCCCAGACCATGGAGGTGCAGCACGTGGCCCCACGCAATGCCAAAGAAAAACGTTTGGCCGAGCTCTGGTCCGAACTGCTGAACGCACCCGGCATCGGTGTCCACGACAACTTCTTCGATGTGGGCGGGCACTCGCTCGTGGGCATCCAATTGCTGGCCCGCGTGGAGCAGCGTTTCGGCAAAAGCCTTCCGTTGAACTCCTTATTCCAAGCGCCCACCATCGCCGCATTCGCGAAATTGCTACAAAGTGAAAAGGGCACCAACGGACTGAAGAACCTGGCCGCATTGCAACTTGCGGGCGACCGCATCCCTTTCTTCTGCGTGCATGGTGATGAGGCGAACCACCACATCATGCGCTACCTCGGGAAGGATCAGCCTTACTACGCCTACTTCCACCAAGGGGAGAACGGGGCACCCTTCGAGCACAAGACCGTGGAGGATATAGCCACGCACTATGTGAACGAGATGATGACGGTGCAACCGGAAGGCCCCTATCTCCTAGGAGGCTATTCCTTCGGTGGTATCGTAGCCTATGAAATGGCCCTTCAACTGAGAGCCGCCGGCCATGACGTACCGTTGTTGGTGATGTTCGATATGTATGCCCCGGAGGACTTCATGAGGACGATGAGGACTGAAGAGAAGTTCTATGCGCCGCTGAAGCGCACCGTGATGCGCTGGCTAGTGGAACGTGAGCTCCGAAAAGGCAACATCCACTCGCACAAGCTGCAGCACTTCCACATCATCGACAACTACCTCAATGCCATTCAGGCCTATCATCCAAGACCATACGATGGACCTGTCACGGTGTTCAAGGCCGATCGTTCACCGGGGCCTGATGACATGGGCTGGAGCAAGTTGGTGACCGGTCCATTGGACATACGGGTGCTACCGGGCGACCACTACAGCCTGATCAAGGACCCCGAAGTGGTGCACTTGGTGATGGAGCTTTCCGCAAGCATCGACCGCGCTGTGAGCAAGCATGCCGTGGAAGCCGTTTGAGCATGAAGGTTGAACGGTCGTTGATCGTGCATTGCGAAGGACCGACGCAGGCCCAATTGGAGCATGACCTTCCGGGGCTGTTGTTGGAAGCGGTGCCCAAAGCCTGTTTCGCCACCTTGGCATCCTTGCAGGAGCGGGAGGAGCGCTACCATGGCCTGTTGGATGAGGAGGAACTGGCGCGTGCGGAGCGCTTTCGTTTCGCAACGGACCGCAACCGCTACATCCTGGGGCATGGACTCCTGCGTGAGACCTTGGGCCATTACCTCGGGCGATCGGCGAAGGAGCTGATCCTCCGTCGCGGAGAATTCGGGAAACCATTTCTTGAAGGGCATCCGGTCCATTTCAACCTGAGCGACACCAAGGACGCAGTGTTGGTGGCCCTCTCCGAGCATCCGATCGGTGCGGACATCGAGACCATGAACCGGCGGACGGATCATGAGCGGGTCGCCAACCACTACTTCACGCCAACGGAAGTGGCGAGCATCGCGGCAGCAGCCGATGGGAAACGCCGCTTCCTGGAACTATGGACACGTAAAGAGGCCGTGCTGAAGGCCTGCGGCGTGGGCTTGATGGACGACCTGCACAGCTTGGATGTGGGCGCAGCGCTGAACCGGATGAAGATCTCGCACCCGGACTTTGTGCGGCTGGCCGCGGCGGAATACTACGTGCGCACAGCGCATGTCGGACCGGACCATCTGATAAGCATCGCTACTGAAAGCGCTGGCGAAGGCTGGCACATTGTGGCGGCCTAAGCCGTTCTAGCTCACTCCTCCCCTTCACCAAAGAACCGCGGGTGGAAATTCAGTAGGTAGAGCTTCTCGCTTGCTCGCGTAACGGCCGTGTAGAGCCAGCGCACGTACTCGCGATCGATCATTTCCTCCGTGACATAGCCTTGGTCCACGAAGACGCTTTTCCATTGGCCGCCCTGTGCTTTGTGGCAAGTGACGGCGTAGGCGTACTTCACCTGTAGCGCATTGGCATACGGGTCCTGCTTGAAGAGGCGGAAGCGTTCGCCCTTGTTGTGCGCATCGATGCCTGCGAGCACATCCTGGCCGAGTTGCCGCATGCGCGCGCCGGGCAGTGCCGGTCCTTCGCTGGCCAATACGTCCAGGATCACCTTTACTTCCAGTTCGCGGTTATCGCGGCCGTCCCACCAACCTATGGTGAGGTCCGCGAAGCGCAGGCCATAGCGTTCCTCGGTACCATGCACGCGCTGCACGGTCACCTGTTCGCCATTGGCGATCAGTCCGAACGAACCGGGGCCGGTGCCGTTCTCCCGCGCCGCCCAGAAGTAGTTGTTCTTCACCACCATCAGGCGGTCGTTGGCCTCCAGCTCCTCCTCGAAGCCATGGATCCGTGCACGCACTTGTTGGCTGTACTGGTATGCGCGTTTGTTGCTCCGGCAGATCAGGCAGACCTCCTCGTCGCCGTGACGGGCGTAGGCTTCTTCCAATGCATCCTGCAGGTCGTAGCCTTCCACGCGGACCACATCGGCAAAGCCAAGGATGAAGTGAGGAATGATCTTTTCTTCTGCTGGAACAGGCGCTGACCCCAAACCTGCCTGCTCCGCCATCGGCATGGATGCCAGCGTATCGCGGAGGGCCGTTGCGTTCACTAGGATCCCGGAAGCCTCGGCTTGTCGCACCACATCGGTGAGTTCAATGCTGCCCGCCAACAGGCCTTGTTCCGCCAGTTCCTTCACGTCCAATGCCGGGCTGTGGTCGCTGCCCACGGGCGGCAGCTGGGCCGGGTCGCCGATCAACAGCAGCTTGTTCCCTGCGGATGAGAAGACATATTGGAAGAGGTCCGCCAGCAGGTCGCGGTCGAATGCGCTGCCGCCGCCCTTGCCGATCATGCTGGCCTCGTCCACCACGAATAGTGCGTGCTGTTCCTTGTTCGGCGCCACGGAGATGCCACCGTAGCCACCGTCGTCATCACCTGCCGTGCGATAGATGCGCCGGTGGATGGTGCTGGCGGAAGCCCCTGCATAAGCGCTCAACACTTTGGCCGCCCTACCGGTAGGGGCCAGCAATACCACGGGTCTACGCGCTTCCGCGAGCACCTTCACCAAGGCGCCCACCAAGGTGGTCTTGCCTGTTCCTGCATAGCCCTTCAACACCAGCGTGGCCTGTGGCTTTTCGGTAGCCAAAAGGCGCGACAAGGCGTCGATGGCCTTGTGCTGACCTTGTGTGGGCACGTGTCCCAAGCGGGCGAGCAACCGATCGGTCAGGCTATCCATGGCTGTTCCTTTCCGATAGAACAACAGGATATGACGGGCCGGAGGCCCTAAGCGGCAACGCACTCGGCAAAAAGCCGAGCGCGGGCATGCATGAGAAACGCACTCGGCAAAAAGCCGAACGCGGGCACTTAGGAGCAATGGCGGGCATGGGCGGTGAAGTTCGGAATTTGCTTGATCGCCACCGACCATGCTGCCAGCGGAAATGAGTTCCTTTGTGGCACACGAAAAAGAGCCATCGCAACATTCCCGATGACCGAGGAACATTTCCACCCGAAGTATGATGCCGCCAAGGAACACGCTTGGCACTTGAGCTGCTGGGTGGCGCCCGGGCTGCAAGCTTGGTGCGTGCACGAGAAGTCATCGGGCCGGTTGATGGCCATGGTCAGCGGTGTGGGAGAGAACATGCCCTTGGAACAGCGGTTGGCCGTGAAGCCGGTCAGCGTGTCCTTTACCGCGATGCCGGAGATCAGCACGCTGGTGCCGGAAAGCGCGCTTGTGCCCGGCACGGAGATGCGCCACCTGAAGCTGGTGCACGGCACTGTTCCCACGGGTCTGCTGCGCGATGAGCCCATCGGCACCCTCGGCGCACGCTGCATCTACCTGCACGACGAGATGGCCGAACGCGCCTTGCTGGAGCGCTTTCCGAATGCCCGCTCCCTGCCTCTGCAAGGCACCTTGGTGAGCCATGCCCTCAGCCGATCCTCTTCCGGGACGGTGGCTGTACTGCACCGCTCTGCCACGCGCTTGGACCTGGTTGTGGCGGACCGCGGAAAGCTGCTGTTGACGAACACTTTTCACGCCACGGTGGCGGAGGATGTGCTCTATTACACGCTCTTCGCCTTGGAACAATGCGGACTTTCACCGGATGACGTGGAGGTACGTGTCGGCGGCACGCATCTCACCCCCAGGGAGGAGCATCTGCTCGCGAAATATTTCCTGAAAGGCCCCATCCCCACTACCGGCCCGAAGGATCCCGTACTGGTGGACCTGCACGTGCCGAACGCCCACCACTGGACCGGCTTGATCGAACAATTCACATGCGCATCGTAGGCGGCCGCTTCAAGGGGAAGCGCATCACCCCACCGAAAGGCATCACAGCGCGGCCAACCACCGACTTCACCAAGGAGGCGCTCTTCAACATCCTCCAACATTCCATCGCCTTGGAAGGGATCCGCGTGCTGGACCTCTTTGCAGGTGCGGGCGGTATCTCGTTGGAATTCCTGAGCCGTGGCGCGGACGAGGTGATCAGTGTGGAACAGGACGACGCCCTGTACGGCTTCTTCAAGCGCACCGCGGCCGATCTGGCGTTGACCAACTGGCATGCGGTGAAGGCGGATGTGTTCACCTATCTGGGTTCCGACCGCAGCAGCTATGATCTGATCTTCGCGGATCCACCTTTCCATTCCGAAGAGACCGCGACCTTGCCCGCTTTGATCCGTGAGCGCGGCCTCTTGGCACCTGACGGGCTGTTGATCATCGAACATCCGCGCGAGGTCGACCTGAGCGGCGATCCGTGGTTCGATGTTTGCCGGAAGTACAGCAACATCCATTTCAGCTTCCTCACCCCGAAACCTCCGCAGCCATGAGCGAGCGCATCGCCGTTTTCCCCGGATCCTTCGACCCTGTGACCATCGGCCATGTGAGCATCGTGATGCGCGCCCTACCGCTCTTCGATCGCATCGTGGTGGCCATTGGCGAGAACAGCCACAAGCACTACATGTTCACGCTGGAGCAACGCCTCGAATGGCTGCGGCAGACCTTCAAGAATGAGCCGAACGTGGAGACCATCTCCTTCCAAGGTCTCACCGCTGACCTCTGTGTGAAGTTGGGTGCTTCCTACATCGTGCGCGGCCTGCGCAACAGTACGGACCACGGTTTCGAGCGGAGCATCGCATTGATGAACCATGCCCTGCGCGGTGTGGAGACCATCTTCCTGCCGGCATTGCCCGAGCATGCGCACATCAGTAGCACCATCGTCCGGGAGCTGATGGCCAATAATGCCGACGTGTCCGCGTTCGTTCCTGCGGCGGTCCGCCTTGCATGAAAACCCTTTTCCTTGGCATCCTTCATCTGCTCGGCCTCACGTTGAGCGCCTCGCCCGTGAGCATCCTTGTGAACGCGCCCACCTATCCCGGGCAGCAAGTGGTGCTGTATCGCTATCTGGATGCGTTCACCTTGCGGATGGAGCCGATCGCGCATGGCAGGACCGATGCGAAGGGGGATGTGAGCTTGATCGCGGAGGTGGAAGGCACCGAGCGCGCGTTGCTCCGCATCGGCGATGTGGGTGCGGACCTCTTTCTGCGACCCGGGTCCTATCACGTTCAGATGCCCAAGCCTCGCGCTGACCAAGCCCTGCCCATCAGCGGGAGCGCGCGCGTGAACCTGCTCTTCCTCGATTTGGATCACATGGACGTGAACGCTTTAGTGAGCGACCTGAACGAGCGCTTGGACGCTTTCGTGGCGGAAGACCTTGCCACCGACCAGGATGCCGGGATGGAAGCGGTGAGCAAGGTGCGAAGCGGTACCGGAACAATGGTGAAGGACACTGCGAGGAAACAGCCTGACCTGTTCCTCACCCCCCGCTGGAGCGAAGCCCGCGTGGATACCTTCGAACGGAAGCTCCAGAGGTTCTATGCCGGTGTGAAGGACCCTTGGTTCCAAAGCGATGTGGAATACGGCATCGCCGGACTGCGCCTTGGGCCGCGCGCCAACGATCGCGAACTCTTCGAACGCTACTTGAAAGACAAGCCGGTGCTCTATGATGTGCCCGAGTACACGCGCTTCTTCTCCGCCTTCTTCGCCGATCACCTCATGCGCTTTCCCTTCCGCACGGACACTGATGCGCTTTTGAAGGACATCCAAGAAGGGCGCACGGACAGCCTGAAAGCATTGCTCGCGAAGAACGACTTCCTCAAGTCGCCTCGACTCAACGAACTGGTGTTGATGACGGGACTTTATGCGGAGCAGGGCAACGCGCAGTTCAACCGCGCCGGCATCCTGAAAGTGCTGCAAGAACTCGGCGACCGGTCGGCCTTTCCGGAGCATCGCGCCATCGCCGCCAATATGCTTTGGGACCTCACTTCGATGACAGCCGGGACCTTGCTACCGAAGCTTGCGTTGACCGACACGAGTGGCTCGCCGATGGACATGGATGCGCTCCTGCAGGGGCCGGTCTGCCTCATGATCACCGGCATCCGGGGATCTTACGGAGAACAGGAACTGAGCGCCTTGGAGAAACTTCGAAAGGAATACAACGGATACGCCACCTTCATCGGGATCGCACTGGAGGACAGCCCGGCCCAACTCGCGACCTGGCTGCGCGCCCATCCGAAAAGCGGCCCCAATTGGTTCGTTCCCGCTGACCGGCAACAATTGCTCGATGTCCTGCGGGTCCGGAGTGTTCCCGTGCTGTTCATCCTTCAAGGCCGCGTGCTGAAAGCATCACCGGGCCCACTGCCGAGCCAAGGTCTCGCTGCGGTGCTTCACGGGATCAAGGTGAAGGGCGACGAGGAACAGAAGCTCAGGCCGGACCGCGGCGTGCCTCCTCCCAGGCGTTGAACACCCGCTGCAGTGAGGGATAGGTATCCCGGCGCACTTGCGCCATCCTCTCCGGGTCGACCCAGCTTACCTCATCGATATCCTCCTCGGTCTGCGCGGTCAATTGCTCCGAGCTACTGCCGGTCATAAGGAACCAATCGGTCCGCTTGAGGTGCTGCGTGCCTTTGCGCTCGTAGGTATGCCACGTGTCGCAAAGCGGCCGCAATAGCGTGATGTCCTGTAGGCCGCACTCTTCCTGCACTTCGCGTATCGCTCCCACTTCTATGGCCTCGTCCTTCTCCACTTTGCCTTTGGGCAGGTCCCAGCGGCCCAAGCGGTGGATCGCCAGCAGCCTTCCATGCTCGTCGGTCACGGCACCTCCAGCAGCCTGAACGAACCGATAGTCCGCTCGGAACCAAGCCCATAGCTGCTCGACATCCGCACCGAAAATGTGCATTCCTCTCAGCTCCGGTCGGGCTTTCAGTATGGTGACCAAGTGCCCGAATTCCTCCGGTACGTCCACGCGGATCGCCAGCCAATGCGCGGGCATGTCAACAAAATCCGGTCGTTCACCGATAATGAACGGTTTCCCGTCGATGTGAACTTCGTAGTTTTGCGTCATGGATTCCCGGCTTGATCCGGCGCTGAAGATCGCCGAATTCCTTTTAAGAATAAAAGCCGTGAGGCTAAGTCCACTGAAACCGTTCACTTGGGCCAGCGGCTGGAAGAGCCCGATCTACTGTGACAACCGTAAAACGCTGAGCCATCCGGTGATGCGGACCTACATACGTCAGCAGTTCGTGGAAGCCATCACCAGCGAGTTCGGCAAGCCGGACATGATCGCTGGCGTCGCGACCGGCGGCATCGCACATGGCGCGCTGGTAGCGCAGGAACTGGGCATCCCCTTCATTTATGTCCGCAGTTCCGCCAAGGAGCACGGCATGAAGAACATGGTGGAGGGCGACCTCACTCAAGGACAGAACGTAGTGGTGGTGGAGGATCTGGTGAGCACCGGAAAGAGCAGCTTACAAGCGGTAGCCTCTCTGCGGGAAGCCGGTTGCGAGGTAAAAGGCATGGTGAGCATCTTCACTTATCGGTTACAAGTGGCTTCCGAAGCCTTCGCCCAGGCCAAGGTCCGGCTGCACTCCCTCACCGACTATCATATCCTACTGGACCAAGCGATAGCCGACAAGTACATCACGGATAAGGACCTGGCTTCCTTGCAGGCTTGGCGCGAAGACCCCGCCAATTGGCAAGGCCCGGCACCTTCGGTCACCGCCGCAGCGAAGACGCGTAAAACCGCTCCGGAGAAACCGACGAAGTGAACATGACCCGCATCGAGAGCAAACAGGTCCGGATCGACCGTCCGGCAGAGACCATCTATCAGTTCCTGCAGGACATGCACAACTTCAAGCAGTTGTTGCCGCAGGATAGGATCAGCGATTGGAAAAGCGACGGCAAGTCTTGCTCCTTCAAGGTGCAGGGCGCGGCCACGATCGGGTTGGAACTGGACGGCGGTACACCGAACAGCCTTGTCCGGCTCAAGAGCACCGATCGCTCCCCTTTCCCTTTTACGCTGAATGTGCATTTAGATGAAAAGGACGGGATCACCGAGGCACGCCAGATCTTCGAGGCCGACCTGAACCCGTTCATCAAGATGATGGTGGAGAAGCCGCTGAAGAACCTCTTCGACCACATCTCGGACAAGATGGTGGCGTTGCATTCTTGAATGGAACGCTGAGGACGCTGAAAGAGCGGATCTACACTGATCAAAAAGAAAACCGCAGGTCTCAATAGGGAGAACCGCAGATTTCGCAGATTGACGCAGATAGTTCCTGTCCACGATATTGGGCGCAGGTCCTGTTCGGCCACGCGGAATGTGCCTTCGGCACCGACGGTGATGAAACGTCGTGAATGCGGCGAGGCTACGGAGTCCGCAGGGCCCACTTTGGGTCAGAGATACGTGTCCGCGTGACCCTGCGGGTAAACCGCCAAATGCCAATTCAAGCAATTTCAGCGGTGAGTTGAAGTATTGTGGCGCGATCTTCGTCCTCGGTAAGTAGAACGACCGGGCAGTTGGCACCAACATCAGCGACAAGATCATGATGCGTGCCTTGGACATAGGAATATGGCATCACGAAGAGGAAGGGCGACCACCAGCGATGAGGGCGCGAAGCCGGCGAAACTGAACAAGGAAGCTTGGCGCAAGACCACGCGGCTGTTCCGCTACCTGAAGCCGCACATGGGCGCGTTCGCCGTGGGCCTGTTCTGCCTGCTGATCACGAGCCTGCTCAGCTTGGCCTTCCCCATCCTGTTGGGAAAGCTGGTGAACGCAAAAGTGTCCGACGGCTTCTGGGCCGCGCCGCTCACCGATCTCACGAACATCGATTCCATCGCGAAGCTGCTTGTTCTGGTCTTTGCGTTCCAGGCGGCGTTCGGCTTCGTGCGGATCTATCTCTTCGGTGTCGTCTCGGAGAATGCCTTGGCCGATCTGCGACAGGACACCTACTCCCACTTGGTGCGCATGCCGATGATCTTCTTCGCGCAGCGCCGCGTGGGCGAGCTCAACAGCCGCATCAGCGCCGACGTTGCACTACTGCAAGAAGGTATGACCACCTCACTGGCCGAGCTGTTGCGACAGGTGGTCACCATCAGTCTCGGCATAACGCTGCTCACCTTTGTCAGCGTGCAGCTCACGCTCACCATGCTGGCAACCCTTCCCGTGGTGGCACTGATCGCGGTTTTCTTCGGACGCTACATCCGCAAACTGAGCACCCAAGTGCAGGACCGCATCGCGGACACCAACGTGATCGTGGACGAGACGCTCCAGGGCATCCAGAACGTGAAAGCCTTCAGCAATGAAGCCTTCGAGGTAAGCCGCTACCGCAAGAGCGTCCTCCAGGCCCGCGGCCTCGCGCTAAAGGGCGTGAAGTGGCGCGGGAGCTTCGTCTCCTTCATCATCTTCTGCATGTTCGGCGTGATCGTCTTCATCATCTGGCGCGCCGTACACCTGATGGCGGCCGGCGTTCTGGACATCGGCGATATCACCTCCTTCCTCGGTCTGTCCATCATGATCGGCGCCTCCATCGCGAGTGTGCCGGACCTCATCACCACCATGCTGAAAGCCGTGGGGGCCACCGAGCGCCTGATGGACCTTCAGGACGGTGTGATGGAAGCGATCGACCTCAGCCCCCGCAAGGAACCGTTGAAGTTGGAAGGTGCCATCGCCTTCGAGCACGTCTCCTTCCACTACGCCACCCGCAAGGACCACGAGGTGCTGCGCGACGTGGACTTCCGCGCCAAGCCCGGTGAACGCGTGGCGCTGGTGGGCCCGAGCGGCGCAGGGAAGAGTACGATCGCTTCACTCGTGTTGCGATTCTACGATCCCGTCGGCGGGCGCATTACGATCGATGGCAAGGATGCCCGCGACTACGACCTCGGCGCACTCCGCGACCGCATGAGCATCGTGCCGCAGGAGGTGCTGCTCTTCGGCGGAACGATCCTGGAGAACATCGCCTACGGCCGACCAGGCGCGCCCCGCGAGGACATCGAGGTCGCAGCCCGCAAGGCCAATGCGCATGATTTCATCACCTCCTTCCCGGAAGGCTACGGCACTATCGTTGGCGAGCGCGGCATCCAGCTCAGCGGTGGCCAGCGGCAACGCATCGCCATTGCTCGTGCCGTGCTGAAGGACCCCGCGATCCTGATCCTCGACGAAGCCACCAGCGCACTGGACACCGCCAGCGAACGCTTGGTGCAGGACGCGCTGGACAAGCTGATGGAAGGCCGCACCAGCATCGTGATCGCGCACCGCCTCAGCACCGTGCGCAATGCCGACCGCATCCTCGTGCTGGACCATGGAATGGTCTCGGCCAGCGGCACGCACGATGAGCTGATCGCGGATACGAGCGGGTTGTACTACTCGCTTAGTAAGATGCAGTTGAGTGAAGCTTAGGGGCATCAGGGGCCCATTCTGGAGACCACTGATGGAGCAGCGCTTGATGCGTCTACAGCTCCTATCTCCACTACCTTCTTCATTGTGAAAACCACCTTGATAAAGAGCCTACATCTTAATGTCAAGGACCGAAAGTCGGTCGATGTCCACCTCTACCAAGAACCGATCGCGTTCATTCAACCGTTCGATCTCATCCAGATGATCAAGGATCATCTGGATGAGTGTTGGTGAAGGGATGTTCCCAAGGTTCACTTTGATAAGCTTTCGAGGTATTCCCTTGATGATATGGCTGTCGCGAAAATCCGAATCCTTGGTGATCAGTATCCTGTCCTCAAGATCCGCGATACGTGCAACCACCTGATCTGTCGTATGCCAACGTTCGGGTAGCCTGTTCACATGTACACAATCACAACCAGCTTCAGAGAGTCGTTTAGCAAGTTGGATCGAAATGTGAACGTCGCAGAGGAAACGCATCAGGCCACATTGCGCAGCGAAAACCCGGAAACAGTAAGCTTGGCGTAATTAAGACAGGCTAGGATATCCTCCTTTTCCAGCTCTGGATGTTCCGCAATTATTTCCGCAGGCCCCATACCGGAGCCAAGCATGTCCAAGACCACCTCAACAGGCCAGCGCATTCCGCGCACACAGGGCTTACCGTGGCAGATCTCAGGATCGATCGTGATCCGTTCGAGCAGAGGACGTTCCATTTGAACGCAAGTTAAGCCTTTCCCACCCGATCCTCACAGCCCCACCTCCACCACCTTCTTCGTCGCGAAGAACTCTTCACTGAAGACATCGCGCAGCTCGGTGACGCGGAAGGAATAACGCAGCGGCTGCAGCTCGTCCGCCAGCTCTCCTCCCTTCAGGTAGAGCAGTCCCGAGCGCAGCGGTTCATGGTGTTTGCCGAGCGCCTGCTTGGGGTTCGGCACCAGGTGCTTGGTGGCTCTGATGAATTCCGGCAGGGTGGTGACGGCGCGGCTGACGATGAAGTCGTACTTCGCTTTGTGGTCCTCACTGCGCACTTGTTCGGCGGTGGCGTTCTTCAGGCCAAGGCCTTCGATCACACCTTGCACGGCAGCGATCTTCTTGCCGATGCCATCGATGCAATGGAAGTTGCTTAGCGGGAACATGATCGCCAACGGGATCCCGGGGAATCCTCCGCCCGTGCCTACATCCACGATGCGCGTTCCCGGCTTGAACGTATGCACCTTGGCGATGCCTAGTGAATGCAGGATGTGCCGCTCGTAGAGGTGCTCGAAATCCTTGCGGGAGATGAGGTTGACACGTTCGTTCCAATGCGCGTAGAGATCGCCGAGCGCGGCGAAATGGGTGCGCTGATCTTCCGAGAGCTCCGGAAAATATCGGAAGATCAGTTCTACTCCTGGCATTGATCAGGTGAGGGGTCGTGCCGCCTGATCGCGATACCGGGTCAAGCCCGGTATGACATATCGACGGGGGAGCGATCAGATCGTGTCCTTACGGGTGTCGAGGAGTCCCTCGAGGAATTCGCGGGCGCGGAAGAGTTGGGCCTTCACCGTGCCCAAGGGCAGGTCGAGCTCGTTGGCGATCTCCTCGTAGCTGTATTCCTTGTAGTAGCGCAGTTCCACGAGCGTGCGGTAGCGCGGCTTCAGCTTGGCCACCACTTCGCGCATCACATCGCTCTTCTGGTCCTTGATCACAATTTCCGAGGGATCGAGGCCGTGGCCTTTCAGCTCGATGTGCATCTCATCGCCATCCTTGGTACCGATCGGATTGTCGATGCTCAGCATCTTCTTTTTCTTCTGCTTGCGGATCCAGTCGATGCAGTTGTTGGACGCGATCTTGAACAGCCACGTGCTGAAGGCGTAGTTGGGCGTGTACTGGTGCAAGCGGTGGAAGGCTTTGCCGAAAGCCTCGATGGTGAGGTCGTCCGCGTCGTCCTTGTTGTTGATCATCTTCAGCAACATGAAGTAGATCGAATCACGGTAACGGGACATCAGTTCGGCATAGGCCTTCTGGTCCTTGTTGTCCACGGCGCGACGGACGAGGTCGAGGTCGTAGGTGGCCTTTTCGGACAGGTTCGGGCTTACTTCCATCGGTGAGGCTTGATGATGAGCGTGCTGAGATAAATGCAAGGGTCCAAAAGTAGGAACAGCCATTCCAGCGGCAGGGACAGCCAGATGATGCGTCCTGCACCGAGCTTCCGCATGGCGAGCATGCTGATGGGCTGGAAGATGAACAGTTCAATGCAAAGCCCTACCAACGCGCTCTGTACGTGACCGGTAACGAAGAGGAACACGATGGCGGCCCAGAGCACAAGGCGGGAAGCCGGTAGCAGGGTTAGCAGCATCTGATGACCGAACCGGTAGAAGCGCGCCGTGGTGTAATGCCTGCGCTTCCGCCGGAACCAAGTGCCAAGGTCAGGTGTGGCGCGCGTGGTCATGTAGGAGCGGCCGTCCGCAATGGCTGTGGTGTTCTTTGCGCGGGCCACTTCATTGATGAAGAGGTCATCGTCACCGCTCATCAGCTGGCGGTGCTTGTACTGGCCCTTGGCGCCGAAGAACAGTTCGCTGGTGAAGGCCATGTTGCGTCCAACGCCCATGTAGGGGAAACCCGCTTGTGCAAAACTGATGTACTGCACGGCTTTGGTGAAGCCGTCATAGCGCTCAAGCAAGCTGGTGAGGCCGTCCTGACGTTCGTAGGGACTGTGGCCGATCACGATCTGGCGGCCATCCTTGAAACCCATGGCCATGATGCTGATCCAATCACGACCGGTGGGCAGGCAGTCAGCGTCGGTAACGAGCACGTTCGGGTATTTCGCACTGCGCACACCCACGCCCAACGCGATCTTCTTGCCGTAGCTGAATTTCTCATCCGCCTGGATGTTCACCGGCTTCAGGTTCTCATACTGGGGCTTCATCCATTGCAGGATCTCCCACGTGTCATCCTCACTTCGGTCGTTCACCACGATCAGCTCGAACTCCCGGTGGTCCTGGTCCAGCAACATGGGGATCAACTGCTGCAAGGCGATGCTTTCGTTGCGCCCGCAGATCACCACGCTCACCGGCAGGTCACGGTCCAGCTCCACCTCCTGTTCGCGGAAGGCCAAGCGGCTGAAAATGACCACGTGGAAGAACGCCAGCATCAGCAATGCGGCGGCCATGAGGAAGAGTACGGTGGTGGTGATCAAAGCGGAAGCACGCCCAAGCGCGACGATGGTATGGGTGCGAAGCTATCCGGGTGGCTTGGCCGGAAAGGCGCTGTGACCATCCAGTTATGAACAAAGGCGGGGTGGATGGGTGGCTGACAGGAATGGCAGTGATCCATCATGTCCACGGGACAAGGTTTTTTGGACAGGATCTCAGGATCTACAGGATTGAAGGCTTCTCTACAGCGGCGTGTATGGGATGTGGCCCACTTGGAGTGCCTGCAGGATCGGGCCAATTGCAACGAAGAATGCACACCACCATCAACCTTTAGCACGCCTGCTACACAGCCGCCCGCACCGCCTTGGCTTGCGGCTTACCCACATAGCGGCGGGTCCAGATGAAGATCAACGGGACGATCAGCGCCATGGGCGTGAACCAGATCATGGTGCCCAGAGGGGATGAGTTCACGTTCACCACGAGGAAGGCCGTTACTGTGGCGATGTAACTGCCCATCATGAAACCGATATGGCGTTGCAACCACAGCAGCTTTGGAACGGGCAGATCGCGAAGGGTGTAGGCATAGGTCCGTACATCCCCGAAGACGAGGTATGCGGAGAGACCGCCGAAGATCATCAACACTACAAGCCCGCTCATGAGCATGGCCACGGCGTTGATCGCACCCATAAGCGTGATCAGCAGGTCCCATGCACCGGTCTTCCGCAAGCGGACCTTTACCGCCCGATAGCCGTTCAGGCCTTGGTACAGGGTGAAGGCTCCGATCATGAAGAGGAAGGGGCTGGGATGGATCAGCGAGAGCGTAAAGGCGGAAAAGGACACGGTGATGAGGGCGATGAAGAAGGCGAGCCCGCTCCGCCGATGGACCGCCCCACCCTTCCGGATGAAAAGGATGGCTGTTCCGGCGAGCAGCGCGCTGAAGCCAGCGAGGACGTGGATGACGAGTGCGATGGTGTGAAGGGTTTCCATGTGGCGTTGTTCTGGACGGCTAAAATGAGCACGTCCTTCAGCAACCACAAGGCTTTTGGGAGGTCCGGGAAGGGATGGGAGCAACGGGAGATCCGCCGGGACGACCGGGAAGGCTTAGAGCCTGTCCAGGATCTCTTCGAACGCGGCCCCCGGTCTCTTTTCCACCCATGCTTCGCCGGAAAATAATCCCGTAGACACCGCTACGCGATGATTTTCCAGCTTCGCCTGATCGAAAAATAGACTCGTGGTCCATCGCCCAAGAAATCCTGAACAGGCTCTTAGTGACGAACAGCAAGCAGTTCCCCCAGCTGATCATTCAGCCGACGGGACACGGGGACCACCTCCTCACCATGGTCCAGGTGCAACTGAAAGCCCTGGGCATTTCCGCTCACACGGGCCACGCGGTCCAGATTCACCAAGTGGCTTTTGTGGCAACGCAACAACCGGGGATTCCCGGCCAAGCTCTCCTCGGCACGCTTCAGGCTGCCTCGCACGACTTGGCGATCGACTTGGGCTCCTTTGGCTTGGAAGACCTCCAAGTAGTTGCCGGCTGATCGGATGAACAGCAAGGCGCTCAACGGGATGGTGAGGTCTTCACGCCCACTTTCGGAAGGGATGGTGACCAAGGCCGCTGAAGGAGCCGCCGAAGCAGTCTCCCCTACCGATATTTCTTCTTGAATGCCAAGTTGTTGCATTCCTGCATTCACCTCTTCCGAGCCTTCCCGATAGCGCCGCGAAAGCCGGGCCTCGGTCCACAGCACGCCCGCCGCTATCGGGAACAGGCCGATCATGACCGTATAAGCCTCGAACCAAAACAACGTGCGCGTAGAAAACGATCCAAAGCCAATGGCTACGCTGTAGAGCAGGTTAGCAAGGCCGATCAAGGCCACGTTCACCAGCGTCCAACCGATCTCCCGGCCCACCGTCCAATCCTTTTCCGAGAAGAATTTCGGCAGGAAAGGGGCCACGAGACCGTTCAGGAATAGCATCACTGCTGCACAAGTGGCACCGTAGCCCAAGGCCACCTTCCACATGGATCCCGGGTAGGCGGACAAGCCGAACGGCTGGAACAACAACAGGAAAAGAAAGATGAAAACGCCGAAGGCCAGCGCATTCCGCCGAGATGCCGTGCCGAGGTTCGCTAAACGGTATGGGCGGGAAAGCAGCTTGCGCATGGAGGGGGCGACCGTGCGAACTTACGCGCCTTCCTCGCCATGGCCGGTGATCGTTTCTTATCCTGAATATTCGGACCCGTGAGGCATCCTCTCCTTTATTCAATGAGCACAGAGGTGATGCATTTCTTGTTCCAACCACCCCCAACCCCCAATGTCATTAAGTTAAGGAAACGGTGGAAGTAGGATTGTCATGCCGGGCCGCCCCGCAGGGTGGCGGACCCGGTATCACACCCACCAGCGCCGGGAACGTTAGCCGCGAATGCCTGCCGCTTGTGACCCCGCTCCGATACGTATCGGAGCTTCGTCCGGTGTGACAGCTAGCTTAACTTAATGAAATTGCCCCAACCCCTCCATTTAGGAAGGAGGGGAGCCCCTTCCTCTTGCCACGTTCCCCATCTTCGCACCCCGAATGGAATTCAAGCTACTGACCACCGACCCGAAGAGCAAGGCCCGCGCGGGCGAGCTCCATACCGACCACGGCGTTGTGCCGACGCCGATCTTCATGCCTGTGGGCACGTTGGGCGGCGTGAAGGCCGTGCACATGCGCGAGCTGCGCGATGACGTGAAGGCCTCGATCATGCTCAGCAATACCTACCACCTCTATCTGCGTCCCGGGATGGAGGTGATCGAGCACGCCGGCGGGCTGCACAAGTTCAACGGCTGGAGCGGCCCGATCCTCACCGACAGCGGCGGCTTCCAAGTGCACTCGCTCAGCGACATCCGCAAGATCACCGAGGAAGGTGTGAAATTCAGCAGTCACATCGATGGCAGCAAGCACCTGTTCACCCCGGAGAACGTGATGGACATCCAGCGCACCATCGGCGCGGACATCATGATGGCCTTCGATGAATGCACGCCGTGGCCCTGCGAGATCAAGTACGCCACCGATAGCATGCACCGCACGCATCGCTGGCTGGACCGCTGCTTCGACCGCTTTACCACCACCGAGCCGAAGTACGGCCATGAGCAGGCCCTATTCCCCATCGTTCAAGGAAGCACCTTCCCGGAACTGCGGAAGGCCAGTGCGGAATACATCGCCAAGAAGGGCGCTTACGGCAATGCCATCGGCGGCCTCAGCGTGGGCGAGCCGGAGGACGAGATGTACGCCATGGCCGAGCTATGCTGCGACATCCTCCCGAAGGACCGGCCGCGCTATCTGATGGGCGTGGGCACCCCGTGGAACCTGCTGGAGAACATGGCCATCGGCATCGACATGTTCGACTGCGTGATGCCCACCCGCAACGGCCGCAACGGCATGCTCTTCACAAGGGAAGGCGTGGTACAGATCAAGAATAAGGTGTGGGCCGATGACCATTCCCCGCTGGATATAAACGGCACCAGCTTCGTGGACAGCGCCTACAGCAAGGCCTTCGTGCGACACCTCTTCGTCACCAACGAATTGCTGGGCCTGCAGATCGCCAGCCTGCACAACTTGGCATTCTATGTGGCGTTGATGACCGAAGCACGCGGGAAGATCCTGGACGGGACGTTCTCGGAGTGGAAAGCGCAGATGCTGCCGAAGCTGAAGACACGGATCACGGGGTGAGCAGTGCTTTTTTACCACAGAGGCACGGAGGCACAGAGGGGTTGAGCCGCGGAGGCGCAGAGGCGCGGAGGGAGTTTCAAAAAAGCGGAAAGCTGAAATGGGGTAGCTGACCTGGCAGAGGACAGCAATGGTCGCCCGATCACCAACACAGCCACCAAAAGCATTCTCCACGCCTCTGCGTCCTTCACCACCAGCAGCCACTAAAAGTATTCTCCGAGTCTCTGTGCCTCCGTGGTAAACCCTTCACACCCGATCTTTACACCCCATGTTCAAAACCCTCGACCGCTATATCATCCGGCAGTTCCTGGGGACGTTCTTCTTCATCCTGATCCTCATCATGGCCATCGCCGTGGTGTTCGACATCAGCGAGAAGACGGAGGATTTCGCGAAGACCTCGGCCAGCGTATATGAGATCGTGGTGGAGTACTATCTCAACTTCGTGATCTACTACAGCAACCTCTTCAGCGGGCTGTTGATCTTCATCGCGGTGCTGCTGTTCACCAGCAAGTTGGCGGGCCGAAGCGAGGTGATCGCGGCGCTGAGCAGCGGGGTGAGCTTCCCGCGTTTCGTGCAGCCGTTCTTCATCGCCGCCACCATCCTCACGGCGCTCTCACTTTATGTGAATGTCTTTCTGCTGCCGCATGCCAACCAGACCCGGCTCGCTTTCGAGAAGGCGCACATTTGGAGTACCTACAAGCTGGAGGAAAACAATGTGCTCCGCGAGATCGCGCCGGGCGAGATCGTCTATTTCGAGTCCGTGGACATGGCCAAACTCACCGGCTACCGCTTCAGCCTGGAGCATTGGGTGGACGGACAGCTCCGCTCCAAGCTGCTGAGCGACCGCGCTGTGTATGACACCATTTCCGGGAGCTGGAAGGTGTACGATTACGTGATCCGGGATATTCCCCCGGACGTGGGCGCTATCGGGATCGAGCACAGCCGTGGGCTCTTGGCCGAGAAGGAGATCATGCTACCGGAACGCATCCGGAGAGGCGCCCAGTTGGATACGATCATCCCGTTGAAACCCTCCGACCTGGGGCAACGCTTGGCCATCGCGCAAGCCATGGACCGCACGGAGATCGCGGACTTCATCAAGGCCGAGAAGGCCCGTGGTGGAAGCATGGTGGCCTATTACGAAGTGGAGCAGAAACAGCGCACCTCCTACCCTTTCGCCACCTACGTCTTCACATTGATGGGCGTGGGCATCGCCAGCCGCAAGGTGCGGGGCGGCACGGGCGTTCACATGGTGCTGGGCGTGCTGCTTTGCTTGCTCTATGTCTTCACCATGAAGATGACCACGGTGGCCGCGACGAATTCTGATTTCAACCCCACGCTGGCGGTCTGGATCCCGAACATCATCTTCGGCTTCATCGGGGTGTGGATCTATTGGAAGGCGCCGAAATAAGGGTTTGCCACTTATACGCCGAGACTCGACCCACATGGCTTCGCATAGATTTGGGACATAATGTGGAATGCCTCTGAAGAAAAATGGTTCGCACGAGCAGGTGCAACATTATTCGCGCTCCTTTGTTTGTTGAGCGGCGCTATCTGGAATGGATACCCGATCGTCTACTCGGATACGTCCTCGTATATCGTATCAGGTTTTCATCTTGAGACTTTGATCGACCGGCCCATCACCTATGGCCTGTTCATCCGGGTTTGCAGTTTAAATGGGTGGAGTCTCTGGACCGTTGTCATCGCTCAGTCCATGCTGTTGGCATATGTCAGTGGCCTTCTACTTCGAAGCTTTGGCATCCGAAATTCTTGGTCACGCAGCCTTATCATTGGCAGTGCAGCGATCGTAACTGGACTTCCCTTTGTGTGTGGCCAGATCATCACGGATGTTTTCACACCCATCCTCGTCATTACGCTGTTCCTCCTGCTTTTCATCAATGGCCTGCCTCGAAGAACGCGCACGCTGCTTTTCGGGATCTTCCTGTTGACTTTCGCCATGCACATGTCACATGTGTCCATCACGGTGTTGCTTCTGCTCATCGCGCTGGTGCTGAGCCGACTTAGGCGGAGAACCGGGCAGACCCTGAAAGGCTGGCGCACTGTCGTCACCATTCTATTGCTCTCAGTTGCGGGAACACTTGTCATGGGCGTTTCATTGGCCAAATCGAAATACTCCTTCTATGCCGCGCACTTGGCGGAGGTCGGGGTATTGCAACGATACCTGCAAGAACATTGTGCTACGGAGCACTATCAATTGTGTGATCGGCTGGGCAGTATCCCTCAAAGCGCTGATGCCTTCCTTTGGGCCGACGACTCGCCATTGAAGGTTTATCAGAGCCGCAAGGAAATGGAGGTAGAACTTGGCCGGATCGTGGCTGGATCCTTAAAAGAACCATCCCTCGTTTGGATGCAGGTAACCTCTGCACTCAAGGCCACGGTGGAACAGTTGGCGCGTTTCGGAGTTGGTGATGGGAACGGGGCGTTCGGAGAGGGCACACTACTCCATGAACGTGTCGCTCTCTTTATCCCATCCGAGGTGAAGGCATTTGACAGCACACGTCAGATGGACGGCGACGAATTCCGTGGGCCTATGCTCCTACTGAATGGGTTCTATTCCATTGTCATGGTGTTGAGTCTATTGTCCCTTGGTGCTTCATGGTTGTTCTTTCGCCAACAGGTCCGGTCAACTCCTTATTTAGTGTCCGCGATCATTTTCCTGATCAGTGCGATCATCGTCAATGCCGCTATCAATGCCTCCTTGGTAATGGTCGCCGACCGGTTCGGAACAAAACTCGCATGGCTGGCTCCGTTCTTGGCGATCGCATCATTCACGGTGATCATGGATCTCCGGAGGCAAACCTCAAAATCGACCTGACAATACGCGGAAGACATATGCGAGGCATGCTACGTGCTTTCACTATTGTGACAGCACTTTCCTTCTTTCAGCGTGATATGTCTGCACAAGCATTGGCTGATCCGGTGAACCATCGCGTGATCGGAGTGGAAGACGGTGATTTCTGCGAATATGGCCAATGGGACTTGGTCTTCTCCGATGAGTTTGACAGTGACAGCTTGAACACGGATAAATGGCTTCGCTACTATCCCTATTGCGAAAGTCAGGATCAATGCATGGCCAGTCGCACCCATAGCTGGCCGAATGAACTTCAGATATATGAGGACGAAAATGTGGTAATGACAGACCACGGCACCGTAAAGCTCAGTGCAAAAATGGGACCTGTCCGACAGTGGTATTCCGCCAGTTCTGTATACACATCCGGCATGCTCCACAGCCGTTTCAAGTTTGGCAGAGGCCGGTTCGAGTGTCGATGCAAAGTCCCTAAAAGCACATCCTCCTACTTGTGGCCCGCATTCTGGTTATTTGGTGGCAACGGGGCTTGTTCGGAGATCGACATCATGGAGATCTTGTGGACGCGATCGAACAAATATCATCATGCGCTGCATCGATACAATTCCACCTGTGATGGCAAATATGCAAGCGACCAGGGCACCATTGACGTGACCGAGTTATCAAATGACTACCATGTATACCGTGTAGAATGGGACAAATGGTTCGTGAATTTCTATGTGGATGATGCTCTTCTATATCGGTCATGCAGGATATATGACCTGCTCGCCCGTCCTGTATCATCGTGCCAAGTACCTGCCGGCATCTATATCCAAAACCAAGCCTTCCCAGCTCAAGACGCCGAAATGTCGATTATTGTCAACCTGGCCTTGCATAAGGGGAAGTACACGTCCGCACTTGGCGAGCCTGCGATAGTCCCTGACCTACCGGCGGAGATGGAGATCGACTACGTTCGAGTTTATCAACGATAAATCCTTTTCCTTCATCTGGGTTTGGATCTACTGGAGAGCACCGAAATAAGAGGCGCTTTCTTTTGCCCTTGGACCCGGCGATCATGCTGTTCAAAGTGATCTTCCGGAAAATGTCACTCCCACATACGGATCTGGCGCACTGAGCCGTTCGCTGTTTTCCACCATGCGATCCCGCTTTTTGCCGTCTCTTACCCGGCGTGCTTCCCACATCTTTTGGCCGCTCGCGCTTCTGGCTTCCGCGTTCGCGCTCAAGTGGTGGTCCATGTCAGCCTCCTTGGAAAGTCTCGCGTTCTTGTTGAAGCCGATCGCGTGGATCGTGTCCGCATTCACGGGCGAGTCCTGGTCGATCGCAGCGGGCAGCGGCTATCTGTTCCCCGGGCTCGGCATTGTGATCGACCGGTCCTGCTCGGGCATACAATTCATCGTGGTCGCATGGGCCACGTTCGCCGGGCTGTTCCTGCTCCGCTCCGGCGCCAGAGCTGCGGGTGTCCGTAGCGTCCTGCTGATGGCCGCTGCTGGGTATGTCCTCACGGTGGTGGTGAACAGCGGGCGCATCCTTTCCATGGTCTCCGTCCAGCGGTTGGGGATCACGCTTGGTCCTACGCAACATGAGGCCGCCGGAGGCTTGCTCTATGTGATCATTCTCTGTCTTGTGTGCCTTCTTCTCGATCGCCACCTCCGTCATCCCCCACCACCGCATGCGCTTTTCCCTTAGCCCGCTCGGCATTCTGCTGGGCCAAACGTTGCCCGCTGTTCTCCTCTTCCTGCTCTATGGAAGTATCTATACGCTGATCGCACCCGTGCTGGATGCCGAGGCGCATCACCTCTGGGCCACCTATGCAATGCTATTCGGCGCCGCCACCTTGCTAGCCACCGGATATGCGCTCTACGCCTGGAAGCGCAAGGTGCCTGTCCATTTCATCTATGGCGTCCTGGCCTTTATCATCTTCGTTCCCTTGGTCTTGAGCTTCATGGACAAAAGCCGTGTGCTTTTTCCGAGAGAAGTCTCTTTCTGGATGGTACCCGACGATGCCAAGCTCTATTCCATCCGGCTCATTGCCATCACGCTGCTGCACGCCTTGTTCGTTCTTGTAGGCGCCTCTTTCGGCGAGAACAGGAAGGAACATGCCGTGCGCGACCTGGGCATCGGCATCGCAGTTCCGTTGAGCGCCTATCTCTTCTTCCAACTGTTCCGCTCTTTCGATGGCCGCTTCGATGTGGAGTACCATCTGTGGACGGCCGTGATGATCCTGATGGTGGTGGCCTTCCTTTTCTTCGTCTTCCGCGGCGTGGTGGCGATACTCCGGAAGAAACAGCAAGGCAAGGAGGTCGGCCTTGTGGTGCGCATTCTCGTGGGGCTTGCGCTCCCGCTGGGCGGCCTGATCGCGAACAACGGCTTTTTCGACCAGATGGTCCATGGCGTGTTCGGCGACCTGACGCATTGGGGCTTTTACACGGTGGCGCTGCTGAACGGCTTGGTGGTGGTTTGGGGGGAAAGCCCCGAGCCGCGCACGCGCATGGTCCAGTTCATCCTGCGTTCCATCGGCTTCAGCTACGTGCTCTACTTCTTCGTGCTGTTCGTGCCCTTCCTGCCGCTCAGCATTTTCGCGATCATCGCGTTCGGCCTGGGCTTCCTGCTGCTCGCTCCGGTGCTGCTCTTCCTCGTACAAGGCATGCAGTTGGCGCACGACATCCGCTTCTTGCGCGAGCAGCGTTCACTCCCTGCCCTTGTGGGAACACTGATGCTTTCGATCCTGATGATCCCCGGCATCATCACCGGCGTGTTCCTGAACCAACGTTCTGCACTGCACATCGCGCTCGCCCAGGTGTTCGATGCCGATCCGGAAGCGAAGCCCGTCCGGGTAAATACCGATGCCTTGCAAGACGTGCTTGCCAACGTGAGAGGCAACAAGGAACGCTGGGGCTGGGCAAGAAATCACATGTCGTTCATCACCCCCTGGTTCAATACGGTGGTGATGGACAACCTCATGCTCAGCGAGGCCAAGCTGAAGACCTTGGACCGGATCTATCTCGGTGAAGCCTCCGACACGCTCCAAAGTCCCGTGTGGCGGCAGCGCCGGGAACGAGCGACGCCGACCTTGGACAGCCTTTCCGCGCGCTCCCACTTCGATGAAAGCCAACAGGTCTGGCGCACTTGGGTCGATCTGCAAATGCACAATCCCGAACGGTCCCGGATGGAGTACCTCGCCACCTTCAACCTGCCCGCGGGCGCTTGGATCAGCGATCAATACCTGATGATCGATGGGAACGAAGTGAAAGGCGTGCTCGCGGAACGGAAGGCCGCCACGTGGATCTACCAGCAGATCCGCCGCGGACGTCGCGACCCTTCGCTCACCCGTTACGTGGCACCGGGAGTGGTCGAGCTGCGCGTCTTCCCGTTGGAAGGCTTCCAGACGCGACGCGCCGGATTCGAAGTACTGCACAAGGAACCCTTGTCCTTGACCATCGACGCTTGTGCCGTGCAACTCGGCGACGGCACAAATGCGACCGAGGCCAAAATGATCACCAGCGCTGATGGCAGCGTGGCCTACATTCCTGCGTCCGTGAAGCGGCAACTGCCCGTGGTGCAACGCCCGCCACAGATCCACATCATCGTCGACGCTTCCCCGGTAGGGCGTGAAAAGCGCCCGTACATCGTTGCTGCCATCGATCATTTCATCCGCGACCATCACGTGGATCCCGCGACGGTCACCCTGCACATCACGGATGCCTACTCACGGAGCGTGCCTTGGAACGATGCTGCGAAGCAGGAATTCCTGGACCACAAAGGCGAAGGCGGATTCTTCAGCGACCGGCCCATCCGCCAAGTGCTCACGGAAGCGGGCCGTCATCCCGGCAAGGAGCGCCCCGTGATCATGATCGCACCCTCGATGTACAATGCCGGAGAAAGGAGCGTGGGCGTTTGGCTGGATGACCTGGGCGATCTCGCCTTCTGCCTGCCGGAAGCCCCGGAATTCTTCATCCTTCAAGGTGAAGAACTCACCGCAAGAAATTTCAACGCACCCCTCACCGACCGTGGAGGAACGCGCTCGCCGGCGGATCCCCTTCCGGCCTACGCCTGGCCGAATGCCCGACAGCCACAAGCCTATCTACCGGTGAACGACGCGCCTGATGTCGCCCTTTTGAAAGCCGGGAGCGGGGATCCCTCACCGCTGATGCTACGGGACTGGAAGGATGCGCTCCGCCTGGAGGGCCTGTGGAAGGACTTGGTCATCCATCCCGAAAAAGGCACCGACGGCTGGTCTGCATTGGTGCAGAACAGCTTTCAGGCGCAAGTGCTTTCGCCCGTCACGGCGTGGATCTGTTTGGAGAACGGCGCGCAGCTGAACACGCTGATGAGGAAGCAGAAGGACGTGCTCAACGCCAATGCCAACTTCGATGCTTCCGAAGAGGAACCGACGCCCATGAGCGAACCGGACCTCTGGTGGCTGCTGCTCCCGATGTTGGTCTTCCTCGCTTGGAGAAGGGGACGATAGGACTTCTGTTTCACCAAGCGAACTTGCCGCCCAACGCGCGCAGGTCCTCTTCCAACGTGGACGTGCGCACCGGCTGAATACCTGCCAGCCGTTCATCACGCTCCACCTGCATGCTCAGCAGGTCCAAGTGCTGATCGATGAAGAGCAGTTCCGTTTCCGGATACGGCCCGCGCAGCGCCTCCACGATCTCCACCACCGACCAGTCCTGTTCCACCAGATCGTAGGTTCCCGCCAGCTTGTTCGGACCCAACAAGGCTGCCAGCGTGTTCACCACGGCATCCACATGGATGAAGGACCGTCGCTGCCCGCCGGAGCCGCGTATGGTGATCCTTTCCTGGAAGTGTGCTTGGAATACGAAGCGGTTGATCACAGCATCGAAGCGGATGCAGCGGCCGTGGCCATGCACGTTCGCAGAGCGCAGAATACACACCTGTTGGTGATCGCCCAAGCGCTCCATGTGGGTCTCGCCGCGCAGTTTGGAATGTCCGTAGGCGGAACGTGGTGACGGCTTGACTTTCGACTGTGCGGAACCCGTGTCCTGCCCGTAGACCGAGGCGCTGCTGAGGTAGACGACGCGTGCCTTCGGGGCCACTTCCTCGATGGCGTAGACCACTTCGGCCGTGCCCCAATGGTTCACCTGCTCGAACTGATTATGGCCCGCATCAGCGAAGGGCGTGGTCACTTTCGCCGCGAGGTGATAGACCATGTCGCTGCCAGCGAGTTCCTGCAGTAAGCGCCGCGAATCGAGCACATCGCCTTGGACGAAGCGCACCTTGGTCTTGCCGAGCTTCGGGCCCATGAACACACCGAAGTGTCCGCGGTCCAGCAGGTCATAGATCACGAGTTCGCTTACGCGTTCATCCTTCGCCAGCGCGGCGCACAGCTCCGCACCGATGTATCCGGCACCTCCCGTCACCACTACCTTCATTGTTGTTCTTTTGATGGTCCGATCATGGAATTTTTATCCACAGATGGCGCAGATGACACAGATAGCCCCGTGTTGCGGGGATCGGCCGCGATGTTTCCCCGGAAAGTTCGGAACAAAGTATTAGATCCACTTCCACCACTTCGCAAAGCTGCCGCCGACAGCATCTGTGACATCTGCGTCATCTGTGGAAAACCCTTTGAGCGTTCATTCAGAGGTGGGAAGCGGCTCATCTTTCTTTGACTTTATCCGCGCCGAGATCGGTGTTCAGGCCGCATTCCGTCTTCTTCAATCCGTACCAACGGCTCGTGCGCTCGTCATAGCCTTCCATGGCCTTGCGGGTGTAGGGCATGTCACCAATGCTGAGATAACCTTCGGCCTCCAAGGGATGCGGTGGTAGGTTGTACTCCTTGGCATAGGCGTGCACCATCTTGGAATTCCAGTCCAACATCGGGTGGTAGCGCAGGCATCCGAAGGCGGCGGGCTGTTCGATGTTCATCGCCTTGCGCGCTGCGCTCTGGTCGGCACGCACGCCATTGATCCACACATCATGTTCCGCCAGTACGCGTTCCATGGGCTGCACCTTGTTCAGGTAGGAGCAGCGATCGGGATCCCAGCTGTACATCAAGGCTCCTTCCCTGTTCAGTTGCTGGCTTTTGGGCACCAAGGGCCGCAGTCCGACGAAGTTCAATCCCAGCAGATCCTTCAGCGTATCGCGAAAGCGCAGGGTCTCGGGGAAGAGGTAGCCCGTGTTCACATAGTACACCGGTATGGTGGGATCAATGCGCATGAGCATGTGCAGCATGGGCACGCTGTGGCCTTGGAAACTGGTGCTGGCGAAGATCTTCTTCCCCTCCTTGCGGAAGGCCTGCAACCGGTCGCGGAACTGCTCAAAGCTGGGCATGGTGCAAAGGAGCGTGCTATGGTCCTAACAAAAACTGATCTTCCGCAGTTTCAGCTCTGGAGGACCACGGATAATTGCGAACCGCAGATAACGCAGATTAACGCAGATGGTCCGACAGTATCGGATCCACTTCGCGGAAGCTGCGTTAGGTGGGTCCCTATCCTGTCAATCCTGAAATCCTGTCCAAAACCTTGTCGCGTGCGAACCCAATGCCCCACTTACGTTCGCGTCAGCAGTTGACATCAACTGCCGGCTGTTTCTCTCCGTGTCCCAACTTTGCACCATGCTCGCCGATCGCTTACTGAAAGAGGTGTTCCGCTTCGACCTCTCGAAAGCCAAACTGCCTAAGGACATCGAGGTGCTGGACCCGTTCAACGGGGAGAATGCAGAACACGTGCGGCATATCGTAGAGCTCTTCCACCGGAAATTCTATTCCGACGAGCAGCCGCGGATGCTCATGCTGGGTATCAATCCCGGCAGGCTGGGCGCCGGAAGCACGGGCATCTGCTTCACGGATACGAAGCGTTGCGAAGCGGACCTCGGCATTCCCGTGGAAGGCATGCGCACGCATGAACCCAGCAGTGACTTCATCTATCGCGTGGTACGCGCTGCCGGTGGCGCCGAGGCCTTTTACAGTCGCGTTTACGTGCAGGCGCTCTGCCCGCTCGGCTTCACCCGCATGGGTGGCAAGGGTACCCATCTCAACCTGAACTACTACGACGATGCCGCCCTGCAGAAGGCGATCACACCGGTGGTAGTGCGCTGGTTGAAGGACTTGATCGCCACCGGCCTGCGCACGGACGTGATGGCCTGCATCGGCACCGGAAAGAACCTCACCTTCCTGAGGAAGCTGAATGACAAGCACCACTTCTTCGAGCGGATCATCCCCTTGGAGCATCCACGCTTCGTGATGCAGTACAAGTACAAGACGTTGGAGGTGTACATCGATCGCTACTTGGCGGCTTTGGTGGAGACGGAGTGATCATTTCTTTCGTGCGGCGTGCTGTCTTGGCATTCTTCCTCAACCCCTATTTCGTCATCGCGAGGCTCTGCGAAGCGATCTCGTACCAGAAGCCACGTCAGAACTGTCTCCCTCTGAAAAATGGTCGAATGGCTCTGCAAAGCGAACACGTTCAGAGCCAGCTAAGGAGATCGAGCCCTGTGGCCTGACCCCGATATGCATCGGGGCGCTTCAGCCCCACCCCGGCCTGCGCCGGGGGCGGGGCTTCGCGATGACGTGCGGGGTAGTCGTGAGTCCGCACTCTTTTCCCCATCGCGAGGCCCTGCGAAGCTATCTCGTACCAGAAGCCACGTCAGAATGGTCGCCCTCTGACAAATGGTGGAATGGCTCTGCAAAGCGAACTCGTTCAGAGCCAGCTAAGGAGATCGAGCCCCGTGGCCTGAGATCGCTTCAGCCCCACCCCGGCCTGCGCCGGGGGCGGGGCTCGCGATGACGACGGATGTCCCGAGGGTCGGACTCACGACTCAAGACTCCCGACTCAAAGACTCCCGGACTCACGACTATACCCATAATCGCTACTTTGGGCATCCATCCAGGATCGTATCGACATTTGGACTTCCTGAAGATCCCGCTATTGAATGAGACCGAACCCATCCCGTCTATTCGACCTGTTGGACCGCCAGCTCGCGGATTTCCCGCAGGAGGTATGCATCGCCACCAAGGAAGGCGACAAGTGGATATCCCACAGCACAGCGCAGGTCATTGAGATCGCTGAGAAATTGGCGTTGGGCTTGATGGCGCTCGGCATCCGACCGGGCGACAAGGTGGCCGTCGCCAGCGGCAACCGCAGCGAGTGGTGCATCGTGGATCAGGCCATCACGCGCATGGGTGCCATCAGCGTGCCCATCTACCCCACCAGCAGTGCGGAGGACTACGCCTATGTGCTCAACCATTCGGGCTCCAAGGTCTTCTTCGCCGGTACCGCTGATCTATATGCCAAGGCGGAAGCAGCCGCCGCCCAGGTGCCCGGCCTGAAACACATCTACACGTTCGACCAGCTGGACGGCCTGCCGCATTGGAGCCGGCTGCTCAATGAAGGCGAAGGCCAACGCGGCCAACTGGAGCTGTACAAAGCTTCCGTGAAAGGCAGCGATCTCGCCACCATCATCTACACCAGCGGCACCACCGGCAAGCCCAAGGGCGTGATGCTCAGCCACCACAACATCCTCAGCAACGTGATCGCCAGCCAGGAGCGGCTCCCGGTGCACGTCGGCACGCGCTGCATCAGCTTCCTGCCGCTCTGCCACATCTACGAGCGCATGCTGATGTACCTCTACCAGAGCGTTGGCATGAACGTCCACTTCAAGGCGGATTTCGATGACCTCGGCGCCGCGATCCGCGAAGTGCGGCCCCATGTCTTCACCGCGGTGCCACGCTTGCTGGAGAAGATCTTCGACACCATCCTTTCCAAGGGCGAAGCACTCACCGGCATCAAGCGCAGGCTCTTCTTCTGGTCCATCTCCCTGGGCGAACGTTATGACGTGCATGGCACCAGCGCGTGGTATAAGCTGCAGCTAGCGATCGCCAACAAGCTTGTCTTCAGCAAATGGCGTGAGGCCCTCGGCGGCGAAGTGCTCTGTGTGGCCAGCGGCAGTGCTGCATTGAACCCGCGCCTCGCCCGCATCTACAACGCGGCCGGCGTGCCGGTGATGGAGGGATACGGCCTTACGGAAACCTCACCGGTGGTGAGCGTGAACGATGCGCGCAACGACGGACTGCGCTTCAAGAGCGTGGGTAAGCTGCTCACCGATGTGCAGGTGCGCATCGCGGACGACGGCGAGATCCTCGTGAAGGGACCCAACGTGATGATGGGCTACTACAAGGAACCGGAAATGACCGCAGAGGTAATGGACGCGGACGGCTGGTTCCACACCGGCGACATCGGTAAGCTGGATGCCGAAGGCTTCCTCTACATCACCGACCGCAAGAAGGAGATGTTCAAGACCAGCGGCGGAAAATACGTGGCGCCGCAGGTGATCGAGAACAAGCTGCGCGCATCCCGCTTCATCGAACAGGCCATGGTGATCGGCGAGAACCACAAGTTCCCCGCAGCGCTCATCGTCCCCAGCTTCGCCTTTCTCAAGGACTATTGCACGCTGAAGGGGATCCCCTATACCAGCAACGCGCAGGTGGTGAAGGACCAACGCATCATCGACCGCGTTATGCAGGAAGTGCACGCCGCCAACGAAGGGCTGGGACATTGGGAACAGGTGAAGAAGATCGCGCTCCTTGACAAGGACTGGAGCATCGAGGGCGGCGAATTCACCCCGTCCATGAAGCTGCGCAGAAAACCGACGCTCGCCAAATATGCGGACGCCGTGGAAGGCATCTACGGTGGCACCTGAGCCTGACCGAAGAGCCTGGATCGAGCGCACGCTCTATTTTCGCGCCCAACTAAAACAATGGCCATGCGCTACTCCCTCTTCATCGCTTTCTGCATCCTGCTCTTTTCTGCTTGCAAAAAAGAGGAAGGAGTGGGTGGCAAGGCTGAGATACAGGGCACGGTGCTCCGGCAGAACGTGAACAGTGCCGGGACAGCCATCGGTTCTTCCTATCCCTTCCAGGAAACCCGCGTGTACATTGTCTATGGCGACCATGACTACTACGACGACGATGTGCGCACCGGGCCGGACGGGAAGTACGTGTTCCGCTGGCTGCGCAAGGGCGATTATACCATCTACACCTATGGGGAATGCAGAGGTGCAGCGTGCCCGGGCAATTCGGTCGCAGTGGAGTCCAAGGTGAAGATCGATGGTAAGAAGGATGTCGTGACCGTGCCCGTCATCACCGTTGACAACTTTTGAGCCTCATGCGCTATATCGCATGTGCGGTGCTGGCATGGGGCTGCATCCAGGGCGCCGTGGCCCAGGAGAACACGTCCAGGCCGGTCACCGACGGACAGGTATGGATGAGCCTTGGCGCGGAATACAAGCCTTTCGCCAAGAAGACAGGCAATGTGGGGGAGAGCAGTTTCCGACGCAGCTTCAAATTGAACGGCGAAGTGGAATGGCGCGGACGGGAATGGGCCACGGAGACCAAACAGGTCAACTTTTACTTCTCTCCCGAATACAAACTGAACGACTTCCTGAAGGTAGCCGTGCAGTACCGCTACGCCGTAAAGGACCGCTACACCAACAACGTGCACCGGCTGGGTCTGCAGGCTTCACTCGCTTGGGGTACAGGCCGGATCAAGCTGGCCAGCCGCACGCGGTATGAATATGAATTCAAGCCCATACGCAAAGTACGGGACACCTTCCGCGAGCGCTTGGGGGTGGAATACAACATCCCGAAGTGGAAGCTGGACCCGCACGTGAGCGCCGAGGCTTTCTATGGGATGCACTACACGGGCAACGGCTTCACGGGTGTGCGCTACGAACTCGGAACTGACCTGGCCCTCGATAAAAAGAAGAAGCGAACTTTGGGCCTTGCCATCCGTTACGACCAAGAGGTGAATACGGCAGCACCCGAAAACGCTTGGATCCTTGTTATCGCCTTCGAAGGCTCATTCAAAAAAAAGTGAAATACCCCTCCTTCCTCTTCCGGATCCTCGCGTTCGGCGCCATTTTCGTCGTGGCCGTCATCATCGGCTATTTCATCATCAAGCCATCCGGAGAGCTGCCCATCTATCATCCTTCGCAGCTGGACCCGCGCCTGGTGGGTGATGCGGCGAAGAACGAGAAGGGCGAGCACCACATCAAGGAGTTCCACTTGATCGATCAGGACGGCGACAGCGTTTCTTTGGCCGATGTGAAAGGCAAGGTGGTGCTGGCGGATTTCTTCTTCACCACCTGCGGAAGCATCTGCCCCAAGATGAGCACCCAGCTGGTGCGCGTACAGGCTGCCTTCAAGGACGATGATCGCGTGATGCTCCTCTCCCACTCCGTAACACCCGACACCGATTCCGTGCCCGTGCTGAAGGCTTACGCGGAGAAGTACGGCGTGGACCACAAGCGCTGGAGGCTGATGACCGGCGACAAGCAACAGATCTACGACCTGGCCCGCACCAGCTATTTCGCTGCCGTGGACCAAGGCGACGGCGGCCCGGACGACTTCGTGCACACCGAGAACTTCGTGCTGGTCGATCCGCAAGGAAGGATCCGCGGCTTCTATGATGGCACCAAGCCCGCAGAGGCGGATAAGGCCATGAAGGACATGCGGAAGTTGCTGGGGGAGATCAAGTCGTGAGTCTGGGAGTCTGGAGTCTGGAGTCCGACTCTCGATACATCCGTCGTCATCGCGAGCCCCGCCCCCGGCGCAGGCCGGGGTGGGGCTGAAGCGCCCCGATGCATATCGGGGTCAGGCCACGGAGCTCGATCCCTCTAGCTCGCTCTGAACGGGTCCGTTATGCCGAGCCATTCGACAATTGCTCTGAGGGCGGGTACACTGACGAACTCCTGTACGAGATCGCTTCGCAGAGCCTCGCGATGACGAAGCGAGGGTTGACGAAACAAGGGTTGACGAAGGATGCGATGATGATTCCCCGCAAGTCATTGAGGGTCCTATGGGTCTCCCCTCCTTCCTAAAAGGAGGGGTTGGGGGTGGTTTCTTCCCTCTCAGCTTTCCTCCTTCTTCCCACGGGTACTCTTAGTTTTCGCAAAAGGCAGTTCCGATTCCTCCGGTCCATAAGCCAGCTTGCCCTTTTGCAAGCGTGCCGGTGCCGTGAAAGGATGCTCCTCCTCCTTCCCCAGACCCATGATGTGGTTCACCTTCCAGCCGTCCGCCTTTAGCCGGTCGGAGATCATGGAGCGATGGCA
Source organism: Flavobacteriales bacterium (assembly GCA_038234075.1). Lineage (GTDB taxonomy): Bacteria > Bacteroidota > Bacteroidia > Flavobacteriales_F > PHOS-HE28 > PHOS-HE28. The sequence goes on along the minus strand of JBBSUV010000007.1, from coordinate 77,770 downwards.
GCGCCACCACAGCACCTCGCTGCACATAATGCACACGCGCTGCTGCTTCGCCAGTTCCTTCAGCTCTTCCAGGCCGACCTCGAAAGCCGGGTCGTTCATCATATAGTCCGCGTAGCCGCGGAAAGCGGGATGGTGCCACACCGTGTTCACAGAGTCGGGATCCACCTTCCTCCTTCCCCCCAGCGAGCGGATATGCACATAGCCGATGCCCGCGGTCTCCAGCTCCGCCGGTAACACTTCCTTGTTGAACCAAGGCATCTTCCGCGAACCCGGATAGCTCCGCACATCCACCAGCAGCTCGATCTTGAATTCCGTCAGCCACGCCAAAAATTCCTCCAACGGATGCGTGGAGTGACCGATCGTCCATATTTCGTTGGCCATAAGGTAAAGGTCGTAGAGTTCACCACAGAGACACGGAGAGCACGGGGAATGTTCTTGGATCAGTTATGAGAAAGGACGCGGAGGCGCAGAGGCGCAGAGAATGCGTTGGTGAACGGTGAGCAGAGGTCTCCGACTCACGACTCCCCCCGCACGTCATCGCGAGCCCCGCCCCCGGCGCAGGCCGGGGTGGGGCGAAGCGATCTCAGGCCACAGAGCGCGATCCCTCTAGCCGCACTGCGGGAGAGCGCTGCACAGAGCCATTCGACCATGTTTCAGTGGGCGAGTGTGCTGACGCCACTCGGGTACGAGATCGCTTCGCAGAGCCTCGCGATGACGAAACGAGGGTTGACGAAGTATGTGATGACGATCCTCCGCACTTCTGCGCCTCAGCGTCCTAAAACCTCTGCGCCTCAGCGCCTCCGCGTCCCCTCCCCGCACTCAACGTACCTTTGCGCCCCGCAAACCGGGCCTTCCACATGAATTGCCTTTCCGTAGAGCGCATCAGTAAGCGCTATGGCCCACGCCAACTTTTTGAAAACATCTCCTTCGGACTTGAAAAAGGCCAGAAGACCGCCATCGTCGCGCGCAACGGCACCGGCAAGAGCACGCTGCTGAAATGCATCGCCGGGCTCGAGACGCCGGATGAGGGCATCATCAGCTTCAACAAGGGCCTCCGCATCGGCTACCTGGACCAGAACGTGGAGATGACCGCATCCCACAGCCTGGTGGACGAGATGCTGGACCGCGATGACCCCGTCACCAACGCCATCCGCAACTACGAGCACGCCGTGGCGCAAAACCTGGACGGCGACGCCCTCCACAGCGCCATCGAACAGATGACCGAGCTGAACGCCTGGGACCACGAGGCCCGCGTGAAGCGCCTCCTGTTCCAATTCGGCCTGCGGGACCTCGAGCAGCCCGTGAACACCCTTAGCGGCGGACAGCAGAAGCGCCTCGGCATGGCCAAGGTGCTCATCGACATGCCCGACGTGCTCATCATGGACGAGCCCACCAACCACCTCGATCTCCACATGATCGAGCAGTTGGAGCAAGAGCTCTCCGCCCCGAATGTCACCCTGCTGCTGGTGACGCACGATCGCTACTTCCTGGACAACGTCTGCGACGAGATCATCGAGATGGAGTTCGGCGAGTTCACCCGCTTCAAGGGCAACTACAGCTACTACGTGGAGAAGAAGGCCGAGCTGGACGAGGTGCGCAACGCCACCCAGCACCACCTGAAAGGCTTCATGCGCAGCGAGCTGGAATGGGTGCGCAAGATGCCCCGCGCACGCGGCACCAAGAGCAAGAGCCGCCTGCAGGCCTTCGACACGCTGAAGGACCTCGCCACCCGCAACTTCGACCACGGCCAGGTCAGCATCGACATCCAGAGCAGCCGCCTTGGCGGCAAGGTGATCGAGGCCCGCAACCTCACCAAGAGCTTCGGCGACAAGAAGATCGTGGAGCACTTCAACTACAGCCTCAAGGCCGGCGACCGCATCGGTATCGTAGGGCCCAACGGCATCGGCAAGAGCACGTTCATCGACCTGCTCACCAAGCGGTCCGAGCCGGATGCCGGCAAGGTCACCATCGGCGAAACCGTCGTGCTCAGCATCTTCGGCCAACAAGGCCTTCAGCTGAAGGAGGACCAGCGCATCATCGATGTGGTGCGCGACATCGCCGAGCTGATCCCCTTGAGCAAGGGCAAGTCGCTCACCGCAGCCCAGCTGCTGGAGCGTTTCCTCTTCGACAAAGAGAAGCAGTACCAGTACGTCAGCACCCTCAGCGGCGGCGAAAAACGCCGCCTGCACCTCTGCACCGTGCTGATGAAGAACCCCAACGTGCTCGTGCTCGACGAGCCGACGAACGACCTGGACATCCCGACCCTCAACGCGCTGGAGGATTTCCTCACCGACCTCAACATCTGCCTGCTCATCGTAAGCCACGACCGCTTCTTCATGGACAAGCTCTGCACCAAACTGCTGGTGTTCGAGGGCAACGGCGTGGTGAAGGAATGGGTACACAGCTACACCGAGCTGCGCGACTACCAGAAGGAAATGGCTTCCCGCCCCGCCAAGAAGGTGGAAGCCCCCGTGGAGGCCGCCTCCGCACCGAAAAAGGCCACCGGCAAGATGACCTTCGCCGAGCGCAACGAGCTGAAGAAGATCGACAAGGACCTCCCCACGCTGGAGAAGAAGAAGGAGGAGCTCGCCGCGGAAATGGTGAAGAAATCCGCTGATCACCATGCCATCATGAAACTCTCGCTGGAACTGGAGACGGTGACCTCGCAGCTGGATAAGCTGGGGGAACGGTGGCTGGTTTTGATGGAGAAGGTGGAGGGGGAATAGGCTTAGGCTGTTGGCTCTTAAAGGCCTATTCTGTCTCAGTCGTATTTGGCCTTTGGTCTCTAGGCGTTGAAGCGTATTCGGCCGTTCGCTGCATTCAGGTATTCGGCCGCTTGGGATTAAAGGGGTATTCGGATCCCAGGCCTCGTGATGCGTTTAGGCTTTCGGTATCTTTGCATTCAAAGCGCATTCAGGCAAGGGCACGAGACACCCGCTATTTGGAACGCAGACCACCGGAGGCGGAAAAACCGCGCCTGAGTGGAGGTGCAATCAACTAGTTAGCAATGACTGAACCATGCAGATTTCAGCGATGAATGTAAACAACGTCCTTGATGCAATTGAAGGGGGGCAATCTGTTTCGGCTGTTCGGACTATGCAATCCGAAACAGACGACCATTGGCATAGGCTCAGTTCTAAGGCTTATGCAGCCTCCCTTAGCAAGGCAAGAAAGGAAAGAAAGAAGAATGAAAAGAAGAGATTCACTTCAGTTACATCAACTGATCAAGTAGGAGAAGTTGTAGCAATCAACGAAGAGCTTGCTAAATACGCATTGCACATTCCCATCCTTTCAACACAACAAGATGTGGTGGCCATAAAGGAGTGTATGGGAGGGTTGCCCTCATCCGAATCGAAAATTCTGAATATCATTGGAGACCTCACGATGAATCCGAGATATCGGGTCATGCAGAAGAAAGGGCGATTTGAATTTCTCAAACCATTCAAGAATACCTCCGTCTTTATAGATGCGGCCACCTTGTGTTTCTATCGTAAGAATTATGTGTCGTGCTATTTCACATTAGCGCCAGTCATTGAGGGTGTAATCCTACGATGGATGGGATTTGAAGATGGTGACACCAAACCAGAATTTGAAGAACTGAGAAAGTTCTTTAACATCTCCCATCGACGACAACCGCATCCTTTGAATACTGAATTTCATAACGTATTTACCAAAGTGGCGCACCTTGTTTTGAATCAGCACTTCTTTAGGCCTACTACGAATGGCGAATCATATAAAGACTTCAATAGGCATATTGCATCTCACCTACTTAAGAGTTCAATATTTACGACTAGAGAAAACTGTATCAGGTTGTTTCTACTTCTCGATACGATGACAGAAATATATGTTTACGAGCAACGAGAAGAAGATGCTCGGTGGCACCTAAAGGATGCAGATATGACGGAGGAAATAGCAATCTTTAGCTCGCTAATTTTAGAATGCGGCAATCAATCAGCAGAGCAACGCATTTTGAACGCAACTTCGAGATCGTCGTCATAAGTCGACCCCCGCTCCTGCCAGTGTTCCCAGCCCAACCGGGCACTACGTTCCTGAATGAACAGGCTGCGCATGGCGCTCAGCAAACCTCCGAGCGTCAGGATGAGGTTGACTTACGCTACATTCGTCAGATTCAAGTTTGCCCTAACCTAAGAACCAAACACGTTCAAAACCATGAAGAACCTAAGACTTCTATTCTGTCTAAGCTTACTCGCAGCAAGTTCAATCTCGTTTGCGCAGAATTCAAATTGCACGATAACCGACCAGTGCCTTGCCTCAGGACCATCGGATAAGGCTATGAAGGAGTTGCTCACAGTTTGTAATGCAAAAGATGAAGATGGCCTAAGATCCCTAATGGCCGACTCCCAAGCTTTTTCGCTTAGTGCGGATACAAGGATCTCTATAGTTGACAGGCATTTTGCCTCGACTGATATAATTGTTCAGAGCGGTGCCTATAAGGGTGTGAGAATGAGGATTGCCAACGAATTCTTCAGCTGTAAGTAACCACTCCCCCACTCCCGCCAGTGTTCCCGGCCCAACCGGGCACTGCGCTCTAGAATGAACAGGCCGGGGCCATTGGTTGGGCTGCTCTGCAGAAGTGGCAGGATATCTTTGATCCATGTCTAGCGTAAGACAATCATCCGGAGCCACGCGATTGAAGGTTCTGGAAGTCACAGAGGTGACTAGACGTTCAATCTTTGATGCCTTGGCATTGGAGAATATTCCATGGTACGGTCGATTGAAGGAGTGTGAGTTTGCAGCGCGAATCTTTAACACCACGGATTTACCGTCCGATGATAAGAGATTCACGACCGCTTACGAAGACATTCAACAGCATCGTGACCTGAACAATGACTGGCCTGAGGAATGGATCTTAACCGACCCACGCTTCAATCTTCTACACTCCCCGCTCCCGCCAGTGTTCCCGGCCCAAGCGGGCACTGCGCTCTTGAATGAACAGGCCGGGTCCACTGGTGGGGCTCCTCCGAAGCTGAGCAGTACGCTGGGGCTGCCAGCAGTCTTCAGACTGCTACACGGAATTCAGCAGTTGCATTGCGCTCAAAGAGGAACGGTGATCACCTCATTCTCCTTTCGCACGAATTGGATCCTAGGGTCCTCCGTGGTGACGGTCTGGTCCGGATAGAGATGGTACACGGCGAAATGATCGGCGTTGATCTTGATCTTCTTCTCCGTGGCATCCATCAAGAGCCACGGGGGTACGAAGGCATAGTCCACCTGTTGGATGGTACCCGCGAGCTCGGCCTGCTCCGTATCCCCGGAAATGAAGAACCTCTTTCCGTGCCACGTGATGAGGTAGGAAGCATGGTGAAGGGCGAAGCGATGCTTGGTCTTGTAGGCCAAAACGGTAAGGCTGTTCGCCGTGTCCGTCAGGATCACCGTGCCCGTCCTCTTCGGCCGAGGCGACTTCCATGGGCCATATACTTTTCCATGCAACGGCTTCACCAACTTCTCGCTGTAATGGTCGGCATGGCGGTGCGTGAAGATGAAGGTGGAGCCGGCCGGAACGCTGTCCAGTTGGTCGGCGCCATAGGTCATATAGCCATAGGCACCCGGCTTATAGGGAAAGTCGACGAAGACATTCTTGGTGCCATCGGAGAAGTGCATGCCGCAGTTGCCGATGAAGCGGATGGTAATGGCATCGGACTGGCTGAATGCGAACAGGCTTGCGCATGCCATGGCGACGAACAGGGAAACCTTGAAGATCCGTGTTTTCATGGAGGTGAATATACAGGTGCCGGGGAAGCCCTTGCCGGAGAACGTTCAGGAGGGACAGGCCTGTAACCTTTGTGCCATCCGGCCGTATGTCCCAGAAGATGGAACGAATAGAAACAGCGAGCGCGATCGTGGAACGGGTGAACCCGGACTTGGTGATCTGCCGCTATCGGAATGGCGCCCGGGTGGATGTCCGAGCCGTTGCGGAGAACGTTCAGGCCCGCATGCGTTTTCCCGGCAAAGAACCCTACGCGGTGATCGGCATCTTTCCGGAAAGTGTGGATTTCGAGATGTCCCTGATCGAGAACAACCACTACACCGATACCGCCCTGAACAAAGTGACACGGGTGCTCGCCATTGTGGCCGAGGGTGCCTTGTTCGAACCGATCGCGAGGCTCTACTTCGCGTATTACCCGCCGCAATTCAGCACCGGAGTGTTCACCACGGAGGAAGAAGCACGGAAGTGGGTGAATGCCCGGATACAGTGCGTCCGCCATACTCCTGTGTTCGTGGCGAGAACCAGGTGAGCGCTTTGTTCTTGGATCGGACATGTTTGCCCGTCACTTCCTCCGGTGCCATGCTGACGTAAGGACTGGATCGCCCCGGATCTGGGCAGGGCTGCGTCCCGTGATCGCAACGCGGAAGTTGGCCGGCCGCTGCCCGTGCGATCGTGCTCAACCTCACTTCCTATAAAATGACCGCTATCCCAAAGCGATCGGTGCGTCTTCTGAGAAGCGCAGGAAAGAACCGCATAGCCGGGGCATGACTAATCTTGTACCTCTCTTCAATGCAACCGGCATGAGCACCGGCCAACAAATAGCACATGGAACTAAAGATCGCATTGGCCCAATTCGAGATCATCCTGGGCGACCCCTTGAAGAACCTGGAGCAGATCGAGAAGCTGGTGGCCGAGGCCGCTGAGCAAGGTGCACAGCTGGTCGTGTTCCCGGAGGATGCCATTTGCGGCCCCTTGGTCTGGCAGACCATGTTCATTGTCCATGCACCACAGTACTTGGCCCGCATGCAGGCGCTGGCCGTGAAGCATGGCGTGGACCTCGTGCCCGGAACGTGGGCCGTGCTGGAGGGAGGACTGATGTATAACCAAGCGCACTACATCAACTCCAATGGAACCGTGGCAGGCATCTACCGTAAGATCCATCTCTGGGAAACGGAGAAGGTCGCCATCACACCCGGTTTCGCGGTCTCTGTCTTTCCCACCCGCTTCGGGCGCGTGGGCCTCATCATCTGCTGGGACATCTCCTTCCCTCCCCTCTTCACGGCCATGAAAGCGCAAGGCGTACAACTGGTTATCGCACCCACTTACTGGTCATTCCCCGAAGGTACCGAGGAAAGCCGCAAGGCCGTGAAAGAGGAGATCACCTTGATCGATTCACTCTGCATCACCCGAGCATTCGAGAACAACATCGTTTTCGCCTACTGCAACGGCGCCGGCACCACGCAGACGGAAGACCCGAAGACCGTGCTCTCCGGTCGCTCACAGATCACCCATCCGCTGGAGAAGGTGATCGCCCGATGCAAAGGCAACGACGAGGAATTGCTGGTGGCTACGGTGCAACTTCCAGAGGTGGCTCTTTAGTTGTCAGTTGTCGTTTGTCAGTTATCCGACTGCCTTGCAGGCGCCGCAAAGCGTTGGGCAGAACGCGACCAAGCCTGAAAACTGAGAACTCTCCCGTCGCGGCCGAGCCTGACAACTAACAACTGCCAACGGACAACTGCACCGTCACTTCAAGTTGTTCGCCTCTTCGGCGTCGAACTCCTCTCCCGGGTCCAGGAACGGCCGTGAATTCGTGTAGACGCGCCAACGCGCCAGCACGGCCTCCATATCCTCCGGCAGTGGGCTCTCGAACTTCATCCGCTTGCCGGTGGTGGGGTGATCGATCTCCAGCACGGCTGCGTGCAACGCCTGGCGCGGTAGGAGCTTGAAGCAATTCTCCACGAACTGCTTGTATTTGGTGAAGACCGTGCCCTTCAGCACGCGATCGCCACCATAGTGCGCATCGTTGAAAAGTGGATGGCCGATGTGCTTCATGTGCGCCCGGATCTGGTGCGTACGGCCCGTCTCCAGCTTGCATTCCACCAAGGTGACATAGGTGAAGCGCTCGATCACCTTCCAATGGGTCACGGCGGTCTTCCCTTGCTCCGGGTCCACTGGCACGGACATGACTGTGCGGTCCTTCGGTGAGCGATCGAGGTTGCCCTCGATGGTGCCTTCCTCTTCATCGAAATCGCCCCATACCAGTGCGCGGTAGCGGCGGTCGTTGGTGCGGTCGAAGAACTGGCGCGCCAAGTGGGTGAGCGCCTCATCCGTTTTGCCGATCACCATCACGCCGCTGGTGTCCTTGTCCAAGCGGTGTACCAAGCCGGGCCGGGGCACGGGCTGGTTGGGTGTGGACGGCAGCTTCCCGAAGTGAAAGAGCAGCCCGTTCACCAAGGTGCCGGTCCAATTGCCGTGGCCGGGATGCACCACCAGACCCGGCTGTTTGTTGATCAGCAGGATCTGGTCGTCCTCGTAGATCACTTCGATCGGGATGTCCTCCGGAGCCAGTTCCACATTCTGCACAGGATGCGGTAGTACCAAGGTGACCACGTCGTTCGGTTTCACCTTGTGGCTGGGCTTTTCGGCCTTGCCGTTCACCAGCACGTTGCCGTTGCGTGCTGCAGCGGCGATGCGTGAGCGGGAGGCACCCGCCAAGTGATCGAAGAGGAATTTATCCAAACGCATCAGCCCTTGGCCGGGGTCGGCCACAATGCGATGGTGCTCGTAAAGTTCCTGTTCCTCGGTGGTCTCCTCAACTTCGTTTGCGGGCGACCCCTTGCTTGGTTCCATCAGTGCTGTACGATCAATCGGCCTTGTGCCAAGGTGTGCCCGTCGCGGGCGATCATGCGAACGATATAAGGCCCCGTTGCCACGTCCTGCACCGACATTGCGCTTCCATCGGCGTTCCAGCGGCGTACCGGGCGGCCCATCGGGTCGATCAGTTCGATCACTGCTGCTTGCGCAATGCCATCGCCCATCTTCACGTGGAAGGCATCACCCGACGGGTTCGGATAGATCGAGAGCGAGGCGTCCGGCGCTGCGACCTCATCCACACCGGCGAATGGATCCACGGCAGCCACCATCACGGGTCGGATCATCCAAGAACCTGGCTGCCCCGAAACGGCCCAGTTGAGGCCGGTCTTGTAGTACATCTTGTCGTGGTTGTCCCGGTTCTTGTCCAAGCCCAGGTTCATGCGCGTATCGTTCGTCTGCACCCAGCCCACATAGAAGGTACCGCTCACCGCGATGGTGCTGTCCAGCGGATATTCAGCATAGTGGTCCGGTCCCCAGTCAAGGTACTGAGGCGAGCTGAAGGAAATGTTCTGGAAAACGATCACCTCCGGATCCAAGCTGCTCCATACCGTGATGATGAAAGAGCCGCTGGGCGGATGGTTCACCGGCGGCGGATTGTAGGTGAAGATGGGATCGAAGTAGATCCGCAGTGCACGCAAGGAATCGGTGCCTTCGGTGTCGAAGCGATAGGCCTGTTTAGCACCGGCCGCGTTCAGGCTGTAGCCGGCCTCGGCGGTGCCGTCATCGTAGCTGTAGTAGTTGCTGATCTCCTGCACGTAGGCCATGGTGTCGTTGTAGGCGCAGACGTCCGGCGTGGCATTGGTCCAGAATTTCGCCGTTACGAAGGCGGCATCGGCACAGGCGGAAACATCGTACACCAGCGGGTCCCCGCCGCTATTAACCGGATGAACGGTGTTGAAGTTGCTGTTGGCGTTGTTGCTGATGTTATTGCCGTAGCTGCCGCGGGTGGTGCTCCATCCGCAATCGGACGAGACGCCGTAGCCCCAGGTGATGAACTTGTCCTGCGTGTCGTTGTTCCGCTGCACCAGGTCCACCTGCTGGGCCATGTAGCTGGCAGGCGCCTGGATGAACTTGGCATAGGGCACGGAGGTGAAGGTCTGCAGCAGTCCCGCTTCCTGGTAGACGTAGGCCACGTCCTTCAACACGGTGTCCGCTGCGTTACGGTTGCGGTCCAAGCGCACGTAATCGATGTGCCATTGATCCACCGCTCCGCCCAAGGTGGCGTAGTTGCTGAAGCGCATCTTGAAGTTGGCCTTCAGGAACCGCGGGTCTTTGATCGGCACCATCACTTGTCGGAAGACCTCCGATGCGGCATCGCCGGGCGTGGTCCACACTTGGTACCACTGGTTCTCGTCGGCTGCATAAAGCTCCAGTCGCAGGCTGTCCTCGCCATGTGCCAACTGGTCCCCGCTGCGCCCGATAGGCTCGCAGAAGAAGCTGAGGTAGATGCTATCGCCCGCCGGGAAGGCCAGGTTGATGGGCACAGAGGTGAGCTTATCCGCCAGGCCGTTGGTGTTCGGCGCGTCCGGCAGATAAGGATATCCAGTGCGGTCCATGCCGTCCAAGGTGGCTACGCCGATGGTCGGCGGGTTCAGCGGGAAGGTCGAATTCACATAGGCATCGTCATCGGCCCAGAGGATCCACGGGCGCGGGGTGTTGTCCGGGTTTATATAATTACGCGTGTCCGCGGTGACCGTGTATACCAACAAGGAATCCTGGATCAAAGTGGGGTCTAGCGGCAGCGTGTCGAGGCTGGTGGTCCCCAACGTATCGATCACCGTGTATGGCGGCCATACGTATCTGCTCTGCTCGGTCACCGGGTAGACGCTGAAGTCACGGATCACGGCCACCAGAGAGGGATTCGGTGCTTGCGTGATGACGTCCCCCGAATCGGTCAAGGTGATCGAATAGTGGTAGCTGGTGTCGGTGCGGTAGGCCATGTCCGGTGTGCTGATGCCGCCCACCACGATCTTGTAGATGGTCTCCGTCAGGGTCACATTGGCGTCCCCTTGCTGAGCGTTCAGATGGCGCGTGCGGTCCACGGAAAAGTCGTCGACCACGGGCAGTGTCTGCGTGGCATTGCCGTAGAGGAAGACTTCATTCAACCCGCCGGAGCGTTGCTCGGGTGCGACCACCCCGGGACGAGGGATCGCGTTCAATGGCGAGATCAATTCCTGGGCCTCGCTGTGGTGCGCCACCAAGAGCAGACAGCCGACCGCAAAGCCGCGTACGCCGGCGTGGATAAAAGTGCGTTTCATCATGATCAAGGGGAGACGGCGGTGCTGTCCATCGATAGCCAAACATCGACCAAGCCACCCGGACTGATCAGATCATCCGATCCAGGAGCGGGGGATTGACGTGCCACCTTCGCCAACGCAGTATCGCAGCCGCTATTGCCACAACCGGCCACCTCCACCACCAACCCCAGCTTCAAGGAGGCCAGGCTCAGCACGGCCTTCATTTCCTCAAAGCCCATTCCACGCACGTCCGGCACGGGCACACGTTCACCGTTCTGCCCTTGCCCAAGGATCAAGGTGATGGATTCGCCCTTGCGGATCCGGGCGTCCGCCGCGATCGGCTGGCCTTTGTACAATTGTGCAAGCACACAGTCCAGGCAAGGGTCCGGGCGATATTGTATCTCCGACACTTTCAGCCCGATGATGTCCAGCACGCTGGTCGCTTGGCGTTTGCTCAGGTTCACCAGGTCCGGCATGTTGAGCATCTTCGGCTGGCTCGCGTTCATCACGAGGTAAACGGTGCGATCCGGCTTCACGAACTTACCGCTGTCGGGGTCCTGGTCCACCACGCTGCCTTTGGGCGCCTCATCGGTGTATACCGAATCGATCACCTCCGCATGGAGACCCATGGCCTCGAGTATCCGCGAAGCCTCTTCGAAGGTGCGCGTCCTCACGTCCGGCACCATCCTGCCCGCATCATGCCGCGTGTAGGAGCCCAGCCACCACCAAGCACCGAGAAGGATCAGGAGTGCGATCGCCACCGGGGCGAGGATCAGAAAAAACCGTTTTCCAGCCGTCATCTATTGTGCTTCAGGCCGGTCGACCCCCCTTCAGCAAGGCGCGAATATAGATCGGCGGAAAAGGGCATCAACATTCGATGGTTGGCACTTCCCGGGCGGCCCACCCGGCTCTTGCACCGCACCACCGCAACTTTGGTCCGCACGACATCCCTGCCATGCCCCTACCCTTGATCGCCATCCTGCGCGGTGGATACACCGGAGAATCCGTCATCAGCCTGAAAAGCGCCCGGACCATGATGGACGCGCTGGACCCGGAACGCTTCGACGCGGCTTTTATCACTGTGGAGCGCGAGGGCTGGACCTGTGAGCTCCGCGACGGCACCATGCTGCCCTTCGATCGCGGGGCCTTCACGGCGGACCGTGGTCAGGGTGCCGAACGCTTCACCGCCGCATTGATCGCCATTCACGGCACGCCTGGCGAGGACGGCAAGCTGCAAGGCTACTTGGACATGCTGAAGGTGCCCTACCAGACCGGTGGCGTACTCAACATGGCCATCACCATGAGCAAGTTCAGCACAACCGGACTGTTGCGCCAGATGGGCTTTCCCGTGGCCCCTTCCCTCCTGTTGCAAGGCCGGGATGGCGGCACGGAACAGCAAGTTCTGGACGAGGTGGGCCTACCCTGCTTTGTGAAGCCGGACAACAGCGGCAGCAGCCTCGGCATCAGCAAAGTGAAGACAGCGGCTGAGCTGGGCCCCGCATTGGACAAGGCTTTTGCGGAAGACCCCACCGTGATGTGCGAGGCCTTCGTGAAAGGCCGTGAGCTCACCTGCGGCGTGATCCGCATGGGCGACGAGGTGCGCGCGCTGCCCATCTGCGAGATCCGCACCAGCCACGAATTCTTCGATTTCGAGGCAAAGTACAACGCGCCCGACACCCAGGAGATCGTGCCCGCTCCGGTGCCGGACCACATTTCGAAGCTTGTCCGGGAACGCTCCGAGGCGATCTACCGGGCGCTGAAGTGCAACGGCATGGCCCGCATCGACCACTTCTGGCTGGAAGGTCAGGGCGATGGCGAACGGGTGGTGACCATCGAAGTGAACACCGTTCCCGGCTTCACACCGGTAAGCATCTTTCCGAAGATGCTGGCGGCAGCGGGGATCACGGTCGCGGAGGCGGTGAACGGGATGGTGGACGGGATGATCCGGTCCGCACAATGACGCTCGGCGTGAAAGTGTTCATTCGATGATCCACTATCATTGTCGACCATGACCGACCGGCCGCGCGTATCCTTTCCTACACTGGACCCACTACGCGCCTTTTGCTTCTTCAGCGTATTCCTTTATCATGGTTTTTTTTCCGAGAACCCCGCTATTACGGGTGATAGTGCGTGGCGGACCGTCAAGCTGGACATCTTCGGAAATGGGAATATCGGTGTGAACGTGTTCTTCGTTCTCAGCGGGTTCTTGATCACCTACCTGCTCATCGTGGAACGCCGATATGCGAAAAAGGTGAATGTTCCGAAGTTCTGGCTGCGCCGCGCGCTTCGGATCTGGCCGCTCTACTATGCTTGTTTGGCGTTCGGGTTCCTTGTCTTTCCCTGGATCAAATCAAAACTGGGCGGCGTACCGAATGAATCGGCGGACCCGCTTTTCTACGTGTTGTTCTTGGGCAACTTCGACTTTCTGCGCCACGGCTTGCCGGATGCCTCCATTCTGGCCGTCCTGTGGAGCATCGCTGTGGAGGAGCAGTTCTATCTCTTTTGGCCCCTGATCATGTGGATCGTGCCCACCAGATGGTACTGGGCCGTGTTCGCGGCGATCCTCGTGCAATCCTGGATCTTCAGGGCGTTCAACACCTCGAACCTTGCCCATGAGATCCATACCCTATCCTGTATCGGTGACATGGCAATGGGGGCTTTCGCCGCGCTTTTGGTTTCATACCCCCGCGGCGTGGAGTGGGTAAAGCATTGGTCCAAAAGCACCGTGCTCCTTATCTACCTGCTTTTTGCCCTGGGCTATTTCTTCCGCAAGGAACTTTTCATGTGGTCACCGGCCATCCAGATATTCGAGCGGAGCATCATTGCTTTTCTTGCCGCGTGCCTGATCCTCCATCAAACGCATGGCAATGGCCGATTCATGAAGCTGCCTGAAAAAGGTCCGCTTGCGTCACTTGGCCGGATCTCGTACGGCCTGTATTGCCTTCACTTTGTGGGTATCCTCATCGCAATACAAGTGCTCAAACATTTCACCTTGGATGTTACGACGTGGCAAGTACTTATCCTACAGCCGATCTTGGCCTTGGCTGTCACGATCATCATGGCGGCGTTGAGCTATCGTTTATTGGAGCGTCCGTTCCTGACCATCAAAAAGCGCTTCTCCTATGTCTCCCGGAATTGACAACGACAGTCCGGATCGGTGAGGGGCCTCACTTCCCCTGCTCGGAAAGAAAGCGGACCAGTTTCCACACGGCTTGGCCGCGATGGCTGATCGCGTTCTTCATCTTCGCATCCAACTCCGCGAAAGTGAGGTCGCTCATCTCCGGAAGGAATACCGGATCATATCCGAAGCCGTTCGGACCACGCGGCTCCTTGGTGATCACTCCGCGCACTTCCCCTTCAAAGGTGTGTTCCCCATTTGCATCGATCAAGGCCACCACGGTGCGGAACCTTGCCCCACGGTCCTCAACACCATCCATTTCGCGAAGCAGTTTGGCCATGTTGGCCCGGTCACTCTTCTCCTCGCCGGCATAGCGGGCCGAGTACACACCGGGCGCGCCGTTCAAGGCATTCACCTCAAGACCGGAGTCGTCGGCGATACAAGCGAGGCCTGTGCGTTCGAAGGCAAAGCGCGCTTTCTGAAGGGCGTTGTCGAGGAAGCTGTCGCCGGTCTCCGGCAACTCCATTGGCAGCCCTGCCTCGTTCAAGCCGATGAGTTCCAGATCACCGGGCAGCATGGCACGTAGCTCGGCGATCTTGCCGGGATTGCCGGTGCAAAGGAGGAGCTTGGCCATGGAGCAAGAGGGGGGATCGGTCGGGATGAGATGAGGTGAGATGAATTGACGTCTTTGGGCTAAGCCAACAGTCCCGCCGGTTTTCGGACTTCCGGTCGATCATTGCTCCCTTAGAGCCTTTGCCCCATGCGACATGGGAAGTGCCAATTCCCGGGAAATGAACAATGCGTTCGACCGCCTCAGGTAGTTCCCGACCTGGGGTACTTCCTGGATCTGATCATAGATACCAAATAGCAACATGCCATTGTTCCACAGGAACTCTGACACGGTATGGAAAGGAACATGAAAGGAGTTGGTCGGATTGATACCCACCTCAATGTCGATCAACCTGATCGCCTGGCGTTCGAACAAACCCGTCGCCCCCTTCATCACCTCGAGATCATGACCTTCCGTATCGATCTTCAGAAAATCGATATGTTCGATCCCGGCCGTTTCGCACCACAGGTCCAAGGTGGTCATCTCAACAAACTCCTTCTTGATCGTTCGATCGTGCAGATACGGATGCGACTTCCCTATGGAGTTCATGTCCGAAGTCCGGGCATCCTTGCATACCTGCATTTCAACACGACCCTGGAATGCCCCCAGCGCCAATGGATGAAGATGGACCGAGGCATCAGCAACGTTCCTCTTGAACATCTCCACGGTACTTCCCACCGGTTCAAAACTGTGGATCACCGCATCAGGAAATACCTTCCTGAATTGCATGGCGGACTGTCCGACATTGGCGCCTACATCAAGGACGTTCCGCACCTGAAGGTCCGGAATGGCTCCGTACAGATCACGGAACTTTTCATTTCCGAACGGGAACTTCGCACGGATCCGCCACCCTGAAATGACCTCGAACTTATCGCGGAGCGAACGGAAAAGATCTCTTGTTGGCATACGATGTGATCACTCAGGTTCCACGGCTCTAACACGGGGCCGCCGTGATGCTGAAGAGGCACATGTATAGTCCTGCATCTTCCGTCCCGGGCTTGAGCCGGCCCATCCTTTCGGTCGGATCACCTACGAGAACGCGAAAGGTGCATCCGCCATTCGGAGGGGATGGGTACTGGAAGCGCATGCTGCGAATGTATGCTTTGAAGTGAACACCTACGGGTTCTTTCGTCCTAATTCGAAGGGCGTTCATGCCGACGATCATCAATGCACATCGCTCTTCTCGCCGCATTCATCTACTCTTCCGTTCTTTGTGGCATGAATAGAGCGAAACATCTCGCCAAGCGACTCTATGACCTGATGCCGTTCAAGCAGCCCCTGTATACGGCTTTGCGTGCGATGGCCCATGTTCCTGAACCGATCTACAGGCATCTGCATTTCAAGGGCGCCATCACCGTGCCCATCAGCCCCACGGAGGAATTCCGCATCATGCACCATGGTCACATGATCGAGAACGAAATGTTCTGGCAAGGACTGGGCGGTTGGGAAAAGATCTCGATCGGACTCTGGACACGCCTTTGCCGCCGGTCCAACGTCATCTTCGATATCGGAGCGAACACGGGGGTCTATGCCTTGGTCGCCCAAGCCGTGAACCCGGCGGCATTGGTCGTGGCGGTGGAGCCGGTGGAACGGATCTTCCGGAAACTGGAGGCTAACATCGCCCTGAACCACTGGAACATCAAGGCTTTCCATGCAGCGGCAAGTGATCGGACAGGGACCGCGGTCCTGTTCGATATGCCTTCCAGTGAGCATGTCCTGTCCGTCTCGTTGGAAGCCGATTGGAACAGTTCAAATCCGCAATTACGCCCCGTAGAGGTCCCGTGCATTACGGTCGTCGATCTGCTTCACCGTGTGGACGCCTCCTCGGTGGACCTGCTCAAGATCGATGTGGAAACCCACGAACCTGCCGTGCTGAAAGGTTTTGCAGAGGTATTAAGACGTGACCGTCCCACCCTCTTGATCGAACTGCTGAATGACGAGGTGGCCCTTCAGGTTGCGCAGCTGGTGAGCGGTTTGGATTATGTGTACTACAACATAGACGAGATCACATGGCCGCCGCAGCGAGTGGATACCTTGACGAAGAGCAAGCATTTCAACTTCCTGATCTGTCAAAGAGAGGTGGCAGCATCCATCGGGATCTGAAGCTGGCCGGACCGACGCGGGCCGGTGAACGGAGAACCCGCGCTTGCTGATCGATCCAGAACTTACTTTCGGCCATTATGGCTCCTTATGAATGGCTAACCCGTTGCGCACCATTTTTGTCTTCTCCCTCGAACCTTGGGGTGATATGTGGTACTCCAAGCACCACTACGCCGCATTCCTCGCCAAAAGCAGCGGGGTGTATTTCATAAGCCTTCCGGACCGATGGCGTTGGAGCGACCTGCTTTCATTCGGGGTGAAGGTGAAAGCCACTAATGAAGGCGTGAATGTGGTGGAATACCGGAACAACCTGCCGCTCCGGATCCTACCGCGGTTCATGCGAACATGGGTGGACCGGCTGAATGCTTGGAAGCTCTCCAGGCTGCCACATGCCAAGGAAACCTTGTTCTGGTGCTTTCATCCCACCTCACTGCTCAACCATGAGGTGCTCCGTACACCGGCCACGCAGGTCGTGTACCACGTCGTGGATCCCTATTTGGTTTTTCCGAACGACCCGGAATTCGCGCGGACGGCGGATGTGGTGGTGGCGATCAATCCATTCTATAAGGAACGTTATCAGGGCTTCAATCCCAATACCGTGCTGATCCCCCACGGCGTGCGAACAATAGACCGTGAATTCGAACCCGGTGAGACGGCGCGCTTCAAAGCGCGCTGGGCACCGTATATCGTAATGGCGGCAGGGATCAACCAGCACACGAACTATCCGCTTCTCTACAGCGCAGCAAAGCGCTTCCCCGATCACACCTTCGTCCTGGTCGGGCCGCTGGCCCCATTGAAAGGAGAATTGCTGACGCGGAGGAATGCACTCCTGGCCTTGCCGAACGTGGTCCATGACGGGGTGAAGCACCCGGATGAACTGCGCAGTCTGATACGGGGTGCCGAGATCGGGCTGGTCACATATGAATTCGAACCCACACGTAGTCTTCCCACAAAAGTGGACCGTACGCCATTGAAGGTGATCACCTATCTCGCCCAGCATTGCCCGGTGGTGAGCACCATCAACAGCTACATTCCGGAGTTGGACGGGCATGGTAATTTCAAGGCGGAGGATGAAGATCATTTCCTTGACCTGATGGGCCGGATCCTGAGCAAGGAGTTGCGGGTGGACAGCGATCTGGTGGATGCCTACTTGGACGGGATCTCCTATGACCAGCTTACGGATACCATTATCAAGAGATTGCCCATTCCACTGAAGGATGCCGTGGACAGCGATCCGGTGCAACGTCGCAAGGTGCCAAAGCACTGCCCAGTGCTCATCATTTCCAACGATGCCTGGAAGGGCCCTCGGTACAGCAAACACCGCTATGCCTTGGCATTGGCCCAGACCCGGAAGGTGCTGTTCCTTGACCCGCCGAGCCCGTGGCGCCCTTCCCATCCTTTCCGTTGGAGGATCCATTCACGCGATACGGAGGAGGGCGTGACGGTCCTTTCCTACTTCAATACCATTCCTCTGCTTGGTGGGCGACTGGGCGGCCTGAATGACAAAATGATCGCCCTGCGCGTGAAATACCACTTCCGGAAAACCGGTCTGGAACACCCCTTGTTCTGGAGCTTCGACCCCAGCCGGTTGACGGATCCCTCCCAGTTGGACCCGATACTTTCGATCTATCACTGTGCGGATGATTATTCCTTCGGCTGGGGTGAGCGGTCGCTGGCTGAAAAATGTGACCATGTGTTCTGCATCGCCCGTGACCTGATGCCCAGGTTCCGGACGTTCAATCGGTCCATCCATTTCCTGCCGCACGGGCTGACAAAGTCGGACCTGCTTCCTGCATCCTACAACGGAACGGACCTCCCTGCACCGGCCGGCTACGGGCTCTACATCGGCAACATCAATGACCGCCATAATTTCCCGCTCTGGAAAAAGCTCTTCACCGCCCATCCCGATATCACCTGGCTTATTGTGGGTCCGGTGAACGTGACCACCGCCACGGAATTCCCCTTGTTGGACCGCGAACGATTCCCGAACGTGTTGTTCAACGGGGAAGTGCCCTATGACAAATTGCGCACGTTGATCGCGGGGGCATCTTTCGGTTTCGTCTACCTGAATCCCGAAACCCGGGCCAATCGGATCTCCTGCCAGAAGGTGGTACAATTCCTTACCCAGGGCAAGCCATTCTTCTGCAGCTGGTTCTCGGAGTATGCCGATAAACGGGATCTGGTGTACATGACGGACTCCGACGAGGATGCCTTGGCGGTTTTCGCGGCGTGGAGGAGTCATCCGGAAAACCCGGACCTGAACGTTGCCCGGAGATCCTTCGCCCGATCCCTGCAATTCGACAAATTGCTCAACAATCTTCCGTTCGAGCTATGAACTCTCCGCAGTTCACTTTCTTTGCTCCTCTCATCCAGCTCCCAGAGGCACTTTGAAGCGCGGCATCATCTATACCTTCCTTACGCAGGTACCGACATTGCTGCTATACTTCGTGTCAAGCACGGTGATGACCCGCATGCTCGGTGACGTTGGCCGGGGTGAGTATGCGCTGCTGAACAGCCAAGTGGTGCTACTCTCCCTTTTAATGAGCTTGAACCTCGGACTGGGGATCACCTATTTCACCGCCAAGGCGCCTGACGACCTGCGAAGGTCCATCGGAACCGCGTCAACACTATTGCTACTAACGGTCCTGGTCCTTCCCCTTATCCTATGGGGCTTGTCCGCCTCCTCACGGATGACCGCGCTCCTGATGCCGGATCATCGGATAAGCTGGACCTATTGGGCATTCGTATATATCAGTATTGTTTCCGGCCTGCTGAATGCGGCGATAGCCGCCGTGATGCTGGGATTGAAGAAATTCAGGATCTTGAACGGTATGGCGATCCTGAATGCAACGCTGAGCGCGATCGGCTTCCTCGGCTTATTCCTGCTGCGCGATCATTTCGATGTTGGCGACATGCTGCCTGCGGTACTTATCGTTACAGTTTTGGTGATATTGGTGCAATCAACGGTCTGGAGCATCCTCTATTCGATCCATGTGAAGCAGATCCCATTGCCGATATGGTCCTGGGTCATCATCCGCCCCTTGTTGGCTTTTTCGCTGGCCGGTTACTTCAGCAACTTGATAAACCTGGTGAACTACCGTTTCGATGTGTGGGTGGTGGACCAATACCATGGGGTTGCGGCTTTGGGCATTTATGCGGTGGCTGTGGGCACTGGCCAATTGTTGTTCTATGTGCCCGATCCATTCTCACGCGTGGTGCAGCCCTACTTGTTCGGGCAGGTGAATGATGAGATGCTTTCCCGGTTCAAGGCCGTCGCACGCTTGAACTTCACCTCCCTTTTAGGTCTTGGGCTCATCATGGGGATCCTTGCCCCTTGGGTGATACCACTGCTTTTCGGGGATGTGTTCAAGGGATCGGTGCTGCCCCTGCAATTGTTGTTGCCAGGTATCCTTTTCAGCGGGGCCACCAAGATCCTGGCCCAACTGGTGGTGCACAAGGGTCATCAATACTTCAATCTGCTGGCGACCGCGGTCGGTGCGGCCTTTACGATCGCACTCGACCTGTTGCTTATTCCAGTGTGGGGGATAGAAGGCGCTGCCGTGGCCAGTACCATTTCCTACTTGGTCATCCTTGTCGTCGTGCTGCTCGTGATACGCTACCGCGGCGGGATACCGCTCCACGACATGTTCCTCCTCCGCATCTCGGATTATCAATTGCTGCGACAACAGCTGAAATGGAATTAGCCTGGAGGCACTGCGCCGAAATGCTTTTGATCCATCCATGAGGGATCAAAGATCCTGCGATCGCCAATACCATTTCCTATTGCATCAGCCGCGCCCTGCAAGGATCTGCTTCAAGAAATCCGAATAGCGCTTCCCCACCATCTCCGGGGAAGCCCGCGCAAGCATGTACTGGGATACCGAGCGGCGATCCACGGAGAGCATTCTTGACCAATTCGCCAATAAGGCCTCCTTCCACGCTTGCGCATCGTGCGTGGTGACCAGCGCCGAACCCGGCGCTTGGGCCAAGTACTCCCATATCCCGCCCACATCCGAGGCCAGCACGGGCGTACCACAACATAGACTTTCAGCACAGACGGCGGAATACGTCTCATACTCCGAGGGATGAAGGAAGGCATGCGCCTGCCTGATCTCCTTCGCGACCTCACTAGGTCCTAATCGCCCGAGCAGTGTCACCCTGTTCTCCAATCCGAGTTCCACGATCGCCGCATTAATGGATTCCATCTGGGGGCCGTCCCCTCCTAAACGCAAATGAGCGTTAACCCCGGAATCGCGCAAAAGCGCCATCATGCGGAGAAGCAGATCGGGCCTTTTGGGATGCCTCCATCCGGAAATTGCAAGAAAACTCCCTTCGTGTGGCCTGCTCTCGGGATCGAAGTAAAATACCTCTGTCTCCGCCACATTATCAATAATGGCCACCTGTTGCTGCTTTTCTCCACTGAAATCCTCGATGTCCTTCAACAAGGAACGGGAAACGCATATGAGCGGAACACCATGTCTGAACATGGCACGGGTCCGTTCCAAGCCCTTGCTTTTGGACCGGAACGAATAGTGGTATGCACTCCAGTGCTCGGTAAAAACCACAGGGACACCGAACATTCGGCGAAGCATCTTCACCCGTATGCCCAAGGGATAAGTGATGTGGATGTTCACGAGATCGAACTTCACACTGCGCCTTCGGGTAAGCCATGCCCAGGTCACCAAGGCGAACGTGGCCCATTCGATCAGGATGCTTTTACCCCGGGGCACTTGAACGACCAAGGTGCGGTCCGCAAAGAGGTTCTTCGTCAATACGCTCCACTTTCCGCTGTTGGGGTTGACCGCGATATGCCAAGCTGTGTTCTCGAAATGGCCTTTCAAGGAGCCCACATGACGACGGATGAAAGGGGCTTCATTCGGATTGAGCAGGCTTGGATACCAATTACAGATGTGGAGGACCCTGATCGGCGGCATGGGCTCTGTATTCCTGGCACTCTTCATGCCCTGCGGCGTTCTTTTCGGCAGGCTAAGGTAGAGATCTGCAGCAGGTGCTATTTTGGCCTCGCACAAGAACTGGAAGCCTCTAGAAAATACACGCACTCCTGACGCTAGCCAAGGGCAGGCAAGTCACCTCTACAACATGGTCCGCCGAAGGCGCTCCCCCACTCCGAGTGCCTGCAGTGGCCTTCAAGGACAATTCGACCAGGGCCACAGAAAGAATTGATCGACCCGATACGATATAGATGGCAAGCCTGAAGCACGTGCAGATCCTGGACCCCATGCGGGGTATAGCGGCTTTGGCGGTGGTGCTCTTCCACTACAGCGGGTCCATCCTGCCCTCGCTGTTACCGAGCCCAGCCAAAGCGGTCTTCTCCTTCGGCTACCTCGGCGTGCAAGTATTCTTTGTGATCTCAGGTTTTGTGATCCCGTATGCGATGCAGCGGTCCGGGTATAACTGGCACGGCTTAGGGCGTTTCATGGCCCGTCGCTTCGTTCGGATAGCCCCGCCTGCCTATGTCGCGGCATTGTTCATGATCGCCTACTACTATTTGTCCATCTTCGTGAATGGGCACCCCGTTGAAGGCAATGAGATCCCTGCTCTTGGAGCCAGGTCCGTGCTGGCCAACCTCACATTCCTGGTTCCCTATCTGCATGTGAACTGGTTCAATTTCGTCTACTGGACCCTCACCACCGAGTTCGAGTTCTACCTGATGATCGCGTTGCTTTTCCCGCTCATCACTGGAAAGTCGCCCGGTTGGCGGATAGCGATGGTGTTGTTCGGGCTCATCCTGCTCCCCTTCTGCAAGGGTCCGCTCTTCTTCCACTACTCGATCTACTTCCTGCTGGGCATGTTGGTATTCCTTTGGAGGGAGACAGGAACGGATCGCCGCTTGCTTGTTTCCATGTTCGTTCTGACGTCCATCCAAGTGGTGGCCCAGGGGGGTATCATGGAGCTATGCGCTTCCGTCATCGCCGTTGCCATTATCATGATCGCTCCCCAAGCGCGTTCCCCGGCCACGGATTGGCTGGGGAAGGTATCCTATACCCTCTACATCATCCATGCGCCCGTGGGGTATTTCGCAGAGGCCGTGCTCAAGCACGTCGTCGGCCCGGACCTTGGAACTTGGGGAAAGCTCGCCATGTTGTGCCTCTATACCGGCATCGCGCTCTTGCTCGCGGAGCCTTTCTACCGCTTGGTGGAGAAGCCGTTCCTTCTGCTATCGAAACGGATCCGAGGAAGCGACCGCTTGAAGGCGGCCGCGTAGGTGCAGCATATCTTGCCAAGCTCCATGCACGTCCTCCACACCTTTGCCAATAACTCCCACGTGCCCTACCTCACATGGTTCGCGGAGCGGGCCGCACGCGAGGGGAATATCCGGTATACCTTTCTTATCCTCTACCCGGAACGGCCGGTGATGATCGAGGAAATGGAAAAGCTGGGGTTCACCTGCATCTGGATCCCGTTCGACAGCGCAAAACGTAAATGGGGCATGATCCGCACCCTGCCTCAGCTTTGGTGGCATATCCGAAAAGCGAAGCCTGACATTGTGCATTGCAACCTGTTCGACGATTCCCTTCCAGGCCTCATTGCTGCGTGGCTCGCGGGCGTCCGGGTCCGGGTGATCACCCGGCAGGACACCGGCTTCCATTGGCGATATACGCCTCTATGGACAAGATTGGACCGCTGGAACTCGCGTATGGCGACGCACGTGATCGCCATCTCCGAAGAAGCCCGCGACTTCCTTCTCCGCATCGAACACACGCCACCATCCAAATTGCGGTTGGTGCATAACGGGATACCGCCTGAACGCTTCACAAAGCAGGACGGTCAGGCCATGGATAGAATGCGGGTACGGTTCGGTTCGGTGGGTCGCTATCCTGTGATCGGCACCGTGGCGCGGTTCATTGAATGGAAAGGCTACCGCCATATCGTGGAAGCAGCCAAGATCATCGCGCGTGATCATCCCGATGCCATGTTCCTGTTCTGCGGTCAGGGTGAACAGGAACCAGAGGTCCGTCAATGGGTGCATGATGCCGGACTGGAGCGGAATATCGTGTTCACCGGTTGGGTGGAACGCGCGGATATGGCTTCCTTCTTCGGGCTCCTTGATATATACCTCCACGCTGCGGAGCTGGAACCTTTCGGCCTTGTGTACGCGGAGGCGATGATGAACGCCATCCCCGTGGTCAGCACGGCCACTGGGGCCGCATTGGACGCGATCACGGATGGCATTAATGGCATTCTGTCCGAACGTAACGGGGAAGCATTGGCAGCTGGTGTAGAGCGCCTCTTGAAGGCGGATGCGAAAGCGATCGGTGAGGCCGGCCGACAAACAGCACTAAGCATGTACAGCTTCGACACCATGTGGGAAGGGACGACGGGGATCTATGAACAAGCCTTGGGCCGTACCGTATGAAACCACCTCTCATCTCAGTCATCATTCCTGCATACAATGCGGAAAAGTGGATAGTAGGAACCATCGCTTCCGTGCTCGGCCAAACGATCGCAGACCTGGAAGTGATCGTTGTGAACGATGGATCAACGGATGGAACAAGTGCGGTGGCACTGAGCGTGGTTGATGCCCGGGTACAAGTGGTGAACAAGCCGAACGGAGGCGTGAGCAAGGCGCGCAACGTGGGCATTGAGAAAGCGGGCGGCACCTATTTCGCGTTCTTGGATGCGGATGACCTGATGACCCCGGATAGCTTGGAGATGAAGGTGAACGGATTGGTTTCCGCAGGTGTGGATTGGGTGTTCAGCGACATCTGGAGATGCGACGAAGAAATGAACCCGATCGGCGAGGCCGAGCAAGGCACCGATGGTGATGTGGTGCGCACCATTCTTTCAGGGCGCGGCATCGGGATACCTGGCATCAGCAGCAACCTACTCGCGCATCGACGGTGCTTTGAGAACGGCTTGCGCTTCGATCCCGAACTCTCCAATTCAGCTGATCAGGACATCGCCATCGGTTTGGCCCAGAGCTTCACTTACAAACGCCTGCCCGTCGCGTTGAACAAATACAGGACCTCGCCTGGCAGCATGAGCAGGAATATCGCCCTCTTTGAAAAGGACCTGCTCTATCTCTTCAGGAAAGCCGACAGGATGGGATTGCTGAAAGATGCGGCATTCCGGCGTTATGCTTTGGCCAACGCGTACTGGTCCATCGGAGGTGCTTGGTGGAAGAATGCAGGAGCTCCGGGCAAAGCCCTGCCCTACTTCATAAAGGCCCTGGTGCTCCGTCCGGTGCTGTTCTTCAGGCCTCTTCGAAGGAAGTAGGAACCGCCGACGTCAACAATATCACTGAAAGGCTTCGCCGTCCGCGCCATAGACGGCTGCATAGACCCCGTGTGCGATACTGAATGACCGGTACTGCTCAGCGATGGGGCGGATCTTCGTGTACATCGATGAGCGGTCGTGCTCCAACAGCAGCGCATCGATCTCTGTCACCGACTTGTGATAAGCCTGCTCGTCCAGGCTTACCACCACACTGCCTATCCCGTAGCGTTCAATGATCCCCGAGTCATCCGAGATCCCCGGGGTGATCACCACAGGAAGGCCCAGCGCCCAGTACTCCCCGTCCTTGATCGGTGTGCAATAACGCTTGGTCGGCACCGGTTTCACCGGGGTCAAGGCAAAGTCGGCAAGTCCCATCAGATCAGGGATTTCCGCGTGTGGCACGAAGCGGATGGTGAACATGGTGGATGAAAGCCCTGCGGTTGAAATAAAGGCATCCAACTCTGCTTGGGGGTGGTTGGTCAAGAGCAGGACGTGGAACCGCTCGCCCCAGTGGTCCCGTGCTATGCGGAAGAAGTCGAATACTTCCTGGCCCAAATAGATGCCGCCGAACTTCCCGGCGTACACCGCAACAAGCTTCCCTATCAAGCCCAAGGAATGCATCAGTTCTGTTCTCTTCAAGTTCAGGAATGAGAACCGATCCAGGTCCACACATGCCGGCTTTACATGGAAATTCACTGGCACGGCTCCATACCTGGCCTGCGCGTAGCCCCGCATCCCTTCAGCCGCTGCGATCACAGCCTTGGCCCGCTTTGTCTGCAAGCGTTCAAACAGGAAAAGCAGTCGGAACGCCATACCTCCAGCAGGCCAAGTACCATTCTCGACCATGGCATCGGCATGGGGTTCATAACTGTCGATCACCAACGGTCGGCCGGTGATCACGGATAGCAGATACCCGACCATGCCCGCGGGGGTGCACCAAGCATGCACCACATCGATCCGCTCCCGGCGCATAAGCCGGAATAGGGACCACAAGAGCCTCAACATCATCAGCGCTCCTTTCAACCCGAATGGCTTGTATGCGAAGGAATGATGAGTGAACCCCGCATCGGATAGGTCGGGGATCTTTGTACCCGGAGGATCCAGCGTCACCAAATGGAGCCGGCTCCCTTTCGGAAGCACTTCAGCCATGATGCCCAGATACGGCAATGTGTATGTCTGGACCAAGGCATCATTATAGCTCCAGTATGTGAGTGCAAGTATGCACTTCCCGCCCTTCTTCCCTGCCTTTTTCATGTGTTCACAAGGGATATACGAAAGGGAAGTGCTCAGCCCATTGCATGCCCCCGCGTATTCCTGCCTCCCTTCGCCAATTTCTTACGTGGGCCTGCAATATGTCCGCTGCCATCACGGAAGTCCCTGAATTGGAACGTTCGTCCGCGACCCGCCATTTTGGTCTTGATCTCATACAGATGCAGTATGATGAACAAGGAGGACATGAGGAACGGCAGCATCGGGATCTTGAAACGGACCATTGCCCCAAAATTGGGTGTCGTGATGCCGACTACGAATGAAAATAGCAATGCGAAGGTCATGGACATCAGGATCAACGAGTTATTGAGCATGGCCCGCATCAGGAATCTAGGTCCCACCTTCAACACTGTGTATATCACAAAGCATAGGATGAACAGGTTCTCAAGTGCGCTCATCATGATCACCACGCTTCTGGCCTCCCATATGTAAGGACGGAACAGGGTCGCATTCACAGCGACAGGGAATTTGCTCAGAACACCCCACCAAGTGCCGTTGAATTCACCGATATCGAATTTATTATCACTGTATCCTTCGCTATGCAGAAGATCCCCCTGGATACCTTCTATACCTTCCAGGGCATTGTCAAGTGAGAATTTACCCAGTTTATCACCCAAGCTGTTCAGCAATAAGATCGATACAGCCATGGTAAGAGCAATAAAAGCTGGTGCTATCATGAACTTGATCGCCGCGTTCCTGATCGTTACGATCCGCCGGTGAGTGAGCCACAGCAGCGTTGCCGGCATCAGCACCATGAATATGTACGGCTTGATGCCGATCATGACCACCATGCTCAAGGCAGCCACGATAACATTCCGTACGATATTCCTCTTTTTGAAGAAAACTTCATCCACGGCATGGACCCACCAACAAACAGCCGCAAAGGTGAAGGTGTCCTTCAGGATGGATGAACCCCAGAAAACCACGGATGGCATGAAAAGAAAGGCAATGGCCAGCCGACCTTGGATAGAGGGGAAGTAACTGACGAAAGTCCGATAGCAACTCCAAATGCCGAAATACGACAGGCTTGCGATGACGACGGTACAGGTGAGGTAACTCTTCAACGTGAGAAAGGCCAGCACACTGACGACCCGAAGGACGAAGAACGTTCGATCATCGTAGAACATGTATTCGAATGGCTTCTTCGTATCCAGCGTGTACATCAGCCATGCCCGATAGGAATTATCACCGAGCATCTGTCGTAAGTATTCGAAGGGGTGCACCCACGCGAGATTCCCCATCGCCACACCACCATAGAAATAACTCATGGTGTCGCCACCCGGATAATAAAAGAAATACACGTTGGAAAAAACGACGCCACCGACCATCTTGATCAACAGCCCCCACAAGAAATATTGATACTCCGGATGTTCCTTCAATCTCTGGTTCTTCTTCCGGGAGAAGTAGATATACAGCACCAAGCCATAGGCGAACGCAAGCAAGTACTCCCAAAATTCGATGGTGACCTCGCCGAAGTACATCTGGAAGACCAATGGCACCATGATCTACTTCTCTTTGCGCAAGTGGTCTTTCCGATCGCAATGCGGTATCAATGCCGCCAATGCCCGACCGTCATCATGCGGCTGTGCAAGATCGACCGGGCCGGTGACCATGATCGTCACGCCGGACCGTCTCAATAAACCGCCCGTCGGGACCACGATCCGCCTTACAAGCATTCCACATACTTCTACTCTGTCCAGCATCGAAGGATGTTGCAAACATAGCGCAGCCATGGACCAAGCATTCATCTGGCCGTCACTCGACCGTTCGTGGTCCCACTTCAGCGGCGATCCCTGAAACATGCTGTAACGTCCATGAAGCATGCAATCAGCATAGGCACCTACTATCCGGCTTGGTCATGCACCTGAGCAGAAGAAAGTCCCATCTTCACCTTGCCTCAGGCACTCAAGAGTGACCATACATTCGCGGCATGCCATCCACCACCACGCGAAAATGTCCCCAGTGCGGCCAGATCGAAAGCCGTCCAATTGCAGCGCTTTCGAAGCAGCATATTGTTCGTTGCAAGAATTGCGGCTTCGTATATACCGGTTGGGAACCGACCGAACAGGA
This sequence comes from Flavobacteriales bacterium, assembly GCA_038234075.1. GTDB lineage: Bacteria > Bacteroidota > Bacteroidia > Flavobacteriales_F > PHOS-HE28 > PHOS-HE28. The sequence goes on along the minus strand of JBBSUV010000007.1, from coordinate 49,526 downwards.
ACTGGTGGTCTACTACGAGCACTATCCTGCCCCATCCACCATTTCACCCATTACCATCACGCGCTATGATGAACTGCTCAAGCGTTTCGCCCCGTACCGGAAAATGGGGCGCTTATTTGAAGTAGGATGCGGGGCAGGGCATTTTCTGGAACGAGCAAAAATGCAGGGATGGGCCGTGCAGGGCAACGAATATGGAGAGTTGACCATGAAGGCCTGTCGGGATAGAGGCATTCCCGTCACCGAAGGAAAGTTGGATCCGGATGCACATGAGCTCGGAAGCTATGATATCGTTTGCTCATTCGAAGTGATCGAACACGTCATTCACCCGCGGATCGAGATCAGGAACATGCTGGCCCTGCTGCGACCGGGGGGCTTGCTTTACCTGACCACACCGAACTACAATTCTTTGGCACGCATGATCGCACCTGGTGAATGGAGCGTAGCCAGCTATCCCGAACACCTGAATTATTTCACGTCCCGCACCATGAGTAAGATGGCCGGTTCCGAGGGCGCCCGGAAAAAATGGCTTACCACCACCGGTGTGAGCGTGGAACGATGGCGTACGAAGCAGAACCGCACACCCGAAGACCATATTGCCGCGCACTTGGTGCAAGAGGACCTCCGTGCACGCATGGAAACGGAGACCACGATGAAGATCTTTAAGCGGGTCGCCAATTCAGTACTTGACCTCATCAAGGTCGGCGATAGCATGAAGGCGGGCTTCGAGAAGCCTCTTCAGTGATGATACCCCGTCCCCTTAAGGATGCTCAGTGCCCGATAGAGCTGTTCTGCGAAAAGCACCCGTACCAGCTGATGCGGGAATACCATCGGCGATAAGGACAGCACCAGATCCGCCCGTTCGCGCACCTCATCGGTCATGCCGTATGCGCCGCCGATGACGAAGGCGATGTCCCTTGCCCCTTGGTCGCGCCATGTGCCGAGATGTTGTGCGAAGGCGGGGCTGGTGAGTTGGCGGCCGCGCTCATCGAGCACCACCACTTTTTCGCCCGGCCTGAGCGCCGCCAGGATCCGGTCACTCTCGGTACGCTGTTGCCAGGCCACCTCTCCCCGGCCGGCATCCGGCAGCACCACCTCCTCCACCTTCTCCATGCGCCGGATCCGGTCCAGGTAATGCTGGAAGCCGTCCATCACATGCCCGCGCTCGGTGCGCCCGACCAGGATCAGGCGTGCACGCATGCCTTTCCAATTGTTCGTAACTCCTTCCCTTGCATAGGGGCAAATGTGGCCCGTTCTTTGCAAAATTGTCCCGCATGCGACATTCGATCCTGAAAAGAGTTCCCCTTCTCCTTGTCCTCCTGCTTGCTTTCGGCGGTCTTCGCGCACAAAGCGGGGTGAAGGATCAAGTGGTATCGGCCTTGGGTTCGGGCAATGCCTCTGCCTTGGCGAAATACATGGTGGCCAATGTGGACATGACCCTCCCCGTGGCGAGCGACTATTACAGCAATGCCCAGGCCGAACAGATACTGCGGAAGTTCTTCGATGAGCATCCTCCAAAGGGCCTGACGATCGAACACGAGGGCACCAACCGGACCGGGGACAGCTATTACATCGGTAAAATGTCGACATCCAACGGTGATTTCAGGGTCACCTTCTTCCTCAAGAAGTCCGATACAGGATCCCTGGTGAAGCAATTGCGCATTGAAACGAGTAAGACTGAACGCTGATGCTGCCACCCGGAACGGAAGATCTGATCGATCGCGCATTTGCGGAAGATGTGGGCGACGGTGACCATACTTCGCTCGCCACCATTCCGGGTGATGCACGCGGTGCAGCCCATCTGTTGGTGAAGGCCAACGGGACCATTGCCGGGATCGAACTGGCGAAAGCCATCTGTGAGCGAATGGACGAGAACCTGCACCTCCGCCCCTTGTTGATGGACGGTGCCCGCGTGGCTCCGGGTGATGTTGCCTTCACGGTCAACGGAAGTTCCCGGAGCATCCTTCTGGTGGAGCGGGTGCTGCTGAACTTCATGCAGCGCATGAGCGGGATCGCGACGTTGACCCGCGCATTCGTTGACGCGGTGGAAGGCACCAAATGCAATGTGCTCGACACCAGGAAGACCACGCCCGGCCTGCGGGCCATCGAGAAATGGGCGGTCCGCATAGGCGGAGGCACCAATCATCGGCAGGGGCTCTACGACATGATGATGATCAAGGACAACCATGCGGACTTCGCAGGGGGTATCCCGCAAGCGATCACAAGAGCGAACGCCTATCAGCGGGAACATGGCATGTCCATCCCGATCGAGGTGGAGACACGCAACCTGATCGAGGTGGGCCAAGTGCTGTCCGTGGGGGGGGTGCAACGCATCATGCTGGACAATTACGACACGGACACCTTGCGCAAAGCAGTGACGCTGATCGGTGGGCAGTTCGAAACGGAGGCTAGTGGAGGGATCACTTTGGAAACGGCCCGCTCCTATGCGGAATGCGGCGTGGACTTCATTTCCGTGGGGGCTCTCACACATTCGGCAGGAAGCTTGGACCTGAGCTTGAAAGCCATGGGCTGATGGCCTTGAACATCTCCCGCCGTCTACTCTATTCCAAAGCCAACAGGAGGTTGATCAGTTGGTCGGAGAAGGTCGTATTACCGGGATTCTCAGGTTTCAGCATTTATCATGTTTCGCGTTTCTTCTTCCGCGCGCTCGTCCAAGGGAACTTGGTGAACCGCGCCGCTGCTATTGCCTTTCGCCTCTTCCTGTCCTTGTTCCCGGCGATCATCGTGCTGCTGACATTGATCCCTTTCATCCCGGTGCCGGATTTCCAAGAAAAGCTATTGGGTACCTTCCGATCGATGCTGCCCGGCGAGGTGTACCATTTCATTGAGGGCCTCTTGCATGATCTGTTGCTCCGAAGGCATACCGCGTTGCTGAGCATCAGCTTCGTGGGCGGTATCTTCTTGGCCAGCAACAGTATCAATGCCATTCTTCAGGGTTTTCGTTCAAGCGCCTTCGTCACCGATTGGTACCGTCCCTGGAAACAGCGCTTGATCAGTCTCCTGCTGATGTTCCTGCTCTCGGTGCTCTGCATCACCGCCACGGCGGTGCTGACCGTCAGCTCGTGGGGCCACTCCCTGATCCACACTGACGGACATACGGGGCATCTGCTGGAAAGTGTCGGGTTCAGTGTGCTGCGCTGGACGGTCTCCGTGATGCTCGTCCTCGTAGCGATCGCCCTGTTATATCACGCGGGCAGCCCCGGCAAGCGCAAATTCCATCTTGTAACACCTGGCGCGGTATTGGCCATCCTGCTTGTGTTCGTGCTCTCCAAGGCGCTCGCCTTTGTCTTTACGTATGTCACCGATTACAACGCCCTCTATGGATCCATCGGCGTGATCCTCGCCGTGCAGCTCTGGCTCTACTTCAACATGATCGTGCTGCTGATCGGATATGAGCTCAACACCAGCATTGCCAAGGCAAATAGCGAACATCGGACGAAGTTGAGGCTTGTGGAGGAACAAGTCGCTCTGCCTGTAAGCGCTCGATAGAGGGATACACGCCGCGATCGGATAATTTGCGCCCTGATCCGGCGACCCGCACTTTGCATTCCTGCCGGAAGCGCCCATGAGGAACCATCTCCTGCTTTTCGCGATCGCCGTCGCCACTTCGGTCACAGCGCAACGCTATGATCCGTTGCATCCACCGGACACCTTCCGCCATGCGGACAACCCCGACTACTGGAAGAACAGCCTGCCCTACCCCGGCTATTGGCAGCAGGACGTCCAATATGACATGGACGCCAAGCTGGACGAAGTGCAGGACCTGATCACGGGAACCATCGATCTCACCTACTGGAACAACTCGCCTGACACACTGCGCGAGGTCTTCTTCCACCTCTATGCCAATGCCGCCAAGCCCGGAAGTTACATGGGCCAGGTTGGTGGGAACAACCGCGCAAAAGGTGCACCGAGCAAGGGGAAAGCTGCACGTGGCACTGACATCCTGAGCATGACAGTGGACGGACAAGAGGTGCAACGCGAGGTGGACAACACCATCATGAAGGTGAAGTTGTCCGCACCGCTGGTGCCCAATGGAAAGGCGATCTTCCACTACACCTTCGTCACCCACTGGGGCGGCATGGGCCGGATGAAGCGCTTCACAGCTTGGGGCTTCAAGCACTTCGATGGTACGCAGTGGTATCCGCGCATCAGTGTGTATGACCGCAAGTTCGGCTGGGACACGCAGCAACATCTCGGACACGAGTTCTACGGTGACTTCGGCGGTTTCAACGTGGCACTCGACATGCCCAACGACATGGTGGTGGAGGCCACCGGCTGGCTGCAGAACCCCGATGAGGTGATGTCGGCCGAACTCCGGAAAAAGCTCGATATCACCAACTTCAAGGACAAGCCGTGGAACTCGCCGCCCTCGGTGATCACGCCCTACGAGTCCGGTGTTCGCAAGGTGTGGAAGTACCATGCGGAGAATGTGCACGACTTCGCCTTCACGGCGGACCCCACCTACCGCATCGGCGAGGCCGAATGGAACGGGGTGAAGTGCATTTCCGTGGCTCAGGAGCCGCACGCCAGCAAGTGGCAGAATGCGGCCGAATATGCCGCGAAGTGCATCAAGGCGCACAGCGAATATGTGGGCATGTACGGCTATCCCAAGATGGTGGTGGCCGACGCCCGCGATGGCATGGAGTACCCGATGCTCACGTTGGACAGCGATCAGGAGCCCGGCTATCGCACGCTCTTCATGCACGAGATCGCCCACAACTGGTTCTTCGGCATGGTGGGCAACAACGAGACCTACCGCGCCATGCTGGACGAGGGCTTCACGCAGTTCATCGAATCGGTGGGCATGGGGAACGTGGGCGAGGACACGCTCGTGGTGGAACCGCCGGAGAACGCATACGTCCGCAAGTGGGCGAAGCCCCTGTTGGCGCGTGACAGATTGGTCTACAACAGCTACATGAGCGCAGCCGTCCGCAATGAACTGCCACCGATCAACGTACACAGCGACGAGTTCTCGCGCTTACCCACCGGATACCGCATGGCCTATTACAAGACCGCCACCATGCTGTACAACCTGCAATACGTGCTCGGAGATTCACTCTTCAACGCCGCCCTCCAGCACTATTTCGCGCAGTGGAAATTCAAGCACCCTTACGTGGAGGACTTCCGCCAGAGCTTCATCTCCTTCACGCACGTGGACCTCAACTGGTTCTTCGACCAATGGATCGAGACCGGGAAACAGCTCGACTATGCCGTGAAGGGTGTGAAGAACAGGGGAGCTAATTCCGGACAACGGATCCACTTCCGCCGCGTGGGCGGGATGGAGATGCCGATCGACTTCTCGGTGAAGGCCAATGACGGCAAGACCTACGACTACCACATCCCGAACAACTGGTTCACCAAGAAGACCGAGGCCACCGTGCTGCCTCGTTGGATCGGCTTCGATCAGCTTAAGCGCGACTACTATGCGCAGGTGGACATCCCCACCGGCATCGCTGACGTCCGCATCGACACCACCTACCGGTTGGGTGATGCCAATATGTTGAACAACAGTTTGAAGGTGCCCTTCACCAGCACCTTCGACAGCCACATCTCCAACTGGCCGGACTGGCGCAGCTACGAGGGCTTTGTCCGACCCGACGTGTGGTACAACGGTTATGACGGCGTGAAGGTGGGCGTGCATTTCAACGGCAACTACATGGAGTCCAAGCACAAAGTGTGGTTCACCGCATGGTTGAACACCGGTCTCGGACAGAACCTCCCAGCAGGCCGGGTGAACACCGCGTACGAACCCATCAGCTTCAACTTCCGCTACGAGACCACCACTGCGAAACTGTTGAACGGCTCATCGGTCCATGTGGCCGCCCGCCTGCTCGACGGGCTGGAGCAATACGAAGGTGGCTTCAACTGGGACGTGCCTTTTACACAGACCTCGCTGCACACCAACGTGAAGTTCATGCTGCGCCGCGACAGCACCGACCTCACCTACCTGATCGAGCCGGACCAATGGAACCTCAACGCGTTGAACAGCACGTGGAACACCGGTGTGGACCATCGCTATGATCGGGGAAAAGGCAATGGCATTTTGAAAATGGAGTTGCGTACCGCAGGGATCGGCGCAGTGAACCCCTTTGCGCAGATCGCTGGCAGCGCGACCAACAACACGCCCATCGGGAAACTCAAGCTTCACACCCGGCTCTTCGCGCAATACGGCAGCGGCAACACCCCGCGCGAAAGCCAGCTCTACCTCGCCAGCGCTTCGCCCGAGGAAATGATGGACGACAAGTACGTCCGCAGCATCGGCTTTATCCCCTTCGACTGGATGGGCTATGGACCAGGCGTGAACCACTTCCAACAGGGCGGTGGACTTGGATTGCGCGGCTACGCGGGCTACCTCGCACCAACCCTTGATGCAGAAGGCAACACGATACTGACATATGCGGGCAATACCGGCGCGGCGATCAACGGCGAGTTGGACCTCGACGGGCTGGTGCGCTTCCGTCCCGGGAAATTGGCGCAGTACCTGCATCTCGACGTCTACCTCTTCGGCGACGTGGGCACCATGGGTTACCGCACCACTACCGACCTCGGCACCACACAGATAAAGCTGTCCACACCCCGGGCCGATGCCGGTGCAGGTGTGGCGCTCACCATCAAGAAATTCGGCCCGTTGGAGACCATCAAGCCGTTGACGATCCGCTTCGACATGCCGCTGGTGCTGTCCAATATCCCCGCCGGGGAAACGGAGCACGTTGCTTTCCGCTATGTGGTGGGGATCGGGCGGAGCTTTTGATCCCGACCATGCCCACGACCGTCCGGTCCATCGCCGAAGTTCCGGGTACCGGTCGCTCACGTATGCTCGCCATCTGGGCGGCTTTCGTCTGTGTGATCGCCGCGGCCAGCTACTTCCACGAACCATGGCGGGATGAATACCAAGCGTTGTTGTTGGCCAATAGTTCCTCTGGCTTTGCGGATGTCATCTGGCGTGCCCGCTACGAGGGACACCCGTCGCTCTGGTACCTGATCCTTTATCTGATCCCCGGCACATGGCAACAAGTGGCCGTGGCGAAGGCGATCGCAGTGGGCATCATGGCGGGCGCGGGTTGGTTGATCGCCTTCCGCGCGCCCTTCTCCACCGCGATCAAGGCCGGAGTGCTCTTCGGCTATTTCTTCTGCTACGAGTATTCCGCCTTCTTCAGGCAATATGGGATCGCGGTCCTGTTCTTCCTTCTTGCCATTGCGCTCCTACGGTCGGATCGTCCCGGAAGACGTTGGATGGCTTTCATACCCTTGTCATTACTGCCGTTCACCCAGATCTACGGAGCCTTGCTCAGTGCCGGTTTATTCGCCTGCATCGTGTACATGCAATGGCGTGGCGACCGGATCATGTCCAAGCGTTCGGGCATTGCCGCTGTGGGCCTTTACCTCATCGCCTTCGCGGTCGCGATGTGGGACCTGATCCCCGCTGCGGACGGTAATTTTTACGGTATCTGGTCCTTGGAAGGCGGCAAAGTGTTGTACGCGATGACCATCCCCGCTAAGGCATTCCTGCCCTTCCCGGCACTTCTGCCGTGGAATTGGGATAGCACACTGATCGCGGGGGCCGCGAGCTATGCCGGACCGGTCTTTTCGGAATGGCTGCTCGCATCGGTCTCTGTCGTGATCCTCATTTGTGCCACCCTGACGCTGCGCACGAGCAGGAGCGCCCAAGTGCTTTTCCTGTGCAGCAGTTTTTTCATCCTGTCCTTCTGTGCGCTCCGGTTCCACGGGAGCCTTCGCCACCAAGGGATGATCTTCATCGCATACATCGGTGCGCTATGGTTGGCGCGAACGGACCGGTCCGGGCAGGCCAAAGATGTACCTGTGGAAATGCGTGCATTCCTTCCGTTCATCCTCGTCGTTCAGGTGGCTGCAGGAATTACAATGACCGTGGCCGATCTCCTGCATCCCTTCAGCGGGTCGGTGGGTACGGCCCAATTCCTTCGCGACAGTGGACGTGGCCAGCGTGCCATCTACTCAGCTTGTGAAGACCGTGGCATCTCCATTGCCGGCGCGCTGAACCGTCCGGTGTACTATCCGATCATCCATCGGGACGCGACCTACATGGAATGGAACAACGATCGCCATTGGGGCATTCCCGAGGAAAGGCATTTGGCGGAGTTCGACTCCATGGCAACCGCCACCCCGGGAATGCTTTACCTGGCGGCGGACCCGCTTACGGAGGAGCAAGTGGTCCAACATGGTCTGGTGCTTATCCACCAGTGCCCTCCGACGATCCGCTCGGATGAATCCTTCCTGGTTTATGAGCGCAAGCATTGATCAGCTTTAGTGGCTAAGGGTGAGTTTATCTGATCCCGAAGCGGCGAATGTCCGATCACACTCCGCACCCGTACGTTGATCATAGTGAAGCTCGCCACCGGAACACAAAGGCATCGGCGCACTTCATGCAGTAGGTGATGGTCGGCTATGCCCTACCCTTTTAGGCCGCGCCCCCTGACCATTTCCTCCACCAAAGTGAGCAACTTCCTTCTTTCCGAAGGAGGAAAGGAGTCCATGATATGTTGCCTTGCCCGTTGCCCCAGTGTGACCTGGTCCGACGCCAGCGCGGTGTCCAAGAGTTCCTTCAACCTATCGGCATTCTTCTTCTCCAGAATGAAGCCCGTGTCACCCACGATCTCCGGCAACGCGGCCACTGAGCTTGCAATGGGCACACATTCGCAGAGCATGGCCTCGCAAGGCGCGCTGGGGAATCCTTCCCAGATGGAAAGCTGGAGGTAGAAACGGTGCCTCGCATAGAAGCCAGGAAGCTCCTCGTACGGAATGAATCCGTAGAGCTTTACGTTCGGCGGGACCCGCTCATACTTCATGGCAGGCGTGTTGCCCAGAATGGTGAACCGGCAATGCGGAAAGCGGTCAGCCATTTGGAAGATCAGGTCGATGCCCTTGCGATGGAAGTTGGGCACGTTCATCTGTGCCGCTGTGATGAAGGACCCCGGAGTTTTTTCCACCGTGCACCTGAAGCGCTGCGGGTCGTAACCATAGGCGATCACCGTGTAGGGTGTGCGGATACCGGGAAAAAGTCCCCGATAGCCCTGCATCACCGGATCGCGCGGGTCGGAGGTGTACCTGTGCTCACTTTCCACCAAGCTCTCATCCACCGGCGCCAGATGATCCGCATGCTGCAAGGACCATCGGGTGATCAGGCCAAGAGGCCAACGTGTAAAATTCCCGTAACCGATGGACGGGAATTTCACGCAGTCCGTTCCACCAAGCACCAGCAATACAGGCTTGCGGAACAACCGCCCGAAAAGGCATGGCAGCAAGGAATGATAGCCCGCGAACTGGCATATGATCATGGAACTTCCCGGCACGTTCCAAAGCAGGAAAAAAAGCTGGCGGAGCAGACTGAACGGCGTGATCCACTTGCGCTTCGGCTTGAAGAGGAACACGGAGACCTCGAATGCACCGCCCAACAAGGCAATGTCGTTCCGCGCGAAGGAAATAAGCACAGGCGTGCTGTATACCAGCCTGCGCTTTGGCCCTGCCTTTGCGTTCATGCGGCGAAGCTAAGCGGGGCCGATCACGACAAGCGGCTTTCTTTGCACCCGGTCATGATCCTCGGCTCCGGTCTGCTTGCACGCGCTTTCGCCTCCTTCGAGGAAGACGAGAGGGTGCTCGTGTTCGCTTCTGGCGTGTCCAATTCGTCCTCGGCAACGGAAGCCGACTACGCCCGTGAACGGGACCTGCTCTTGGAACAGCAAGGCACGCGTTCCAGACTGGTCTATTTCGGCACTTGCAGCCTTTTCGACCCTACCCTTCAAGATTCGGGATACATCCGGCACAAGGTCCGGATGGAGGAACTGATCCGCAGCCGGTTCGTGGATCACATCATCCTCCGCCTGCCGAACGTGGTGGGTCACACTGCTAATCCGCACACCTTGTGCAATCATATCCGCGACCACATCCTTTCGGGCCGGACCATCCATGTGCAGGTTAAAGCGTGTCGCTACCTGATCGGCGCCGATACCATCAGCACCGTCTGCACACCGCTACTTACAAGCGGATCCTTGGTCGGCAGGACCGTGAACGTCTGCTACGACCGGCCTGTGCATATACCGGAGCTGGTAAGCGCAATGGAGCGGCTGCTGCAGAAAAAAGCCGTGATCCAGGAAATGGATTCGGGCTCCTGCTATGAAGTGGACAATCGGGAATTCAAGCAGCACTGGCTCTCTGAACAGCAGACCCCATGGCCGGATGCCGATGAATGGATCCGAATGCTGGCCAGGTACTACGGAGAGCCGGAGGCTTCCGCCCGATAGACGCGCAGGTATCCGGGAGATCGGCTTCGGACCGGAGTTGGTTGTCGGGAAGAACGTATTCACTGCTACCTCAACAGAACTCACAGCGTTGGTCCGTCCACTTTGACACCGATCCGTCCGGTGTAATCGATCCGGTTCAGCAGCATGTTCACGCTGTGCTGATCAAAATATTCCATCACGGCTTTCCGCGCGCCTTCCCAATGTCCGAAGTCATCAATGATGAGGACACCACGCTTGACCAGCATCGGATAAAGATGTGTCAGTTCCTGTTTGGTCGAGGAATACCAATCCGTGTCCAACCGGAGCAAGGCTATCGGCCCTGCGGGTATCCGTGCCGGTAGGCTCTCCTCAACCTTGCCCTTGATCAGGTGAATGCGCTCCTCGGGATAGCCGATGCTCATCATGTTCCGCTTGACCTCATCGAAGGAGGAATAACACCAGGTCGAGGAATTATCATTTACGGAAGTTGCGTCGAATTGCCCTTGGGCATCCTCACCGGTATGGCTCCGGTCCATGTCCTCGGGCTTGGACATCCCCTCGAACGTGTCGTAGAGATAAATATCCCGATCGGTCACGCCCTTGCTCTTTAGGCATGCCGCGATCATCATGGCGCTGCCTCCTTTCCAGACACCGCATTCAACGAAAGCACCTTCCAGCTTGGTGTCCAACACATACATGCACGCGGCATACAAGGCATACATGCGCTCCTTGGAGGTCATGCTATACGGTGAACACTTCATGTGCATTTCCACGAAGAGCGGATCGCCGACCAAAGCGGGATCCCGCACCTGTGTGCCGCTCTGCGCGAGCAGCCACGCACCCATGTTCCTGGCAATTTTTCCCGCGATACTGGTTCCCATGGAATGCTGGACCGACTTTCAGGGTGATGATGTTATCAGCAGAGAAGTCCGACCGCTGCAAGATTACACAGTGGCGGGAAAAGTATCTTTCGCCGCTCTTTAGCGCAACTGCATGTCTTTGATCAACATTGTACCGAACTGGGCGACCAAGCCCGCTTACCGCTGGTTGAACAACTTGTTGGGAAAGGCGCGCATCAGGCAAAGCAAGGCCATCCCGAAGGTGGAACTGCGTAAGGAGCATCTCTCGAACCTGCGCGTGGTGACGGACCGAAAGGCTTTCCTGGAGCATTTCCCCAAAGGAGGAGTGGTGGCGGAAATGGGGGTAGCCTCCGGCGACTTCTCAGCAATGATCCTCGCGATCTGCGATCCACAGGTCCTGCACTTGGTCGATTTCTGGGGAAGTGATCGTTATGCTTCCGGGCGAGCCCAGGTGGAAGATCGGTTCAAGAAGGAGATCGCAGAAGGCAAGGTGGTGATCGACCTGGGGCTGTCCACCGATGTAATGCCCCGTTTTCCGGACCGTTTCTTCGACCGGGTCTACATCGACACCGACCATGGCTACCCGGTTACTGCCGCCGAGCTGGAATTGGCGCGCACCAAAGTGAAACAGGGCGGCATCATCGCCGGGCACGACTATGTAACCGGCAACTGGGACGGTGGTGTGCGTTATGGCGTGGTGGAAGCCGTGCATGAGTTCTGCGTGAAATACGGTTGGGAGCTCATCCTGCTCACCCATGAGACCGATCGCCACCTGAGCTTCGCTATCCGCGAGCTCGCGAAGTAGATCGCCGATTGATCCGCTCCTACCGACCGCGCTAGTTGCGTTGAAGCGCACCCGCAAATCCGCGCAGCAGTTTTCGTGCCTGGGCACCCAGTTCCGGCGTAATGCCGAGCACATGCACTGCGGACCAGAACACCGCGGTCAATAGCACCGAGCGCCATGCGATATCCAACACTGGAGTGCCGTAGTGCGGCAGGAGCCAGAATGCTCCGGTCACGGCGATGATCATTACCAAGGCGCGACGGGTGATCCCGTCGAACGGCCATAAGCCGAACTTGCGGTGCAGGAAGACCACGCGCCAACCCACCACGATCACCACAGCGACAAATGAGCTCCAGGCCGCGCCCACCATGCCCCACCAGAGAATGAAAAGATAGTCCAGCGCCACGTTCAGCACCAGGTACACCACACCGGTCACGGCATCGAACCAATAGCTGCGTGAGGTGCTGATGATGCCAGAGCTCAACCCGGTGGAGAGGTTGATCACATTGGTGATGCCCAGGATGAGCATCACCGGTTTGCCGATGGCGTATTCCGGTTGCAGGAAGGAGAAGAGCGCATCGGCATTGGTCCAAAGGCCGAGCAGGATGAAGGCGGAGACCACGAGCTGGATGCTGGCGGATCGGTGATAGAGCATCTGGATCTTCGCGTTGTCGCGCTTCTTCCAGGCCTCTGCCAACAGCGGGATAGTCGGCTGCAACAGGGCACGGGCCGGGATGGTGATCACGCTGGCGAGGAACATCGCCACCGCATAGAACGCCACATAGGACAGTCCATCGTGCAGCATCGCCCCGACCATCACTTGATCGATGTTACCCACGGCGATGCCGGCGAGGCCGCTTGCGAACGTGAACACGCTGTAACGCACCATGCTCTTGCGCATCCGCTTGCCCACACGCATGTTGTTAAGGCCCAATCGGAGCTCACCCGCACGCCAGAGGTCGAACAGTAGCACGGCGGTGGTAAGGACGAAGGTGCCGACATACAACAGCAGGAAGAGCGTGAAGCTCATATGCCACATCGCATAGGCAGCGATCAGCAGGGTCTGTAGCACCCGCAAAAGGAACTCCCGGGCGAAGACCGGTGCGATGCTGCGGTTCACCGAACGGCTGAAACCCCGCAGCACCAAGAGGTACACCTCCGCCATCACCAGCGGCAGAACTAACAGTCCGAAGCGCTGGTAAAGCCCGCTGCTATCGCTGAACCAACGCACGAACTGATCGTGGAACAGCCCGAGCACCAGCATGGCGATAAAGCCGCCTAACGTGGCCACGCCCAGCACCAGCCCGAACAGGCCGCGATGGCCGTTCACCTTGTCGCGGAAATACGGGAAGTACCGGATCACGGTGTTCTCACCACCGAAATGCGCGATCTGCGCCGCCACCACAGCAATGCTGACGATCAGGCGCGTGAGACCGAACTCGTCCGGGGAGAGCAGCCGCGGGAACAGCAGCGCCATATTGACGAAGCCCAAAGCCATGCCCACCAAAGTGAGCAGGGTGTTCCAGGTGGCTTGACGTGCTACGATGCCCATGCGCGGCGCAAAGATGGTGGCCGCAGGGGCGCGAAGGCGCTAAGAATGCCTCTCTCCGATGGGAACCACGGATCAACACAGATGAACACGGATACACCGTCGCGATGGACGCGTAGTATGTAATGTGAAGTGTGACGCGGTTCAGGCGTCATAATGCATTCAAAGCTTGCACCACCTGCTCACAAGTAGCAGCCCGCGACCAGCGCGGATCCGGGACAGTTGAAGGTGCTGTGAACATGGCTTTGATGCGCTCACGCTGCTCCATGAGGCTCGGGCGGTCGACAACAGCGTGCGGCGCGACATCCAGGACGCGCGACACATCACCCTCCGTGGGACCTACGCCCAGGATCGGCCTTCCGGTGCTGACGTATTCGAAGAGCTTGCCGGGCAGGATGCCCATGAGGTTCGGCGTGTCGTTCACCAAGAGCAACAGCACCCGTGCGCGTTGCATCTGGCGCATGGCCTCTTCGTGCGTTACGCGACCGGTGCGCTCCAAGTGCGGACCGAGTCCAGCCGCTTCTACGTTCTCCGCGATGGTGTGATCCACCGGACCGACAAAGCGCAGCTTGAATTTCGAGGCGAACGCGGGGTCCTCGTCGCAGATCTTCTTCAGTGCTTTCCACAGTTCCGGCGCATTCCGCGTGGGCGAAAGCGAGCCGATGTGCACCAGGCTGAAAGCATCATCCACAGGCTCAGGCGGTGATGGCAGATCATCCGGATCGTATCCGTTGGTGATGACCTTCACATCCGGTGCGCCCAGCTTCCGCAGGTCGTCGGCCCAATGCCAGGATACCGTGAGCACCTTGTCCGCTTCTCGCAGCACCTCCCCTTCCAAGCGCTTGTGCTTCGCATCCGCCCAGCCGGTCAATTTCAGCTGCGCATAGAAATCGATGTCGGTCCATGGGTCGCGGAAGTCGGCGATCCACTTCACGCCCAAAGCACGCTTCAGTTCCAGGCCGATGAGGTGCATGCTGTGTGGCGGGCCGGTGGTGATGATGGCATCCACCGGATGATCTCGGAGGTATGACGCAAGGAACTTCACCGAAGGCCGCACCCACCACACGCGCGCATCGGGGATGAAGAAATTGCTCCGCACCCAGAGCGCGAAGTCCTCTTTCCAGCCGCCCTGCTTCTTCTCGTTGAGAAAACCCACCTGCACCTTCTCCTTGGTGCTTCGCCCGGTAAAGCGCTTGTATAAGTTGAAAGGCTCGGTGATGGGCCGCTTGATCACTTCGATGTCGTCCCGCACATCGCGCAGTAGACCGGGGTCATCTGCGACCACCTCGGGGTTCTCGGGCGTATAGATCACCGGCTGCCAACCATGCTCGGGCAGCAGTTTGCTCAACTTCAACCACCGGTACACACCGGCACCACCATTGGGCGGCCAGTAGTAGGTGATGATGAGGACGCGTTTCACTTCGATCAGAAAATCAGACGATCAGATGATCAGATGATGGAATGCCTTTCTCCGGATGACCGTCGAAGAGCCGGACTCAACACTCACGACTCCAGACTCACGACTCCAGACTATCCGACCCACCTCTCCTCTTGTACTCCCAGCCTAATGCCAACAGTACCAAAAGCACCAACACAAAGGAGCTGACCGAGGCGATGGTGCCACCGATACTGTATGCCTTGCTGACAATATGGAAACGCACCGTGTGTTCGCCTGCCGGGACTTTCATGGCGCGCAACACGTAGTCGGCGCGCACGTAAGGTGCGGGCTTGCCGTCGATCTCGGCCACCCAATCGGGGCCGTACCAGATCTCGCTGAACACCACCACGCCACCGTTCGCGCTGCGCACGGTGTAGTTCATGTCGTTCGAGCGGTAGCCGTTCAGCTTCACGCTCGCCATGGGATCCGCCTGTGCCGCATTGGCGACCTCGTTGTAGAAGCGTGCATCCACCACCGCTGTCTTCGCGGGGTCGATGGTGCCGAGCATGGTGATCTCCTCGTTCGCGTCCTTCGCCTCCTTCACCTCATCCACGAACCAGCCCGACCCCAGCGCATGGCTGTTGAGGAGCGGGGCCTTGTCGTCGGCATAGATGATGTACTTCGTGTTGAGCATGTTCAGCACCGGCTGCTTCGCCAGCACGCTGTCGATGGTTTCGGGTGTGGCGCCTGGACCGAAGGCGCCCATCACGTTCTGCATCTCCGGGTTCAGTTGGAAGTCGATCAGCTCTTGGTAACGCTTCAACTTGGCGCCGTGGTAACCGCCGATGCTCTTGTGGAAGTAGGCCACGCGCGCATCCTGGAAAGGTCCTCTCAACGTGAGCACGCGGAAATCGGTGGTGCGGCGCAGACTTCCGAAGCGCGCGATGGTCTCCTCCTCTTTGTTCACCAAACGCTGCGAACCGCTGAGCTTAGCCTTGCTCGCCTTCAACCGCGTTAGCGCCTGATCGTAGTCCGCGTCCGTGGTGGCATTGCTCTCGGCCTGTAGGATGGCCATGTCAGCCGGTTGAGGCTTGTAGGGATAGGCATTGTTCTCCGGGCTCTCCCAACCGATATACTGCCCCTTAGCATCCTTATCGTTGTTCACATAGCGGCGGTCCACGCTCCAGAGATCGATCAGCACCAGCAGACCGATGCCTGCGAGCAACACGGCGCGCCCGATCAGCCTTCGTCCGAAAGCGAACACCAGTCCGCCGCCGAGTATGATGAATGCGAGGGTGCGCCACGCGTCCATGCTCAGCACGCCGATGCGCAATTGCTTCAGCCCGTCGATATAGGCCTGCACGGACCCCGCGTCCTTGGCACTGTCCATCTGGGCGGTCAATTGCTCCCTTTCCGCGGAACCGAAGAAGTCGAACAGGCTACCGGGGATCACGGCGATCACCACCACGATGAGCGCAAGGACACCTGCCGTGATCAGGAAACGGCGCTCCGTGGCCTTCTCCCACTTGTCCGCCTCCATCATCCTTCCCAAGTAGAGCACCGCCAACACCGGCGCGGCCAGCTCCACCATCACCAGGATGATGGTGACCGCACGGAATTTGTTGTAGCCCGGGATGTAGTCCAGGAAGAAGTCCGTAAGTGGCATGAAGTTGTGGCCCCAGCTGAGCAAAAGCGTGAGCACGAAGACCGAGAAGAGCGCGTATGCCAACGTATCCTTCCACAGGAATAGGCCGGCCAGCAGGTAAGCGATCAAGAACAGCCCGACCAACAACGGACTGCCGATCTGGGTGAGGATGATCACCAACGGGATCACCGCAAACATCCACCAACGCGCACGCGCCTCGGCCTGCACCAGCAGCAGCAACATCAACAGGATGATGATGGCACCGAGGTAGACGGGACCGCTGGTAAAGTCCTGGTCGCCCCAATAGTTGTTCACGTAGCCTCCGGCCTGGTACTTATCCATAACCGCCTTCTTCATCGCGGGGTCGGTGATCTTGTCCAGGTCCTCGCGGGTCTGGAGCAGTGATCCACTGGCACCGCCTTTGACGTCAGGCACCAACAA
This sequence comes from Flavobacteriales bacterium, assembly GCA_038234075.1. Taxonomy (GTDB): domain Bacteria; phylum Bacteroidota; class Bacteroidia; order Flavobacteriales_F; family PHOS-HE28; genus PHOS-HE28. The sequence goes on along the minus strand of JBBSUV010000007.1, from coordinate 32,595 downwards.
GGAAAGACTCTCCTGTTTGCCATAGCTCCAGTGCGTCACGTAATCCCGGTCCAGTCCGTTGGTCTTGTTATCGGTATCCGGCTGCCCTTGCGGGTTGATCGTCAACTCGCTTTTACCACGCGTGGTATGGGCCCCATATTCCATGGTGCTCCAGAGCAGTCCGAAGTTGCACAGCACCGCGAACGCCACACCGGCGAGGCCAAGCGCGCCGCGCCCTATGAAGTCGGCGATCCGCTTCTCATTGAAGGCCCGCCAAGCTTCCGCCAGCCCGAAGAGCACGAGCAGCATGCCGAGGTAGTAAGCGATCTGGACGTGGTTGGCGTGCACTTCCAAGGCGAGGAAAAGTGCGAAGAGCGCCCCACCCAACAACTTCCGGCCACGCAGCAGCACATAGAGCCCCCCGAGCACCATGGGCATATAACCGATGGCCGAAGCCTTGCTGTTGTGCCCGGCCTGGATGATCACGATGAAGTACGAGGAGAAGGCATACGCGACGGCACCGAGCAATGCCAGCCACGGGTCCACCCGCAGGCACAGCAGCAGGATGAACATGCCAACGAGGTAGAGGAAAACGAAGGAAGCCGGCCGAGGTAGGAAGCCGGAGAAGACCGAGTCCAACCACGTGAGCGCATTCGTCGGCCAGATCACGCCGATCTGGTAGGCCGGCATCCCCCCGAACATGCTGCCCGTCCACAGCGGCTCATCCCCGTCGAGGGCCGCGCGGTGCTCCTGCATTTCCTGGGCCATGCCGGCGTAGTGGACCATGTCGCCCTGCACCATGCGCTTCCCTTCCATCACCGGGCTGAAATAGCCGAGGGTGAGCACGAAGAAGGCGACCACGGCCACCAGGATAGGCAGTATTTTCTTCCAGTTCATCATTTTCATCCCTCAAGGGTCTGTCCGGTCTTTGATCACTTCAAAATCGGCGTCCTCCACATCCAAGGGAGGTGTGCTGTGATGCACATCCTGCAGCTTTTCGATGCGTACTTCACCCTTAGGGCGCGTTTGGGCCGTGGTCCAATGGGTGGAGCCCGGGCCGGCATTCTCATTCTTCGCCCTCACCTTCATCCACAGCCGAAGCAACTGCCAAATGATGAGCAGGATAAGTATGGTACGTAGGGTGCCGTTGGCGGAAAGCAGGTACATCGGCGCGAATGTAGTGGCGGAGGCGCGCACGCTCCTGTATGCGCGCATGTCAGGCGTCCTGCATCCTTAAAAAATGCAACAAGCGGCTTAAGAAATTCACGCCCGGGTCTCCCGCAATGTCATTAAGTTAAGCTAGCTGTCACACCGGGCGAAGACCCGGGGTCACACGCGGCAGGCATTCGCGGCCAACGTTCTCCGGCGCTGGTGGGTGTGATACCGGGTCCGCCACCCTATGGGGCGGCCCGGCATGACAATCCTACTTCCACCGTTTCCTTAGCTTAATGACATTGGGCTCTCCCCTCCTTCCTAAAGTGAGGGGTCGGGGTGGTTCTCACGTATGGCTCAAGGCCCATGACCATCGGCCCTGGCAGGAGAAACCGGAGCAGGCTTATTCCTTCACCACTGTTGCCGAACAACACGGTCACAAGAAGGTTCGCATTAAACAGTCCGCACCCCGTTCATTTCCAAACCCTTACATTTGCGCCCCCGTTTCCGCGACCGGTACGGTTTTTCCCCCTTTTTACGCCCATGTCCTCCTTCGAATCACTCGGTATACGGGCCGAAATTCTGCGCGCCCTCACCGACCTCGGCTTCGAGAAACCCACGCCTGTTCAAGAAAAAACCATCCCTCTTCTCCTTACGGGTGAAGGTGACATGGTAGCGCTGGCACAGACCGGCACCGGCAAGACTGCCGCCTTCGGAATTCCCTTGCTGGAGCGTATCGACAAAGACGAAAAAGTGGTACAGGGCCTCGTGCTGGCACCAACACGCGAGCTTTGCGTGCAGATCACCAAGGACATTGAGCACTACGCTGCGCATTTGCCAGGGATCAAGTGCGTACCGGTATATGGAGGTGCGAACATCCGTGACCAGATCCGCGGCATACAACGCGGTGCCAACGTGATCGTGGCCACCCCGGGCCGCCTGATCGACCTGTTGGAGCGTGGCGCGGTGGACCTAGGTCATCTCAAGGTGGCCGTGCTGGACGAGGCCGACGAGATGCTCAACATGGGCTTCCAAGAGGACCTCACCACCATCCTCGACAAGACCCCGAAAGAGAAACGCACCTGGCTCTTCAGCGCCACCATGAGCAATGAGGTGCGCCGCATTGCTAAACACTACATGCGCGAGGCGCAGGAAGTGAGCCTCGGCGGCGGCGGAAAGGCCAACGAGGCGATCCAGCACCGCTATACCGTGGTGATGGCCCGCGACCGCTACATCGCCCTGAAGCGCTTTGTGGACGCTGACCCGGACATGTTCGCCATCGTGTTCTGCCGTACCAAGCAGGATACCCAGGAACTCGCCGAGAACCTCAGTCGCGACGGCTACAACGCGGATGCGATCCATGGCGATCTCAGCCAGCAGCAGCGCGATCGCGTGATGGAGCGTTATCGCTCCAAAAGCCTACAAATGTTGATCGCCACAGACGTGGCTGCGCGTGGGATCGATGTGAGCAACGTGAGCCATGTGATCCACTTCGACCTGCCCGGCGAGGCGGAAAGCTATACCCACCGCAGCGGCCGCACCGGTCGTGCCGGGAAGACCGGGATCTCGCTCAGCATCATCGGTAGCCGCGACGTGGTGAAGGTGCGCGGCCTGGAGCGCCAACTGAAGATACACTTCACATACGTGCGCGTTCCCGACGGTTCGGAGATCTGCGAGCGCCAACTGCTCACCTTCATCGGCAAGCTGAAGGCCGTGAAGGTGGACGAGGATGCCATCGCCAGCTATCTGAACGCCGTAGAATTGGACCTCGCAGCAATGGACCGCGAAGAGCTCATCAAGCGTGTGGTCTCCTTGGAGTTCAACCGCTTCCTCGGTCAGTACAAGGATGCACGCGACCTCAACGTGGACCTCGCCCGCAAGGACCACAATCCACGCGAACGGAAAGAAAAGACCGAATTCGGACGCTCTGCCGGCGGACCGATGCGTTCCATGTTCATCAACATCGGCACCAAGGACGGCTTCGACAAAGGCAAGATGCTCGGTTACCTCTGCGGCATCACCGGCCTCACCGGTCAGCACTTCGGGCGCATCCTGCTGAAGGACATGTTCAGCTTCATCGACATCGATAGCGACCACTTCGACGAGGCCATGGGCCACTTCAAGGCCGCCAACTACAAGGGCCGGAAAGTCCGCGTGGACGAAGGCGGCGGCGCCACAGGTGCCCGCGACTTCAAGGAGGATAAGAAGAAGTTCAACAAGGCACCGCGGCGGACACAGGGGGCTTGAAGCTACCTTCCGCCATGGACTACCGAGCTTCCCTCTTGAACGACCGGAGCAAGGCGAACATCCAGCGCGTGGCCGACCATATCGGTAGCGATGCGCACCGATTTGAAAAACTGATGACACTGGTGCTCCATGGCACTTCCCGCGAGGCGCAAATGGCCTCGTGGCCGATGTCCATCGCTTGTGAAGCCTGGCCGGAACTGGGCGGACCCTGGGTCAAAAAGATGCTCGTCCTATTGGAGCGCCCCGTGCACCAAGGCGTGCACCGCAATATGATCCGGGCGATGCAGTTCTGTTCTTTGCCGAAAGCATTACACGGCAAGATCACCGACAAGATGTTCACCATCGTGCAGGATCCGGTACAGCCCATCGCATCACGAGCGTTCGCCATCACGGTCGGCATGCGCATGGTGAAGGTCTATCCAGAGCTCGCGGCGGAATTCAAGCTAATATTGGAAGAAGCGCTCCGCGTGGATCCCGGTCCCGCCGTGCGTTCCCGCGCCAACAAGGCACTGCGCGTGCTGATCCGTCAGGGACGCAACGATCCAACGACCTTCAGCTGATCGTATCTGTCAAAAGCTTTCAGGACCAATAGAACTACTTCAATGAAGACCATCAGCGCCATCCTCCTTCCGCTAGCCCTTTTCGTTGCCTGCGGGAGCAACAGTTCAACCGTTCCTGCGGATAAACCGCTGCAGCCCGTTGCTGCTGAGCAAAAGGCTGACCTCTCCGGACTGAGCGTTGCTCACTTTGCGGAAGGCTGCTTCTGGTGCTCCGAGGAGATCTTCGGTAGCGTGAAGGGAGTAAAGGAGGTGATCTCTGGCTATTCCGGCGGCACGGAATCCAACCCGACCTATGAGCAGGTCAGCAATGGAAGCACGGGGCATGCTGAAGCCGTTGAGGTGTACTATGATCCCAAGGTGATCAGCTTCCCAACGCTGGTAAAGATCTTCTTCGCCAGCCAGGATCCCACCACGCCGAGCCGCCAAGGCCCGGATGCCGGCTCCCAATACCGCTCCATCGCGTTCTACGACACCCCGGAGCAGAAGGCCGCCATCGAGGCCGAGATCAAGCAGATCGACGCTTCCGGCCAGTATGCAGCGCCAGTTGTAACCCAAGTTGTGCCATTCCAGAAATTCTGGCCCGCTGAGGACTACCACCAGGACTTCGTCAGGCGGAATCCTGATGATCGCTATGTGCGCGGTGTCTCCCAGCCCCGTTTCGAACGGTTCAAGGAGAAAATGCCGGAGGTGCTGAAGTGAGGCGCAGCGCGGCCCACACCGACCAAAGGGCCGGACCGGGTGGGACGAGCAAATGATCTTTATGGTCATAAGGTTGTTCTGATGACCGTTGAGGGAGCTTCTCACGACCATAAAATTGCCAAGTCAGGCCAAAGTGCGACATTTGCCGGCCCATGCGCATACCCTTGCTAACGCTCTTTTTCAGCGCTTTCATCACGGCCCATGCGCAGTTGCCTTGCGATGTTACCCTGACGGTCACCCTGCCGACCTGCCCGGACAGCTTCGACGGCGTGCTTAACGTAGTGACGAACACCCCGGGCCAGTACACCTATTTCTGGTCCCAGGATGGCACCTTGCAGGGCCCAACCGCCACCGGACTTCCTGTGGGTGGCTACACTGTGATCGTAACGGATACCACTGGTTGCGTCAGTGTGATCGACACGGTGATCCTACCGCCGGTCGTGCCCGCGTTGGGTACGCTCACCGCCACCAACATCACTTGCGCGGGACTGGATGATGGCATCGTGACGCTCTCGGTGAACGCCGGGCCCTACACTTGGCAGTGGCTCGATGACCCCAACAACACCAACCTCACACGGACAGGTCTGGGGCCGGGCAATTATGCGGTCGTGATCAACGGGGGCATCTGCCCCTCCTACCTCTCTGTGGAACTGGGCGACCCCGGGATCAACATCATCGGCGAGCTCGTGTACTGCCCTGCCTTTCCGCCGGTGCTCTCCGTAGAGCCGTTCTTCGGCTTCCAACCGGACGTTTACCTCTGGAGTACCGGGGACACCACAGCATCGTTCACCGTGGCAGTAGGCACCGAAGGCAATATTGACGTAACCGCCGTGGACACCACTTCGGGCTGCATCGCCAACGCCAGCATCTTCCTCACGCTACTCCCCCCTCCCACCGCCATCTTTTCCGCTCCGGACAGCATGTGCCTCCGCTCACCGGGCACGGGCATCCTATTAGCCGGCACTGCCGATTCCTTGGTCTGGCGTTGGGGTACCAATGGCTTCAGCAACGACAACTTCCCCACGATCATCTTTGATCAGCCCTACTGGCAACCCATTTCACTCCAAGCTTTCGACGCACTCGGCTGTGGCAATGAACCCATGGTGGACAGTGTCTATGTCCGCCCCCGCTTTCCCGCCGACTTCACGGTGCAACAGGTTCCCTGCACACCCGGGATCGAGGTGCGGTTCAACAGCCCGGCCGACTCCTGCGCCTTCTTCGTAGGCGACCGCTTGGTGCTCGGGCAATGCCGGGGCACCTACCGCGTGGACCTTGAACGCTACAGTGAGTATGACGTCACCTTCTACTCCACCCGGCCGGACCATTGTGACGACACCTCCAAAGTCCACATCGACGTGCGCACCGCACCTACGGCCTTCCTCCCCAATGCCTTCTCGCCCAATGGCGACAACATCAATGACACCTGGCCGGGGCTTTTGGACATCCCCGATCTGGACTATGAAGTGAGCATCTTCGACCGATGGGGAATACTCCTCTGGAGCTCCACGGACACCGAAGAGAAATGGGATGGCGGCAACCTGCCCATGGGCGTCTATGTGTACGTGATGCACATGCGCGATCCGTGCGACCCCACCGGCGTGCTCACGCGCAAGGGCTTCGTGACGTTGATCCACTGATCGCCTTCATCAACGCACTTTTTCTGCTGACGTGGACGTGTCAGCAGCATGAAAATGCTTCAGTCTTTGTCCGCTGCCCTTTTTCCATCAACCCGCTGAGATGACCACATCCATAATTGACGGGCAAGCCCATACCACGCTCATCGCGGTCATCAAGGTCACGGCATACGTGCTCATTTCATTCGCGCAATACCGGATGATCCGTCGCGTGGTCAGTGGCCGGATGAAGTCCGTGGTACTCTCGTGGTTCGGCTGGTCGTTGCTGATGGGCATCAGCGTGGTGGCCCAGCTGCAGTCGGAAGGCTGGCGATGGGACTGGGATCTGTTCAGCGTACTGCTCTCCGCCGTCGGCTGCGCGCTCATCGGGATCGCGGGCCTGTGGAGCGGGAACTACTCCCGTGGGAAGGGCGACGTGCTCTGCCTCGTGGCCGGGCTGGCCTGCATGGCGGTCTTCTTCCTCTTCACCGACCCGTGGATCACCACCACGCTCGCCATCATCGCGGACCTGCTGGTGGCCATCCCGATGTTGCAAGGTGCGTTCAAGACCCCCGCGGACCATCGCAGCGAGGCTTGGCCCATCGTCTTTTTCGCATGGACACTCACAACGGGCAGCATCCTGTTCAACTTCTCCTGGTTACACCTGCTCTGGCCGCTCTACCTCATCGGCTTCAGCGGGCTGATGACCTACCTGACGTACTTCCGGCCCGGATGGAGGTTCAAACACGCATGAGCCGGAGATCGAGGATCACGCCAAGTTGAACGCTGCTCTGGCACCTACCACGCACCTGTCTAAGCGCTCGCACGAACGGCTCACTGGACCAATTCCTTGAACAGCCTCCCGGTCGTTCCTTCCAGATCATCACACAAGCCCGAATGCGCACGTGAGGTCTGGATCGCGGAACTGCGCACGGCCGTCAGCCAACGAAAACGCTCTGCAGCATCCAGCTTCGCAATGAGACCGCCATCAGCAGCCCCTTGCGCGATACGCTCGAAAGATAGAAGGTTCTCCCGCACTTGCTCGATGTCCAGGTCGCTGCGGAAAGCTTGTAGGCGCGCCTCATCCATGGCAACACGCACGCCGATAAAGCCGGTCCGCTTGCTGAACACGATGATGCCCACATTGACGAACTCCTCGCGTTCCAACACCGGCAGCACGCGGATCACCGCATACTCATACAAGTGCTTGCCGTGCATGCTGCGCTTCGTTGGTGAAAATGTCGCTATGTGCCAAGCGGAGCAGAAGGAACTCCAGGTAGATGGGTCGAAGCTCTTCAGGGGTCTGCTCCGTTTCCTCCCATCGCAGCCATGCGTCCGGCACCAAGGCCACGATGTTCCTCAACAAGGTGGGCGACAGGCGTTGCTTGAATTCCGCATCCACTTGCGCGAGATGCGTGGCTTGTGGAAGCAGCACATGGTCCTTGATCAGCGTGAAAGGGCCCGTGGCATGCTCCCTCCAAGTGGTCCAGCTGTGCTGGAAATACAGGCATGAACCGTGATCGATCAACCACAACTCCTTCCGCCACATCAGCATGTTGGTGTTCTTCACCGTGCGATCGATGTTGGTGAGGAAAGCGTCCAGCCAGACGATCCTGGAAGCCAGTAGCGGGTCCACGGTGGTAATGGTGGGATCGAAGGTGATGGCCCCAGCGAGGAAATGCAGTGCCAGGTTCAGCCCTTTGCTGCCTTTCAGCAGATCTTGGATCTCCTCATCCCCTTCGGTGCGGCCGAACGCTTCATCCAGCTCGGCGAACACCAATTCCGGAACGCGCAAGTCGAGCGCCCGCGCTACTTCCCCACCGATCAGTTCGGAGATCAGCGCTTTCGGACCATGGCCGGTACCCCGGAATTTCAGCACATACCGGAAGCCGTCATCCGCTTCCGCCAGCGCGGGCAGCGAACCGCCCTCACGCAAGGGAGTGATGTAGCGCGCCACCGTTACGGTGCGCAGTTCGGGTGCCTCGTTCAAGGGGTACATGATAGCCAGCGTGGAAGATGCGGTTCCAGAGGGCGTGAAAGGTACGATCACACTCAGGATGCCAACGGCAGGTGTTCCTCGACCTATACGGCCCGGTTGCGGAAGGGCCCCAAGTGCCGGTTCTTGTACGCATGGAGCAGGACGGCCACACCCATCACCACCACCCATAGCACACAGGTCCATTGAATGACCGGGATCGTACCCCAATGCCGCAACGCGATCGCAGCGATGGCCCAAATGCCCACTGAAGCGAACTCCCGCATGTTCCGCGTCCGGAGCACGACAAGGTTCAACAGCCCGGCCAAGCTGATCATGATCACCGTCCATTGCACCTCGTTGAAAACCGGCGACCAATGCATGCTCGCCAACCACGCCGAAATATTGGCGATGGTAGCCACGGCGATCCAGCCACTGTACAGGCAGATAGGCCACCACACCGTAGCGATCAACGATCCGGGTGCATCCCAACGTTCCATGTTCAAGCGCAGAATTATCTGTACGAGCGAGAACAAGATCACCAACATGACCAGCACGCTCCAGCCGGTGTATTCGTGCAGCCAAACCCATAGCCATGTGGCATTTCCGAGGTTCGCGATGGTTAGCCAAGGCCCGATCTGCAGAATGGTCTCACTGTGCGCACCACCGCCGAACGCCATGCGCAATTGGCTCCCGACCAACACCAGCAGGCCCAAGAAGATCAACCCCCAAATGGCGAACGCATAACCCGCTGGTGTGAAGAGGTTCGCGTACTTGTCGCTTAGCTCCCCCACGGTATGCCCGTTGATCGCGCCTGTGTTGCTCCAGTAGTTCCAGAAGATGACGGCGAGCACCACCACCGTGTTGATCAGGGCATAGGTCTTCTTCATGGTTCAGGGCATTGAGCACAGAAACAACCCATGGGCGGAAGTTGTGCGCGAGTGAAGAAGCACGAAACCCTGATCTCATTAGTTGCCTTCAAGATCATGCGCTTAGCACCGGCATGTCGTTCGTTGAAGCAGCAACACATTTTCGCGCTATCTTGAACCATGCTACCACATCATTGCAAAGACCTGCTGGAAGCAATTCTTGATATCCCCGAAGGATATTCCACGGGTGTTTACAAGGGAGCACGTTACGGCATCACGCGAGCTGCCTTTACCATGGGCCGCTCCCAAAAGGTCTATGCAAAAGAACTCGGTGGCAACAGCCACATCAGCTTGAACCATTACCGTACTGGACGGGGAAGCCTGCTCAAACCGTGTGAAATGCCCGAGGCGGTCGTGGTCGATTTTCTCCTGAACGTGAAGTTGGAAAGCCGGGCCGCGCAGATGACACCCAATTCGTGATGCCGAGGATAGGCTTCGGCGGTGGCTGCCATTGGTGTACGGAAGGCGTGTTCGATACGATCATCGGGGTAACGCATGTGCAACAAGGATGGATCGCCTCGGATCCACCGAACAACGATCTTTCGGAAGCCGTGATCGTATGGTTCCATGAGGACGTTGTCTCCTTGAAAGACCTGGTCCGCATACACCTACTAACGCATAGCAGCACGAGCATGCACCACATGCGGCAGAAATACCGGTCCGCGATCTACACGTTCAACGCTGAACAGAATGAAAAGGCATCAGCGCACCTTCACGAGGAACAAAGGACTGCGGAACGCTCCATCATTACCGCAGCACTACCGTTCCGGAAATTCCAACTGAACCTACCCCGCTATCTGAACTACTACCTCAGCGATCCGACCAAACCGTTCTGCACCACGAACATCGACCCGAAGATCCGTACTGTGATGGCGGCGATGTCACGATCGGTCGATCCGGCAAGAACAGAACATTTGAGGAACTCCTGAAAGCAGGAATGAGATCCCTAGTGCATGCGCTCGGGTGCCGGGGAGAGCTGCCGACAGTCTTCAGACTGCTGCACGGAACTACCTCAGAGCTGCCTGCAACACACCGGGCATGAAGCGTTATGGACTTCCAATGCTCGGACCATAGGTGTGCAGCCCGAACACTTCACGGATGATCCCCGAACAGACCTGTTGGACACCATGCCACAAGTGGCCCAGCCCGGCAGGAATGCAAAGGGTTGGAAGGCTGGAACACTAGCAGTGGCGAGGGGAATATTGTCGTTGATCCAAGATGTGACCTAACTTAGCTGGACCAACATCGACCAATGGACTCCGCACGTATCAAGCTGAACCTCATCCAACGACTCCAATTGATCTGGGACGAAGCTGCCTTGCTCCGCGTTCAGAAGGCGATCGACGCGGAGATCCCTGCGGAATTGGCCGATGAGGACCTTACCGATGCAGAGCTCATCGAATTGAACGAAAGACGGAACGCACACCTCCGTGGTGAAGGCCGATCGTACTCAAGGGCGGAGGCGATCAAGCTGGCCCAAGAGGGCTTCAAGCGATGAACTACACCCTCGTCGTTCGCGATGCGGCGGTAGAGGATGCGGCCGAAGCTTTCGGTTGGTACGAAGCACAGAAGCGCGGAGTAATTTATCTTTGATGCACAGCCATAACCTATGAGCACCCTCTCACTACGTACCGAACTCTCCGAACTCATCGCCAAGGAGAAGAACGCTTCCTTGCTTGAAGTGCTGAAGGACATCCTTAGAGGAGGCTCGAAGAACGCACTGCTGAAAGCGAAGCTCACCTCACGTGCATTGAAGGCCGAAGAAGACCTTGCGGCAGGTCGTGTATTGAGCACCGATCAAGTTCGCGCACGGCTCGCCTCAAGGAAAAAGAAGTGAGGCTCCAGGTTTCCGAATACGCCGCAGCGCGACTCGATGACATTTGGGACTATTACGCGGTTGAAGCAAGTGAGCGCGTAGCGGACAGCATTACGAAGAAGATCGTTGATGACATCGACTGGCTGCTGGAACACCAGCGTGGCGGACAGTACGAGCCACTGTTGGACCATCTGGTATTGAAACATCGAAGGCTGGTGAGCGGCAATTACAAGGTCATCTACCGAATCATCGACGACCTGATCTTCGTGTCCGACATCTTCGACTCAAGGCAGGACCCGGAGAAGATGGCTTGGTGACCATGGTTGACAGCCTCTTGACCGCACAGTTGTGTAGGCAGAAGACTTCACGGATGATCCCGAACAGACATGTTAAGCACAATGCCACAAGTATCAGCCCGGCAGGAACCATGCCTCATGCCTACGGCAGGCAAGTACGGCAGGCAGGTGCAAAGCTTTGGAAGGCTGGAACACATGCAGCAACGAAAGGGGGGGCAATCCACGATCAAGGGCAGTGTCTTGAAGATCCGCCCCATGGCATCAGTAAGTACAACCTGGTAATAACCCGACTGAAGTCCTCCCACAGAGAATTCGATCTTCTCCCCGCTCACCAGACCGAAATTTCTAACTGATCGGCCTGCGGCATCATGGATGGACAACAAATAACCACCTCCACCCTTGATCCTCAGATCAATGATGTTGGACCCGGGATTCGGGAACAGTGAGACTTCTGCGATCCGCTCATCTCCCGGAGCCACTTGCATACCGATCCCGCCGTCGCATGCGATGCATGGCAAAGTGCCGGGCAGGGCATAGATCCGTGAGGTTGCTCCATAGCCTTGGCCAAGCACGAGCCGTGGCCCAAGCGGGGTATTGAAGATGGTAGAAGTGCTACTGAATTGATCAGGGCCGTTCCACCCACTTGGACCGAACATGGTGTCCATAAGAAGGATGGTCCCATCCATCCGAGCGACGACCGTACCTGTGTTTGCAGCCAAAGTTGAATCTGCTGGGGGGCATTGGACCATGAACATGTATTCGATCGTGGATGGGTCTTGATCAAAAAGTGATTCGGTGATATAGGATGGTATGGTCAAAGAGAACATCGTACATCCGGCAGGAATTGTAGGATACACCGCTTGCTGGAATGGCGTAAGATCCGGGTCGAACAACTGGAAACCGGTCTGGGTCAACTGGATGAACTTAGGACCAGCCAACTCAAGTGTCTGGACGGAACTAAATCGTCCGGCCATTGTGGTCACCTCAGTTATCTGCGCGTTCACCAACGAAGCACCGAACAGCAAGGGGAGCATGGATAGTAAATGACCGAGGCGCATGGTGATCGTTTTTTGGGGAAAGATGAACGGGACCGAGATCGAAGTTAACACGATCAACTATTCCATTCGTTCCTGGAATTTCCCGCAGCACGCGTGCGGATCGTGAAGCCCGAAGACTTCACGGATGAGCCCCGAACAGACCTGTTGGACTCGCTGCCACAAGTGGCGCAGCCCGGCAGGCAGGTGCAAAGCTTTGGAAGGCTGGAACACTTGCGGCAGCGAGGGGACACATTCAACATTCAATGCGACGAACAGAACTTTCGCTCGAAGCTCCATTCCATGCTCGGCCAAAATCTTGCGATGCTCGTCCAACTTCTTCTCGTTGAAGTTGCCGATCCATTCCTCAAAGGGTTCCGCGTTCATTACTATCAAATTTGGCCAGGTCAAGTGCTAACCTACAATTGAACACTTTGCTGACCATTCACTGGCTCATACATCCACGCTCGCACCTTGGAATGCTTAGGTCCACACAAGTACGGACCCTCGCATGAGGTTAGCGCAGATACCTTTGCCAGTGCAATGAAACGAGCTGGTATTCTGCCCATCTATCGTGTGAACGAATCTGCAGTACGGCGCATTAAGCAGAGCTTGCTCCTATTTGATACTGTGGGTGTCCCACATCTCCGACGCACTATTGAACACTGGGATACAGCGCACGGACCCAATTGTCCACATCGACCTTTCATCAATGCCTTAGTCGAATTAGCGGAGACAGAGTTTGTATTTGACCCTATGCCAATTTCGTCGATGACTGTCCAGGCAAATGGGAACACCGGAATGCTCCAACAGCTCGTGGATAGGATTTATCAATTACTCCAAGACAAGGCCGAGCCCAAGACGCTCATGGACACTCTCACCCGGCTCAATGCAATGGCTCTGAATAACGCTGACCCACCAAAGGATTTCACTTCGACACCAATAGTTGATCTCGCAAACAGTAGCGCCACCGATGACGACCGAACCGCTGACGTTCTTCAGTTGGTTATAGCCAACCTTCCCGTTCCGGATGTGGAGACTCCTCTTGGGAGAATTCTCGACTTTAAGAGAGAGAAGACGAACGATGTACATCTGCGAGGTCTGCGGCTTTGGATGCACAAGGCTGCGGCATCAAGAGAACAAATCGTGATTCTTGAGGAGGAGCTCGAATACCTTCTTGCTCAGTACAGCGCGAGTATGCGCCTCCATGAAATCAAGCAATCGAGAACAAAGCTTCAAACAGTTGTTATTGTTAGTGCTGAATGGATAGAGAATATTGCCAACAGACAGTTTAGTAAGGTAGCGAAGGCGCTCTTCTCCATTAATGAAGCAAAAATCGCTCTTGCCCAGGCAGAACTCACTGCACCGGGTAAGGAGGTGGCCTACATGTACTCTGCCCACAGAATTTTCAGGTAGGACGTTCTCTGCGTGAGGGATTGTACCGGAAAGCCCACAGGCCGGTAATCCGGCCGAGGACTTGTAGCGGAAAGCCCGACCCCGCCTGCATTTGAGGCGGGGGCACCGCCCAAAGAACCTATTTACTCAAGTACATACTCCGCTCCCCATAAACCTGTCTAAAGAACGGATCCTTCAGATCTTTAATGAAGTAGATCGCCTCGCCGGTGCTCTTCATCTCAGGCCCGAGGCTCTTGTCCACGTTCGGGAATTTATCGAAGCTGAAGACGGGCACTTTGATCGCGTAGCCATCGAGCTGTGGCTTGAACTGGAAGTCCTTCAGCTTGGCGCCGAGCATCACCTTGGTGGCCCAGTTCACGTAGGGCTCGCCGTAGGCTTTGGCAATGAAGGGCACGGTGCGGCTGGCGCGTGGGTTGGCCTCGATCACGTAGACCACTTCGTCCTTGATGGCGAACTGGATGTTCACCAGGCCAACGGTCTTCAGCGCGAGGGCGATCTTATGCGTGTGCTCGCGCATCTGCTGGATCACCTTGTCGGGCAGGTCGAAGGGCGGGAGCACGGCGTTGCTGTCGCCGCTGTGGATGCCGGCGGGTTCGATGTGCTCCATCATGCCGATGATGCGCACCATCTCGCCGTCGCAGATGGAATCACTTTCCGCCTCGATGGCGTTGTCCAGAAAGTGATCGATGAGGATCTTGTTGTCGGGCATCAGCCGGAGGATGTCCAGCACTTGGTCCACGAGTTCCTCCTCGTTGATCACGATCTTCATCTTCTGGCCACCCAACACGTAGCTGGGCCGCACCAGCAGAGGGAAGCCCAAGGTGCGGCTGAGCGTAATGGCTTCTTCAGCATTTCTCACCGCGCCGAATGCGGGGTACGGAATATCGAGGTCACGAAGCAGGCTACTGAAGCGCTCGCGGTCCTCAGCCATGTCCAACGCGGCGAAGCTGGTACCGATGATCTTGATGCCGTATTTCTCCAGCTTTTCCGCGAGCTTCAGCGCGGTCTGTCCGCCGAGCTGAACGATGACGCCCTCGGGCTTTTCGTGGAGGATGATGTCGTAGATGTGCTCCCAGAAAACCGGCTCGAAGTAGAGCTTGTCGGCGGTGTCGAAGTCCGTGCTCACGGTCTCTGGGTTGCAGTTGATCATGATGGTCTCGTAGCCCATCTCCTTCGCTGCCAGCACGCCGTGTACGCAGCAGTAGTCGAACTCGATGCCTTGCCCGATGCGGTTCGGGCCGCTGCCTAAAACCACGATCTTCTTCTTGTCGCTGCGCACGCTTTCGTTCTCCTCCTCGAAGGTGCTGTAGTAGTACGGCGTCTTCGCCGGGAATTCACCGGCGCAGGTATCAACGAGTTTGTACACGCGCTTGATGCCGAGCTCGTTCCGCTTCTTGTACACCTGGCTCTCCAGGCAATTGAGCAGGTGCGCCACTTGCCGGTCCGCGTAGCCCTTCTGCTTCGCTTCGAAGAGCAGGTCGCGCGGAATGGTTTCCAGCGTGTATTTCTCCACTTCCTTCTCGGTGAGGATCATGTCCTCGATCTGCTTCAGGAACCAGATGTCGATGCGCGTGCGGTCGTGGATCGTCTTGAACGGAATGCCCGCCTTGATCGCATCGTACACATGGAAGAGGCGGTTCCAGCTGGGATTGCTCAGGCTCTCCAGCAGCACGGCGGTGTCGGTGGTCTCCTTGCCGTCGGCGCCAAGGCCGTTGCGTTTGATCTCCAGGCTCTGACAGGCTTTCTGCAAGGCCTCTTGAAAGCTGCGGCCGATGCCCATCGTCTCGCCGACGCTCTTCATCTGCACGCCGAGGCGACGGTCGCTGCCCTCGAACTTGTCGAAGTTCCAGCGCGGCACTTTCACGATCACGTAATCGAGCGTGGGCTCGAAGAAGGCGCTGGTGCCGGTGATCGGGTTCTCCAATTCATCCAAGCGGTAACCGATGGCGAGCTTGCTGGCGATCTTCGCGATGGGATAACCCGTGGCCTTGCTGGCGAGCGCGCTGCTGCGGCTCACGCGCGGATTGATCTCGATGGCGTAGATCTCCTCCTTCTCATCCGGGCTCACAGCGAACTGCACGTTGCAGCCGCCGGCGAAGTCACCGATGGAGCGCATCATCTTGATGGCCGTGGTGCGCATCTTTTGATACGTGCGATCGCTCAACGTCATCGCGGGCGCCACGGTGATGCTATCACCGGTGTGGATGCCCATCGGATCGAAGTTCTCGATGCTGCAGATGATGCAGACGTTGTCGTCCTTGTCGCGCAGCAGCTCCAACTCGTATTCCTTCCAGCCGAGCAGCGCCTTGTCGATCATCACCTCGTGGATCGGGCTGATCTGTAGGCCGTTCTTCAGCAGCTTATCGAACTCGGCGGGGTCTTTCACGAAGGCCGCACCGGCGCCGCCGAGCGTGTAGCTGGCGCGGATCACGAGCGGGAAGCCGAACTCCTGCGCGACCTTCTTCCCTTCGAGGAAGCTCGCCACGGTCTTGCTCGGCGCCATGGGCACGCCGATCTTTTCCATCAGCACGCGGAAGCGTTCGCGGTCCTCGGTGACGTCGATGGCATCGATGTCCACGCCGATCATGCGCACGTTGTACTCCTTCCAGATGCCGAGCTTATCGCACTCGATGGCCAAGTTCAGCGCGGTCTGGCCGCCCATGGTGGGCAGCACGGCGTCGATCTTGTGCTGCTTCAAAATGTGCTCAATGCTCGCGGGCGTCAGCGGCAACAGGTACACATTGTCCGCCGTGACCGGATCGGTCATGATGGTGGCGGGGTTGCTGTTGATCAACGTGACCTCGATGCCTTCGTTGCGTAGGGAGCGTGCGGCTTGGCTGCCGGAGTAATCAAACTCACAGGCTTGACCGATAACGATGGGTCCACTGCCGATGAGCAGGACCGACTTGATCGAATTGTCTTTTGGCATGTCCGGAAGGTTTCCGGGCCGCGAAGGTATCCCAAGCCTCCAACGCCGGACCCGGAATGTGGAAAAGGTGGCCGGATCGTGGAGAAGTGTGTTGAGCCGCAAGCTTGGAGCTTGGGGCTTGCAGCTTGATCCAAAACGCCCCGGCAAACCTCCGGCCCGTTTCTTGCGTCTCCTCCCATAAGCGGCCGCGATATACCTTTCGCCGTCGTCATACCCAACAAAAGAACATGAAAGCCATCCTGCTATCCCTAGCCCTCACCATCGGCCTTGGTGCCTTCGCCCAAAAAGCTGACACCGACCAAAAGTCACCCGCTGACAAGGCCCAGCAACGCACGGAGCAAATGGTGAAGGACCTCGGTCTGGATGCCGCACAAAAGGAAAAGGTGGCCGCCATCAACCTGACCTATTCCACAGCCATCAAGAACGTCAACAGCCTCACCGATGAAACGGCACGCGAGAAGCGCGGCGACGTCGTGAAGGCCAACCGCGACAATGCTTTCAAAGAGGTTCTCACCCCGGAGCAGTTCACCAAAATGATCAGCCTCCGCGCCGAAAAGAAAGCCAAGCACGACGCGGTCAAGAAAGAGAAGAAGGCCAAGTCCAACGACTAGGACCCTGCACCAACGCTACAAGGGCTGCTCCGATCCGGAGCGGCCCTTGTCATTTATGGATAGTTGTCGGTTGTTCGTTGTTAGTTGTCAGGCGTTACCGCGCCGAAGCCCTGTCGGCGGCACGTCGTTGCGCGCCCACTGGGTGTTGCGGTCCGATCTCTTCCATTTCTCCACGCCTTTACAACCTAGAACATCGCATCACGTTGCGCCCCCGGTGCGTCGTTGCGGTCCGCCCATTTGCATTTCTACCGTTCCCGCAGTGTCACGCCAACACGCATCTCCGACACGTAGCGGACCCTGCGTTTGGAAGGCGCAAACACCATCCAGTCTGTATCGGACCTCCGCGCCCTCGGCTCCCGAAGCGATGCCATTGCGGTAAAGCACCTCACGACCACCTCCAGCAAACCCGCATTCCTTTGTGCCCTTAGCGTCCTTCGCGGTAGAAATAACAAGCCACTTCTCCCGCAATTTCCCCGACCTTTGCGGCCCATTTCCAACTCATCATGCCACGTATCTCGCACAAAGGGCGCATCATGCCGTCCTCCCCCATACGCAAGCTGGTCCCCTTCGCCGAAGCCGCCAAGAAACGCGGCGTGGAGGTGCTCCACCTCAACATCGGGCAGCCGGATATCCACAGCCCCGAGGTGGCCATGGAAGCCATTCACAACCTCAACATGCCCGTGCTGGAATACAGCCACAGCGCAGGTTTCGAGAGCTATCGCAAGGGACTGGTGGAGTATTACGCCCAGCACGATATCGCCGTCACCAAGGACCAGATCATCGTGACCACCGGTGGTTCCGAGGCGCTGCTCTTCGCCATGATGAGCTGCTTCGACCCCGGGGACGAGCTGATCATCCCAGAGCCTTTCTATGCCAACTACAATGCCTTCGCCATCGCTGCGGGCATCACCGTAGTGCCCTTGCGTAGCTCCATCGAGAACGGATTCGAGCTACCGCCGGAAGATCTCTTCGAAACTCATATCACCCCGCGCACCAAGGGCATCCTCATCTGCAACCCCGGCAACCCAACGGGCCGGGTGTACACCGCGGACGAACTGGAACGCCTCCGCAAGGTGGTCCTCAAGCACGACCTCTTCCTCTTCGCCGATGAGGTGTACCGCGAATTCTGCTACGACGGCACCGAGCACATCAGCGCGATGAACCTGGAGGGCATCGGCAACAACGTGGTGCTTATAGACAGCGTGAGCAAGCGCTACAGCATGTGCGGCGCCCGCATCGGGGCCTTTATCAGCCGCAATACCGAGCTGATGGAGACCGCCATGAAGTTCGCACAGGCACGCCTGAGCCCGCCCACGCTGGGCCAAGTGGCTTCCGAGGCCGCGCTGAAGACACCCAAGAGCTACTTCACCGAGGTGAATGCCGAATACCGCGAGCGGCGCAACATCCTCGTGGAAGGCCTCAACACCATCCCCGAGGTGGTATGCCCCATGCCCAGCGGCGCTTTTTATTGCGTGGCCGACCTCCCCGTCGATGACGCGGACGTCTTCTGCCAATGGCTGCTGGAAGAGTTCGAACATGAAGGCCATACCGTGATGATGGCACCCGCGTCCGGCTTCTATGCGGAGCCCGAGCTCGGCAAGCGACAGGTGCGTTTGGCCTACGTGCTGGAGAAGGAAAAGCTGGAGCTGGCGGTGGAATGCCTGCGCGTAGCGCTGCAGAAATACCCCCGCACCGTTTCCATGAAGGAACGGCAGGAGGCTGCGAGGAATTGATCTATCGGAGCTGCCGCAAACGCGCGCGACTCGCGCACACCTGCGACTTTGCCATCGCGCAGTAGGCACGGATGCAAGCGCTCACGCGTCGCGACTGCCTGCATGTAGGTCATTGCCCTTCCCCAGGCGATCTGACCTCTCGGATCCAAAATGATCCGGGCACGCTTGTTTTATTGCTGGCTTTCAGCAACCTTTGATGGGAACGCCCGTCTACTTTAGGAAACAGGTGACCTCGAGTAGGAAAAGCGGTCCACTTTAATTATTGCTCCATTGCAATTCCAGGTCACTTGATAAGCCCTGTATGGTAAAGATCTACCCGGCCACCTTTTTGTTCCAAAAGCCTCTTGCCCTTCAGTTGGCAATGGGGCTATTGGTCGGCGTATTCTGCCAGGCCTCCCCGGCCTTGGCCACCACCTGTGCCAATGCGATCACGATCAACCCGGCATCGTTGCCGATCGTGAACCAGGCCATAACCTGTGGGACAGGCAATGACCTCAACTCCACAACGGTGCCCGGCACCATCTGCGGCACAGGAGATCTTGAATACTACAAGAATGGGACGGAGGCACTCTACAAGTTCACCCCCACCACCACGGCTTCCTATCAACTGACCCTGGAAGGCCAGACCTGGAATGCAGCGATGGTCTATATCGGCTGCCCTACCGCCAACAATTGCCTATACGGCGATGGGACGACCGGCAGTACGGTCAGCTTCGCCGTGACCCTGACCGCAGGTGTCACCTACTACATCTGGTTCGACACGTGGCCTTCGCCCAACAGTCCCTGCCCGGGCACTTTCAGCTTTGGCCCTCCTCCTCCGCCCGCAACGAACGATGATCCCTGTGGGGCCATCAACCTGCCCGTGAACGCCTCATGCACCTACACCAGCGGCACCACGTTCGCAACAACGGCCACCACCGGTGTGCCTGCTCCAACTTGCAGCTACTACAATGGAGGTGACGTCTGGTACAGGGTAACCGTGCCCGCGACCGGGGCGGTCACTATCTCCACTGCCGAAGGCGTGATCACCGATGGCGGCATGGCCCTCTACACCGCCACCGCCTGCAACGGCACCTTCACCCAGATCGCTTGCAACGACGACGCCAACGGATTGATGCCGGAGATCGTGGCCAGTGGCCTTACACCCGGAAGCACTGTCTACGTCCGATTCTGGGAATACGGGAATGACAGCCCTGGCTCCTTCTCCATCTGCGCCACCACCTTTACCCCTCCCACCCCGCCAGTATGCGGTGGCATGTTCTACGATCCCGGTGGAGCTTCAGCCAACTACGCCAACAACACCAATTATACCGTTACCATTTGCCCGATCAATCCTGGTGACATGGTGAGCTTGGCCTTCTCCATGTTCAATACGGAATTCGTTGACGGCCTCAGCATCTATGACGGCACCAGCACTGCAGCACCTCTGTTGGGCACATTCAGTGGAACTACCCTTCCTCCCCTGCTGATGGCAAGCAACCCCTCCGGTTGCCTCACCGCACAGTTCATCTCGGACGGCTCGATCGTCAGGGCCGGATGGGCTGCGCAGGTCATCTGCAACACTCCACCTGCGGGCGATTGCGTCTATGTCCTTCGCATGCGTGACAGTGGCGGAAATGGTTGGGGCACTTCCGTGGCGCGCGTACGCATCAATGGCGGTGCATGGACCAATTACACCGTCACAGCATATGACAACGTCGTTCTGATCGGGGTGTACATCGGCGACCTCATCGAGATCGACTATGTCGCTACCGGGCCCAACCAGAACCAGAACTCCTATTCGATCTCCAAGTTGGGGGCGAACCCCTACTTCACTTCCACTACACCTCCGGTCGCCGGCACCACGTTCATTCAGACCGTCACCTGCGGACCACCCCCAGCCCTACCGCAGGATTGCGCCGGAGGCATCACTGTCTGTAGCTCCCAATCCATTACGAACAACAGCGCCAGCACCGGCGACGTGATGGACCTCAACACCAGTAACCAAGGTTGCCTCTCCTCGGGGGAGCGCCAAGGCACATGGTACTACTTCTCACCGCAGACCAGTGGCACGATCGCTTTTTCCATCGCGCCGGCCAATGGAACGGACGATTATGATTTTGCCGTATGGGGACCTTACGCAAACGCTCAATGCCCCACAGGACCGCCCCTGCGCTGCAGTTATGATGCCCCGGGACCCTATACCACCGGACTGAACGCCACGGCCACCCAGACCACGGAAGGTGCGGGTGGAACGGGCTGGGTGAAGGACATCGCCGCGATCGCCGGACAGGTCTACGTCCTCTATGTCGACAACTTCTCTTCCACCGGTCAGGCCTTCACCCTCAGCTGGCAGCTTACTAACGGCAGCTCGCTGGACTGCACCACCCTTCCTGTGGAACTCATCTCCTTGGATGCAAATGCCAATGACCCCGTGATCGACGTTACCTGGGCCACAGCCACCGAGCAGAACAGCCAATATTTCACCGTGGAACGCAGCCCGGACAACGAAACCTTCTCACCCATCGGCACGGTGTCCGCCGCCGGTAACGCCCAGTTCCGGAACGATTACCTATTCGTGGACCAAAACCCCTTCCGCGGTGTGAATTATTACCGCTTGGAGCAGGTGGACATCGACGGTACCACAATGCGGACACAGACCGTGGTGGCCACGCTTTCCGATGGTGACGGCAGGCCTTCCATTTACCCCAACCCGGCTTCAGATGTGCTGAACGTGGTCTTCTCCAAGCCCATGGACAAGTCGGTGGAACTGGTGGTATTGGATGCCTTGGGACGGACAGTGACCTCCACAGGGACCATAACCCTGCCGGGCCAACGCAGCGCACAGATACCCATCGACCATCTGGCGCCGGGCTGGTATAGCCTGCGCATAGACCTGCCGGACGGGAGCATGCTCCCCGCGGGGCAATTCCTGAAAAACCAGGGGCGGTAGTCCACATAGGCAAGCGTTCGCGTGACCTGCCTGCCGGAGGCATGGTCGCGAGTGCCTAAGTGTGGGACGCACTGTGGTGGCCACACTTCCGGACGGGAACGATAGCCCCAGCATCTACCCCAACCCGACTTCCGATGTGCTGAACGTGGCCTTCACAAGGTCCATGGACAAGCCGGTGGGACTTGTGATCCTGGACGCCTTGGGACGAACGGTAGCCGTGGTCAACATGGACGTAATGTCCGAACAGCGGGCCATCCAAGTCCCCATTGACCGCTTGGCGCGTGGCTGGTACAACCTGAGCATCTATACGCCGGATGGAACCTGCCGGCAAAGCGAAGTATTTCTGAAGAAATAAGTGCCGCCCGGCCGGGTCCCGGCCTGATCCGCGAACTTCAGCGGCAACTCGTTGATGTGCCCATTTCTTTGGTTCTGAACATGATCGAGCTTGCCTCGCACCATCCCAACAGAAACCTGTTAGTATTTTCATCGTTTGATGTTTGACTTTTATTGATAAATATGCCAACTTCGTCGAAATAATCACATCCCGAAGGCTCCTCGGAATGCATGCTGCTAACGACTAGGAAAACACAACAAGCATGTCAACGGGAAATATCCGGATCTTGGATCTTGGTCAGCGAAAGGTCAGGGGATGGAAGCATCCCATCGGGCTTTCCACTGCGCTGGCGCTGCTGCTACTGCTTTCCGGTACTGCTCAGGCCCAACCTCACGGCCCGGTCATGCATGCCTACACCGCGCAATTGATACGCACCGAAGGGTTCAATCCCTTCAAGCCCATGCTGGCCGATCTACTGGATTGGCTTCCCGAGGCTGAGATCACGTTGGAACGCGAGGCCGATGTGCTCCGGATCATCAGCGAGCAGGAGCTTTCATCCGTTGAACTGCGTGCCCATTTGGAACCGTACGGGGTCCAATTAGGAGCATTCCTCAGGGACGGAAGAACCATGGACGCGACCGTCCTGGAGGCAAATGGCCTCCCATGGCTCATGGACCTGGATCCCGGCACAGCGCTCAGCCCGCAAGAGATCGCCGCTCGGAAAGACGCATGGGTCATCGCCCACCCGGAGGAATACGAACGCTTGCTCCATGCACAGGACGAAACGCATGACCGCCAATGAGGAACCGGGGATCACTCACGCTCCGGGCCTTCGGCACCGCCTTGGCCTTGGCCCTACTGCTAATGCCCGGGAACCATGCCTTCGGCCAATGCGCTAACAACAATACCCTGTTGGGCACCGCCATCACTCCGCCTTGCCCGGGTTCCACTGCGGTGCCCTGCATCACCGGCGGACAGCACGCGCTGGTGAACGTCACACTCGGGAATATCTACACCTTCTCCACGTGTGGCGCGGCGTGGGACACCCAGATCACCCTCTACAACAACACCGGCGGTGCAAGCCTCGGTTTCAATGATGACGCTGGAGAGTGCGGTGGGTTCAGCGTTCAATCCTATCTCAGTTGGACGGCCACCTTCACCGGACAGTTGCGCGTGCTGGTGGACGTGTTCAACTGCGCCAGCAACAACCTCTGTGCTACACTCACCATCACCTGTGCCACGGTACCTGCTGCCGTCACCAACAATGAGTGCGCTGGGGCCATCATGCTGGCCGTGAACAACGTTTGCACCATGCAGTCCTTTTCCAACACGGGTGCCACGAATTCCACCCCTGCAACAAACCCGTCATGTGGCGGCCCGTTCAACGCAGCCAATTTCAAGGATGTCTGGTTCAAGTTCACGGCACCGCCGAACGGGGTGGTCATCATTGAGACCGCGCCCGGCAGCCTGACAGATTCACGCATGGCCTTGCAGAGCGGAACCTGCGCCTCCCGGTCCAATGTGGATTGTGATGACAACAACGGGGTGGGCTACATGTCGAAGATCGATCGAAGGTGCAACCCGTTGGTGCCCGGTGCCCTCTATTTCATCCGCGTTTGGGGCAACTCAGGGTCCACCGGCAGCTTTGGCATCTGCATTAAAGGCTATACCAGCTTTCCCACCCCACAGGAGGATTGCGCCGGTGGCAACACCATCTGTGGTAGTGCACCCATCATCAATCAAGTGGACTATATAGGGTGCTCCAACGATCTGAACGTCACAAATCGGGGTTGCTTGATGGGAAATGAGCGGCAGGGCAGCTGGTATTTCTTTTCACCCACCTCGGCCGGAGCCGCATCCCTCACCATTGCCCCGACCGGCGGTAATGTGGATTATGACTTCGCCATCTGGGGGCCCATGAGCACCGTGTCCTGCCCGCCCGTAGGACCACCTACGCGCTGCTCCTGGGCGTATCCGCCGAACGTGCCCGGCTACCCCGCCCCGTCCTCGTTCACCACCGGCATGCGGCCCTCTTCCGTGGACCTTAGCGAGAATCAGTTCGGCGATGGATTCGTAGCACCGCTGCCGTTGATCGTAGGCCAGGTCTACATCATGTACATCGATAACTTCGATATCACCGGCCAATCCTTCAACCTCACCTGGTCCTTCACCGGCGGAGGCTCCCTGGATTGCTCCACCCTCCCCGTGGAGCTCATTTCCCTTGAGGCCACTGCACGAAGACCGGTGATCGATGTCACCTGGGCCACCGCCACAGAGAACAACACCGCCTATTTCGACGTGGAAAGAAGCCCTGACAATGAGACCTTCACCCCTATCGGTGCCGTGGCGGCCGCAGGGAATGCGCAATACGGGAACGACTACCTCTTCACCGATACCGGACCCTACCAAGGCGCCAATTACTACCGGCTGAAGCAGGTGGACTACAACGGGCAATTCGATCGCACCCAGACCGTAGTGGCCTTCATAGGTGGCTCAGGAAGCCGTCCGGTGATCTTCCCCAACCCGGCAACGGACGTGCTCAACGTGGCCTTCGCCTCCCCCTTGGAAGGCTCCGCATTGATCTATGTGCAGGATGCCGTTGGTCGGATGGTCTCCCAAAGCAACGTGATCGTGCTGCGGGGCGAACAGGCCGCCATGGTACCCACAGAAAGGCTCGCCAACGGCTGGTATAACCTCAGCATCGCACTGCCCGACGGAAGCATCCTGCCCGGCGGAGGCTTCCTGAAGCGATAGCCCACCGGCACGGGAACGGGCCCGCCCGCGCTTGTAGCGCAAAAGAGGGAACCCGGCACGGGTGGCCACCACGGCTTTCTGTAGAGTGGGCGGTACGCTAAGGTATCCGGCCCGTCCAATGCTGTACCCGGTGGATAGCCCGCCCGCGCTTGAAGCGCGCACCTTCATGCCGAAGGCATTGTTTACCTGCCGCAGGTAGGGCGTACGCGGTCCGATACGTATCGGTCCGCGTTTGCAGCGCAAAAGAGGAAACCCGGATGACGGCCTTCAACCTTCCTGAATGCCATCACTGCCCGACCGGAAAGCGAGAAAAAAATTACCTGTTGAAAACTTCTGAGGCAACCTCAGCCCGTCCGTTCGTCTTCCACACGTGGAAGGCACATCAAGCGAGCATAGCCACGTCTTTAACGCATTTCCAGTCATGGGCATACAATGATTACCTTCGTACCACCCATTACCCCCCCAACGCAGCGCTCCATGCGGAAACCTCTACATATCCGGCATTTCCTGTCCCTTGTAGCCATCGCGGCATGCACCGTGGTCAGCGCACAGAACGTCGGTATCAACACCTCGCCTGGCGTGCCGCCTACACCGGATGCCAATGCCATCTTGGACTTGGACGTCACCGGCCTGACCGGATCGGTCACACAACCCAAGCGCGGCATGTTGATCCCCCGCATGACCGAGGCACAGCGGTTGGCGATCCCCGTGAATGTCAGCGACAACGGCCTCCTCGTCTACCAGACCGACACCGGCACCGTGAACGTACCCACCGGTAAACGCGGTTTCTGGTATTACTCCACAGCAGCCCCGGTAGGCTGGGTGCAGTTAGCAGTGGCCCGCACGGGTTGGTACACCACAGGTAATGCTGTGGGAAGCGTGGTAGCACCTTACCCCGAGCATCTCGGCACGGCCAACCTTTCCCTGAACAGGAACCTCGTGTTCCGCACTGTGCTCGCACCGGCCAATCCCGCTATGCAGATGGGCTATGAGCTCTTCGACTACAAGTCCGGCTTTGTGGGCTTGGGCACTCCCGCCCCTGCGGTGGAGCGCTTGGAGGTTCAGGGGGCCATCCGCTTGGAGAAGAACGCCGTGCTCGCCTCACACGTCACCACCCCCACGGAAGGCTCCATCCGCTATGGCACCAAGGACGGCCTCGCCTCCAGCGCCTCCAACCTCAACTGGCACTGGGGTACCGATGCGGACACGCTCGGCACCATCCGCTGGAACCGCTTGGAGAATGCCGAGAACCTGATCACGCCACCCCAGAACTACAACAAGGACACTGTGGACTGCATCGGTGCCATCGGTGATGCCTACCGCGGGTTCCTCAGCCCGGCACCGGTGACTGTTAGTCCCGCCCCTACCAATCCGGGGAACATCTACAGCCCCTTCGCCACCAACTTTACCAGTACCGTGCAAGGCAATTACCGGGTGCAGTACCTCTACCGCTCCAGTGAACTGGTGGAGGCAGGGCTCTGCTTCCCCGCCACCATCAATGGCTTTGCCTTCTATTGCTTGGACCAGGAGTACTTGGGCCTCCCGGCCAGCTTCCCGAATCCGGCCATTCCGGCCGTACAGATCACCGGGGAGATCCGCCTCGGCACACCCGTCACCGCTGCCCTCGCCAACCTCACTTCCGGTGCGTTCGGGACCATCCCTGGCGCTCCCTTCATGGAAGATCCGATCCGGACATCCGCCGTCTTGGGGAGCTTCTCCACCCTCACCACCAGTCCGGGATGGGTCAACTTCACCCTGGCCACTCCTTACGTCCTGTCGGCCAACCAGAACCTGATCATCGACATCGTGTGGACCCGCAACATCGGGCCGGGTGTAGGCCCCAGGGTGGAACTGGAGGACCCCGGCTACAATTGCACCAAATGGGTGATGTACAGACCGGCCGGTGGAGCCCAAAGCGCTGGCACACGCATGACCATGGATGACAACTACTTAGGCGCTCCTGCTCCTTCCGGTGCTATCGTCAGCCCAGGTGCCAACGCCCACACCAAACGCCCGGTGACACGCTTTACCGGCACCGTGGTGTCCCCCGCCACCGTCGTTCGTCAGGCGAATTACATCCAATACGATGGCGGCTTGATCATCGGCTCTCCGGGTTGGGCCGCAGCCAACTTCCACGGGGCTGGCACCGTCAGCGCTCAAAAAGGTATTTATGATGGCAGCACCCTGCTGAGCGACCACGTGTTCGACAGCTATTTCGATGGTACCGTTCGACCCGAGGACGCCCCTGCACACCAAGGCTATGCCTACGTGGGGCTGGACCAATTACGCCAACGCTTGGAACGCGACCGCCACCTGCCCAACATGCCCTCCCGCACCACATGGGAGGCAAAAGGCGGGGCCAGCCTCGGCACCATCACCACCGGCCTTTGGGAGAGCGTGGAGGATCAAGCCCTCTACATCACCCAATTGGAGAAGGACCTCACTTCCTTGGAGGAAATGGCGTTCGGCACCGACCTGTCACCTCAAGAGGCCCAGCGCCTCATCGCTGAGGTGCAAGGCAGCAAGCGCCTCACCGAGGCCCAGAAGCTCCACCTCATCGACGCATTGAACGAAAAGGCCCAGCGCAGCACCACAAAGCCATGAACGCCACACTCCGCCTCCCCCGCCGCCTTCAGTTGGCAGCCATGGCCCTGTGCGCCGTGGGCTTCGCTGGCGCCACCCAAGCCCAGACGGGTAACGTGGCCGTGAACACTACAGGGGCTTCCGCGAACCCGGTCGCCATCCTCGACGTCAGCTCCCTCACCCAAGGGCTCTTCATCCCCCGGATGAACGCCTTGCCGAGCAACCCGGCCACACTGCCCCAAGGGCTCACCGTGTTCCGCACCGGCGCTGCCAACGTGCGCGGACTGTGGGCCGTGGACTACGGCCAGTGGATGCCGCTGTCCACCGGCCCTGCCGGCTGGGACATCTACGGCAACTACCTCACCAATGCCGCCAACCCCAACGTGGACTTCATCGGTACAAAGGACAACAGGCCGATGTACTTCAAGACCAACAACGCGGACCGTATGCGCATCGACGCCACCACGGGCTACGTGGGCGTAGGATGGGCAGCCGCAGACCCCGCTTTCAAGGAGCGCTTGGACATCAACGGCGCCATCCGCCAGTACTATGTGCCCGGCGGCGGAGTGGAGACCAGCAACACCAACCAACCCGGCGTGTTCCGCTACCAGACCCGCGGCACTTGGGTCGGCACAGGACTGTACAGGTACGGCCTGAACGAGAAACTGGCCACCTCGCCCAACAACACCACCGTGAACCTCGCCGTGCTGGGCAGCACCAACTCCTACCCCCTGCAGTATGCCGGGCACTGGGGCAATGTGGGGGACACCACCATGTTCCAGGGCACGAACACCCCTGTGCTGAAGCAGCCGCGTACGAACGGCTGGCGCCTGTTCGAGAACCCCTACACCGAGGTGAACAACCAGAGCTGGACCCACTTCCGGGAATCGCAATGCGGTGCGGGAACATCCATCATCCCCAGCGCTGTGCTCACACCGTATACCCTAAGCAATACGGTGGTCACCGGCGCGCCCAATCCTGGTCTGAACGATATCGTTACTCCCTTCATCTGTTACGATGGAGGGCGGCCGTACATGCGTCGCCAATACCTGTTCCGGGCCGAGGAGCTCAACATGGAACTGGCCCAGTTGAACGGGAACCCGAATGCAACGAACGGCCTCTGCGCCGGGCAACCCATCACCTCCATATCGTTCTGGGTGAAATCGAACGTACAGCGGTCATTCCTCAACCCCGTCAATGCTTCGCTCACAGTACGGCAGGCCCCCCTCGGGCTCACTGAACTGACCGGTTTCGACAACACGCCGGACTATGATGGCACCATCAGCTGCGGAGCCATGCCTACCGTCTGGCCTCCGGTCGCCGTGGGGACATCGAACTGGACCACTATAAACCTCGCCCCTGCTTTCGTTTGGGATGGGGTGAGCAACATCATCGTTGAGGTGGCTATCCGGTACCAAGTGGGTAGCACCAACGTCCAGAACAATCCCGTGGGCGTAACAAACACCACATTCAACGCCACCTATGGGGCCAGCTGCACAGGGCCTCCCAGTCCGTTGGTGGCATTTACCACACCCCCTTTTAGCTGCACCAATGGTAACCTGTGCGTGGCCACCCAGTTGCCCAACACCAGTGTCACCAGCGGCTGGGTCAGCGGTTCCTCCGTTTGGCGGCCCATCATACGGTTCAACGGGACGGTCACCACTGCGAGCGCTGCGCCCACCAGTGGTACGAACAACGCCAATTATATCCTGTATCACAACGCCTTGGTATTGGAGGATACTTCCGTCACCGCCAATGGCATCCCCTTTGGTCGCTGGCGCACCAACTTCCCTGTGGGCAACGCCTTCTTCGCCTATCAAGGCCGGGGCACCATATCCGCCCAGAAAGGCGTGTTCGACAACGGCTCGCGCCTGAACGACCACGTATTCGATAGGGCCTTCGACGGTCGTGTGGCTCCTTCCGACGCCGCGCATTTCGGCGGGCAGCGCCTGCTGAGCATCGATGAGATGGAGTCCTTCACCCGCGAGAACCGCCACCTCCCCACCATGAAAGGCCGCGAGGCCTGGAACGAGAAGGGCGGCTTCTCCCTCGGCGACCTCACCAACCAGCTGTGGGCCACCACCGAGACCCATGCGCTTTATGTCGCCGACCTGCACGACAAACTCAACGTGATAGAGATGCTCACCAATGAGCGACCCATCACCACAAGGGAGTTCCAATTGGCCCAACAGGACCTGGGTGCCATGACGGACCTGACGGACGCGGAAAAATCCAGCTTGATCGCCTCCCTGCGCAAGCGCGTTACCCTTACCTCTACATCCCGCTAGGCCATGGCACACGCACAGCTCCCCCATTTTTTCCGATTGCGCCCTGCCGCCACGAGCGTCCTTTCCGCGCCCATCGCTCCTTGGCGCTCCCTCCCTTGGTTGCTCGTTGCGCTGCTCGCATTGGCCGCGGCCACGGGCCTGAACGCACAGGTGGCCATCAACTCCACCGGTGCCGCGCCGAACCCGGGCGGCTCCCACGCCATCCTGGACATCAGCAGCACCACGCAAGGCATCCTGTTACCGCGCATCAGCAGTGTACAACGCGCCAACCTCACGAGTAGCGCGGTGGACGGACTGCTCGTTTACCAGACCGACTCGTTCGCTCTTTCACCACGAGGCTACTGGTATTGGGATGCTTCCACCCCCGTGACCGGCTGGAGGCACATCGGCTGGGGTGGCGATATCTGGAGGCTCGGCGGCAATGCCGGCACCAGCATCGCAAACTTCCTGGGAACGACCAACAACATGCCCTTGGTCTTTAGAACGAACAACCAAGAGCGCGGGCGGATCGCCGCCACCGGCGAACTCCAACTCTATCCCAACTCGGGTCCGATCGCAGCTCCGAATGAGCTGGTGGAAGTGGTGGGTGGCATCAAACTCACCGGCGGCAATGCCGCTGCTACCGGCCCCCTCAGCGAGGGAACCATCCGCTACACCCCCGCCGCTGGAGGTACTCCGGGCAAGTTCGAGGGCTATGTGGTGAACACCCCGGCTGCCCCGGCGGGTGCCAACGTCAACGGCTGGAAGCAGATCGATAACAACTTCGGCGAGCGCAAGATCCAGGAAAGCCCCATCGCAGGTGCTTCCTGCCTACCGCCCACTACCTTGGCCAACCCGGATGGCACACCGCGCAAATGGCCGATCCCCGGCCCCATCGCCGGTCCGTATTCCAGCCTCAGTGGCCCTCAATCACCCTACTGGGGGCTTTGGGAGGACTCCCACCGGCAGTGGCTCTTCCGGCTTGCCGACCTTTCCGCCACGGGCATGTGCCCCGGTAGTGAGATCCGTGCGATCGCCTTCCAGGTCACCTCGGTCGGCGGCGGATCCATGCGCCTTCACTTCCTGCGCTTCGCCCTAAGGAACACGGGAGCGAACACGCTCAACAACTTCGACGCCACCATGATCAACAACGACGGTTATGCTTTCGCACAGCCGGCGTATCCCGGTGGAACCCCTCCCGCATATCCCGACCACAACACCGGATACACGGTGCTTAATGGATGGAACGTACACCAGTACGACCCGGCAGCTGGCGGACCGACCTTCCTCTGGGCCGGCAGCAACATTATCGTGGATGCCTCTGCGGACAACCAGGATTGGGGCAGCATCCAACAGGGCACGATCAACGGTTATAATTCCGGCTACCCGAGCATGGTATCCGTGTACTGCGATGCCTGCGGTGGACCGGGAGGTGCCGGTAACCACAGTTCCTGCAAATGGTCCACCGCTGTGGTACCACCTCAGTACGCTCCTCCTACCACACCGCGGAACGGGGTCCCCACTTCGGGTTCTCCGAGCCTGAATCAAGAAGGTTGGGGTTGGACAGGCGGATGGGACCTTACCAGTAGCACCATCCCAGAACTCTGCGACGGAGGTACGGAATCCTGGAACCCCGTGGGTTCGTTCAGCCAAAGCAGCCTGCTGCCCCGCGTGGCCTTCTTCGTGGAGTACACCGGCGGCGGAGCGGCCTACAATGTGGGCAACTACATGGTGGCTGAGGACGGCGTGATGATCGGCGACGCCGCATGGGCCGCTGGCACCACCCCGGTCCGTTTCCGCGGCCCCGGCACCATCAGCGCCAAGAGAAGCGTATGGTCCGGCTCAAGCCTGCTGAGCGATTACGTCTTCGACCTCTACTACGATGGACAGTCCAAGCCCGAGGATGCCAAAGGCGCCGGACAATACGTGCGCACCCCGCTGAAGGACCTCCCCAACTTCGTGGAGCGTGAACGCCACCTACCCACGGTCGACGGCCGCGACGCGTGGAACAAGAACGGCAGCTTCAGCGTCGACAAGCTCGGCAACCAGCTCTGGGTCACCGTGGAGGATCAAAGCCTTTACATCCAAGAGCTCAACGCCCGTATGGACGCACTTCAGAAATTCTTGGTGGAGAAGAAGCTGAAGGAGCTGGAGAAGAAGTAGAGCGAGGGCGGTGTCGGATATGGATCCGACACCGCCCTCTTCCCATCAACGCCCTCTTTCGTCATCGCCATCTATCGTCGTCGCCTCTTCCCATCATCGCCCACTTTCGTCATCGCCATCTATCGTCGTCGCCTCTTCCCGTCATCGCGAGGAGTCTTCGGTCCCGGCTCCGAGCCGGGAAGCGATCCCGTAATTGAGTTCGTCAGCATTCCCGCCCACCAAGGTCAGAGAGATCGCACCGTGTGGCTCGAGATAGCCTACCGTCATCGCGAGGAGTCTTCGACGAAGCGATCTCTTACCAGAGTGCGTCAGTGATCCCGCCCACCGAGGTCAGAGAGATCGCACCCTGTGGCCCGACCCCGATATGCATCGGGGCGCTTCGGCCCCAAATGCGGGCCTCGCGATGACGCGCGAGAATGTCGTCATCGACTCTCCCGGCGTCGCCCCTATCGTCATCGCGAGGAGTCTTCGGTCCCGGCCTCCGAGCCGGGAAGCGATCCGGTAACTGAGTTCGTCAGCATTACCCGCCCACCAAGGTCAGAGCGATCGCACCCTGTGGCTCGAGATAGCCTC
>JBBSUV010000006.1:0-127905 GCA_038234075.1 Flavobacteriales bacterium | reverse complement strand
CTACCTGGTGCGCAACGGCCGGAACAAGGTCATGAAGCTCTCAGCTGAGGGCAAACGAAGGCATTTCTTAGAGCACTTTTTCGATCAAGTTGAGATCCTGAAGCCGCCGTTCAAGTTTTCAATTGCATAATCCGGGTTCATGATCTGATGGGTTTGGAATGTTGAAGGTAATGCTGTTTACAATAAGTGCAAATGATAAACGAGGTTCGTTACTGGCTGCGCTTCGGTGAAATGATTTGGTCGCTTTGCAACAACTTCATCCACCGCTCGATCAAACGCGGTACTGCCAGTGTGTTCAACTTCTTCATCGGCACCCGTTCCCAATCCTCCGGCGGAATGAATTTTTTAGGTGGGACCAACGACCAGAAAACAGCATGGATCACTTGGTGGCTCAAGACATGTCGGGCGGCTTCACTTCTGTTCGTAATGGACCATTTCGGCCCGAAATTCTTTTCTAGAGCCATTTCCAGCGAACGTTTCACCAAAGGCTTTTCGCTCTCAACCAGCGGAAGCTCGTACAGCCCGGTCCAAATATCCTTGCCGGTGCGCTGCCGCATATAGATCCCGTTCCCCGCGCAGATATGCAGGTAGTTGAAGAAGCGGTCACGGGTCTTCGTTTTGCCCTGCTTCACCGGAAGGGAGGCAATGGTGCCCGTGGCAAAGGCGACGCACTTCGACTGAAGTGGGCAGTGCATGCAATCCGGGCTTTTGGGCGTGCAGACCGTGGCGCCCAGTTCCATCACTGCTTGGTTGTGGTCGCCGGGGTGCTTCGCGTCGAGCAATTCCGTGGCCAGTTCCTTGAATTGTTTGCGCCCGGTGGTGCTATCGATGGGCGTGTCGATGCCGAAGACGCGGGCCAGCACGCGGTAGACGTTGCCGTCCACAACGGCATCGGCCCGGTGGAAACAGATGGAGGCGATCGCGGCGGCGGTGTAGTCGCCCACGCCTTTCAACTTCAGCAGGTCCGCGTGGTTGTCCGGGAATTTTCCGCCGTACTCCTCCATCACTTGGTGCGCGGCCTTCAGCAGGTTTCGAGCGCGGCTGTAATAGCCCAGGCCCTGCCATTCCTTCAGCACCTCGTTCTCATGGGCGGCGACCAACTTGGACACTGTGGGCCAGCGCTCCGTGAAGCGCAGGTAGTAGCCGAGGCCTTGGTCCACACGGGTCTGCTGCAGCATCACCTCGCTGAGCCAGATGCGGTACGGGTCCTCGGTTTCCCTCCACGGCAGGGGGCGGTGGTTTTCCCGGTACCACGGCAGTAGGAGCTTGGAAAACCACGAACGACTTGACATCCTATCGGGTTTGATGCGCCCGGCGGGCTAAGCAGCAGAGAAATGCCGGGCGACCTTGCCGTTCGCATCCGTGTTTATCCGTGTCCATCCGTGGTTCCTTTCCAATGAAAAGCGCCAACTGGCGCGAGCGTAAGATCCGATAGCCTTGACATCCAGTGACAAAGATGCGGAACGGATCGAAAAGACCATTATCTTCGCAGCCCGAAAAAAGGAAGGATCGCAATGACGAAGGCGGAACTGGTGGCATCCATAAGCGGTAAGACAGGCATTGAGCGCGAGGTGGTGCTCAATACCATCGAGGCGTTCATGGACCAGGTGAAGAACAGCCTGGAAGGCGGCGAGGACGTGCATCTGCGCGGCTTCGGCAGCTTCCTGGTGAAGCACCGCGCACAGAAGACCGGGCGCATCCTGAAGAACAACACCACCATCATCATCCCTGCGCACGACATTCCTTTCTTCAAGCCTGCTGACGTCTTCGTGGACAAGGTGAAGAATCGCAGCAAGCAGCACGCCTGATGGGATTGAAGCGCAACCATTGGCTGATGATCGTTGCCGCCGCACTGGTGGTGGTGCTACTCGCCTTGGCCCCGCGCACCCCCTCGGAAGCAGCAGCCAAGAACGCCGCCGAGGCCACGAGCGCCCGTGTGAGCGAGGACCCCAACAGCGGTTCTACACCCACCGCCGGCGGCCCACGCGAAGGGATGACCAGCAGCAACCCAAAGGTTTCCGCCATCCTCGCCGAATTGGCTTCGGGCAAGCCGCCCATGCAGACCATCGTGAAGTTGAAGGAACTGGCAGACGAGGAACCGGACAACGTGGAGGCGCAGTACCACTTGGGCCTTTTCAGCTGGCAGACTGGCCAGTATGACAAGGCCATGGAGCGCTTCAAGAACACCATCAAGCTGGACGCCAAAGGCTATCCGGATGCCTACGCATACCTCGGCCAGGCCTACGCCTCGCTGGACAGCACGGACAAGGCCATTGCGACCTTGGAGACCTACAAGACTTTAGTGACCGACACTTCCCTGATCAACGGGGCCGACCGGTTCATCGCCGATATCAAGAACAAGCACCAACACTGAGCACACATGCCCTGCGGTAAGAAAAGAAAGAGACATAAAATGTCCACGCACAAGCGTAAAAAGCGCTTGCGTAAGAATCGCCACAAGAAGAAGAAGTAGGCGTTGAAGCCCGGCATGGCCCCGGTCCGTATTATGGCGGACCGAGGGCACATGCGTGCAGGTATTCCGCGCCCCACAGGGCGCTTCACCTTATCTCCTTTTTCCCGTGAGCGTAGATTTGATCATCCGCTCCCAAGGGAGCGAAGTAGCCATCGCCGTCCTGCGCGACAAGCTCCTTATGGAGCTGCATCGCGAACGGACCGAGCGGGGCTTCGCCGTAGGCGATATTTATTTGGCCAAGGTGCGCAAAGTGGCGCCCGGACTCAACGCGGCCTTTGTGGACGTGGGGCACGAGAAGGATGCCTTCCTGCACTACTATGACCTCGGTCCGCAATACCGCAACAGCTATAAGTTCGCTAAAGCCGCGGTGAGTGGCACCGTGGTAACATCCCTGTTGGATGATTGGAAGCCCGAGCCGGACATCACCAAGGAAGGCAAGCTGGCAGAAGTGCTCAGCGCCAGCCAGAGCATCCTGGTGCAGATCGCCAAAGAGCCGATCAGCACCAAAGGCCCGCGCCTCACCGCCGAAGTGACCCTTGCGGGACGGTACATGGTGCTGGTGCCATTCATCAATAAGGTCAGCATCAGCAGCCGCCTCACGGACGAGACGGAACGCAGACGCCTCAAGGCCCTGATGCAGGCCATACGTCCGAAGAACTTCGGCGTGATCATCCGCACCAATGCGGAAGGCAAGGCCACCGAGGACCTCGAGGCCGACCTGAAGACCTTGCTGCAGCGCTGGGACGAGATGTTCCGCAACCTGCGCAACGCCATGCCGCCCAAGCAGGTGCTCGGCGAGATCGACCGCACTAACGCCGTGCTCCGTGATGTACTTAACAAGGACTTCACCAGCATCATCGTGGACGACGAGCTGCTTTACGAGGAAGTGAAGGAGACCATCGCGCGCACGGCACCGGAAAAGAGCGACATCGTGAAGCTCTACAAGGGCAAGCTCGACATCTTCGACAACTTCGGGATCAACAAGCAGATCAAGCAGGCCTTCGGTAGGCAGGTGATGCTGCCCAGCGGCGCCTACCTCATCGTCGAGAAGACGGAGGCCATGCACGTGGTCGACGTGAACAGCGGCAGCCGCAAGGGCGGCCGGAACGACCAGGAACAGAACGCGTTCGAAACCAACGTGGAAGCCGCCAAGGAGATCGCACGGCTCTTGCGTTTGCGCGACATGGGCGGCATCATCTGTGTGGACTTCATCGACCTTTACGAAGCGGATAACCGACGCACCCTTCACAAGGTGTTGAAGGATGCCATGGAGGACGATAAGGCCAAGCACAATGTGCTGCCTCCAAGCAAATTCGGCGTTATCGAGATGACGCGCCAACGCGTGCGTCCCGAGACCGAGATCGATACCAGCGAGAGTTGCCCCACCTGCGGCGGAACAGGCGAGGTGAGCGCACCGGTCCTCATCATCGACGAGATCGAGAACGGCCTCAACTACCTGCTCTCCGAAAAGGACATGAGCGGCATCAGCCTGCACGTGCATCCGTTCGTGGCGGCCTACTTCACCAAGGGCCTGCCCAGCATCCAACAAAAGTGGTGGTGGCGCTGGAAGAAATGGGTGAAGGTGGTGCCACAAGGTTCCAGCCGATACCTCGAATTCCACGTTTTTGATAGCGAGGGGAAGGAGGTGGCTGTTTGATCTTCTTTGGGCTTAAGCTGCAAGCCATAAGCTTCAATCCACAAGCTTGTATTCGATGTTATGCCTGCGTTAGGTAAGCTTGTGGCTTGAAGCTGGCAGCTAATGGCTGATCAAGAATTCTCCGAACTCGAACTCCTGGCCAAAGCCCGCAACTACTGCGCGCGCCAAGAGCGATCCCAGCAGGAAGTGCGCGACAAGGTTTACTCGTGGGGTGGACACCAAGAGTCCGTGGAGCAGATCATCGCGCAACTCATCGGTGAAGGCTTCCTGAACGAGGCCCGCTTTGCGGAGCATTATGCAGTGAGCAAAAGCAGGCAGAAGGGTTGGGGCCGGAGGAAGATCGAGCAGGCCTTGCAGGCGAAACGTGTTTCCAAAGTGTGCATTGCCAAGGGTTTGAAGGCGATAGACGGCGATGAACAATCCCAGCAGTTGGAAGTAGCCGTGGCCAAGCGCTGGGAAAAGCTGAAGTTCGAGGAGCATTTCATCCGAAAGGGGAAGTTGGTCCGCTACTTTATGACCAAGGGGTTTTCGCCGGAAGAGATCGAGGCGGCGTTGGAGGCTATCAAATGAGATGGGGAACAGGAAAAAAGCGAAGCGGCCACCCCATACACGAGGTGGCCGTTTGTTGTGTCAATAGGATCGTAGACGATTCGTTAACGCTGAATCACAAGCCTTCCAGTCCACGTGCCTCCATTCCCGCCGGCTATGCGACATAGATATATCCCTGGGCTGAAAGACCCCAAAGGAACTTCGGTCTTTCCTGAGAACTGTATCTCCTTCAGGATGGACCTACTCATAACGTCCATTATGATCAAATTGGACTCTTGGTCCATAAAACCTTGTACCTGAACGAACGAAGATGCCGGATTCGGCAGGATATAAGGAGTACCTGCCGCAAGTATTCCTGGTTCAGCATCTGTTTGGGCCGAGGCCATTTTAGGCGTTCCGTGGCCAAGGCAAGCATCCATCGTGTTCTCTACCTCATCCCACTCCATGGTACCGTTGTGGACAGCCGCTTCGGTCTGGGTGTAGCACAGGATCCGCGCCTTGAAGGTTTGCTCATATTCGCCGACTGGTTCCGGAAGTCCTTCCAAAATACTGATGGCCTCGTCCATGCGACCGGCTGCGCGTTGCACCTGTGCGCGCTCCACGTTCGTGTAGAAAATGAAATCATCATCCACGTCGGGGCGAGCAGCGCGGGCATCTTGGACGCTGGAGAACATATCCACGTAGCTGTCGGAAAAAAAGTCTGTGGATAAGGAAGCTAACTGCCCTTTCTCCAGTGCGTCACCGTAGCTCTCCTTCATCAGGTCGTGATCATAGTTAAGCAAGAGGTTCTCGCTGGTGTTGGA
Source organism: Flavobacteriales bacterium (assembly GCA_038234075.1). Lineage (GTDB taxonomy): Bacteria > Bacteroidota > Bacteroidia > Flavobacteriales_F > PHOS-HE28 > PHOS-HE28. Next base: position 122,423 of record JBBSUV010000006.1, on the reverse strand, counting down.
CCCTGCATACGGGGCAGAGAGGATGGAATGAAAGGCGGTCAGGGCCAGCAATTCATTGGATGGCAGGCTGTCGTTATTGCCCAAGTTGAAAGCTGCCAAGCTGGCTTGGTCCAAGGGCACAGACAAAGAATCCGCTGACAATGACATGGAGCAGCCGGGACAATTCTCCAAGATGCCCAATTCGCTGAACTCCGTTGGTAGCGTTCCAACGCCGGGAAGCAAAAGCATTACGTTACCGCACTGAACGGGCGAAATGCTGCTCGGATCAAAGAACGGTAAGGGAACACCGCAGATTGTGATGGAATAATCGGCGGTGGTGAGCGGGGTGCCCACGGTGCCGTCCCAGTTGTTCTTGCGGGCAGGTTGCGGAACACTGTACGGCTGGCAGAGGAAGGTGCCATATAGCGCGCTTTGAGTGCCGGTATACTGGGGATACAGCGTGTTGTAGCCCAGATCCAGATACACGTTATTGGCCAGTTGACAGTAGATGGTCGTGCCGTTCTTTACAGCCGTAACGGGGTCGTGGGCCCCGCCACTTGGTGCATCCATCCGCACGGTGGCACCGTCGGTCACGAGAAAGCCGTATTTCCCGTTCAGGCTTACCGATCCGCAGGAAAGAATGGCTGTTGCTTGGCTCAACTCCAGCCCGACGGCATTATAGTCAAAAGCCGGGTTCACAACTTTCAGTGTGGTAAAGCCCTTGAAAGTGACTCCTGCCCCATTGTTGTGGCGTGCCGTGCAATCCACCAGAAAAGAGGTCACCGCCATTTGTTCACAGACCAGGCCGTTCTCGCAATTATTGAACTTGCAGCCCAGCGCTTTGAGCCCTTTATCATAATTGTACATTCCGATGCGGCAGTCGATGAAGGAACAACTCTCCGGGGAAAGGCTGCTACCCAGCGTCGTATTGTAGCTATACACCCCGTAGGCGCCCTTCATGAATGTGCTGTTTTTCAGCATTACCATGGCTTGGCCGTTCAAGCGCACCCCGCGATGGTTGTTCCGCACACCGGTGGAACTGGTAACAATGGCATCGGCCAATCTGATGGAAGCGTTGTTAGACACGGGCGGCACGATGCGTGCATTATTCGCTAAAGTGGCAGTGCCCGTAAGCAGGCTGAACTCCAGCAATTGGGGCGGCCCGTACAGACTTTCCTGTTCCACATGCAAAATGCGGTTGTTCACATTGGTGCTGCGGAGGATAAAGCGACTGTTCGCCCCTGCGGTCACGTTGTAGCTGGCAGCGTCCGTATTGGTGAACTTCACCAAGCCATAGGTTGTATTGGGGTCTCCGCTGCGCGAAGTGGTGAAGGTGGCATTGGCCTGAATATCCAGCATGCCAGCGATCTCCAGCACGCTGTTACTGGCTTCCAAATTGATGCGGGCGTTGGGAAAGAACAGCAAATGCCCATCGTTGCCCACCTGCCAATCCTCCTCAATGATCACTTGACCTCCCGGCAGCACGTTCAGCACCGAGCCGCCCATCAGTTCCAGCTTACCTCCTCGCTTTACGCGAAGCACGGCGCCGTTGCCAATGTCCATCCGGCTGCCGCTTTCCAAGCGCAGGGTGCTTCCGTGGTCCACGGTGAAGCCACTACCCGGAGCGAGGTTCAGCCACGTGGTCGCGGGGCAGCGCATCAGCGTGGGGCTTACGAAGATCTGTTGGCCATTGTAGGTTACAGGGTTATCCCGCCGGGTGGCGGTGGTGCCTTGGTCCAACGTTACCGTGTTGCCAGCAGTCACGTTGAGGGAATAGCCCGTGGCGGTGGGCACCGGGTTCAATTGGATCTCATCCGCGCACCAGCGCGTGTTGGGGTTCACGTTGTTAACGTCCACATCATCGAAGCGCACCCGCACTTGGATGCTGCCGTCCGTGTTCTGTTGCATCAACTCCACGGAAACGCCGTTCAAGTAGATGCGGCGGAGGTTTTTGTTTGGTGTAATGTCATTATCGTAACCCACCTTATTCATCATGGTGGCACTGCTGGGGTTGGTGCCCACGCCTACCTTGTGGTTGCCACTGGGGGTAAAGACCTGGAGGGCGTGTCCCTGTGCAATAAGGTTGTCTGAGTACGAACCTTGAACGTTTTCCACCTCATTGATCCGTTTGTCACCAACGGTCAACGCATTGTCCGCGTCCAGGTCCTGCGAAACCCAATGCCGGTCAGCGGAACCTGTCAATGGATTATCCAAGCCACGGATGAACGGGAACTTTGGGCACTGCCAGCAAATACAGTTCGTGAGCTGAGTTTGGCCGGCAAAGGATATATCCGAGTGCCCATTGGCGTCCAGCGGTCGGATATGGTCTCCCGGTCCGTTGTAAATGGGTGCGTAAGAAGACGCTTGCCGTACTTCCTTATCGATTTGTACATACATCTGCAATCCGGGGAGCATTGAAACAATGCATGGGTCGGGTTCAAATTTCCACTTGTCGAAAGGATTGCCGTTCAAGGCTTGCCCTTGATGGTTCTCCACCCAAAGGAATTCAGGATATTCGGTGTTGGGGTCGGTAAAGGGCAGCTTGATACGGATGGCATCGCCGGTGCTCACGAAGTCCCGCAAGGTGTAGATCCCTGCACCCCCCGGAACGGATGCATCTAGGTCACCATTCTCCTGTGCGGTATTGCTCGCATCACGGGCGGATACCAAATTCGCATTGTCCGATCCGCTGGTCACCCCGTACCAGCCCATTCGTTGCCGGTCCCACCCATTCCAGGAATTCAGGGAGGCGTTGGCCAAACCCATGTTGCTCCATCCATTGGCCAAGGTGATGAAGTATTCACCGTAAGAATAAGCCCACCCACCTCCTCCGGTGTGGAAGTTATTGCCGCCATACAACAGATGACTGAACTCATGGCGCATGATGTCGATCGGAATACCATCATGTGCATAAAAAATGCTGTAGGTATTGGCTTGATGGCCCAAAATGCTACCGGGACTGGAATGATAGGCTGAACCTACATTGGAGCCGCCCGTACGCCAGATGAACATCACATGGTCATAAACCCCACCGGTTTCCGACCCCGGGATCTTGGGCAGGCCTTGACCAGTGGCCGCAGTGTTTGTTTCCCACATGTCGAAGTCACTCGCGCTGGTAAAATCGTGTCCCGAAAGGATACCAGAAGCCTGACTGTTCACTGCGGCAACCGCATCACTTACCGTGTTGCCGCTCGTGTGGAATATCGCTGAGTTATCGGGCACTAAGTAATCTGCGATCACGTTGAAGTGCCCAGAGGAAGCATCTTGAAAATAGCGTGTCAATAGACCTGTTGCCGTACCTGTGGGTACATTCCAATCAAAGAGATTGATGTTCGGATCCGGGTTGTTCACCCAGATCGGTAGCGATTGGGCAGGCCATTCATTACTACCTCCCATATTATCCTGCTCCACTAGCACGATCAGAATGCGTAAGGTGTTCGATGTGGGCAGGTATTGCCCATTGCGGCTTTCATACAACAAACCACCTTGTTGCCCACCACCCTGTTGCGTAACAGTGTCCGGCACATCCACATATTGGCATTGGCCATGGGCTTGAACCGATGCCACTAGGAGAAGTGCGGCAAGACTATTCCATTTTTTGAAATTTCGCATGACGCGTGGGGGTATTTGGTGTGTTGGTCTGTACGAAGTAGAACCCGGGTTTGAGGGTGGAAATATCAATGTCCGTGTCCGAGGTGATCGAAATTGGGCCAACGGTCAAAACAATCCGCCCCAATCGGTCATGGATCGTTATGGATCCGTTGCCCTGCAATCCGGAGAGACGGATGGTCTTTTCAGCGGGATTCGGGAATACCGCCATCCCCTTCTGCTCCTTCCGTGAGTTAACGTGCAAGGGGTCTCCGGGTCCGAAATACACGGGTATTGGAAAGAGATAATCGAGATCCTCATTCACGAATGCAGAATCGGTGATGAGTATGCTATACCCCGTTTCATTGCCTGTATTGGAATGAAAGAAGAAATAGCCTCCGTCCAAAAAAGCCAAGCCAAAACTCCCCTGTGCATACGGTAGGTACGGCGCATGAAACAGGCTCGTGTCCCACCGGATGGTCATGGGGGGGGTCCAGTTGATGGCATCGATGATGGTGCCATCGAAAATTGGGTACTGGGAATAGGGGAACGCATGTGTCTTGGTCGAGTCTCCGTCCCAATTCCATGTCCAGACATTAAACGATGTGTGATCTATCGGAGTGGCTCCCTCACCCAATGAGTAATCGACCTGTGGGTTAAAGTCTGACCCTGTTGTTGCTGCGGTGTCATATACCATCCAGATCGTATCCCTCGCTCCGGCCCCATCCTCAAAGGCCAAATGGAAACGCCACGTGGGCTGCGCTGCCGCAGCAACAGCAAGAGTAAGGGCGAGGGCAAGGAGGAGGTTGCGGGGCATGGTTTTGGGCTTGGGACAATCGAATATAGGTTTACTGTGAGGGCATACGGCGGTTTGTTCATAAGTATGTCGTATAGCCGTTCCTTACAGTTCGTCGAGGCATCTCACCAGTGGCGGGTCCACGAATTCGCATTCTTGGCCGCATACAGTGCCAATGGCGATCAAAGCCGTAAATACGGCGCTATGGGATCTTTTCGAATGTGCCATGGTAAATGTGGTTTTGGAAGGTTAGGACTTTGATGACATAAGTGCCGGGGCTGAGCGCGGAAACATCCAGTGGGCCATTAGCGGGCATGCTGCCCAGATGAAGGACACGGCGGCCAGTCAGGTCTGAAACAAAGACATCCCCAGCTTCGCTTCCTGGGGCCACAATATGAATCCCCCCTTGGGTGGGGTTGGGCCAAACTTGTAATTGGGGTGCTTTGGCCATGTCATGTTCCTTCATGCCGATGGTGTTTCCAGCATCAAAATACACGGGGAAGGGGAATAGAAATTCAGACAAGAAATCGATGGTGACGCTGTCCTCGATCAACATGTTGAATATTCCGAATCCCGTACCCTCTTGGTCAAATTGGGAAAAGGCAATTCCGTTCATCATTGCGATGCCGAAACTGCCTTGGGCGTAAGGTAGATAGGAGGCGTGGAATAAGCTGGTGTCCCACGTGATGGTCATAGGAGGAATCCAGTTGATGGCATTGATGGTATTCCCCGTCTCAAACATTGGAAACCAAGAGTATGGGAAGGCCATCGAGTTTGTTGAATCAATCAGATCGTTAATGGTAAATACATGAAACGCTCCATCGCTATAGTCCAAATTGATTCGGCTCTGTTGGTATTCGCCAAAATCTACTGGCCAATGTGACTGCGTTTGGACTACAGATGTATCATACACCAGCCACAATGTATCCCTCGCTCCCACCCCATCCTCAAAGGCCAAATGGAAGCGCCAAGTTGGCTGGGCTGCCGCAGCAACAGTAAGACTACAGAAGAGGGCGAGAAGGAGGTTGCGGGGCATAGGGTGCGGGCTTGGATAAGCGAATGTAGATTTATTGTGAGGACTTATGTAGGATCGTTCGTAGATGTTGCGTATAGATGTCCTCCAGGATAGCATTGTTCAGCGGAACAGGCAGGGAATGGGCGGGCCAATCGGGGCTATCCGCCGCGCCTCGTATCTCGGCCAGTATCACCAGAATGCGAATGGTATTCGCGGTCAGGCTCAAGCCCTGGGTGACACTCAAGGTGGCGCTCTGACGCAGCGCTCACGTGGCCTGCCACTTGAAGGGTCGGTCGCGAGTCCCCACATTTTATTCCACTTCCTATGAACCGTACTTTTGCAGCCCGAAAGAACCAGGTTTTCCCGCACCATGATCACCATTGACAAGATCCACGACCTCGCCGAGCGCCTCGAATCACTGAAAGGCTACTTGGAGATCGAGGACAAGCGGGGACGCATACAGGAGGAGCAGAAGTACACCCTCGATCCGGAATTCTGGAACGACCAGAAGAAAGCGCAGGGGGTGATGCACAAGATCCGTGAGCTGAAGCGCTGGGTGGAGATGTACGAGAACGTGAAGCGCGAAGTGGACGATGCGGAGGTGACCCACGAGTTCTTCAAGGCCAAGGAGTCAAGCGAAAAGGAATTGGAAGCGCAGTTCAAGAAAGCTGCGGATGCCTTGGAGGAGCTGGAGTTCAAGAACATGCTCAGCTCCGAGGAGGATCCGTTGAGCGCTGTGGTGCAGATCACCAGCGGCGCGGGAGGCACCGAGAGCAACGACTGGGCGATGATGCTTCTCCGCATGTACCGCATGTGGGCCGAGAAGAGCGGCTACCAAGTGAAGATCCTCGATTACCAGGATGGCGATTCGGCTGGCATCAAACAGGCTACCATGGAAGTGGGTGGTGAGTTCGCCTTCGGCATGCTGAAGAGCGAAAACGGCGTGCATCGCTTGGTGCGCATCAGCCCCTTCGATAGCCAGTCACGGCGCCACACCAGCTTCGTCAGCGTCTACGTCTTCCCGTTGGTGGACGAGAGCATCGACATTGCCGTGAATCCGGCGGACATCACGTGGGACACCTTCCGCAGCGGCGGTGCAGGTGGCCAGAACGTCAACAAGGTGGAAACGGGTGTGCGACTGCACCACGGACCCACCGGCATCGTCATCGAGAACACCGAAAGCCGCAGCCAGTTGGACAACAAGAACAAGGCGATTCAATTGCTGAAGAGCCAGCTCTACGAAGCCGAACTGGAGCGCCGCCGCACCAAGCGTAGCGAGATCGAGGCCGGCAAGAAGAAGATCGAGTGGGGCAGCCAGATCCGCAACTACGTGCTACAGCCCTACAAGCTCGTGAAGGACGTCCGCACCGAACACGAGACCAGCAGCGTGGACGACGTGCTCGACGGCGAGATCGATGAATTCCTGAAAGCTTGGTTGATGCAGCACGGGCAAAGCCAAAAAGTGGCTTAACGAAGATGGGACAGTTGTCAGTTGTTTGTTGTCAGTTGTCCGGCTTGGCCGCGACGAGAAGACGGAGTTCAGTTGCTACGGATTTGCCACGAGCTCCAATCACTAAACACCATTCACTCATCACCTCAAAGCTCTGTGTTTCTCTGTACCTCTGTGGTGTAAAAACACGCCTCCTCAACTCCGATGTCTGACTGGACCATCTACCACAATCCGCGTTGCTCCAAGAGCCGCGAAGCACTTGCATTACTAAAAGAGAATGGCATCACGCCAAAAATCGTTGAATACCTGAAGGATGTTCCCACCCGGAAGGAGCTGGAATTGCTGGTGATGCAGCTCGGTCTCCCAGCCTCGGAGTTGGTTCGCAAGAACGAAGCACTCTACAAGGAAAAGTACAAGGGGCTGAAGCTGAACGAACACGAATGGATCCGTGTTATGCACGAGAACCCGCAATTGATCGAACGCCCCGTGGTAGTGAAGGGGCACACAGCAGTGATCGGCCGACCGGTGGATAACGTGAAGGACTTGCTGCCATAGGCCGCAAGTAGCCACCGCGGTAGGGGCGGATCATGATCCGCCCCATTACCAAGGTGGCGCAACAGTAGAAAAGAGTGCCATAAACAAATTCAAGAAAATGGAATACAGGATCGAGAAGGACACAATGGGCGAGGTGAAAGTACCCGCGGACAAGTATTGGGGCGCACAGACCGAGCGCAGCCGGAACAACTTCAAGATCGGGCCTTCCGGCAGCATGCCGATCGAGATCATCCATGCCTTCGCGTACTTGAAGAAGGCCGCAGCGCTTGCGAACCTGGAGCTGGGCAAACTGCCACAGGAAACGAGCGACCTGATCGGTAAGGTCTGCGATGAGATCCTCACCGGGAAGCTGGACGACCAGTTCCCGCTGGTGATCTGGCAGACCGGCAGCGGCACGCAGAGCAACATGAACGTGAATGAGGTGGTGGCCAACCGCGGACACGTGCTGCAAGGCGGCGAGCTCTCCGATGCCGAGAAAGTACTCAAGCCGAACGACGACGTGAACAAGAGTCAGAGCAGTAACGACACCTTCCCCACGGCCATGCACATCGCGGCCTACACCGCCGCCGCCAAGGTGACGCTGCCCGGCGTGAGGAAGCTCCGCGACACGCTGGCCAAGAAAAGCAACGACTTCAAGGACATCGTGAAGACCGGCCGCACGCACTTCATGGATGCCACCCCGCTCACGCTGGGGCAGGAGATCAGCGGCTACGTGCAGCAGCTAGACAACGGCATCCGCGCTGTAGAAAATGCGTTGGGAATGATCCGTGAACTCGCGCTGGGCGGAACTGCCGTGGGCACGGGCCTCAATGCACCCAAAGGCTACAGCGTGCTCGTCGCGAAGAAGATCGCGGAGCTGACAGGACTGCCTTTCGTCACCGCACCGAACAAGTTCGAGGCCTTGGCCGCGCACGATGCGATGGTGGAGCTCAGCGGAGCCTTCAAGCGCTTGGCGGTTTCATTGAACAAGATCGGCAACGACGTCCGCATGCTCAGCAGCGGCCCGCGGGCCGGCATCGGCGAGATCATCATTCCGGACAATGAGCCCGGCTCATCCATCATGCCAGGCAAAGTGAACCCGACCCAGCCTGAGGCCCTCACCATGGTTTGCGCACAGGTGATCGGCAACGATGTGGCCGTGAGCATCGGCGGCATGCAAGGGCAGTTCGAGCTGAACGTCTTCAAGCCGGTGATCGCTGCCAACGTGTTACAAAGCGCACACCTGCTCGGTGATGCCTGCATGAGCTTCAACGACCACTGTGCCGAGGGCCTCCTGCCGAACAAGCCCGTGCTGAAGCAGCACTTGGAGAACTCCCTGATGCTCGTCACCGCGCTCAACACGCACATCGGCTATTACAAGAGCGCCGAGATCGCGAACAAGGCACACAAGGAGGGCACAACACTGAAGCAGGCCGCGCTCACCTTGGGCTACGTCACCGCCGAGGACTTCGACGCCTGGGTGGACCCGGCGAAGATGGTGAGCGGGGGGTAGTTTATCCGCTTCAGTGGACTAAAGGAGGGAGACTGAAGGCAGAGTACTTACTTTTGCTTGGCTATGACCAACAAGCAGATAAAAGCCGCGATCGCCACGGCGGTCGCCAAGGTTCCCGACCAAGCACCTACTGAGATGCTTCAGCATTTACTCGAAACTATCGAGGCATTGGCAGGCGCGGACATGGCCAAGTTGGAACGCATGAGCCGCTTTCTGAAGAACATTGAGGAAGACCGGGAATTGCTCCAGCGGCTTGCTCAATGATCGATCGGGCTGAGGCGCTCATCTATCACGATGAGATGATCCGCCGTTTTGGCGGGTCAAATGGCGTGCGTGATGAGGGTTTACTGAATGCAGCACTGAATCGACCGTTTGCCACCTTCGGGGGTGAAGATCTGTTTCCGACTTCCTTGCATAAGGCTTCCGCAGTCATGCACGGGATCATAACTGGACACCCATTCATCGATGGGAATAAGCGAACTGGCTATGAACTTGCACGCATGCTGCTTCAAGATGATGGCCTGGATATTCTTGCGTTAACTGATGACCGATATGAAATGGTCATCCAGTCGCCACTGGTAAATTGGACGCGAATGGCGTGCGCAAATGGCTGGAAAGCCGTGTGGCCCCAGTGAAGCGCTGAGGCTTTTCACTACCCGCCGTTCCACGAGTTCGAATCCTGTCAATCCTGTAATCCTGTCGCAAACAGGAAAATTCATCCCGTCCACCCCACTCCGCTTTTTGTCCAGCGCGAGTTGACGATCGTCAATCGTCAACCACCCGGCCAAGTATCTTTGCGGCCCATTCCAGCACACCTATCAACATGTCCCTCAACTCCTATCAGGAACGCCACATCGGACCGGACGCACGCGAGCTCTCCGAGATGCTCCACGCCATCGGTCAACCTTCCTTGGATGCGCTCGTGGAGCGCACCCTGCCGGACAGCATCCGGAGCAGTGGGCCCATGGGCATCGGCGAGGCGCTGAGCGAGCGCGAACTGCTGGATCACATGCGTGAGCTGGGAGCGAAGAACACACTTTCCCGCAACTACATCGGCCTGGGCTACAGCGGTACCATCACGCCTTCGCCCATTCGCCGGAACGTCTTCGAGAACCCCGGGTGGTACACGGCCTACACGCCCTATCAAGCGGAGATCAGCCAAGGGCGATTGGAAGCACTCCTGAATTTCCAGACCATGGTGGCCGACCTCACGGGCCTGCCTATCGCCAATGCATCCCTGCTTGACGAGGGCACCGCCATCGCCGAAGCCATGCTGATGTTCCATCACGAGCTGGCCAAAGAACACCAGCACCGCAAAGGCTTTTTCGTGGACGCCGGTCTAGCCCCGCAGAGCATCGACGTCCTGCGCACCCGCGCAGAGCCGCTCGGTATCGAACTCGTACTTGGCAACGCTCAAACCGATGCCGTGCCGGAAAGCTGCTTCGGTATTGCGCTTCAATACCCCGCCATGGACGGCTCTGTGGACGACCATCGCAAGCTGGTGGCCGGACTGAAGGAACGTACTGTGAAGGTGGCCGTTTGCACGGACCTGCTGGCGCTCACCCTTCTAACGCCTCCCGGCGAATGGGGCGCGGACGTATGCGTGGGCAATAGCCAGCGCTTCGGCGTGCCCATGGGCTACGGTGGCCCGCATGCCGCTTTCTTCAGCACTACGGAGGAGTTCAAACGCTTGATCCCTGGCCGCATCATCGGTGTGAGCAAGGACCGCCGCGGGAAAGCCGCCCTGCGCATGGCCCTCCAAACGCGCGAGCAGCACATCCGCCGCGACAAGGCAACAAGCAATATCTGCACAGCGCAAGCGCTGTTGGCCGTGATGGCGTCCTCCTATGCCGTCTACCACGGACCGGAAGGATTGAAGGAAATAGCTAAGCGCATCCACGGTTTCGCAGGGCAATTGGCCCATGGTGCCAAGGGCTTGGGATACGCACTGAAGAACAGCACCTATTTCGACACGCTCACCTTCGCACTGCCCGCCGGCGTTACCGCTGACCAAGTGCGCAAGGCCATGGAGGCGCGCAACATCAACCTGTGCTATCGCGGGAATCTTGTCGGCATTGCACTGGACGAGACCGTGCGCGAGGCGGATTTGAAGGACCTTTTAGCTGCCTTGGCAGAAGCTGCTGGAAAGAAGGCCGCTGAAGCTCCCGGAGAGAATGGTGCGCATGGAGCGATCCCTTCAGCATTGAAGCGGGGAACGCCTTTCCTCACGCACCCCGTCTTCAACAGCTACCACACGGAAACGGAGCTGATGCGCTACCTAAAGCGCTTGGAGAACAAGGACTACTCGCTGGTGCACGGCATGATCCCCTTGGGCAGCTGTACCATGAAGTTGAACGCGGCCAGCACGCTGATCCCGCTGATGTGGCCCGAATGGGCGGGCATGCATCCCTTCGCTCCTGTGGCGCAGGCTGGAGGGTATCAGGCTGTGATCAAGGAACTGGAGCAATTGCTGGCCAAATGCACCGGCTTTGTCGCTACGAGCCTCCAACCCAACAGCGGCGCACAGGGTGAATACGCGGGACTGTTGACGATCCGGGCTTATCATCATGCCAAGGGCGATACGGAACGCGACATCGCATTGATCCCCAGCAGTGCCCACGGTACCAACCCGGCCAGCGCCGTGATGGCCGGCATGAAGGTGGTGGTGGTGAAAGCCGATGCCAGCGGACAAGTGGACGTGGCCGACCTAAAGGCCAAGGCCGAACAGTACAAGGACACGCTGGCCTGCCTGATGATCACTTACCCCAGCACGCACGGCGTGTATGAGGCGGCTATCAAGGAGATCATCTCCACGGTGCATGCCAACGGTGGATTGGTATACATGGACGGCGCCAACATGAACGCCCAGACCGGCCTCACTTCGCCGGGCGAAGTGGGCGCTGACGTATGCCACCTCAACCTGCACAAGACATTCGCCATCCCGCACGGTGGTGGTGGTCCCGGCGTGGGACCCATCTGCGTGAACGAAAAGCTGAAGCCTTTCCTGCCCGGCCATTCACTGGTGGTCACCGGTGGCGACCAGGCCATTCCCGCTGTCAGCTCGGCTCCTTGGGGCAGCGCGCTGATCCTGCTGATCAGCTATGCGTACATCAAGATGCTCGGCGAACAAGGCCTCACCGATGTTACCCGCTATGCTATCCTGAATGCCAACTACCTGAAAGCCAAGCTTGAAGGTCAGTACCCGATCCTCTATAAGGGCGACATGGGCATGGTGGCGCACGAGATGATACTGGATTGCCGCGACTTCAAGCGCACAGCAGGGGTGGAGGTGGAGGACATCGCCAAGCGGCTGATGGACTATGGCTTCCATGCGCCTACGGTGAGCTTCCCGGTGGCGGGCACCTTGATGGTGGAGCCCACTGAGAGCGAGAACAAGGCTGAACTGGACCGTTTTGTAGAGGCCATGACGGCCATCCGGCAGGAGATCGCGGATATCGAAGAGGGCAGGCTGGACAAAGCTGACAATCCACTGAAGATGGCACCGCACACCGCAGATGAGGTCATTTCCGACAGCTGGCAGCATGCTTATGGCCGGGAGCAGGCCGCATTCCCGGTGCAAGGTATCCGGGGCAGCAAGTATTGGCCTACCGCAAGCCGGGTGGACAATGCCTACGGGGACCGGAATCTGGTGTGCAGCTGCCCGCCGATCGAGGCCTATTCCGAGGAAACGGCCACTGCGTAGGTCGCACTGGACGAGGAGAGCACGAGGAGCCTGTTAAGGATCTCTTGGGGAACGACCGCGTTCGAACAGGTCCTGAATAGGCTCACACGCCTTTCGACTACGAAATGTTCTTGCGCACCTCGCGCATCAGGCTGCCTGCGAAAATGAACTCGTTGAGCGCCTCGTTATCGCTCTTGAGGAGTTGATCACGCGTGCCTTGCCACATCAACTTCTTATCGTTGATGAAGAAGATCTCGTCAGCGATGCCCATCACCGAGTTCATGTCGTGGGTGATCACCACGGTGGTGGTATTGTATTCTTTCGTGATCTCTTCGATCAGCTCATCGATCACGATGCTGGTCTGCGGATCCAAGCCGCTGTTGGGCTCGTCCACGAAGAGGTACTTCGGGTTCATGGCGATGGCCCGGGCGATGCCCACGCGTTTCTGCATGCCCCCGCTGATCTCGGCCGGGAATTTCTTGTCGGAGTTCTCGATCTTCACCCGCTTGAGGCAGAATTTCGCCCGCTCCAGCATTTCCTTCACGCTCATGGTGCCGAACATCCGCAGCGGGAACATCACATTCTCCAGCACGGTGAGCGAATCGAAAAGCGCGTTGCTCTGGAACAGCATGCCGATCTCCTGACGCAGTTGCCGCGTCTCGTCCTTGTCCATTTCCAGGAAGGACTTCCCATCGTAAAGTACTTCGCCCTTGGTGGGTCTGTACAGGCCGATGATGCACTTGGCCAGCACGCTCTTTCCGCTGCCGCTCTTGCCGATGATCTGGCTCACCTTGCCCTTCGCGAACTTGGCGCTCACATCGTTGAGCACCTCCACGGCACCGAAGCTCTTGTAAAGGTGGCGCACCTCGATCATAGCAACAGCAACTGGGTGAGCAGGTAGTTCATGATCAGGATCACCACATCACTATAGACCACTGCCTTGGTGCTGCTGATGCCCACCTCGCGCGTGCCTCCGGTGGTGTAATACCCTTGATAGGCAGAGATGCTGGCGATCACCACGGCGAAGACCACCGTCTTGATCAAGGCATAGGTGACGATGTAGGGATCGAAATCATACTGAACGCCCAGGATGTAATTATCCGAGCTGATGATGCCGGTGAGCGTGCCTGCCATCCATCCGCCGAAGATGCTCAGGAACATGCTGATCACGATCAGGAACGGATTGATCAGGGCGGTGGCTATGATCTTCGGAAGGATGAGGTAGCCGGCCGAGTTGACCCCCATGATGTCCAACGCATCAATTTGTTCCCGAACGCGCATGGAGCCGATCTCCGCCGCTATCGTGGAACCCACTTTGCCCGCCAAGATCAAGGAGATGATGGTGGGACTGAACTCGAGAATGGAGCTTTGCCGCACAGTGAAACCCACCACGTACTGGGGGATCAGGGGCGAACTGATGTTCGTTTTGGTCTGGATCGTGATAACCGCACCCATGAAGAGGGAAAGGAGCGAGACGATACCTAAGCTCTTGACGCCCAAGAGGTCCATCTCTTCAACGGTGCGCTTCCAGTAGATGCCCAGGCGCTCCGGCTTGGAGAATACCTCACCCATGAGGATGAAATAGCGGCCGATGTGGAAGAGGAGCGACATTTTCCGGGAAAGCCGGCTAAATTAGGGCTTTGCCGCTTCCTCGAAATGTTTCTTTCGGGCTTTCATCCACATGGAGCGGCTGCTAACTTTGCCAACCCCACCCCCTTGCTACCCGGCATGTCCCAAACCCGTTCATTCAGCATTTTCACTTCCTTTTTCATGATCGGGATATGGATGGCCTTTACGGGTTGCGCTTCGCACGCTCGTTATGGCGCTGCCCCGAAGCACAAGCGCGGTTGTGATTGCCCGAAGTGGAACGCCGTTCCGGTGAAGGAAAAGAAGAATGAGATCCGTGTGGACATGACGGAGCGGAACAGCGATCTTGCGCACTTGAACCATGGCAGCAGCCACTGATATCCTCCGCCTTCAAGCCCATCTGCCGCGTGCCGCATGGCCAGTGGTGGCCAGCTGGTTGCGTCGCAATCCCGTGCTCGTGCGCATCAGCGCTCCGCGAAGCACCAAGCTTGGCGACTACCGTGTGGCATCCCGGACACAACGGCACCGCATCTCGGTGAACGAGGACCTGAATAAATATGCGTTCCTCGTCGTCCTGGTGCATGAGTTCGCACACTATGTCACCTTCCAGAAGTACCGCAGGCACGAGCCCCATGGGGCCGAGTGGAAGGCGGAGTTCAAACGCCTCATGCGGCCGTTCCTGTGCCGGGAGGTCTTTCCCGCCGATGTGCTGCGCATGCTGGTGCTGCACTTGGACGATGCGCCCAGCAGCAGTTGTACCGATCACGCCCTCATGCGGGTGCTTCGGCGCTACGACCGCAGTCCCCGGCCCTTTTTGGAGGAACTGGAGGAGAGTACCGTGTTCAGTTTCAACGGCAAGCTTTTCGTGAAGGGACGGCAGTTGCGCAAGCGTTTCCGCTGCCGCTGCCTGAACAACCGCCGCATCTACTTGATCGACCCCACCGCCGAGGTGCATCTTGAGCATGCTTTGGCCACGCGCCGCGCGTCATAGCGCTGCCACCCATCCTGATATGACAGACAAGCATACCTATTGCATCATTATGGCCGGTGGCATCGGAAGCCGCTTTTGGCCGATGAGCCGCACCGCACACCCCAAGCAGTTCCTGGATTTTCTGGGGCATGGCCGCACACTGATCCAGCAGACCTTCGACCGCTTTCGCGAGATCTGTCCGGCGGAGAACATCTACGTGGTGACCAATGCACAATACGCCCCGTTGGTGCATGAGCAGCTTCCAGCTCTCCGTCCGGAGCAAGTGCTGTTGGAGCCGGACCGCCGCAACACCGCGCCGTGCATCGCCTATGCGAACCACGCCATTGCAAAGCGCGATCCCAAGGCTGTCATCATCACCGCGCCAAGCGACCATCTGGTGAAGGATGAAAAGGAGTTCCAAACACGCATGATGATCGCGTTGGAACAGGCTGCTGCCGAAGATTGCCTCGTGACACTTGGGATCACACCGGATCGCCCCGACACCGGCTACGGCTATATCCAGTTCAGCGATCAAGGCCCGGCGGGCAAGCCCGAGGTGAAACGCGTGAAAAATTTCACCGAAAAGCCCGACCACGCCAAGGCGCAGCAGTTCCTGGACAGCGGTGAATACCTCTGGAACAGCGGCATCTTCATCTGGTCCTTGGCCAGCATCCGCAAGGCTTTCGGCAAACACCTGCCGGAAATGGAGGCGCTCTTCAGCACCGGCGAAAGCGCGTACGGCACGCCGCAGGAAGCGGAGTTCATCACCAAGATCTACAGCACTTGCGAGAGCATCAGCATCGACTACGGCATCCTCGAAAAGGCGGAAAACGTCTACGTGGTGGCCGGTGATTTTGGCTGGAGCGACCTGGGCACTTGGGGTAGCCTTTACACCCAGCTTCCCAAGGATGCCAATGCCAACGCCGGCACCAGCAAGACCGTGCGCATCTACGATGGTAAGGACAACATGGTGCACGTGCAGGACGACCGCTTGGTGGTGCTGCAAGGTCTGGAGGACTTCATCGTGGTGAGTACGCCTGATGCACTGCTCGTCTGCCGAAAGCATGATGAGCAGAAGATCAAAGGGATCGTGCAGGAGCTGACGAAGGAGGTCGGGGAGAAGTATATTTAGTTGTCGGTTGTCAGTTCTTAGTTGTCAGGTGTGTGTCCCGGCGTTCTGTGCGCTGTGGCTGTTCCGCTTCGAACAAAACTGTCCGCCCGAGCTTGCAGCGTGAGCCTGCATGCCGGAGGCATTGCGTGCGAGGTGCGAGACGTATCGGACCGCGCCTGTGGCGCAAAGTCGGTGAATTAGTGTAGTAGTCGGGCTGAACAGGGCCTTCCACAACCGAAAAAGCGGTGGGACCGTCCTGACAACTGAGAACCAACAACTGACAACTTAAGCAAGCAGATAACTCAGCATTGGCGGGCATTACAGAAGTTCCAAGCAGCACAAGGCCCAGTCACTCCAGCAGAATTCAGTACCTTCGCGCCGCAATTCATTGGAATGACGGCCTGAAAACGGCGGTCGCCTGGCACATGTCGGGCCTTTGGTTCCCTTCACGCCTTAAAGCCCCACTGTCCCGCTTTTGCATTGGATAGACGCCAGCATCCTCATCGTGTATATGATCGCCTTTATGGCGATCGGAGCGCACCTCCTGCGCAAGAACATGGAGGATGAGGATCGGTCCGGCGGCGGAACGGGATCGGCCAATAACCTCAGGATCACCATCCTGGCGCTCCTCTTTTTGATCACCGACCGCCTGTTACCCAGCGGTAACTTGCAGGCTATCCCTACACCCGTTAGCAATGAACATTGAACTCCACACTCCGGAGAAATCGGTTGATGAGGCCACCCTCAAAGACATTTCCGCCTTCTTGGTAAAGCACTTGGAGCGCTTCGGCGACCCCGAGGAGCACATCCGCATGGCCATGGACTATGCACTCGATCCCGCCCGCGGTGGTTTCGTCGTGGTGGGCCGCGAGGAAGGCAAGATCATCGGGGCGGTGGTGGTGAACGACACGAAGATGGGCGGCTACATCCCGCAGAACATCCTCGTGTACATCGCAGTGGACGCTTCGCAGCGTGGGAAGGGCATCGGCCGGAAGCTGATGCAGGAAGCCATCGCCCACGCCACCGGTGGGATAGCGCTGCACGTGGAGCCGGACAATCCTGCAAAGAAGCTTTACGAATCACTTGGCTTCACCAACAAGTATCTTGAAATGCGCCTTCAACAATGAGCAGAACGATCGACCTCCAGGGCTTCCGACGGGACCTGCATGCACATCCTGAGATCTCCGGTGAGGAGAACAAGACCGGGAAGAGGGTCCTGACCATTCTTAACGAGCTGAAGCCCGACGAACTGCTGACGGAAGTGGGCGGCACTGGCATCCTGGCCACCTTCGGCACGGACGAAAACGGTCCGCAGGTGATGGTGCGCTGCGAGCTCGACGCGTTGCCGATCCAAGAGGTGAACACCTTCGGCCACAAGTCCACAGTGCAGGGTGTATCGCACAAGTGCGGCCACGACGGGCATATGGCTATACTGACCGGCTTGGCCGAGAAACTTTCCGCGGAAAGGCCGACGAAAGGCCGTGTGCACCTGCTGTACCAGCCTGCGGAAGAGAACGGTGCCGGTGCAGAAGCCGTGCTGAAGGACCCGCGCATGAAGGACAAGCACTTCGATCTGGTCCTTGCGCTGCACAACCTGCCGGGCTATAAGCTGGGCAGCGCCGTCGTTCGCAAGGGCCCCTTCACCGCCAGCGTGAACAGCATGGTGATCGCCTTGGAAGGCCGCACCTCCCACGCCGCCGAGCCGGAGCACGGGATCAATCCCGCGCTTGCTGTGGCGGAGATCCTTACCGGTGCACTTGCCCTCCAGCACAACGTGCCCACGGAGGACGGCCTCTGCGTGGTGACGGTGGTGCACGTGAACCTCGGTACCAAGGACTACGGCATTTCCGCCGGAAGCGCCGAGGTCCATCTTACCGTGCGCTGCTGGACCGATGCAGAACTGAAGAAGCTCGAACAGGACATCGAGGACCTTTCCCGCGAGGTGGCCAAGAAGCACAAGCTGGGTGTGGACATCAGCTATTGCTTCACCTTCAAGGCTAACCAGAACGATGATGCCGCCGCGGACCTGGTGAAGGAAGCGGTGACCTCCACAGGGCATGAATTGATCCGCCGTGACCATCCGTTCAAATGGGGCGAGGACTTCGGGCTGTTCACCGCGAAATACAAAGGCTGCATGTTCGGCCTGGGCTCCGGCGAGGACATACCTGCGCTGCACAACCCCGACTACGATTTCCCGGACGAGCTGATCCCGCACGGTGTTGAACTGTTCGAAACGGCAGTGCGTTCCTTCCTCAAAGGCTGATGTTCAATGTGTCCACCATAGAGCTGAGTACGGAAGCGCTTCGGAACAACCTCGCGTTCATCCGTAAGGCCATGAAGCCGGGCACGAAGCTGTGCACTGTAGTGAAGGGCAATGCCTACGGCCATGGGATAGGCACGTTCGCGGCAATGGCGCAAGGCTTAGGTGCGGACTTGTTCGCGGTGTACTCCGCCTCGGAGGCCTACGAACTCAAAACGCAACTGACGAACGGCGCGGAGATCTACATCATGGGCGACGCGGACCGCAACGCACTGGACTGGGCCGTGGAGCATGATGTTTCCTTCAATGTCTTCGAAGCGGACCGGCTTTCACAGGCCATTCACGCGGCCCAGGCCCAAGGGAAAAAGGCCATGATACACATTGAAGTGGAGACCGGAATGCACCGCACCGGCTTCACCATTGACCAGCTTCCGGCCGTGCTGAAGCGATGCCGCGCGCATGCGGATGTGATCGGGATCAAAGGCATCTGCTCCCACCTCGCCGGCGCGGAAAGCCAAGTGAACCGGTTGCGCATCGATGCCCAGAAGGCCCGGTTCCGGGAAGCGATCGCTATAGCCGAGCTGAACGGACAGCCCATAGGACTTCGCCATTTGGCCTGCTCGGCGGGCATCCTCAACGAGCCGGACAGCCACTACGACATGGCACGCGTGGGCATTCTGCACTACGGCTTCTGGCCCAACAACGAGACTTGGGAGCGCTATGCCAAAGCCCATGCACTCACCCAGGATCCGCTGATGCGCGTGATCCGCTGGTGGAGCCGGGTGATGTCCGTTTCCACTGTTCCCGCTGGTGGCTTCGTGGGCTATGGGAATGATTTCCAAGCGCAGAAGGAAACACGCATCGCCACCATTCCCATGGGCTATGCGTACGGCTATTCGCGCAGCCTCAGCAACAGTGGCCATGTGTTGATCCGGGGCAAAAAAGCGCCCGTGCGCGGCATCGTGAACATGAACTGTATCACCGTGGACGTCACCGACATCGATGGCGTGGAGAAAGGGGATGAGGCTGTGCTGATCGGTAGCCAGGACGGCAACAGCATCAGCGTGGCCTCCTTCGGTGATCTCAGCGACCAACTGAACTATGAACTCTTGACCCGGCTGCCACACTCCATTCCTCGGGTGGTGGTGGAAAAGCACCACTGACCCATGGCCTTCCTCGAACTCTACCGCGACAAACTCCGGCACAACCACCGCTTCCTGTCGGAGCTCTTCAAAGAGAATGGCATTGAATGGGGCATTGTCACCAAGGTGCTTTGCGGCAATGAGACCTTCATCCGCGAAGTGGTGGCGCTGGGCGAGAAGGAGTTCCACGACACCCGCATCAGCAACTTGAAGATGCTGAAGAAGCTCGCGCCGGATGCGCAGACCGTCTATATCAAGCCGCCCGCCAAGCGTGCTATCCCCAACCTGGTGCGCTTCGCTGATGTCAGCTTCAACAGCGACTTGGACACTATCAAGGCGCTGAGTGCAGAGGCTGTGAAGCAGAGCCGCACGCACAAAGTGATCATCATGGTGGAGATGGGCGACCTCCGCGAAGGTGTGATGGGGGACGACCTCGTGGATTTCTACGCGAACGTCTTCGAGCTTCCCAATATCGAGATCGTGGGCCTGGGCACCAACCTCAACTGCCTCAACGGGATCATGCCCACGCAGGACAAACTGATCCAACTCGGCCTGTACAAGCAGCTCATCGAGGCGAAGTTCAACAAGAAGATCCCGTGGATCACCGGTGGAACAAGCGTCACCATCCCGCTCTTGCTGAAGAAGCAATTGCCCAAGGGCATGAATCACTTCCGGGTGGGCGAGGCGCTCTTCTTCGGGAAGGATCTCTTCACCGACGGCATGATCAAAGGCATGCACCACGACGTCTTCAAGCTGCACGCCGAGGTGATCGAGCTCTACGAAAAGCCCATGACGCCCACCGGTGAGCAACGCACGAACGTGGCTGGCGTAAAGCCGCTGGTTAAGGAAAGCGACATCGGCCGCACCGCCTTCCGTGCCATTATCGACATCGGGCTACTTGACGTGGATCCCAAGAACCTGACCCCGCTGACCAAGGGCGTCACCATCATTGAGGCAAGCTCGGACATGCTCGTGCTGGACTTGGAGCACAACGAGGGGAATAAGCACGTCGGAGATCTTATATCATTCAGCCTCAATTACATGGGGGCTCTCGGGGTCATGAATTCCAGATACATTGACAAGGTGGTCAAGTGAGGGTCTTGAAAGTTCAAATTGGAGATCCCGGAGCTGAAGACCTTAGCCAGTCACCGCTTACAGAGCATCAGTAAGCGATTAAAAGCAGCTGATCATCAAGACATTAGACATTCTGTTGACGATAAGGATGATCGAGCGTGCCGGAATGACCGATTCACATGGCTCCGGATGCCTTCCTTTGCAGCATACATGGACGAAGCGCCGCTCATAGCCACTCCCGGGCCGCTCAATGACCTGATGGGCAGGCTGGTCGGCGAGTCCTGCATCGCTTTGGATACCGAAGCGAGCAGCTTTCACCGCTTCCACGAGCGCATCGGTTTGATCCAGCTTTCGGACCGCACCGACACCTGGTTGCTGGATCCCATGGCGTTAGATGATGTGCCGAAGTTGGGCGACATACTCGGCTCGGAATCCAACGAGATCGTGATCCACGACGC
This sequence comes from Flavobacteriales bacterium, assembly GCA_038234075.1. Classification (GTDB taxonomy): domain Bacteria; phylum Bacteroidota; class Bacteroidia; order Flavobacteriales_F; family PHOS-HE28; genus PHOS-HE28. The sequence continues at coordinate 101,264 of JBBSUV010000006.1, read as the reverse complement.
CGACTTCGACCTGCGCTTGCTGAAGCGCATGTACGGCTTTCACGTCCGCGGCATCTTCGACACGCTGATCGCTGCGGAGCTCATCAACGAACCCGAGCTGGGCTTGGCGTCGCTGATGATGAAGTACTTCGACATCAAATTGGACAAGCGCTTCCAGAAGGCGGATTGGTGCAAGCGCCCGCTCACCCGCGACATGCTCAACTATGCCGCCATGGACACGCGCAACCTCATCGCCTTGCGCGACATCCTAGCGGACCAGCTCAACGCGAAAGGGCGGTGGGAATGGGCCCAAGAGGAATTCGGCCTGCTCACAGAGGTGCCCTTCCAGGAAAGAGAGGACCAAACGCCGGCCTTCCTCCGGATCAAAGGGGCCAAGGCGCTGAAACCAAGGGAATTGGCGGTATTGAAGGAGCTTCAGGATTGGCGTGTTTCCGTGGCCTCCCAGCTGGACCGGGCAGCGTTCATGGTCTTAGGGAACGACGTGATGCTCGAACTGGCCGAGGAGCCTGTGACCTCTATCGAGGCTCTGGCCAAAATGAAGGGCGTAGGGCCTTCCGCAGTGGACAAGTACGGCAGGGACATCCTGGCCGCGATAGATAAAGGGATGAACACGCCCAGGGAGGAATGGCCACGCTTGGAGCGTCCCAAACGCTTTCCCCGCGATCCCAAGTTGGAGGACTCCGTGAAGCGGATGAAGACGGTCCGCGACGAGTTGGCCTTAAAGCATGAACTGCGCCCGGGCATCATCGCAGCCAATCAACTGCTGCTGGACATCGGAAGGGCGCGACCGACGAGCCTCGAGGAATTGTTGGCGGTGCCCGGCCTTCGTCGCTATCAGGCGCGTGAATTCGGTCCGGCGCTGCTCGCCGTGCTGTGATCGCTTTCTTCTGGACGGTATGAGTTGTCACCGAGGGTCGTGGTGCACGTCGGTAGTTTTGCAGGCGATGATGTACCGCCGCTTTCAGGTTGAACGATCCGGTTTGTACGCATGAGCTGGGAGATCCTGGGCTATGCTGGAGCGGTGCTCATGGGACTTTCCCTGGGCCTGCTCGGCGGTGGTGGCTCGATCCTCACCGTTCCGATCCTCGTTTACCTGTTCGGCCAAGATCCCGTTACCGCCACGGGCTTGTCGCTCTTCATTGTAGGCACCACCAGTGCAGCCGGCATCTTCTCGCATCACAAACAGGGGAACATTGAGTGGCGCACTGCAGGGGTGTTCGGCGCCGCCTCCATCTTCAGCGTCTTCATCACCCGGCGCTGGTTGGTACCCGCCTTGCCGGACCCGCTGATCCATGTGGGTGCCGTGGAAGTCGGCAAGGGTACCGCGATCCTAGGCCTCTTTGCCATCGTGATGCTGATCTCGGCTTGGAGCATGATCCGAGGGAGAAAGGCATTGACGCCTGTTGCGGATGACAAGCGGCACCTGCCTTCACTGCTGCTTATCGGCCTGTTCGTGGGTTTGCTCACCGGCGTGCTGGGCGCGGGCGGCGGCTTTCTCATTGTACCATCGTTGGTGCTGCTCGCGGGCATTGACATGAAGCGCGCCATTGGCACATCGCTGCTCCTTATCACCGTGAACTCCTTCATCGGCTTCTTGGGTGACCAGCACGTCCATTTGGCGGACTATGCGACGATCCTGCTGCCTTTCCTTGTACTGGCCGTGATCGGCATCCTTGTTGGCAGCCAACTTTCCAAGCGCATGGGCAATGCGAAGCTCCGACCGGCGTTCGGCTGGTTCGTGCTGGCCATGGGCACTTACATAATCATACGCGAGCTTTATGCCCTCGCCGCCTAAGGCGACGAGGGCATAAAGTCCGCAAGGACGCGAGATCTCGCGCCCCAACAAGAAGAAAATGAAAATCGAACAGATCTACACGGGATGCCTCGCACAAGGGGCCTACTACATCGAGAGTAACGGCGAAGCGGCGGTCATCGACCCGCTGCGCGAATCACAGCCTTACATCGATCGCGCCGAGAAGAACGGTGCGGAGATCAAGTACGTGCTGGAGACGCACTTCCACGCGGACTTCGTGAGCGGCCACGTGGACCTCGCCAAGCGCACCGGCGCCACCATCGTCTATGGCCCCAATGCTAAAACCGACTTCACCGCGCACATCGCTAAGGACGGCGAGGAGTTGAAGCTCGGCAAGGTCACCATCAAAGTGCTGCACACGCCGGGGCACACCATGGAAAGCACCAGCTACCTGCTGCTGGATGAGAACGGGAAGCCGCATTGCATCTTCAGTGGGGACACGCTCTTCATCGGTGACGTGGGTCGCCCTGACCTGGCGCAGAAAATGGGCAGCCTCACCATGGAGGACCTCGCCGGCTATCTCTATGATTCCTTGCACACCAAGATCATGACCCTTCCGGATGACGTGATCGTCTATCCGGCGCACGGTGCCGGAAGTGCTTGTGGCAAGAACATGAGCAAAGAGACCTGGGACACCTTGGGCAACCAGAAGAAAGTGAACTACGCGCTGAAGGCTGCCACGAAAGAGCAGTTCATCAAGGAGGTCACCGACGGGATCATGCCGCCACCGGCCTACTTCCCCCAGAACGTGGCGATGAACAAGGGTGCGATCCCCAGCTTGGAGACCGTGAAGGAGAAAGGACTCCGCGCGCTGACGCCCGACCAAGTCGAGATGATCGTGGAGAGTGAAGGCGCCTTGGTGCTGGATACGCGCGCTGCCCAGACCTTCAAGTACGGTTTTGTGCCGCGTAGCATTAACATCGGCCTGCGCGGCGACTTCGCACCTTGGGTCGGCGCGATGATCCCTGATGTGAAGCACCCGCTGGTGATGGTGACCGATGAAGGCGGTGAGGACGAGGCTGTAACCCGTTTGGCCCGCGTGGGCTACGACAACGTGCTCGGCTACCTGAAGGGGGGCATCGCGACATGGAAGAGCGCTGGACGCCAAGTGGATTCCTTGGAAAGCATTTCTGCGGAGGAGTTTGCGAGGCGTATGCAGGCCGGGCCGCTGAACGTTTTCGATGTGCGCAAGCAAAGTGAATGGGACGGGGAACATCTGGAGCACGCCAAGCATGCCTCCTTGCAGTTCCTGAACGATCACTTGGCCGACTTCAGCAAGACGGAGCCCAACTACGTGCATTGCGCCGGTGGCTATCGGAGCATGATCGCGGCCTCGGTGCTGAAGGCACGCGGCTATCACAACGTGGTGGAGATCGCAGGTGGTTTTGCCGGGATCAAGGGAACGAACTTGCCGACCACGGAATTCATTTGTCCGAGCACGGCAGTGAAGTAACGGGATAGTGCGAGGGCGCGGCACTTTCACTTTCGCACCTTGGGATCCAGTGAGGATCATCACCGACCGCTGGCAACGCTGTTCGGACCTTTGTGCCCAACAAAAATGAAGATGATGCGCGTTTGGCTATTTACCGCTGCCGGGGTCCTATTGGGCGCGGTGGCTGGTTGGTTCTATTGGAGCCAGTGGGGCTGCACCGCAGGATGCTCCATCACGGGCAGTCCGGTGAACAGCTCGCTATATGGTGCGTTCATGGGTGGGCTGCTCGTGAACAGCTTCAGGAAGGAGAAAAAGACTGAACAACCTAAAAACAACAACTGAATGTTCCGCACACTTTTCGGTATGGGTCCTAAGGTGGACCTGAAGGAGATCAAGAGCAAAGGAGCGACCATCCTGGATGTCCGCACCACGGGTGAATTCGCCGGTGGCCATGTGAAGGGTTCCATCAACATCCCGCTGGACAAGCTCCAGCAGCAGCTGGAAAAGCTGCCCAAGGACAAGCCGGTGATCGCTTGCTGCCTCAGTGGTGGCCGCAGCGGCAGTGCGGTAACCATCCTCAAGGCCCAAGGATACGAGGCCTACAACGGCGGCGGTTGGTCCGGACTGGACCGCGAGCTCAAGAGCTGATGAGCGATCTACTGCGCAACTGGAACTTTGCCCGAGTGCTTCGCTTAGTGCTGCGGGGGCGTTCCTCGGGGCGGCGGTGTCCAGCGGTGAGTGGGTCGCCTATGTTGTCGCGGTGGTCTTTGGCCTGCAGGCCATCTTCAACGTGGGCTGCTGCGGGACTACCTGTGCCGCTAAGCCAGTGAACAGAGAAGCCGTGAACGTTGTTCAAGAAGTGGACTACGAAGAAGTGCATTGACGATGGCTGAAAAGATAACATTCAAAGACTTGATCAACGGCGAAAAACCGGTGGTTGTGGACTTTTCCGCGGAATGGTGTGGCCCGTGCAAAACGATGAAGCCCATCCTCGATGAATTCAAGAGAGAGGTGGGGGACAAGGCCGTGGTGATCAAGGTGGACATCGATAAGAACCCCATGGCTGCCCAAGCCTACAAGGTGCGCGGCGTACCCACGTTGGCCATCTTCAAGAAGGGCCAAGTGGTATGGAGACAGAGCGGCGTGATGAGCTCTGCGCAGATGCAGGAGGCGCTCCGCCCATTCCTCTGACCACGGGCTTGGCGCCCGGAACCGGACCGGTCTTATTCCTTCGTACCAAGGCGACCATTGGGTTGCAACTCTCCTACGGCGGAAAGGTGTACCTCGATCGCGCCGCGTGAAAGCGCCACCATTCCACGTCGCTGCAACTGTTGAAGCAAGCGCGTTACCACCTCTCGTGGTGAGCCGAGTTCCTGCGCAATATCCTGATGGGTGGCCTTCAGAACGGTGTTCCCAGTGGCTTGCACGCGCTTCACCAAATAATCCCAGAGCTGTTCGTCCATTTTAAGGAATGCCAGCTTTTCGATGGTCTCCAGCAATTCGCTGAAACGTTGAGCCTGCGCCGCGCCCACGTAACGGCGCCATTCCGGATGGACCATCCATTCGTCGGCATAGCGCGCGGGTATCATCAATACCTCGGCATCCTCCTCCACCACGGCCGTGATGGCGCTGGTCTTGCGGGCTTCACAGCAGGTCAGTGAGAGCGAGCAGGTCTCGCCCGGCATGATGTGGTAGAGAAAGCGCTCCCGGCCGTCCGCGTCCTGCGCAAGGATCCGCAGGCTCCCTTTTTCCACGATGGGGATGTGGGTGATGACATCGCCCACGTTCATGATCACGGCGCCAGCGGGGAATGAACGCAGCACGGCAACATGATCGAAGGCTTCCTTTAATTTCTGTTCCGAGAACATGCACGCAAGGTACAGGTGGACCGTGGATCAGCCTTCCGCCTGCCGGGGTTCCTGCCTCGACGCGCACGGCCCCTTGTAGTCGAAGAACATGTTGGCCCACATGATCTTGCTGAGCGCATAGAAAAAGGGGGCACCGAGAAAGATCACGGTCCCGATCAGTGCTACCTGCCAATGTAGATCCATGTCCGGGGCCAATAGCAATATGGCCACCCAGATGCTCACAGCGACCGCGACGGTGATGGCATAGGAGACGTACATGGCCCCGAAGTAGAAGCCCGGCTCAATGCTGTACTTCCGCTGGCAGGACGGGCACCTTTCCAGCAGGTCGCCGGCCCGCCTCAGGTTGTACGGATGGGCCAGAAAGAATTGGCCCTCATGGCAGAAGGGGCACGTAAAATTGATGATGCTATACAGCTTGCTGCCTTTCAAGTCCATGCTGCAAAGATCGCACACGCGCACCGTCCTTCCACCGGTTTGCACCAACTTCGCGCACCACATGCGCATCCTTCTGTCCGCCTTCCTGCTGCTCTTGATGTCCGGTCTACAGGCACAGGACAAGATCAACCTGATGAACGGGCAGATCTTGGAGGGCAAGGTGATCGGACAAAGCACCTTGGAGATCCGCTACTTGGTGCCGAAAAAGCACAAGATGGTCGAGCGCTCCGAGCCCACCAGCAGCGTATTCAGCGTCGTCGATAGCCTAGGGGAGGAAAAGGTGTGGTACTTCAAGGACACGCTGTTCGGCAACGAATACACCATACCGGAGATGCGCTGGTTCATGAGCGGCGAAAGGGACGCTCGGATGGGCTACAAGCCCCTCCTGCCCATCCTCGGCGGCTTTGTGGCCGGGGCCGGGCTTACCATGGCTTTGAACCTCGAGGTGAACTCCTTGATCATCCCTCCTGTGTATGCCGGCCTCATGGCATGGCCTCGCGTGTACGTCACCCGAGGTTCCATTTCGGATCCGAACATGGAAGGCGACCCGGTCTATGCCACAGGCTACAGCGCTGCGGGGCGGCCCAAGAGGGTGGTCCGGAGCCTACTTTCCACCGCCGTGGGCGTCGCGTTCGGCTTGGCGATGAACCGCTTTGTGATCGACCCTGCGCTAAAACGCTAGGCCATGAAAGGGGAGGTGCGCAACCCGGTGTTGCAGTGGCTGATCTATGGCCATGTATGGCTGGCCTTGGCGGTCGCCGCACAGATCCTGTGGACCACGCTGTTCTTGCATGAGGGCACGGTTGCCCGGCGCTACGCCTTGGCTGCCTTTTTCGGCTCTTTCGCCGCATACGGGGTGATGCGCCTGGCACGGGTCGACGGACCCGAAGGCCAGGAATATGCGAACCTGCAGTGGTACCGTTCCAAAAGGATGCTGATGAACGCCCTGGTTGGCCTGTGCGGCGTCGCGGCTTTCCTCCTGCTGTGGCCGCTGTGGCCGAAGATCTGGCGGCTGATGGTCCCGGCGGTGTTGCTGACGTTCTTCTACGTCACGCCCTTCACCTCCTCCAAAGGCGTAGGCATCGGCCTGCGCATGGTGCCCTTCCTGAAGGCCCTGCTCATCGCCGTGATCTGGGCCCTTGTCGCAGTGGCCATACCGTTGCGTCTCGACCCCGTCGGGTTCACCGGTTTCACGGTGATAGCCCTCACCTGCATGCGCGTGCCGCTGATCCTCTCCCTGGCCATCCTCTTTGACGTCCGTGACCAAGCCAGCGATGACCCCGCCCTTCGCACAATACCCCTCGTATTCGGCACCCAAGCGGCCAAAGGCATCGCCCTGTTCTTCCTGCTGTGCTCTGCGGTGTTCGAGGTGATCTTCCTGCGTGGCCTCGGCTATGTGACCGCCTCTTGGGTGATCCTGATCGGCTATGCCTTCGGAGCGGTACTCGCCGTGCGTGCCCAACCCGTTCGTGACGCCTTCTACTATGCCATCCTCGTGGACGGTGTGATGATCGCGATACCGCTCTGCGCTTGGGTGGGGGTGATGCTGGGTTGAAGAACTACCACGAAGGACACGAAGGGCACAAAGAACTCCCTCGACAGCAATTGACGCGAGGGAATGACCCCGACGGGCGCAGAGAAGAAAAAGGCTGGGCTGAACTTTGCCCTTCTCTTCCTTTGTGTCCTTGGCGTCCTTCGTGGTAGAAACCAAACGATGCCCGCTACATTCGCAGCACCCCATGACACTTCCCGAAAACACCCTCGCCTCTGCCCGCCAATGGGACGCCGAGGACCCGCTCCGTTCCTTCCGCAGTGAATTCTTTATTCCGCAGCACAACGGCTCCGATGCCGTCTACTTCACCGGCAACTCGCTCGGTCTGCAGCCCAAGGGTGCCGAAGCCGCGCTGAAGCAGGAACTTGAGGATTGGGCGCGTTTTGGCGTGGAAGGCCACTTCGAGGCTAAGCATCCGTGGTACAGCTACCACGAGGAGCTCACCGATGGCGCGGCGAAAATTGTTGGCGCGCGCAACGCTGAGGTGGTGATGATGAACCAGCTCACAAGCAACCTGCACTTCCTGCTCGTCAGCTTCTACCGGCCGAAGGGAAAGCGCGTGAAGATCCTCACCGAACAGCGTCCATTCCCCAGCGACACTTACGCGCTATCCTCGCAGATCGCCTTCCACGGACTGGATCCGAAGCAGCACCTGGTGGAAGTGCAACCGCGTAAAGGCGAGCACACCTTGCGCACGGAGGACATCTTGGCGAAGATCAATGAACTGGGCGATGAGCTGGCCTTGGTGCTGATCGGAGGCGTGCAGTTCTACACCGGGCAGGCATTCGCGTTGGAAGCCATCACCGCAAAAGCGCATGAAGTGGGTGCGATCGCGGGCTTCGATCTGGCCCACGCCGCAGGCAACATGCCGGTGCAACTGCACGACTGGAATGTGGATTTCGCCTGCTGGTGTACCTACAAATACCTGAACAGCGGCCCGGGGAGCGTGGGCGGGGCGTTCATACATGAGCGCCATCTGAAGGCCGATCTGCCGCGTTTCGCGGGCTGGTGGGGTCACGACAAAAATACCCGATTCCAAATGACCTCCGAGTTCAGCCCGATGCCAACCGCGGAAGGCTGGCAGGTGAGCAACGCAGCGGTGTTCAACATGGCCATCCACCGGGTATCGCTGGAGCAATTCGGCCGCGCAGGAATGCAGCGCTTGCGGGCGAAGGCGTTGCTCTTAACGGGCTATGCCGAAGCTCTCATCCAAGACATCAACAAAAAGCACAACGTCCGGCTGGAGATCATCACGCCAAGCGACCCGGAGCAGCGCGGATGCCAGTTGTCCATCTTCGCACACGGCATGGGCAAGGACCTCTTTGACAAACTCACCGCGCAAGGCATCTCCTTGGATTGGCGCGAACCCAATGTGATCCGCATGGCGCCGGTGCCGATGTACAACAGCTTCGAGGACGTGTGGCGCTTCGGGGAAGCACTGGGATCGCTGATAAAGAAGGGGTGATCGGTTAATGATGATCAGTGAATAGGGACCATCGCTCACCGATCGACAAAAGCATTTCTCCGCGCCTCTGCGCCTCGGCGTCTAATTAATGATCACCAAAAAATGAAGAATATCACCATCGTCGGCGGCGGATTGGTCGGCAGCCTGCTCGCCGTGCTCATGGCCAAGCGCGGCCACAAAGTGGATGTCTACGAAAGGCGTAGTGACCCCCGCACCGCGGACCAGTACGCAGGCCGTTCCATCAACCTTGTGGTGAGCCATCGCGGCTGGACGGCCTTGCGTGCGGCAGGCATTGAGGAGCGCATCCGCGAGATCACCGTGCCTGTATATGCCCGGATGACGCACGATCCACAAGGCAAGACCAACCGCCTGCCCTACAGCATCGAGAACAAGGCCATCTACTCCGTGAGCCGCGGGGAACTCAATAACCGATTGCTTTCCGAAGCGGAGAGCATTCCCGGTGTTACACTGCACTTCGGCTACCGCTGTGATGACGTGGACCTCGACAGCGCGACCTGCATCTTCAGCCGGAAAGGGGAGGAGCCGAAGACGGTTAAAGCTGATGTGGTGCTGGGTTGCGACGGGGCGTTCAGTGCAGTGCGCACCAAGATGCAATTCGGCCGTTTCAACTACAGCCAGGAGTACATCGAGCACGACTACAAGGAGATCGCCTTCCCCGCCGGGCCGGACGGCAGCCCGCTGATGGACCCGCAATGCCTGCACATCTGGCCGCGCCGCTACTACATGCTCATGGGCCTCGCCAACCAGGACGGCGGCTTCACCGGCACGCTCTTCATGCCGCACAACGCCGGTCCCGATGCACCCGACGCAGGCTTTAATGTGGTGCGCACCGAGGCCGAAGCAGACCGTTTCCTGAAGCTGCACTTCCCCGATGCCTACGCCATGATCCCGGACATGACGCAGCAGTACATGCGGCATCCGCAGAGCACACTGGTGATCGTGCGCTGCAGCCCATGGACGCACGGTTCCACGGCCGCCCTCTTCGGCGATGCCGCCCACGCCATGGTGCCTTTCTATGGCGAAGGCATGAACGCCGGCTACGAGGATTGTAAAGTGCTGAACGACCTGCTGGACGAGCACGGTGACGACAACTGGGGCACCGTGCTCCATGCCTACGACCAGCACCGTGTCGCGAACGGCCACGCCATCGCCGACCTCAGCCTGCGCAACTTCACCGAGATGCGCGACCTCGTGGCTGATCCGCGCTTCATCCTCCGGAAGAAGATCGAAGGTCACATCCAGGCCAAGCATCCGGACCAGTGGCTGCCGCTCTACACCCAAGTGAAATTCACCGACATCCCCTACGTGGATGCACTGCGCGAAGGCCAGCGCCACGACCGCATCATGGAGGAAGTGCTGGCGATGCCGGGCATTGAGACGAAGTGGGAGAGCGAGGAGGTGGAGCGAAAGGCGCTGGAGTTGCTGAAGCGGGTTTGAGAAGGGCTGAATAGACACAAATGGACTGGATGGACGCGGCAGCGCGTCCATCCAGTCCATTCATGTCCATTGGCATGTGCCGGTCAGAGGATGAAGGGCTGACCGCCCTTCACAACCCCTCGTTGACACTTCCCACCCCATTACCGCGTTCTAAGGGCATGCCCCGTGCTTCCTTTGGAACGATGAACCGCGCCCTCACTATCGCCCTTGGCCTCCTCTTCGCCGGCTCGCTCTGTGCACAGGGCATCTATGGCCGCAAGAAACCGGAGATCTTCCCCACCGACGGTAAGATGCGGCGCGGTGGCTTCTACTTCGCCCCCGGCATCACCTACACGCTGACGCGTTTCAAGCACAAGGAGGAGACCGTCTTCAGCGCCGGCGACACCAGCTACACAGCGCTCTTCAACCCCAACGGAAAGATCGGCCTCTACCTCGAAGCCGGTTGGTTCGTCTCCACGAATGACCCCATCATCCTCGACTACTGGGACTTCGGTCTGGCCTACAAGCAGCTCAAAGGCACCGAGGATTTCACCAGCACCTTGATCCGCGGCGATAGCATCGGCGTACTGGCAGGAAGCGGCGCCTTCAACGACCAGCATCTTACCGCGCATGTCAATGCCAACAAACTGTTCCAGACGCGGGACTACCAGTTCGTCCAGCTCAGCCTCGGTGCGAACTTGGATTGGCGCTTCGGCACCGGCCGCAGCTACACCGCCGATCTCACCGCGCTGAACCGTTGGGCCTTCTCTCCGGATCTGATCGGACAAGTGCATGTGAAGGTGGCCTACGGCTTCAAGCTGACCCAACAATTGATGATCATCCCGGCCATCGAAACGCCGGTCTTCAGCATCGCACCGGAGGACGGCGGCAACTTCGGCAAGCTGCAATGGTTCAGCAGCACCTACCGCCCGCTGATCCTCAGCGTGCGTTTCCTCTTCCTGCGCTATCCCAAAGGCTTCGCCTGCGTACCGGTGAAGAACAATGCCTTCGAGAAGAGCAAGGTGGTGAACCCGAATTACGAGCGGAAGTAGGCGAGACTCCTGCAAGAATGCAGGGCATCGGCTATCTTTGAACAACGATGGGAAAGAGCAAGATCAAAGGCGTCCGCATACTGACGGATGAGACCGAGGGTAGGCGGTATGTACAGATCGATCTGGTCACCCTTGCGAAAGAACCGGAGGCAGTAGAAGATTATCTGGACGGTCTCATTGCCGAATCGCGGAAGGGGGAGCCGACGGTGAGCCATGATGCCGTGCTTCAGTCGTTGAAGAAACGTGCAAGCCGGAAGTGAGCTATCACATTGAATGGACGCGAAGTGCGGTGCGGGAGGTACGGACCCTTCCCACGCGGTTGGGTCTACGGGTTGCTCAGGCAGTTGGTGATCTCGCCGACAACCCTAGGCCAAAAGGGTGCAAGAAATTGGTCGGATTCAAGGACCTCTGGCGGATACGCATTGGGCAATACCGTGTTGTCTATTCGATCGGAGACCCGTTACTGCTGATCCGAGTGGAACGAGTGTCCCACCGCAAGGATGTGTATCGATAAGGGTCTCACCAGTTTTTCAGGTCCAAGTCTTCCTGAACGACTTCAGCCCTACGATCCCCCATCACTCGGCAAATAGCCCAGCCAGCTTGCCGTAGGCATGCGAGTGCAGGTTTAATCCTTTAAGATCCTTTTCGTGGTGGATAAGGTCTTCGACCTATTAAAAATATGCAGCATATACATTCCGGAGGGGAACTCGGAAAGATCGATGTCAGGGGTTAGAGCACCCTCGATCAACTTCCTTCCATCCAGGGAATGGATCGTAAAGAACAGCCCGGTATGCATATCCGATCCCTGAGTGTGGAGAACGTCCGTTACCGGGTTTGGATAAAGCAAGAGGTCGGACAACTGGTTCTCTGTGACCTTAACGGTGCAATCGGCCTCATTCAAATTGAGGAATGCACAGGCTGAGGCCGTATACTCATTTACGGTTGCCGAGCCATTGATCGGCTCCGGTGTGGAGGTAAGTACCCCGAGGTTCGTGTTCGTGTGTGTTTCAACGTCAAAGCGATAGACATAGCCGTCCTCGCTAATGCCACAAACGAAGTTGCTTCCGCAGGAATCCGTGTAATTTGAAAGCCCATAGAACAGGAAACTCTCCCCGGATGGTCGGGGAATGGCGCATGCCACGGTTCTTACCGTTGTGCCGTCATAGCTCAATATGTTATTGGACGTGGTGCCTTGGAAAATAAGGTTGCCCTTATAGAAGGTGAGGTCGCCAGGTGTGGATTCGCTGAGCACAACATCCGATACTTCAGTGAAAGTGGTCAGGTCGACGGTGATCAGATGGTTGGTATGATATTCCAGAGCAAGGATCTGCCGATCAGAATTGCAGACCAAGGAATTGTACTGCCCGGGTACCGGGAATTCATAGACTGTATTGTATGTGCTATTCTGTAGGTCCATTTCGATAACAGCATAGGTTGTGGCGCCGTACAATTCACCGTCCGTGCCGAACGCGATGTCCCAGATCTGATCACCGTTAAAATAGAAGGAGCCTAATGGCGTTACATTGAGGTCAGCGTCAACAGAGCATATTGTATTTAAATAAGTCGTTGAATTATAGCGCGTGATATAGAATTGCTGCGCGGTAGCTTGGACGCCGAGAAGGACGAAAAGGATCGAGGAGAGGGCTTTCATGGGCTTAGGCGTGGAATCTTTACTCCTTCGCCCAATGCTTGGATGTAACTACAGGTGGAATGGTTACATGGCCTGGACGGACAAGTGTGTGACCTACGTCTATCCAGTGGGGCGATCGCGTTTGTCATATTGCAATTGTGCTCGGGCAGCGGAATCGAGCAATGCCCCGTTTCCATGTGTCCACAAAGGCCCTTGCGCTAATGTGCGTTTGATCCTCATCCAGTCACAGGCGGATCCATTGGAATTCGGCAAGAGCGTGTTCCGATCAGGCATCGGACGCTCGTGCAAGTTTGGGGCAGGGCAACGTATCAGTGGACGATCATGCTGATCTTCGGACAGCTTCTATTCGATAGTCTGTTTTACCTTTTCCTTGCTGCATTTGATCAAGAAGAACGGATAGATATCATCAACCTCTGAGATCTCAAATAGGCCTACGTTGTCAAACTCGGTGTGAATGGAATCCCTGTCATAAAAGAACATTTCTAGCCCATCAACTATTTCAAACCGGTCTTTGCTAACATGCATCCCATGCCCGTACATGGGAGCCTTTTTCGTGACAACAGCAAAAACCATGTAGCCGTTTTCGGCAAGTTGGTCATAGCAGTCAAGGATCAGTTTGGCCCTTTCGTTACTGTCCAACAAATGAAGTAGGGCATAGCAAAAGATCCCGTCATATTGCTTATGGTCAAACGGCATATCCGTTACGGAACCGTGATGGATGGTCATAGCTGTTCCATAATGCTTTTGGGCCAGTTCAATTGCGGTCTTGGATATCTCTATTCCTGTGACCGATATCCCGTGGTCAAGAAATGGTGGCGCATTCCGTCCGTAACCGATACCAGGAATGAGAATGTCCTTTACTGATCTATCAAGAAAAAAATCCTTCGTCAACACAGCGGATAGGGCTGGTTCGAACCCCCACATCTCCTGGTTGTGAATAAAGTTGTTCTCCCAGAATTCTGTCATGGTAAGGTTGCTTTAAAGAGAGCTTTGGTCATTTCCGGGCATTGCAGTGCTTTCCACACTCGGTGTACGTGGTCCTCATCCAGGCTCAAGTCTGCCCATCTGCGTAAAGCAGGAGCATGGTCGCTCACACTAGTCTTTAGGCTTTACGGCAGGGCGTTTCAGCTTCCCCCTTCTTTTCCAGCTCAAGATAGAGCGCTTCAACCTTGTCCCTGGCCCAAGGTGTTTTCCGTAAGAACGTAAGGCTGGACTTGATCGAAGGGTCGCTTTTGAAACAGTTGATGTTGACGTTGGCTGCCAAGCCTTCCCAGCCATAATGTTCAACCAAGACCTCCAGGATGGCCGCCAGTTTCACCCCGTGCAGGGGGTTATTGGGTTGTCCTTTCTGTGCGGCAGGTTCTTTGTCCATTTGTAGGGCAGTCGCAAACGAAGCCAACCCCGATCAAAGTACCAACACGCTTAACCCCTTGAACTGGCGGAAACCCTTGTCCGTCGTTACGATGCGGTAGCCACCTGCAATGGCAAAGGCCGCGAGGTATGCATCCATCCAGAGCTTGGGAGAAGCTGTGCGCACATCCGCCAAATTGGACCGAGGATCGTAAATGCCATTTGGTTCCGATGCGAAATGGATGCGCGGATCCTGCAACAGTTCATTCATGCGTTTCAATGCCAAATGGTTTGAGAGCGGTTTTTGACCGAACAGAGAGGTAACTGCCGACGTGGTCAGCAGCCTCAACAACCCCTGTTGTGTATAACGGCAAAAGTGCATCTCGACCTCAGGCTCCGCCTGGGCCCATTGAAGAGCGATCGCATGATGTGTATGAGCGGGGATGCTCAGGGCTACCCAGATGTTGATATCAGGGATGTACCCAACGCTCATTTCGCCGGTCCCCAAAGGATCTCATCCACTTTCTCCGGAGTAAGCTCCTCACCCGGCTTTGCCGGATGCCCGCCCTTGAAGATCGGGAAGGGTAGTTTCTTCGCCTTTCCTTTCTTCGGCATGTTGGGTTGAGAAAGAAATGTGCGGCACGCTTCCGCGATCAAGTCCTTCAACTTGATGCCCTCTTCCGCAGCGCGCATCCGAAGACGTTGCGCAACATCCGGTGGTAGGTCAAAGGTCATTTTCATCATGCGAAGATAGCCAGTTTGCTGAACGCATGCGAGCGTGCCTTGATCGGCTCCTGAAACCAGAACCACAAGTCGCCCCGGCCTGTTTTCTTCAGGAACTCACTTTATGGTTGGTCCAAGAAGACTTGCACAAGCGTGGGGGCGCCACGGTTGAACAGGTGATGCTCGTTCAATCTAAATCACAACAATTTTCCCGCGAAGAACGCTGCTACCATAATCAGCTTGGAGTATATACATATAGACCCCCTCAACAATGTTCAGATCAATATTGTTGCCATCATAAACTACCCCATGAAAAACCCTTTTACCTGCCGCATCGAACACTTGGAGAAAGGCAGATTCATGTGCATGAACTGTGAGTGATCCATTACAATTCAAGACACTCGGGAACAAGCTTAAACCAGTGGCTTGTGACCCTATAGCAACGCTGGTTACGTTATCAATCTGCATCACCATGTCCGTATAAGTGGTGGAGATTACAAAGCCAAAGCGGTATTCTTCCACCTTGGTGCAAAATGCGTAGAGTCCCGGTAGAGGTGGGTTCGCCGTGATTACACCTGTTGCGGAATTAATTGAGCAACCTGTGGGAATGTAATATCCAGATCCGTCACAGTTGGTTAGACTGAAAACCAAGCTGTCACCTTCAGAATCAATGAAATTTGGCGTGTATACTGCCCCTTCTGAGCTTTGTGTAATGTTGGATTGTAAATTGTTGCAGAATGGTGTACTGTTTAATCCAAATGAAGATCCAATAATTAGAATTGGATTGATTTTCAGCGGAATATTGTTAATCAGGTCGAAATTCAAAATCTGACCTACCCGATATGGAATGTCAACAGCATGATGATATACCCCAGGACCAGCATATAGTAGTGTATTCTTAAACGTATGACATATTACATTCGGCTCGACGGACTCGGAAGAAATAAGGTATAAAATTTTGTCGACACCGTCAATGGTGACGATAACAGAACTTCGATTAGCATCCAGTGTTGAATCAACGTAGAGCTTTAAAATGTTCTCAATTAGAACACCTGAATTGGTATCGACCCATTGATAGGTAGCAGCACGAACATCCTGAGCCGTGATTTGACAACTACAAAGGACGAGTGTAAACGAACAGCAAGAAACCAACTTGCTAATCATGCGTAATTAGGAGCTTGGCGCTGCTATAAGTGCCATCAATGAATTCCACCTGCACGACATAATATCCAGCCTGGATATTTGTTACGCTGAATACAGTTCTATTTTGTACTCCTAGCTGTATAGGGCAACTTCTCCCGGTAACATCAAACATTGACACGCTTCGAATACCTGAATGAATGCCACTAGCGGTTATACGAACAATATCATGGGCTGGATTGGGTGAAATACTGAAACTCTGATTCGAAACCTCCGATATGCCAATAGGGCCATCTGGGGTTAAAAGTTCTGCAACTACAGAAGCTGTGGCCATAGCTGCTTGGAACCAAGCATTCCCCGGATCATATAATGGGTAGTCAATAGCACCGCCACTACTAAAACCCACAACAGCAATACGTTGATCACTAAAGGCATCAACACCCCATAGTGCATCAGGACCAGTTCCTCCAAAATAGGTAAGCCAGCTTGTATTCAACGTATTCCCGTCCAAACGGAGAATTAGGCCATCTCCAGGTTGACCGCTAAAATTCCCACCTCCATTGTAGCTGTCATCATAGTAGAGTCCGTTGGAATTTACGGTTGGTAAGCCGGTATCTGTGGTAGTTGTTCCTACGAAATATGCATTTCCATGGGTGTCAACTGCTACTCCATAGAATCCATCAAAACCACTTCCACCAACATACGTGGCATAGTCTACTGCCATTGTAGCAGTATTCATTACGATTATAACACCATCATTGCCTCCCGCATAGGTTGTATCATTTACTGAACCTGTATGTGTGGTGTATGGGAAATTATTACTGTTAGTGTATGCCCCAATATATACCCGGCCATTGCCAACTTGGATACAATCATGATCGGGTGAAATGTCCGTCCCGTTGCCTCCATATAGTGAGGAATAGACAAGTGAATCAGAGGAATTTAATTTAGCGATCATTAAATCCGTGCCACCTCCAGCATTATTATGTTGTTGATATGCATTGCCACCAGGGTAGGCGGCTGGGATAGTATTGCTGCTGGTCATTCCCAGCATATACAGATTTCCGAGTTCATCCGTACAAACATCTTCTATGTATTCGTCGTCTCCAGAGCCACCAAAATATGAGGACCATACAAGGAGGTCATTTGAGTTAAATTTAAATACGATACCGTCAAAATTGCCGCCTCCATATGGCTGATGGTAACTCCCGGAATGAGGAACGATGTTTACTCCGTTATTAGGTGCAGTTCCTACTAGATACTTCGATCCGTCGGTACGGCAAACTAGGCTCAACCCTCGACCTTGTCCAAGCTTTGTGGACCACGTGGCTGTCCCATTTGTCGAATTAATGCGTAGTATGTAGTTGGTGCCTGCTGAATCGTTAGTAGCACCGGTGGCCTGCACCAGTGGAAAATCGCCGCTATACGTATATCCAGTTGCATACAAACTAGAGTTTGAAGATGAATAGCATAAGCTTTTCACTTCATCAGCTTGTGATCCACCATAATAGGTTGCCCACAGTCGTTGATGATTGGCGTCAAATTTGGCTAAGGTGCCTGTATAGCTGCCTGGATTTATAGATGTACCTAGGGTGACGGGAAAATTACCCTCGTTCGCATAGCCTCCCGCATAAATATTGCCAGCCGGATCATGGTCTACCGCATAGAACTGGTCAACACCATTGCCGCTATAGTTAGTGCTCCAAATTACCCCGTCGTTGCTAGCTGCTGCATCCAACGTTTCACCTATCTGGAAAACCAGAGGTTTTGTGGTATCATAGGCTTCGAAGTGCAAACTGACAATCCCTTGGTTGTTGTCAACAATGTAGTTGGCGGTCCAAGCAATCGGAATGATATTATTGTTGTTATCATATTGATATGCAATTGCTTGTTTATATTTAATCCATTTTTGATTCAAAAATGCTTTTAATTCGCCCGTAAGGTCCAGCTTTAGGCTGTCCTGTCCAGTAAATTGAATATTAATGTCGTTCGGGTCACTTCCAGGTTCACAAACGAATGAGAGCTTCGGACCAGCCGGGCCGCTGTATGCCACCATATTTATGTTGGGGTAAATCTGGGGATAAATGACTTGATAGTAACCACGGATATTCTCAAAGGCATGCGGCGCTACTTCACTGTAAACATTGATGAGGTCGGGCGATTGAGTTTGTGGCGTGGGTTCAACTGAGGATGAGTGTGATCCTACTGGATGCAAATCGATTCTGTTCACGCTAGTGATAGTTGGCGGGTTCGAGACAGGTGAAAAATCGGTCCACCAAACGGATATCGTACTCTTGGATTTAAGGCAAACTTCGGGTGTCCCATTATAGGAGAGATATCGAATCTCGTTCTCAACCTGACCCAAATTATTCACCTTTTGACCGACATTGCGATAGAAGGCCAAGCTCTTCTTGAAAGGTTCGTTGTAATAATCGGGCTGGGTTGTGATGACCTGCGCGACTGCGGGGACGCACAAGGATATAGTGAGCATCCATACGTAGAATCTGCTCGTTTTCATGTGTGTTTGGTTAACGAGGTGCGTGTGGAAGGCGAGCCTTGAAATCAAAAGGCCAGTCAATGTTAACACATTTTATTCAGATTGGCAAAATAATTTCCACATCAATGATTGCACCTCCACTCAGACAAGTAGTGTGTCCTCCGCTAACTCGCGCGAGCGTCCATGCTCGTTTGTTTCCCCTCATCCCCGCACAAAAGGATTCCCCCTCCTCTCCTCCCCGATCGTAGTCTCCGGCCCATGGCCGCTGTATACCACCACCTCATCGCCCAAGGGATAGAACTCTTTCCGGATGCTCTTCATCAGTGTATCCATATCGCCGCCGGGCAGGTCGGTGCGTCCGATGCTGCGGTGGAAGAGCACGTCGCCGCCTAATAGGAAGCGCTGCTTGGGGTTGAAGAAGGCCACATGCCCGGGGGCGTGGCCGGGCACGAAGAGGACGTCGATGTGTTCATCGCCCAAGGTGATCACCTGTCCTTCTTCCAGAAAATCCTTAGGCGCGGGCACGGGATCGCAGGCCACGCCGAACATGGCGCCGGACTGCACCGCCATTTCCAGGATCGGCAGGTCGTTGCGATGAACTTCCGGCAGGAGGCCGTAGCGCTCCTTTAGCCAGGCACAGCCCATCACATGGTCGATGTGAGCGTGGGTGAGCAGTACGAGGGCGGGCCGCACCTCGTTGGCCTCCAGCCATTCCTCCAGCTCCCGTTGCTCGTTCTTGTCGGAGCATCCCGGATCGATGATGATACCTTCACCTGCCGCGTGCAGCACGTAGGTGTTCTCCTGGAATGAGTTGAATGTGAATTTTTGGACGTGCATGGCGACGGAAAAAGCGTGAACTTCGCGACTCCCACAAAAGTACCCCACACCCGCCGTGAACCGCCTATTCCGCCTCTTGTTCCTGTCGTTCGTGGCACTGCTTGCTGTGGATGGCAGTGCCCAGTTCTACAATGGCAGCCAGCAGGAATTCGGTAAGAACCGCGTGCAGTACAGGGATTTCCTTTGGTCCAGCTACCGTTTCCCGGAGATCGAGACGTACTTCTACAAGGAAGGGCGCGATGTGGCGAAGTACGTCTCCATCAGCGCCATGCGGAATAAGCAGGACCTGGAGAAATTTTTCGACTACACCATCGATGAGCGGGTGCAATTCGTGGTGTACAATTCGCAGAGCGACTTCCGCCAGAGCAACATCGGCATCACGGACGATGAGCAGTACAACATCGGTGGCGTCACGCGGATCGTGGGCACCAAGGTGTTCGTGTACAACGAGGGCGACCGTGCGCTGCTGGACCGGCAGGTGCGTTCGGGCGTAGCGCAGGTGATCCTGGATCAGATGATGTTCGGCGGCAACTGGCGCCAAGTGCTGAAGAACAGCACGCTGATGAATCTTCCGACGTGGTATACCAAAGGGCTGGTGGGGTATTGCGCCGGGCCATGGAGCGCGACCGACGAGGGGCGCGTGCGGGACGGGGTGATGAGCGGGCGCTATGCCAAGTTCAACCGCTTGGAAGGGGAGGACGCCGAGCTTGCCGGACAAGCGCTCTGGAGCTACGTGGCCGATGTGTACGGTCCGGCGGTGATCCCGAACATCCTCTACATGACGCGGGTGAGCCGCAATCCGGACAGCGGGTTCATGTATGTGCTGGGCGTCTCACTGAAGACCCTCACGGACGAATGCTTCGGGCATTACCGGGCGCGCTTCACCGAGCAGGACCTGCAACGCAAGGCCGTCGCGTTGGACGAGCTGCACGTGAAGACCAAGAAGTCGCGCAGCTATTCCCAGTTCAAGCTTAGCCCGGACGGCAGCCATGCGGCCTGGGTGAGCAATGAGCTCGGCCAGTACAAGGTGTGGCTGTATGACTTCGGGAAGAAGAAAGCGAAGAAGATCGCGAAGGGCGAGAAGAAGATCGACAGGATCATCGACACGAGCTATCCGGTGCTGGCGTGGCATCCCACGGGCAACGCGCTCACTTGGACCACCGAGCGCAAAGGGGCGCTTTACCTGAACACTTACACCACGGATGACCGGAAGGTCACGCGGAAGCCGGTGTTCATGTTGAACAAGATCCTCAGCATGAGCTACAGCCCTGATGGACGGAACATGATCTTCAGCGGGGTGCGGGAAGGGCGCACGGACCTCTATCTCTACTATGTGATCGGGAACCGACAGGAACAGTTGACGGACGACCAGTTCGATGATCTCGACCCGGCCTTCGCCGATGGTGGGCGCTCCATCATCTTCAGCAGCGACCGCACTGACGACACGCTCCGCGCCAATGCTGAACCGCGGTGGTGGGAGACCTCGAAGGACATCTTCCGGTTCGACCTAGCGGACCGCTCCAACGTGCTCACGCGGCTTACCAATACGCCGGGGATGAACGAGCGTCAGTCGGCCATGTATGACAGCACGAGCTATACTTGGCTCAGCGATGCGAACAAGCTTCAGGACCGCTGGATAGCCCGGTACGACAGCGTGGTGAGCGCGGTGGACACCACCGTCCACTACCGCTACTTCACTGTGGCGGAGCGGGTCTCCGATAACAAGCGCGGCATCTTGGAGCAGGATGTGAACGCGGTCCGTGGAAGGTTCTCGGAGTTGACGTATAGCCATGGGAAGTACCACTTCTATACGGCTTCCACCGCTGAGCACAAACCGACCGAGGGTGGATCTGACGGGACGGAGCCGAACGGCAAGAAGGAATCGGTACCGGGTTCGGTGACGGACGACATGAGCACGGTGGTGAAGGTCGACGTAACGGTGCCAGTGGACACGGGCGCCAATGCGGTGGACATCGAAAATTACCGGTTCAGTGATGAAGTAGCTGCCCCGGAGCATAAGGAAACGGCCAGCGACACGCAAGAAGTGCCCACCATCGGGATGCCAGCTGTGACCCCGGATAGCACACGGATCACCACGTTGCAGTTCCCGGAACAGCGCAACTACAATGTGAACTTCGCCACGGACGAGGTGCTGACACAGCTCGACAACAGCTACGATTCCCAGTTCTACCAACCGCTGATCGGGCCAGATGCGCTCAACCCCGGCCTCAGCGGCTTGACGAAGATGGCCATCAGCGATCTCTTCGAGGATTACAAGATCGTCGGCGGCTTCCGCTTAGCGTTGGACCTGAACAACAATGCCTACATGCTCAAGTTCTCCGATCTGCGGAAGCGGTTGGACAAGGAGGTGATCTTCCAACGGCAGGCGACACAAGGCCTCAGCAACCTCGGGGTGGTGAAGTTGCATACGCACATGGCCACCTACCGCGTGTCCTGGCCGTTCAGTGAGCTGGCTTCCCTCCGTGGGTCCATCACGTATCGGAACGATCAATTCGTTACGCAGAGCATCGATCAGTTCTCCCGTGCGGCACCGAATGTGAACGACCAGACGGTGAGCGGGAAACTGGAATACGTCTACGACAGCAGCCGTCCCCGCGGGCTCAATCTCTACACCGGCTGGAAGGCGAAGGTGTTCGGCGAATACTACAAGCAGCCCGACGGCCCGAAGACCGACATGCAGGTGTTGGGTTTCGACATCCGCAATGGCTTGAGCATCCATCGGGACCTCATCTGGGTGAACCGCCTGGCGGGCTCCACCACACTGGGCAGCCGGAAGGTGGTCTTCTTCATGGGTGGCGTGGACAATTGGCTCTTCGCGAAGACCGACTATAGCATCCCTATCGACCCTACGCAGAACTACTATTACCAATCCCTTGCGGTGCCCGTGCGCGGATTCTACTACAATGCCCGCAATGGAAGTGCTTTCGCCGTGCTGAACTCCGAGCTGCGCTTCCCGGTGTTCCGCTATCTGCTCGACCGCCCCTTACGCAGCGATTTCCTCCAGAACTTCCAAGTGGTGGGCTTCGGGGACGTGGGCTCGGCCTGGACGGGGAACGACCCTTATTCCGAAGACAATTACTTCAACCGGCAAGTGATCCAGCGAAATCCGCTGACCATCACCATACGCAACCAGCGTGAACCCATCATTTATGGCTACGGCTTCGGGGTGCGGGCACGTTTGCTCGGCTACTTCATGCGGCTCGACCGGGCCTGGGGTGTGGACGACGGCGTGATCCAAAAGGGGATCTTCCAGTTTTCCCTGAGCTTGGATATCTGACCCTATGGCAGAAGCGAAGGCACGGTCCATCACAGCGGAACGGATCAAGGCGCTCATTCAGGCGCAACACATGGACACGGTGGCCGTGCGGCGCCATCTTCATGCGCATCCCGAGCTGAGTTTCCAGGAACATGCCACGGGCGCATACATCGCCGAGCGGTTGGAGACTCTGGGGATCGAGGTCCGGAAGGGTATCGCGGGCACCGGCGTGATCGGGGTGGTGAAGGGGGAAGGGCCGGGAAAGGTGGTCTGCCTACGTGCCGACATCGATGCCTTGCCGATACAGGAGGCGGACGAATTGTCTTACCGTTCACAGAACCCCGGGGTGATGCACGCCTGCGGCCACGATGCGCACACGGCCATGGTGCTGGCTGCCGGACGGATCCTGCACGAACTGCGGAGCGAATGGAACGGAACTGTGTTGCTGCTGTTCCAGC
The DNA here is from genome assembly GCA_038234075.1 of Flavobacteriales bacterium. Taxonomy (GTDB): domain Bacteria; phylum Bacteroidota; class Bacteroidia; order Flavobacteriales_F; family PHOS-HE28; genus PHOS-HE28. Next base: position 78,277 of record JBBSUV010000006.1, on the reverse strand, counting down.
CGGGTGAGGAGAAGATCCCCGGCGGTGCTTCCTTGGTATTGAAAGAGGGTGCGCTGAATGATCCCTTGCCTGATGCCATCATCGGTCAGCACGTCACACCGGAGCTGGAGGTCGGCAAGGTTGGTTTCCATGCCGGGCCTTTCATGGCCAGCAGCGACGAGCTTTACGTGACCGTGAAAGGAAAGGGAGGGCACGCGGCGATTCCGGAGTTGCTGATCGATCCGATTTTGATCACTGCGTACTTACTGATCCACCTGAAGGAAAAGTTCGAGGAATACCGAAAGGGCCGGCCCACGGTGATGGGCTTTGGGAGAATGAGTGCCAACGGCGCCACCAATGTGGTACCCAATGAAGTGCATATCGCAGGCACGTTGCGCACGTTCGACGAGGGCCTGCGTTCGGAATTACACACCTTGCTCCCGCAATGGGCGCAGGAGCTCTGTGCGGATTACGGTGGTACCTGCGACTTCGAGGTGCGGCGTGGCTATCCCGTGCTGGTGAACGACGAGATCCTGACGGCTACGATGCGGAAAGCAGCGGAGGAATTCCTCGGCGCAGAGCACGTGGTGGACATGCCCCGCCGCATGGGCAGCGAAGATTTTGCCTTCTACACCCAAGAAATGCCCGGGAGCTTCCACCGCTTGGGCACCGGCAACCCGAAGAAGGGGCCGGCAAAGAGCCTGCACACCCCTGATTTCAACATTGCAGAAGAGGCGATGGCGATCGGGGTGGGCGTGATGGTCTTTGGGGCGTTGGGGGAGCTGTGCTCTTAGTTGTCAGTTCTCAGTTGTCGGTTGTTAGGCGTTCCCAATGGGGGGCGATGCCCTCATCCCCTTCCCCTCTCCGCGAGAGAGGGATGACCATGTCTTCGGCAGGCAAGCTCGCTTTGCTTGTCTGGTGGGAACCTTTTGGTCCAGTGCTGCCTGCGAAGCCTACGGATCATTCACTCAGAGCCTGTTGCACCTTAGTCGCACCTCGCACGCCATGCCTCTGGTGTGCAGCCGCGCGCTGCAAGCGCGGGCGAACAAAAAGAAGTGCGGCCACAGCGCTCTGAACGCCGGGCCGCACCCCTGACAACTGAGAACTGAGAACCGACAACTAGTTCGCCACCTCGCTCATGAACTTCAGGCGCATCAGGCGCAGTTCCTCTTCACTGTAATCGCCGTCGAACTCCTTGGCGGCATCTTCGATGCTGTCGGTATCGGCGGTTCGGAAGTAGTCCATGATCTCCTCTTGGGCGTCCTCTTCCACCACATCGTCGAGGTGGTAGTTGATGTCCAGCTTGGTGCCGCTCATCACGATGGTCTCCATCTCATCCAAGAGCGTATCCATGGTAAGGCCCTTAGCCTTGGCGATGGATTCCAAAGAGAGGCGCTTATCGATGTTCTGGATGATGTGCACCTTGTTGCTGCTCTTCTTCATCACCGAGCGCACCACGGTCTCATCGGCGCGTTCGATCTCGTTCTCCTCCACGTAGTCAGCGATCAGCTCCACGAAGGGTGTGCCGTACTTCTGCGCCTTGCCCGGGCCGACGCCGCTGATCAAGGTCAATTCCTCCAAGGTGACCGGGTAGCGCACTGTCATCTCCTCCAAGGCAGGGTCCTGGAAGATCACGTAAGGTGCCAATTTGTTCTTCTTGGCGATCGTATGGCGCAACTCCTTGAGCATCTGCATCAGGCGCTCGTCCGCGGCGCCGCCAACTTTGCCGTTGAGCACGACATCGTCCACTGGTGTGTCATCGGTCTCGATCTCACGTTCCTTGGTGAAGGTGATGGACACAGGCTTCTTCAGGAATGCTTTGCCCTCTTCCGTGAGGCTGAGGTTGCCGTAGCTCTCGATGTCCTTGTGCAGGTAGCCGCCCACGTTGGCTTGGCGCACCACGGCCATCCAGTGCTGTGACTCTTGCTCGCTTCCGGAGCCATAGGCCTTGAGCTTGTCGCCTTTGTAGTTCTTGATCTCGCTGGTCTCGTTGCCGGTGAGCAGGTCGCAGATGAACCGGGCGCGATGGCGCTCCTTGCTCTCTTTCACCGCGTTCAGCACCAGCTTGAGGTCGTCCTTGGCCTCGAAGTAATCCTTGGGATTGTTGCAGTTATCGCAAGCGCCGCAGTTGTCGCCCGGAAGCTGTTCCCCGAAATAGTGGAGCAGGTACTTGCGGCGGCACATGCCGGTCTCGGCATAGCTCACGGTGTCGGCGAGCAGCTGCCTGCCGATCTCCTGTTCCGCCACGGGTTTGCCTTGGAGGAACTTCTCCAACTTCTCGATGTCCTTGTAGCTGTAGAAGGTGATGCACTTGCCTTCACCTCCGTCGCGTCCGGCGCGGCCGGTCTCCTGGTAGTAGCTCTCGAGGCTTTTGGGCACGTCATGGTGGATAACGAAGCGGACATCGGGCTTATCGATGCCCATGCCGAAGGCGATGGTGGCCACGATCACGTCCACGTCCTCCATCAGGAAGCGGTCCTGGTGACTGGCGCGCTGGGAAGCGTCCATACCGGCGTGGTAGGGGAGCGCCTTGATGCCGTTCACCATGAGTGTCTCGGCGATCTCCTCCACCTTCTTGCGGCTGAGGCAGTAGATGATCCCGCTGCGGCCGGAGTGCTGTTTCACGAAGCGGATGATCTCGCGGGCGACGTCCTTCTTGGGGCGTACCTCATAGTAGAGGTTCGGGCGGTTGAAAGAGTCCTTGAAGGTATTGGCGCCCGGGATGTCGAGGTTCTTGAGGATGTCCTCCTGCACCTTCTCAGTGGCGGTGGCGGTGAGCGCGATCATGGGCACGCGCTTGATCTCGTTGAAGATGGTGCGCAGCCGGCGGTACTCCGGGCGGAAGTCATGGCCCCATTCGCTGATGCAGTGGGCCTCGTCGATGGCAAAGAAGCTGATCTGGATGTCGGAGAGGAACTCCACGTTCTCCTTCTTGGTGAGGGATTCCGGAGCCACATAGAGCAGCTTGGTGATCCCTGCGCGGATGTCGTTCTTCACCTGCACAGCCTCATTGCGGGTGAGGGAGCTGTTGAGGAAGTGGGCCACGCCGTTCTCGCCGCCGAAGCCACGCAACAGGTCCACCTGGTTCTTCATCAGTGCGATCAGCGGGCTCACCACGATGGCAGTGCCCTCGCTCATCAGGGCGGGGAGCTGGTAGCAGAGGCTCTTGCCGCCGCCGGTGGGCATGATCACGAAGGTGTCCTTACCGTCGAGGACACTTTGGACAATGGCTTCCTGGTCGCCTTTGAAGGTGGTGAAGCCGAAGAACTGCTCAAGGGCTTCCTTGGGAGAGACTAAAACGTTGTTCATATCCGGGTTGTGCGGCGGAGCTGCCGCGATGCGTTTGATCGCTTAAAAGTAGGTCGATCGGAGGGATCTACCGCTCAATCTTATCAACCCGTTGGAAAGCTGATGGAGTCGTGACAAAGTATCCTACTGCCCAGCCGTTGATAACCGGCCAAGGCTGCACGGGCGGTGGTGATGGTCCCTTCTATCTTTGGCGCGGCCTTCTTTGGCCCCCGTTTTATGACCGAACCAAGGAAGGAGCTCACGTTCCTCGAACATCTGGAGGAATTGCGTTGGACTTTGGTGCGTTCAGCGGCCGCTGTGGTGATCTGCACGATCGTCGCCTTCATTTACAAGGACTTCGTTTTTGACACCTTGATCCTGGCCCCGCAGCGCCCGGATTTCATCACCTACCGTGTCTTCTGCCATTTGGCCATGAAGTATGGGCTGGACCAGTCCTTCTGCGCCGACTCGACGGGCTTCACCCTGATGAACACCACCATGGGCGGCCAGTTCATGGTGCACATCATGGTCTCCTTCTCCGTGGGCATCATCGTCGCCGTTCCCTATCTCCTCTGGGAAATATGGCGCTTTGTTAAGCCCGGTCTCGGCGGTGGCGAGAAAAGCGCAGTGCGTGGGGTGGTCTTCTTCGCTTCCATCCTTTTCCTGCTTGGCGTGATCTTCGGCTATTATGTACTGGCCCCCATGAGCATCCAGTTCCTGGGCACGTACAAAGTGAGTGATTCGGTGCCCAACCTGGTGGACCTGAACAGCTACATCGGCACCATCACCTCCCTTACGCTATGGACCGGCGTGGTGTTCGAGCTGCCCATGGTCGTGTATTTCCTGGCACGCACGGGCTTGGTAGGCCCGGAATTCCTGCGGACCTACAGACGCCATGCCTATGTGGGGATCCTCATCATCGGCGCGATCATCACGCCACCGGATGTCACCAGTCAGCTGCTGGTCTCCATCCCATTGATGGCGTTGTACGAGGGCAGCATCTTCCTGGCTGCACGCACACGGCGTGGCATGGCACGGGCGGAAAAGGCGAAATCCGCAAACGGAGCGCGATGATCGGTAGAGGATTCCATATCCCGGTCCGCACGGTCACCCTGATATGGGGACTTGTGTTCTTGGCGGGTGCCATGGCGCAGACCACACGTATCTCGGGCACTGTCACCGATGCGAATACGGGGGAGGCATTGCCGTTCGTCAACATCAGTTTCATCGACAGCCGCGTGTCCACCAATTCGGACTTTGACGGCCACTACACGCTCGATACCTATTACGCCACCGACAGCATCAAGGCAGGCAGCGTGGGCTATCTCCCTTTCTCAGCCAAGGTGAAGCGGGATGTGGCCCAGACCATCGACATCAAACTGCAGCCGAGCACCGATGAGCTCAAGGCGGTCACGGTGACCTATGCGGGCAATCCGGCCTTTCCCATCCTGCGCAGGCTCGTCGCCAACAAGCCGGTGAACAACCGCGAAAAGCTGAAAGCTTACCAGTACGAGGCCTACAACAAGGTTGAGTTCGACATCAACAACATCACCGAGGATTTCGAGAAGAAGAAGCTCTTCAAGGACTTCGCGTTCATCTTCGACTACGTGGACACCACGGGTGGCAAGGCCTTCCTGCCCATTTTCATGACCGAAACGCTGAGCGACGTGTATTACAGGCAGCAGCCCAAAACGCGCCGCGAGTTGATCCATGGCTCAAAGACAAGCGGCGTGGAGAATGAAAGCATATCCCAGTTCATGGGGGACATGTACCAGAACGTGAACATATACGACAACTTCCTGGTGATCTTCGGGAAGAACTTCGTCAGTCCCATCGCCGACGGGGGAAAGGGGTTCTATGACTATCGCCTGCTCGATAGCAACTGGGTGGGGAGCAACTGGTGTTACCGGATCTCCTTCACGCCAAAGCGGGTGCAGGAATTGGCCTTCACCGGTGAGATGTGGGTGAACGACACCAGCTATGCCCTGCAGAACATCGAGGCCTCCATAGCGCCAGGGGCCAACCTGAACTTCGTGCAGAGCTTCTCGGTGAAGCAGGAATACACGGAGGTAAAGCCCGAGGTGTGGATGCTCACCCATGACCAGTTGGTAGTGGACCTGAACATTATCCGGGACCGGGGCAAGCCCAACAAGAACCCTGTGCAAGGCTTCTATGGCAGGCGCACCGCCAGCTATCGTGATTTCGTGATCAACGAACCCAAGCCGGATGCTTTTTACAAAGGCGCGGACGAGGTGGTGATGGACATCGACCCGCTGAGCGAAGGCGCCGCGTATTGGGATGAGCACCGGCATGAGAACCTGACGGCACAGGAGGTGGCGATCTACCACATGGTTGACACGATGAAGACCATTCCCCGGTTCAGGACATACGTGGATCTGGTGACCACGGCGATCACCGGGTACTACACCAAAGGCAAGATCGATATCGGGCCGTACTTCACCACCTACAGCTTCAACCCGATCGAGGGCAACCGGTTCCGGATCGGCGGGCGCACCAGCAGTGACTTCAGTACCCGGACCGAATTCGAGGCCTACACGGCATACGGCACCGTGGACCGGCGGTTCAAGTTCGGTGTCGGCGGCAAGACCTTCGTGAGCAAGACCTCGCGTCAGATCGTGGCACTGAGTTACAAACAGGATGTGGAGCAGTTAGGCGAGAGCGTGAATGCCTTCCGGCAGGACAATATCCTCAGCAGCGTCTTCCGACGAACGCCCAACACCAAGCTCACCCTCGTGGAGGAGACAAGGGCAAGCTACCTTCGTGAGTGGTTCACCGGGCTGGACAACACGGTGATGGTCCGCTATCGCACCCTGTACCCCTTGGGCGATCTGGAGTACCTGAAGCCGAATGCTGAAGGGGTGCCCGATACAAAGCTCAACGCCATCCATACCGCGGAGGTCAGCCTCAACACGCGCTTCGCCTACAAGGAGAAGTACATCAGCGGGGATTTCACGCGGGTGAGCCTGGGCACCGTCTATCCAGCGTTGGAGCTACACTTGGCCATGGGCCTGCCCAGCCTCGCCAAGAGTGAGTATGGCTACCAAAAGGTGGTGGCGCATGTCTATCAGCGCCTACAACTGGGTGTCCTGGGCTGGACGCGCATCAACGCCGAGGCCGGCCAGGTCTGGGGGGCATTGCCCTATCCGTTGCTCATCCTCCACAGCGGCAACGAGACGTTCTACTACGACGACCTCGCCTTCAACACCATGAACTACTTTGAGTTCATCAGCGACCGCTATGCGCAGCTTTTCGTGGAGCACCATTTTGAAGGTTTGTTCTTCAACCGCATCCCTCTATTGCGCCGTCTGAAATGGCGCGAGGTGGTCACCGGAAAGGCAGTGGCTGGCTCTTTGGACCGGGCGAAACACGAAAAGGAACTGCTCCTGCTCCCGGGCATGTATTCCCTCGATCGCGGTCCTTTTGTTGAAGTGAGCGCTGGCGTGGAGAACATCCTGAAGATGCTGAGCGTGGAAGGGGTATGGCGTTTGCGGTACAATGATCATCCGGGCACCCGGCCTTTCGCCCTACGTTTGAAGCTCTTCATCAACTTCTAGATGATCCTACGCGCTGAGCACATCGTGAAACGTTACAAGCGGCGCACCGTCGTGGATGGCGTGAGCGTGCAGGTGGAGCAGGGCGAGATCGTGGGCCTACTAGGGCCGAACGGAGCAGGGAAGACCACCAGCTTCTACATGATCGTCGGCTTGGTAAAACCCAATGAGGGCCGCGTCTACCTGGACAAGGAGGACATCACGGACCTGCCTATGTACAAGCGGGCGCAGCGGGGTATCGGTTACCTGCCACAGGAGGCCAGTGTGTTCCGTAAGCTTTCCGTGGAGGACAACATCAAGGCCATCTTGGAAATGACCAAGCTGACCAAGGGCGAACAGCAGCTCAAGTTGGAACGCTTACTGGACGAGTTCAGCCTCGGCCAGGTGCGCAAGAACATGGGCGATGTGCTGAGCGGCGGCGAACGCAGGCGAACGGAGATCGCGCGGGCTTTGGCCACGGAGCCGAAATTCATCCTGCTGGACGAACCTTTCGCCGGCGTGGACCCCATCGCCGTGGAGGACATACAGGGCATCGTATCGCAATTGAAGAAGCGCAACATCGGCGTGCTCATCACCGACCACAACGTGCAGGAAACACTCAGCATCACCGATCGGGCCTACCTGCTCTTTGAAGGCAAGATCCTCAAGCAGGGCACTGCTGAAGAGCTTGCAGCGGATGAGCAAGTGCGGAAGGTTTATCTGGGGCAGAATTTTGTGCTTCGTAGAGCGGTCAGTCGTGAGTCGTGAGTCCCGCCTCCTGAGTCTGCCCGAGCTTGATACCTTGCCCATGCGACTCCTGTTGCTCAACTGAATCGATGATCTCCCACGAGGAAATCCTGCTCTTTCTTGAGGCGTCCGCCGTGGTGCTCAACGTCGGCTTCACGCTGTGCATCGCCTATGAAAAGCGCATCGGTTGGCTCTTTGGCTTTGTAGCGGGCGTGATCGGCGTAGGGCTTTACGCCTTGGCGAATACTTGGGCCATGAGCGTGCTGAACGGCTATTACGTCGTGATGGCCGTGTATGGCTGGTGGAGCTGGGGGAGAAGTAGCCAGGAAGGGCGGATCCGCACGCAACGTGTGCTTTTCCATGTGCTGTTGATACCGGCCGCCCTGCTGCTCAGTTATGGGGTCTCCGTGGTTCTGCTGAAATACCTCGACGGCAGCTTCCCAGTGCTGGATGCCTTCGTCACGGTCTTCAGCTTTGTGGCCACGTGGATGATGGCCCGCAAGCTGATCGCCAACTGGCTCTACTTCATGGTAGCGGACAGCGTGGCCATCTACCTCAACTGGCGCATCGGCTACCAAGGCTATGCCCTGCTGAACGCGATCTACCTCGTTCTCTCGGTCGTGGGCTTCCTCAAGTGGAGCAAGCTTTTGGCGAAGCAGCGGGAAGGTGCCGTTAGTGCTTGATGAACGTTTGAGAGCGTGAGGCACGTTCCCCCGTAAGCCGAACGGTATACGTCCCTTTGGCAAGAGGGGAAACGTCCAGCGCCACCGAACGCTGATCATACGCACAAGTCAGGACCGTGCGTCCTTGAACGTCCACTACTTCCATACTGCCGCGGAGGGGTACACGGTTGTCGAATTCCACGTTCAGCAGCTTTTCAACCGGATTGGGATAAAGGGCGAAACCCAAGAAGTGGTCTTGTTCCGGGATCCCGGTGGAAAGTGCGGTTTCAGCGACATAGGGCATTTCCTGTCCGTTATTCTGGGAGAAGGAGCCACCGGCGATGAGGACGGGATCGAGAACCGCCGTCCGATAGAGCACGGCATTGACGGGCGCATTGAATACCGCCATGGGCAAGAACATATCCGGACCAAGTACTTTGGCGAGGTTATTCCCATATACGCCCACTACGCTGAGATCAAATAAGCCGCCGATCACAATGTCAGTGCCATCGGTGGCCATTGCGTCGATGTAGATCGGAGCCTCATTGGGGAGTTGGATCTGGGGCAGACTTGGCATCATGGGTGTCCAAGTGCTCGCTCCGGCCCCTATCCAAGCCAAGCCGAAGAGCGGGTCGATGGCGTCATAGATGGCACCTCCGGCGTACAGGGATCCGCCCACGTTCAGGAAAGTCCGTACCGTACCGTTAAGGCCGTTGCCGAGTTGTGACCAACTATTGTTGCCAAGGACGGCAACGTGATCTGCCTGGAACACCGGGTCTCCCACCTCAACACCGGTGAACTCTCCGCCGGCTACAAGTTTTCCATCATGCGTTCCGAGGCAACGGATCGGCGCATTGAAATTTCCAGGTACTGGTTGCCACATCGGCCCCGTCATGCGCATCACGTATTCATCCGCACCCACGAAGCCCATGGTCTCGCCCGCTGCGTAAAGCGTGTCGTTCAGCACCTGCAAGGCGAAGATCTTGGGCATCTTACCTAGGAAGACGGTGGAGAACCACCACTGCGTACCGTCCCAATGCGCCAGATCATTGATGCCGTTGATGTTGTGACCACCGAGGTAGATCTCGTCGCCAAGTACCGCACCACAGGTGATGGTGCCTTGCACGCCGCTGCCCAGTGCCGTAAAGCCCGGACCTTGGAAGAGCGCCACATTCTGCACGGGCACGCCGCCCGCTTCCGAGAACTCACCAGCGACCAGAACGGAACTATTAGACAAGTTCAGCATCACTTTCACCGGCCCATTGGTGCCTCCGCCGAAAGAAGTCCATTGCACGGCAGGCGGATAGGCTGGCTGTATCCAGGCCAGCTCATCCTCGGTGAATCCCTCCTGCGTCGCCCAGTGCAGCACGTCCGCACGTTTCATGTCATGCACGTACGCAAGGTTCATCTCCTTGCTGATGCTTTCCGCCAGGTCGCGGTGGCCGCTCTCGATCATCAATTGGCCCACGGCACAGGCGGTACCAACAGGGTCGATGAAGACCGGGTTCCGGTAGGGTAGGACATGATTCTGCGGGAAGAGGCCACGGTCGGCGTAACGGTCCAGGTCATTCAGCAACGTGGTGCGTTTTGTTGCCGCATCCGCTGAAAGGCCTTCCGGCGAATGCGCGCGGAGATAACCTGCCACCAAGTGAAGGTGCTGGGCGATCCGTTCCGCCTCGTTGGCAAAATGCACCGGCTGCGCATCGCTTGCCAATGCCGGATCCACCTTCGCCCATTGGGCGTTCACCTCCAGCATGTGGCGGTAGAGCGGGGCTTCGGTCCGTGGCGCCAATTGTGCTTGGGTCGCAAATGCGATAGAGAGCGAAAGGGAAAGTGTCAGGATATGTTTCATGGTGCTTCGGGTTGTCGATCAAGGGAAAGACACGTGTCACTTATCATTCGCTGCCTGAAGCGAAGTTAATTTGCACGATGCGCAAAGTAGTGGTGACCGGAGCGGAGTGCAGCGGCAAGTCCACCTTGTCCGAGGACGTGGCGAAGCACTATGGTGTGCTTTGGGTGCCCGAAATGGCGCGGCAGTACTTGGACGGTCTTGATCGCCAATATGATGAAGGAGATCTGCTGAAGATCGCGGAGCTGCAGTTGCGCACCGAGGACGAAAAGCAGGCGCAGAGCTCAGGATCCGCATCATTGCTGATCTGCGATACCGACCTTATCACCATCCGTATCTGGGGGGAGGAGAAGTATGAAAGGAGCGATCCGTGGATCGTGCAACAGACCGAGGAGCGGCCGTATGACCTCTGGCTGCTTTGTCGTCCGGATATTCCGTGGATCTATGATCCGCAACGCGAGAATCCGCACGACCGTGATCGGCTTTTTGCGGTGTATGAGCAGACGTTGAAGGCGCTGGGAAAGCCGTATGTGATCATTGCAGGTGGAAGGGAGGAGCGCCTTCGACAAGCGAAGGCGGCTATAGGTCGGCTGGGGCCGACCGCATAACGCGCATCAGGCTGGGGCCGGGCGCCGACTCTGATGGACCGGCGGCTTCGACCGGTCCATCAGAGTCCATGCAAGTCCAATTGTAGCCAGTCGTGCACTACCTTCGCACCGTCGAAACACTGGGGTGCCCGCCATTCGTGCGAGCTGAGATCATACCCGATGAACCTGCGCAGGTAATGCTGCGAAGGGAACTTGCACCGGACTTCCGGAGCACTCCGTGCCAGACATTGAAACACGGAGCTCGACATGCGGAAAATATTGGTCTTATGCGCTATGGCGCTATTGGTGAATGCGACGTTCGCCCAAGTAAAGTTGAAGGGTACGGTACACGATGCGGCAGGTGTGCCGGTGCCGTTCGCAAGTGTCGTTCTGGGTGAACAAGGACAGCTTGCGCCAACAAATGCACTAGGTGCTTTCCAAGCAGGTGGGCTTTTTGAAGGTGCGTTGCGATTGCGCGTTTCATGCGTCGGCTTTCTTCCGAAGGATACCGTGGTCACACTAAAGGCAGGGGAGAATTCCATCGACCTTTTACTACAGCGAAGCATTGTGGAGCTATCCGCCGCCGAGGTCACCGCTCTGCGTGCCGGCGATCGCGCTCCCTTCGCCAAGAGCACCTTGAGCGCCGAGGACATTGCGAAGATCAACACCGGCGTGGACCTGCCATACTTGCTGGACATGCAGCCCAGCGTGGTGGTGGGCAGTGATGGTGGCACGGGTATCGGCTACACCAACATGCGGATCCGCGGAAGCGATGCCACACGCACCAACATTACGCTCAACGGCGTGCCGTTCAATGATGCGGAAAGCCAAGGTGCTTTTCTGGTGAACCTACCAGATCTCGCCACCAGCGCGGAGGACATCGAGATCCAGCGCGGCGTGGGCACCAGCACCAACGGCCCGGGCGCGTTCGGTGCGAGTGTGAATTTGCGCACCACTTCTGTGAAGCGCGAGGCATGGGGCCTGATCGATGTCGGCGGCGGGTCCTACAACACGCAGCGCTATTCTGTCAGTGCCGGAACGGGCTTGATCGGCGGCAAGTTCAGTCTCGATATGCGCCTTTCCTCCATCACCAGTGATGGCTACATCGACCGCGCCAGTGCCGACCTGAAGAGTTATTTCCTGCAAGGGGCTTGGGTGGGGAAGACCCGCTCGTTGCGCTTCATCACCTTCCGTGGAGTGGAGGAGACCTATCAAGCATGGGACGGTGTGCCGCGCGACGTGATCGATATCAACAGGACCTACAACGGCTTCACCTACGATAACCAAGTGGACCACTACGATCAGACGCACTACCAACTGCTCTTCGATCAGAAGCTCGGCTCCAATGCCAACCTCAACCTCACGCTTTTCCGTGTGAATGGTGCCGGCTACTATGAGCAATTCAAACCCAACGACAAGCTCTCCATCTACGGCATTGCTTCTTCAGCGGTGATCAATGGCGATACCATCACGCGAACCGACATCATCCGGCGGCGTTGGCTGGAGAACAACCTCACCGGCGCCAATCTCAGTGCGGACATCAAGTTGGGTGCGCATCGGTTAGTACTGGGTGGCAGCTACAGCGACTATCGCGGCGAGCATTACGGCGAAGTGATCTGGGCGCGTTATGCCGGGAATACGGACATACGCAACCGCTACTATGATAACAACGCCAGGAAGACCGATGCCAATGGCTTTGCGAAGCTGACCTATGCGCTCAGCCCCAAGATCGACCTCTATGGAGACTTGCAAGTTCGCAACGTGGGCTACAGCTTCCTAGGCTTCAACAACGACCTCGACAATGTGACGCAGGTAGTCGACTACACCTTCTTCAACCCAAAGGCCGGGCTGCTTTGGCGCGCAGGGCAAGGAGGGAAGGCTTATGCCTCCTTCGCCGTGGCCAACCGTGAGCCGAACAGGGACGATCTGGAAGGGACCACGCCGAGCAGCCGCCCAAGACCGGAGCGCCTTTTTGATTACGAGCTGGGCTACGAGCGCCGTGCTGGCCGCTGGAATGCTGGCATCAACGCGTACTACATGGACTACACCGATCAGCTCGTGCTTACCGGTGAACTGAACGACGTGGGCGCTGCCTTGCGCACCAATGTGCCACAGAGTTACCGGGCAGGGTTGGAGCTCATGTTCGCCGCGCAGATCGCGAAGCCGCTGACGTGGAAGGCCAATGCAACCTTCAGCATGAACAAGGTGCGCAACTACACCGAGTATGTGGACGACTGGGACAACGGTGGCCAGGTCGCAGTGAATTATTCCTCCAGCGACCTCGCCTTCTCGCCCAACGCAATTGCCGCAAGCACGCTCAGCTTGCGCGTTTGGGACAAAGTCAAGAAGGGAAGTGCCGACCTCAGCTTCGTCACCAAGTATGTCGGTGCGCAGTATCTGGACAACAGCGCAAGCAGAGACCGCATGCTGAATGCCTACGTCGTGAACGACCTCCGGGCCAATGTCACACTGCTCAACTTGAAAGGCGCGAAGAGCGTTGACTTCAACCTGACGGTGCGCAACATTTTCAGCGAGCTGTATGAGAGCAACGGCTGGGTCTATAGCTACATCAGCGAGGATCGTAGACAGGAACAGGTGGGGCTTTTCCCGCAGGCACCGATCAATGTGCTGGGCGGGGTGAGCGTGCGGTTTTGAGGTCACATACTGCGTGATCCGGGATCATCGGATGGCCCTATCTTTACAGGGCCGAAGCATTTCGGATCAAGCATTGAGGAATGAAAGAGATCATCTTCTTAGTTGAGGAATCCCCGGAAGGGGGGTACGAAGCCAAAGCCTTGGGGCACTCCATCTTCACCGATGGTGATGACCTGAAGCAGCTGGAAGCCAATGTGCGCGATGCATTGGCTACTCATTTTGAACCGGAGGATCGGCCAAGCATTGTTCGCCTTCATATGGTCAAGGAGGTCGTATTCTCCACATGAAGTTGCCAAGAGGGGTCAGCGGAAAGGAGCTTATCACAGCATTGGAAAAGTTGGGCTATGCGGTATCCCGACAAAGTGGGAGCCACATAAGACTGACCACCGAGCGTGCCGGAACACACCATATCACGATTCCGGACCACAGGCCGATAAAGGTGGGCACCATGGCCTCGATCCTTCGCGACGTTGCCGAACACCATGGTCTGAACCGGGAAGAACTGATCACATTGCTGTTTTGAAGTAGCCCTAATTTGGGCTTTGTGGGTGAGTTCGCGGAACTGGGACGTCCTGGCTTGGATGTTTACATTGCATCCTAATTCGGCGGAACATGGCACGATTGATACTCCTTTCCGGACTGATCCTAATGGCCACTTCCGGTTCTGCATTTCAAGTGCAGCTCACGGTGGTGAATTCCACCTGTGGCAACAACAACGGTTCGATCTCGGCCTCGGTGGTAGGTGGCTCAGGCCCGCTCAACTACAACTGGACCCCAGCTCCGCCGATCGGCAATGGCACTCCGCATATATCCGGCCTCGCACCGGGCATCTATAGCGTGGACGTGACCGACGGAGGTGGGACGACGGTGACGACGAGCGCCACGGTGCTGGATATGCCGACATTGGACGTGCCAACCGCCATTTTGAACAGCTCCTTCATGCGCGCCTGTGCTGGTCAATGCACGGGTCAGCTCTACCTGAATGAAACGCTGCTCGGCGGTGAAGGCCCGTACACCATCAGCACGGTGCCTTCCATGTCCCTGAACGGCATTTGTGGGAATACGCCTTTCACCCTCAACGTCACCGATGCATTGGGCTGTTCGGGAACCGGCAATACGGTGATACCGGAGACCGAGCTCGTGTCCGTGATCGGTTACTTGGTGCAAGGGCCTTGTGGCGGGGCGCCAACCAACACCACGTTCTATTTCGATGGTCATTTCCCAGATCTTGGAGGCACTTGGAGCGGTCCCGGCGGCACCGTTTCACCGCCGATCGGCAGTTATCTTGGGAATACATTGGTGGTGCCCGGGACCACAATGCCCGGTGTATATGTGTATGTGGCGCCGGGGATCGCTCCTTGCCCGAACCAGTCCTACCAATTCATAATTCCCGCTACCGTGGTGGATTGTTCCACTGTGGATGGTGACCTGTTCGTGGATGTGAACGGCAATTGCATAATGGACGGAACGGATTTCCCGTTGCCCAACAAGATCATAACGCTTGAACCCGGCGGGCTTGTGGCGCTCACCGATGCCTTTGGTCACTACCGCTTCCAAGTGCCTTACGGAACTTACGACCTCGCTTATACCGACCCGATCTACACGCAGAACTGTCCTGTGGCTAGCCCGGTCAACTTTACGTTGGATGCTGGAACCCCTTCTACCACGATCGACCTTGCACTGACATCCGGCGATCCGGATGTTTCCATTGCCTGCGCGATCGGGCAGGCCGTGCCGGGCTTTAAGCAAACCCATTCATTGACCGTTACGAACAACAGCGCCATTTCCTCCGGTCCGCTTACCGTAACGCTCGACCACGACCCGGTACTCACCTACACGCCGGTCTGGTATTGCGCTGGGGGCGGACCATTCGGAGGCACCATAGGGTACTGGAACTACCCGGACACCTATTCACCGGGACAGGTGCAATGGGAACTCATGGACGGCTTGGAACCCGGTGCACAAGCATTTCTTAGTGTGCAATTGCTGGTGCCACCGGATGTGACACTCCTAGGCACGGCGTTGAACTCTACCGCCACGGTCAGCACCCCGCTCAATGAGACCGACCTCAGCAACAATGTCTGTTCGCATAGCGAGATCGTCGTTGGCTCCTTCGATCCCAACGATATGCAGGCACGCACCACCGGCGGAAGCGGGGACACGTGGGTGCTGGAAGAAGACAGCAGCATCACCTACACATTGCGGTTCCAGAACACCGGCACCGCGCGTGCAACTAACGTGGTGCTCCGCGATACGCTTTCGGAGCTGTTGGACCTTTCCACGTTGCGCATCCTCGGTGCATCGCATGCCTATGCCGTCGGCTTGGACAGCGCGCGCGAACTCCGTTTCACCTTCGACCGCATCATGCTGCCCGACAGCGGGACCAATGATTTGGCCAGCCACGGCTTCGCGCAGTTCAGCATCCGTCCGGTCGCCGGGCTGGTGCCGGGGAACAGCATTGACAATTCCGCAGGTATTTACTTCGACTACAACTCACCGGTGCTGACGAACACGAGCCAGCTGCTTGTGACCTCCACCACCGGGATCAAGGGAGCATCCCGATCATCGCTTTCCGTTTATCCGGTTCCTGCCGGTGATCTGTTGATGTTCCGGACCGGTTCATCCGGCCGCACGGCATATGTGATCGCCATGGACGGTCGCATTGTCCGAATCATCGCTGATGTTGATGGAAGGTTGTCCGTGGCCGGATTATCTCCGGGAGCGTATGTGTTGCGCCTTGTGGATGCTTACGGGAATGAAGAGCGGGCGCCATTCGTAAAGGAGTAGGGAAGTGGTGGCAGTGCCTGATCCAAAGTTCTATTGGAACATGGCCTGTTACTTACCTTTGAGATCAAAGCCCACAAGATGAGTACCGATGCAATGAAGCTTGAGTTGATCCAATGGCTATCCCATTTGGAGGACAAAGGTCTTCTCAATTCATTGTTCCAGATCAAAAAGTCCAACGACACTGCTGATTGGTATGACGAACTTACCGAGGATCAGCGTGCGGCCATTGCCGAAGGAGAGGCGGACGTGAAAGCAGGGCGTGTCACGAGTTCCGAGGATCTCTGGAAGAAGTATGGGCGCGCTTCGAAAGGTTGAATGGACCGCGCGAGCTGAGCGTGACCTGGCCGGCATCCACGAGTTCATCATACAACGGTGGACATCGAGGGAAGCAGATGCTTTTCTCGGGCAGGTCATTGATTTCGAACGACGCATAGCGACATGGCCGAACAGTTTTCGGCGCTCGGAACGGAACAAGCATCATCGTTTGGGACTGGTCCATCGGAATACAATGGCGGTGTATCGTGTGTTCCGTGAACGGATCGTGATCATTACGCTCTTTGATACACGGTCGAGCGCCCCACGCTGATCATTTTCCGGTGAAGCCCTGTATTGTGGTGAAGGGCCGTTCTCCCTTTGCCAAATTGACCGATGACCGGATGGTGCACATTTCTTGCAGAACGCACGCCACATGATCCCCTTCTCCATCCTCGACCTCGCTCCGATCGCCCATGGCGGCACAGCTTCCGACGCTTTCCGCAACTCCGTTGAACTGGCGCAAGAGGCGGAGCGCTTGGGCTTCCATCGCATCTGGCTGGCGGAGCACCATGGCATGGCGGGCATCGCCAGTGCGGCCACGGCTGTGGTGATCGGCCATGTGGCGGGTGCGACCAAGACCATCCGCGTGGGTGCTGGCGGCGTGATGCTTCCTAATCATGCGCCGCTCGTGATCGCGGAGCAGTTCGGCACATTGAACGCGATGTACCCGGGGCGGATCGACCTCGGATTGGGGCGCGCACCGGGCACCGACCAGCTCACCGCACGTGCGTTGCGCCGAGACCTGAACGCGAGTGCGGATCAATTCCCGCAGGATGTGCAGGAACTCCAGTTCTACTTCCAGCCCGCCGAGGCGGGGCAGAAGATCAAAGCCGTTCCCGGGGAAGGACAGAACGTGCCGATCTGGCTACTTGGCTCCAGCCTTTATAGTGCGCAGCTGGCAGCGATGCTGGGGCTGCCTTTCGCCTTTGCCTCACACTTCGCACCGGAATTGATGGAGCAGGCCTTGGCACTTTACCGCGAACGCTTCACGCCCAGCGCACAGTTGGACAAACCCTACGCGATGCTTACCGTGAACGTCATCGCCGCTGAAAGCGATGCCGAGGCCAAGCGGCTCTTCACCACTATGCAGATCGCCTTCGTGAACATGCTCCGCGACATGCGCGGACTGGTCCAGCCACCGATCGATAACATCGACGACTACTGGAACCCGCAAGAAAAGGTCTGGGTCAGTGAGAAACTATCCCGCTCTTTTGTCGGCTCTGAAGCGACGGTGGAGGAAGGGTTACGCGCATTCCTCGCTGCCCACAAGCCGGGCGAGTTGATGATCTCCGGCCACTTCTTCGATCCGCGTGCGCGCTTGACGTCAATGGCGATCACAGCGGAGGTTCTGGGGCGTCAATAGTTGCGCTCATTGGCATGTTTTATGCTGGCGTCAGCGCTACCAAGCAATCCCATGAATAAGAAAAACAGCATCGCCTTCGGCCTGTTCGGCATTGCCGCAGTTGCCTTGGTGGCTCTTTACGTAAGCCTACGTGATGAGGAAGAATGGACATCTTCCTTCGATGTTCCTTGGACCGGTTCGGAAGACCCGGACGATCCGTTCCATGGCTTGGTGGAGGAGGGAGCAGGGTTGATCGGCCAGTTGAAGGCTGAAGCCGCCACCCGTATGCTCGTTCGTCAGCGGATATAGTTGGTCGTTTGCAATTGTCCTGCCTACGTTACCAAGGCATCGCACCCATGAAATGGGGCACTCAACCGTGCACCGCCTCGCTCATCGCGAAGATGTGCTCCGGGTCCTGTTCGAAGGCCGTGCCCACCACCAGCACATCCGCGCCAGCTGAACACAATGCTTGTGCGGTTTTGGCATCACGAATACCACCTCCGATGATGATCGGCAGGTCCACACACTTGCGCACCGCAGCGATCATTTCCGGAGAAACCGTTTTCAAGGCACCGCTTCCGGTATCCATATAGATGGTGCGCAACCCGAGCAACTCGCCCGCAATAGCTGTGGCTGCGGCGATGCCGGGCTTGTCGTGCGGAATAGGTAAAGTCTGGCTGACGTAGCTCACCGTGGTGGGCTTGCCGCCATCCACGAGCATATAGCCGGTAGGGATGGCCTCGATCCCCATGGCCCGGATGGTGGGCGCTGCAGTGACGTGGTGACCGATCAACAACTCGGGATTGCGGCCGCTGATCAGGCTGAGGAACAGCACGGCATCCGCATGTGGGCTCAATTGCGCTGGGCTGCTGGGGAAAAGCACCACGGGCCGGTCGCTCCACCGTTTTACGAGCTCCACGCAACGGTCGAAGGCGGCAGAAGTGAGCAGGCTGCCACCCACGAAGATCAGATCCGCCTTGGCCATGCAGGCATTCTGCACGGTGCGTTCCAAGAGGGCTTCGTCCGCACCGAAGTCGGGGTCGACCAGCACAGCGAGCATCTTGCGCCCGTCAGCCTTCGCTGCCTCGATCAGATCGATCACACTGCCCATGCCGCGAACTTAGTGCGAAAGAGTCGTTTCTTTTTTCACCACAGAGACACAGAGGCACGGAGAAAACGCGTCTCCGTTCTATACGAGGAGGGCAAAGCAGCCATCACGGCAACGTCAGGCATTTTCTGATCATCTGTCTTCTGATCACATTCGGTACCTTTGCACTCCTTTTGAAAACACCTACCATGCCAGAGACCCAGGAACAGATCAAGTACAAAGTGAAGGACATCGCGCTCGCCGAATGGGGGCGTAAGGAGATCGGACTGGCCGAGGCCGAAATGCCCGGACTGATGGCACTTCGCGCGCAGTACAAGGGCAAGAACCCGCTGAAAGGCGCGCGCATTGCAGGTTGCCTGCACATGACCATCCAGACCGCCGTGCTGATCGAGACCCTCGTGGACCTCGGCGCGCAGGTGAGTTGGAGTAGCTGCAACATCTTCAGCACGCAGGACCATGCCGCTGCTGCCATTGCCGAGGCGGGGATCCCTGTCTTCGCTTGGAAGGGCATGAATGAAGAAGAGTTTGACTGGTGCATTGAGCAGACCCTGCGCGCCTTCGATGGCGAGGAGCCGCTGAACATGATCCTCGATGACGGTGGTGATCTCACCAACATGGTCTTTGATCGGTTCCCTGAACTGGCCAAGGGCATTAAGGGCCTCAGCGAGGAGACCACCACCGGTGTACACCGCTTGAAGGAGCGCCAGAAGAACGGCACCTTGGTGATGCCCGCGATCAACGTCAACGACAGCGTTACCAAGAGCAAGTTCGACAACAAGTACGGTTGCAAGGAAAGCGCCGTGGATGCCATCCGTCGCGCAACGGACGTGATGATGGCCGGGAAAGTGGCGGTGGTCGCCGGTTACGGTGATGTGGGCAAAGGCACCGCCGCTTCCTTGAAAGGAGCAGGTGCACGTGTGATCGTCACCGAGATCGACCCCATCTGTGCATTGCAGGCCGCCATGGACGGCTTCGAAGTGAAGCCCATGGCCAATGCCGCCCCGCGTGCGGACATCATCATCACCACCACGGGTAACTGCGACATCATCCGCGGCGAGCACTTCGAGGTGATGAAGGACAAGGCCATCGTGTGCAACATCGGCCACTTCGACAATGAGATCGACATGGCCTGGTTGAACAAGAACCACGGCAAGAGCAAGGTGGAGATCAAGCCCCAGGTGGATAAGTACACCATCAACGGGAAGGACGTACTCATCCTCGCGGAAGGTCGCTTGGTGAACTTGGGTTGCGCCACCGGCCACCCCAGCTTCGTGATGAGCAACAGCTTCACCAACCAGACCCTCGCCCAGCTCGAACTGTGGAACAACAGCGGGAAATACGAGAACAAGGTCTACGTGCTGCCCAAACATCTCGATGAGATGGTGGCCAAGCTGCACCTCGAAAAGATCGGGGTGGAGTTGGAGATCCTCAGCGACAAGCAGGCCAAGTACATCGACGTGCCGAAGGACGGACCGTATAAGACGGACGAGTACCGGTACTAGTAGTTGTCAGTTCTCAGTTGTCAGTTGTCAGTTGTCAGGGGTGCGGCCCGGCGTTCAGCGCCGAGGCCGCACTTCCTTTTTGGGGTCCGCCCGCGCTTGTAGGGCGAGTTTACATGCCGGAGGTATGGCGTTCGAAGTCGCGCCTGTGGCGCAACAGCCCGTGTGTGGAGCATTCAGCCGATAGCATGAAAAACTTCCTCCCATTGAGGCCGCCCCGCAAACCGAACCGAACAAGAAAGCCCCACCAGACAAGCAAAGTGAGTCACCCCTCTCCTCAGGAGAGGGGAAGGGGGGTGAGGGCTTGAGAACGCCCCCGCTCAAGTCCGGGGCAGACTGACAACTGAGAACAGACAACGGCCAACTACCCGCAAGGGGTCAATTGAAAATGCGCAGCGTGGTCCCGTTGAAGGTGGTGTGGTACTGCTTCAAGCCCAATGAAGCCGGGCCTTGTACCACACTGCCGTCCATCAGCAGAAAGGCGCTGCCACAGTGATCCGTGGAAACGGTATCCCGGGCGATCACCTGGCTATCATCCACGTACACCCTGCACAGGTTCTCCGGCCGGAAGGTGCAATGCCGGTCCACTGCCGTGAATTCGTCGATGCTTCTGCGATAGACGATAAGTCCCTCGGAGCCTCCGTTTATATAGAGCCAGCCACCTGTGACCGCGAGTGCATTATAGGCAGGCAGGTTCACGTTGATGTTGATGTCCACATTGACCAGTGGAACGCCCACGTTCCTTTCCTTCTTACATCCTGGTGTAAGGAGGGCTGCGGAAAGAGCGAGCAATGCAAAGAGGAATGGCTTCATCAACAAGGGATCGTGCGTGCATAACGACGCGGCGCGAAGGTAGGTATGCCTGCGCGGCACGAAATTGGCAGCCGCTCACCACATGAAACGCACGGTCCTCCGCATCATCACCGTTCTCCTTCTGGCATTCGCAGTGGCGCCCGTGGTGCATGCGCAGGAAGGTGTGAGCAAGAAGCAGCAGGACAAGATCCAGCGGAACAAGAAGAAGAACGACACCAAAGAGGTGAGGAAGGAGGAGAAGCGGATCGCCAAGAAGCACCTGTCCAATCAGGACAAAGCCACGCGTAAGCGCATGAAGCGGCACAAGCGCAGAGCCGATAAGCAAGGCAACACAGGCCACCGGGAGCCCTTCCTGCGCAGGCTTTTCGGCTCCAAACACTAGCGTCTGACCTGTATATCCACGCGCCGATCTGGTAGCGTGGTTTGGTGGTCTTGGGCACTTCGGGGGCATACCTTGGTACCGCATCAACGGCTAAGGCAGCTACCAATGAACCCCGAAATCCAGCGCAAGACAAAAATCGCGATTCGCGATTTCCCGCGTCTATCAATGGGTTCAGGCGGTTTGCGCATTCGAGGACTTTTCTATCTTTACGCCCCCTCGTTGCCTATCCTAAAAGAACGTAACACCCAACCGTTGATGCTGAGAAGACTATGCTCGGCCGCTGTCATCGTCATTTGCAGCGCGCTCGGTCTGAACGCCCAAGTGGGCTCCGGAACCCTACAAGGCACCGTTAAGGACAAGAAGTCAGCGGAACCCCTCCCATTCGTTTCCATCGTTTTGGAGAACCGCGGTGCCAAGGTGGCGTCGGGCCAGTCCGACTTCGATGGCAACTACAAGATCAGTCCGATCGAACCGGGCACCTACGACGTCACCGTGAGCTACGTCGGCTATCAGCCAACGAAGGTCACCGGCGTGGTGGTGAACAGCAACAAGATCACCTTCCAGGATTTCGACCTCAACAGTGGGGTGGAGCTTTCCGGCGTGGAGGTGATCCGCTATAAGGTTCCCTTGATCGACAAGGATGGTGGTGCTTCGGGTACCACCGTTACGCGTGACCAGATCGCGAAGATGCCGACCCGTTCCGCCAGTGCCATCGCTACAACGGTGGCCGGTGCAAGTACGGCGGGCACGGGTGGTGGGATCAGCATCCGCGGAGCGCGCTCCGAGAACACCTATTACTATATAGACGGGGTGAAGGTCCCTGCGGGTGCGGGCATCGGCTTGCCGAAGAGCGCCATCGAGGAAGTGCAGGTGATCACCGGTGGTGTTCCTGCCAGCTACGGTGACGTTACCGGTGGTTTGGTGAACATCACCACACGTGGTCCTAGCCGCAGCTTCTTCGGAGGGGTTGAATACCTGACCTCCGGTTACAAGACCGGTCCGGACATCACCGATATCTATGGCTTGGACAAGTATGCCTTCAACCAAGTGGAGGCGAGCCTTTCAGGTCCCTTGTTCTTTAAGAAGGACAGCTTGGGCAAGAAAGAGAAGCCGCTCTTGGGCTTCTTCTTCAGCGGTCAGGCCACGGACGTGGTGGACGGCAACCCGCTTTGGGGTGGCGATATCCGCGTGAAGCCAGGGGTGCGCGACCAATTGTTGAGCACGCCCTACCGCGTGGTGAACGTGGCGGGGAATCCCGTTGTCCGCTATAACTCGGACTATCTGCGTGACGATGATGTGGAGCGGATCGATACCCGCCAGAATGCCCGCAACAGAAGCGCGCTCGCCTCGGGAAAGATCGACATTACCACCACCCCGACGATCAACTTGTCCGTGGGCGGTTCCATGGACCTGAGCAACGTACAGAGCTTCAACCGGAACAACTCCCTGCTCAACGCCGGGAACAATACTGAATTCCATAACAACACCTGGCGCACCTTCCTGCGTTTCACCCAACGGTTCAACAGCAAAGAGGAAAGCGCGGAGAACCACGAGAAGGGCGGTATCAAGAACGCTTACTACAGCATTCAGCTGGACTACTCCCGTTACTCCCAGAAGAGCGAGAGCCAAGCCCATGGCAACAACCTGTTCGATTATGGATACCTCGGTAAGTACACGACCGATCGCATGCCCACCTACAACCAGCTCACCGGCAAGCAAACGGGTTTCATGGACACCCAGGTGCATTTCACGCCTTCCGACCTGAACCCGGACGCTGCGGCCTTCCCCGAGCAATACTTCTCACTTTTCCCCGAGGGATCCCTCTTCTACCAGAACTTCCTGAATGTTCAGCAGAACGGAGGATTGTTGAACGGGCAGGTGCCCGGGAGCGTGTACAACATGTGGAACAACGTGGGTGGATTGAGCAACCAGTATTCCACGTACCAGAGCGATCAGGCGCGGGTCTCGGCAACGGGTGCTGCGGACATCGGCAAACATGCCGTGAGCATCGGTGTGGAGTATGAGCAACTTACCCAGCGTTCTTACCGGATCAATCCTGTCGGACTTTGGAGCCGTGCACGTGCGCTCACCAACTTCCATCTGCGCGAGCTCGACAAGAGCGATTCCACAATCGTTCAAGGGCCGTTCGGTGTGATCTACACCGACTACAGCCGGTTGGTGGGCGATGACCAGACCGTGTTCGATTATAACCTACGCCAAGCCCTCGGCCTGGATCCCCGTGGCAAGGACTTCATCGACGTGGATGCCTTGGACCCGTCGGTGTTCTCCTTGGACATGTTCTCCCCGGATGAACTCATCCAGGACGGTAATGGATTGACCGGCAGCTCGGGCGGTGGAATGATCAATAGCTTCTATGGTTATGATTACACCGGTAAGAAGTTGAAGAGCCGTCCCAGCTTCGCTGATTTCTTCAACGACTACAAGATGATCGGCCAGGACTCGTCCTACACGCGTCTGCAGGCACCGTTCCAGCCCATCTATGTGGCCGGTTATGCCATGGACAAGTTCGCCTTCGACGACATCATCTTTAACGTGGGTGTCCGCGTGGACCGGTATGATGCCAACCAGAATGTGCTGAAGGACCCCTACCTCTGGCGTCCAGCTTACAAGGCAGGTGATGGGCAGGTGCAGGACCTGTACAACGGAAACAACCCTCGGCCGAGCAACATAGGCGACGACTACGTGGTGTATGTGAACAACAGTTCCGAGCCTACGGCCATCGTGGGTTATCGTGATGGTGATACCTGGTACAACGCCCAAGGCGAGAACGTGGTGGATCCGGCGGTGCTTCGCCAATCGGACGGTATCCAGCCCTACCTGGTCGACTTTAAGAATGACCCTGCAGGCAGCTTGATCGGCTCGAAATTGCGCCAAGAGGCTTTCGAGGTGTACAACCCGCAGGTGAACGTGATGCCCCGCATCGCCTTCTCGTTCCCCATCAGCGACGAGGCCGTCTTCTTTGCTCACTATGACATCCTCACCCAGCGCCCCACCGCTTACAGCCGCTTGGACCTGTTGGGTTACGCCTATATCGAGAACACCGGGGACATCCTCAACAATCCGAACCTGAAGCCGACCAAGACGATCGACTATGAGCTGGGCTTCCAACAGGTGCTCAGCAAGTCCTCCTCGCTGAAGCTCTCCGCATACTACCGCGAACTGCGTGACCAGATCCAAGTGCGCAACGTGGCCCAGGCATGGCCTTCCACCTATCGCACCTATGACAACGTGGACTTCGGTAACGTGATCGGCTTCACCACCACCTATGACCTGCGCCGTACCAAGAACGTGTGGTTGCGCGCCAGCTACACCCTGCAGTTCGCCAAGGGAACGGGTTCCGATCCCAACACCACACTTTCCCTGATCAACGCCAACCAGCCGAACCTGCGCACCATCTTCCCGCTCAGCTTCGACCAGCGTCACCGCTTCCAAGGCACGGTGGACTTCCGCTACGGCGAGGGCAGCGACTACAACGGACCGATGCTCTTCGGCAAGAAGATCTTCCAGCGGACAGGCATCAACTTTGTGGCGGACCTGGGCAGCGGAACACCCTACAGCCGCTCTTCCCGGATCTACAACGAGGGCGAAGGCAACGGTACCTACCTCTTGGACGGAACCCTCAACGGGGCCAACCTGCCTTGGCAGTTCAGCACCAACGTGGTGATCGACCGGGACATCCCTCTGGTGTTCGGAAAGGACAAGGGTGACAAGGCCAAGCGCACGAACCTGAACGTCTATCTGCTGGTCAGCAACCTGTTCAACACGCAGACGATCACGGACGTGTACCGTGCCACAGGGTCCGCGAGTGACGATGGCTTCCTAGCGTCTTCCGAGTATGCGACCTATATCGCCTCCAAGAACGACCCACAGAGCTACAGGGACCTCTACGCACTGAAAGTGAATTCCCCCTACAACTACGGCTCGCCCCGCACTATCCGCTTGGGCGCACGCTTCGATTTCTGATCCCACACTGAAAGGCCCGATACCATGAAGACGCTTCGCACCACCTCCTTGATGCTCGCCCTGATCGGCGCTGCCGCGCTCTCCGCACGCGAGGTACCCGGACTTCCGGCCCAGCATACCGGTGGCTCCTCTGCAGGATCCGGGCGCGCCGCAGCCTGTTCCCCTGCTACCGCATTCAACGAGCTGGACCTCAACAACGTCCGTGCCCGCATTGAGACCGGTGGTAACATGTGGGAGGACCGTACGGGTTCCGCTGGTCCTGCATACGAGGTGCCCAAAACACCGGATAAAACAGGTCCCAACGCGCTGTTCGCGGGTGCTTTGTGGATGGGCGGTCTCTCACCGGACAACACGCTCAAACTGGCTGCGGTCCGCTTCCGCCAGGTCGGTAACGACTATTGGCCTGGGCCGCTTACCGCTTATGACACGTTGACCCATACCGGGGATGCCTCCGTGGACGGTTCCGTCTGCACCCAGTATGACAGGACGTGGAAGACCATGCGCCTTGATGCCCAGAAGCAGGATGCCTACTTCCGCTGCCTGAACGACCCCCAGTGCGATGTGAACATCGATTTCCTGGGTTACTCGGTCCCGAGCTATTTCTTCGATTGGCCAGCTGAAGGCGACGTGTCCAAGGGACAGGACTTCCACTTGGCCCCATTTTATGATTCACCGTATAGCAATCAGGGCACGTATGACCCGGAGAACGGGGACTATCCCGGGTACGACCTAGCGGGTGTGATCGACTGCAAGGCCAAGCGCCGTGAAGACGCGATCCCCCTCTTCGGTGACCAGAACATCTGGTGGGTGTTCAACGACAAGGGTAACACACACTCCGAGTCGGGTGGGCAGCCTATCGGCATGGAGATCCGTGCCCAGGCGTTCGCCTTCAGTACCAACGACGAGGTGAACAACATGACCTTCTACAACTACGTGCTGATCAACCAAGGCACGCAGACCCTCAACCAGACCTATTTCGGCCAGTGGGTGGACGTGGACCTTGGCGGTGCGGATGACGACTACGTGGGTTGCGATGTGGAGCGCGGCCTAGGTTATGGCTACAACGGGGATCCCGTGGATGCCGGTGCCAACGGCCATCCAGGCTATGGAGGACCGAACCCGCCTCCTCCGGCGATCGGTGTTGACTTCTTCGAAGGCCCCTATCAGGATTATGACGGATTGGACAATCCGTTGACCACCAACTGCCAGAATGCCCGCGATTCCTTGGGCATCCCTTATCAGGGGATCGGTATCGGTTATGGCGATAGTGTTCCGGACAACGAGCGCTACGGGATGCGCGCCTTCGTGTACCACAACAATGCCAGCGGTGCGATCGGTGATCCCAGCAATGCCGGCCAGTACTACGGCTACTTGAAAGCCGTCTGGGGGGATAATACCCTCATGACCTACGGAGGGAATGGCTACAACAGTTCGGGTGGAGGCACGCGTGCCTACTACATGTTCCCCGGTACCTCGGACCCCTATGGCTGGGGCACCGATTGCACGCCACAACCGTTGTGGGATGAGGTGTCCGCAGGCAATGCTCCCGGTGACCGCCGTTTCATCCAGAGCGCAGGACCTTTCACGCTCGAACCTGGTGCCTATAACAACGTCACGGTCGGCGTGGTCTGGGCACGTGCATCCAGCGGGGATGTGCAGGCCAGCGTGAACCTGATGCGCAAGGCCGACGACAAGGCCCAATCGCTCTTCGACAACTGCTTCCGGATCCTCAACGGACCTGACGCGCCTGAGCTGACCATCCAGGAACTGGATCGTGAGCTGATCCTGTACATCACCAATCCGCTGGGAAGCAACAACTACAACGAGCAATACGTCGAGCTGGACGCCACCATTCCGGTGAGCAGCGAAGTGACCGCTTTCACCACGGACTCCTTGTTCAATGATTCCGGTGTGTACGTGGGCGTATTCCAAGTACCTAACGGCACCACCACACAGAACAACGACCGCGTCTATCGTTTCCAAGGCTACCAGATCTATCAAGTGAAGGACGCGACGGTCTCCCCGGACGAGCTGGGCAACACGGACAAGGCCCGCCCTGTCGCCCAAGTGGACATCCGGGACGGCATTACCCAATTGATCAATTGGGAAGCGGATCCGGAGGTCAACCAAGCCGTACCTAAGGAAAAGGTTTTCGGAGCGGACAGCGGCGTAGTGCACTCCTTCCGGATCCTGAAGGACCAGTTCTCCACCACCGATCCCAAGCTGAAGAACTTCCAGACTTACCATTTCATGGCCATCGCTTATGGCTACAATCGCTACGCGCCCTATGACCCGGCGACTTCCACGGGCCAGCCCTATCCGTATCTCTCTGGCCGTAAGTCGCCCACAGGCTCCATCCGTTCCTATGCGGGTATCCCCCACAAGCCCAGTGTGGAGAACGGCGGCACGGTGGTGAACGCAGAGTATGGCGACGGCTTTATCATCACCCGTCTCGAGGGACAAGGCAATGGTGGCAATCCGTTGGCCGTTTCTACCTCCTCCATGAACGATATCGTGAATTCATCGATCGGTCGTGTGGATCAGATCAAGTACGAGAAAGGTCTTGGTCCAGTGGATATTAAAGTAGTGGACCCCTTGAACGTAGCATTGGGTGACTTTGAACTCTGGTTGAAGGACACCACAGAGGTGCCCGCTGCCAACCGTCCGATCGATTTCCCCCTGCTCGGTGACGCGAGCTGGATGTTGGTGCGTTTGAGCGACAACCCCACATCAGATGACACGGTGCGCTCGACGCGTACCATCATCCTACCCAATGAACAGCTCATTCCCAAGTGGGGCATCTCGGTGTCGATGACACAGACCGGCTATGAGAACGGAGGGAAGTATACCTCTCCCTTGCGCAGCAAGAAGGCGAACAGCGGTGCGGACTGGTACGCCGGTATTCCGGACGGAGAGGGTGAACAGGTGCTGAACTGGATCCGTTCTGGATCGGCGACAGCTGCGACCAGCACGGACACCACCCTGAAATACCCGGACTATGCCAATGTGGATCTGGGACAGCAGTATGAGCGCGTGCTGGGCGGCACTTGGGCGCCATGGGCGCTGGTTGGCCGCAATGCCTTCCAACCGGGTTCTGTGGAGACGGCGATAAAGAATGCTCAGACCGGTGTTGAGGCGAACATCAGCCTTATTCCCAGTATTCAGGTGGTGATCACTCCGGACAAGAGCAAATGGAGCCGGTGCATCGTGGTGGAGGAGAGTGACTCCGCCGCCTATACCAGCCCGGTCAACGTGAAGAAGTTGCACCTGCGCCCCCGCCCGAGCGTGGACAAGAACGGCCTCTCGGCTGATCAACCAGGCGCCAATGTGGACGAGGCCAACTTGGTGAATGCCACCGGTATGAGCTGGTTCCCCGGGTTTGCGGTTGACATGGAGACAGGAGAGCGGTTGAACGTCTTCTTCGGTGAGAACAGCTTCACAGGTGGCGGTATCGGCAGGGATATGCTGTGGAACCCGAGCGACAAGCTGTTCAGCCAGAGCGGCAGCCCCATGCTCGGCGGATCGCATTGGATATATGTCTGCAGGAACGGTAGAAGGGTCGGCCTCTCAGCCTTCCTATCCACCAAGCGGATGCCGCAATACGATGAGTGCGCCTTTGCTCGCGTCAGAATGGACGGGAACGATGCCTTGCTCGGTGAAATGTACAGGGATGTGGCATGGGTCGGATCTGCGCTTCTCGCAGAGGGTACGCAGATGAAAACGCCGCAGGAGGGCCTGGTGCCTTCCGAGGTGCAGTTGCAGTTGTCCGTCAGCAAGCCTTACAATGTCTATGGCCAGCCGTATGCCGCATACGAACCGGCGATCAATCCTGTCCGCAACGGAGGCCTGCCTCTTTACGCCTTCAGCACGGGCGAATCCACTTCGCAGACGAACGTTACCGAGGTGGGCAAGGAAGGTCTGGACCTCATCGGTGTGGTGCCCAATCCGTACTATGCATACAGCGGCTATGAGACCACACGCTTGGACAACCGCGTGAAGTTCATCAACCTTCCGAGGACCTGCACCATCAGCATCTACACCGTTAGCGGAACGCTGGTGCGCAAGTACAGGAAGGACAATGAGCTCACCTACCTGGATTGGGACCTGAAGAACAACTACAACGTCCCTATCGCGGGCGGGACCTATCTCTGCCACATCGACGCACCGGGCCTGGGCGAGCGGGTCATCAAATGGTTCGGCGTGATCCGCCCTGTCGATCTCCAGAATTTCTAAGCCATCACACTTGGTACAATGTTGAAAAGCATGAGGATGAACATTACTGGAGCGCGGATGATGGCGGGCCTCGGCTTGGCCTTGATGGCCGGCGGTGCCATGGCGGGCAACCCGGACCGTGTGGGTTCCGCGGGCGCAACACAACTCTTGGTGAACCCCTGGGCACGCAGCAACGGTTGGTCACTGGCCAATACGTCGACACTGAGCGGGGCTGAAGGCATGTTCGGCAACGTGGCGGGCCTGGCCCATGTGCGCAAGACCGAGATCCTGTTCACCAGCACACGCTGGCTGGAGGGTAGCGGGGTGAAGATCAACGCCGTGGGATTCGGGCAGAAGCTCGGCGAGAGCGGTGTGATCGGCCTTACCGCCACCACCTTCTCCTTTGGCGATATCCCGGTGACCACCGTGGATCAGCCGGAAGGTGGCTTGGGCACGTTCAGCCCGACACAGGCCAACATCGGCCTGGCCTATTCAAAGGCTTTCTCGAACAGCATCTTCGGGGGCTTGCTCGTGCGTGTGGTATCTGAATCCATCGCCAACGTGCGCACCTCCGGTGTATGCTTCGATGCGGGCATCCAGTATGTCACCGGTGCCACGGAGAACATCCACTTCGGTATCGCGCTGAAGAACGTAGGACCCGCCATGAAGTTCAGCGGGGACGGTCTTGCCTTGCAGGGCCTTTTGGTCGCCGGCGATCATACCCTGACACTCGAGCAACGTTCAGCCCAGTTCGAACTGCCTTCGATGATGAACATCGGCGCAGCTTATGACTTCAACATTTCCGAACTGCACCGGTTGACCCTCGCTGGCACTTTCATTTCGAACTCCTTCACCAAGGACCAGTTCGTTGTGGGGGCGGAATATGCCTTCAAGAAGATCCTCCATCTGCGTGGTGGCTATCTCTATGAAAAGGACGTGACCAGCACGGAGCAGCGTGAAACTGTTTTCACCGGTCCTAGTGCGGGTATCAGCCTCGACTTCCCGTTCGGGGAGGAGAAGAAGAGCGCGATCGCGATCGATTATGGCTACCGCGCCACCAACCCGTTCAGCGGGGTGCATAGCATCGGCATCCGACTCAGCCTCTAAGTCCCGGAAATACTACCTTTGGAAAAGGACCCATCGGGTCCTTTTTCAGTGTGAACACCTTTATCGCGACCATCAATGCCTTCCGCCAGGCCACGGCGGACCGAAATGAGCACTACCGCTTACTACACCGAAGAGGGTCTTAAGAAACTGCAGGATGAACTGCATCGGCTGAAGACGGTCGACCGGCCCCACATCAGTAAACAGATCGCGGAAGCCCGTGACAAGGGCGACCTGAGCGAGAACGCCGAGTACCACGCAGCGAAGGAGGATCAAGGCCTGTTGGAAGCGCGGATCGCGAAGATGGAGGAGGTGATGGCGAGCGCCCGCATCATTGATCCCGACCACCTTGACATCGACAAGGTGTACATCCATTGCACGGTGAAAGTGCGCCAAGTGGGTGGCAAGATGGAACGCGCGTTCACCTTGGTGGCCGAGAGCGAGGCGGACCTCAAGACGGGCAAGATCAGTGTGAACTCACCGATCGGAAAAGGATTGCTGGGCAAGCAAGTAGGCGAGGAGGCGGAGGTCGTCACGCCGAACGGCGTCATGAAATTCGAGGTATTGGATATTTCCCGCTGATGGCCAGCATTTTTACACGGATCATCCGCGGCGAGATCCCCTGCCACAAAGTGGGCGAGGACGACCACTACTTTGCGTTCTTGGATATCAACCCGGTGCGGAAAGGCCATTCCTTGGTGATCCCGAAGATGGAGGTGGACAAATTCTTCGACCTTCCGCCGGATGTCCTGGCAGGCATCATGCCCTTTGCGCAGGGCGTGGCGAAGCGTATCGCCGCAGTGGTGCCCTGCGACCGCATCGGGGTGAGCGTGGTAGGGCTGGAAGTCCCGCATGCACACGTGCATCTCATCCCCATCGATTCCATCTACGACATGGACTTCTCCAAGCCCAAGTTGAAGATGACGAATGAGGAGTTCGCGGCTTTGGCCGAGCGGATCCGAGAGGCTTGATCCATGGCGCTGCAAGCGCCTACCTCGCTGGTGCCGCGCTGCAAGCGCGGTCCGATATGCATCGGACCGGCCTAAGTCACTTCTTTATCCGGTCCGGGTTGTTCCGGATGAAGCTGCCCCAATCGCTGGTGCCACGTGACGTGCTACGTGCGGTGGGCCTGGAGACCGAGCCTTGTGAGAAGTGATGGCAGACGGCGACGGCGATGGCGTCCGTGGCATCGGTGCTTTTCGGTAGCGCAGAACCGACCAGGATGCTCGCCAGCATGGCCGCCACCTGTTCCTTGGTGGCGTTGCCGTTGCCGGTGATACTCTGCTTCACGCGCTTGGGAGCGTATTCCACCACGGAAAGGTCCCGATCCAGGGCGGCCGCGATAGCGACGCCCTGCGCACGGCCCAGCTTCAGCATGCTCTGCACGTTCTTGCCGAAGAACTGCGCCTCGATCGCCAGCTCGTCCGGATGGTGCTTTTCGATGATGGCGATAACGTGCCGGAAGATGGCGCGCAGCTTCAGCGTATGGTCGTCCGATGCCTCGAACCGGATGGCATCGGCCTCCAACAGCGTCACTTTTCCGCCCTCCACGAGGAGCACGCCGTAGCCCATCACGGTGGTGCCGGGATCGATGCCGAGGATGATCCTTTCGGTGGGCCGCCCGGCCCGGCTACTTTTGGTCGCTTCCGTATCCACTTTTCCGCTGAATGTCACGCCGAACGCTGTTGCTTGTCCGCTGGGGGATCTTCCTCGCCGCTTGCGCGTTCCTGTACCTGCGTCTGAGGGCCGACCAAAGTACGCACGCGCTTTGGGGTGAATGGCGCGATGCGCTGAATGCAGCCGCCTGGCCGCTTTGGGGGGTGATGTTCGCCATGGCGTTGTTGAACTGGGGTATCGAGGCAGCGAAGTGGCGTTGGCTGATCGCTCACTTGGAACGGATGAGCATGGCGCGTGCTTTCGCGGCCACCTTGGCAGGCACCACCGTCGGTCTCATCACCCCGAACCGTACGGGTGAGTTCGTGGGCAGGGTGCTCTTTCTCGCTCCGGAACACCGGTGGCAGGGCGGCTTTGCGACAGTGCTGGGCAGTATCGCGCAATTCATCACCACATTGATCTTTGGGGGTGTGGCATTCTTGATCTGGTGGGGACGTGCACCGATGGTGGCCGAGGTCGGCTTCTTATGGGGCGCGTTGATCGTGGTGCTGGTGACGGTAGTGGCGGCGGGCGCGCTGATGCTTTTCTTCCGACCGCGCCTGTTGCGTCAGGTCATCAAGATCGTTCCGCTGTTGCGCCGGATCGAGCGTGCTGCGGCAGTGCTGGAGGGCTATACCGCGCGGGAGCTATTGCTCGTGCTGATGATGAGCGCCGTGCGTTATCTCGTATTCGCTGCTCAATATGTCATCCTATTGGTGGTCATCGCGAAGATCGACGCTTACGAAGCCATGGTGGTGGTACCGGTGATCTATCTATTGACCACCTTGGTGCCCACGATGATGTTGACCGATCTGGGCGTGCGCGGTTCGGCTTCGGTGGCCCTGCTCACCCCGGTGGGTGGCGGACCGGCGTTGGTCCTGCTGGCTTCCTTCGGTATATGGGCGGTGAACATCGCGATGCCGGCATTGGCGGGTGGCGTGATCCTCTTGGTGGCACGGATCCGGACGCGACGATGAGCACGTTCCTGTTGTACTGCCTCATCGCCTTTTTCGCGGCCTTTGTCTTTGCCCTCGTGGTAGGCAGCTGGAAGGATGCTTTCAATAAGGCCCGGGGACAACTTGGGAACGCCGCCGAGCCTGTGCCCGATAGGAGGGTGAGCCTGATCGTGCCCGCACGCGATGCGGCCGGAACTCTCGTGCCTTTGCTTCAGGATCTGCACGCTCAGCGTTATCCTAAGGAATTGCTGGAGGTGCTTGTGGTGGATGATCATAGCAGTGACGGTACGGCGATGACCGTCCGGGGCATGATGCGGAACTGGCCGCAGCTGCGGGTGATCACCGCTACAGGCGAAGGCAAGAAGGCGGCCATCGCACAAGGTGTTGCGGAGGCACGCGGGGAGTGGGTGGTGCTCACGGATGCGGACGCGCGCTGCGGCCCCCTGCGTATAGCACACATCATGCGCAAGGTGCAGCAGGACGCTGTGGAAATGCTGATCCTTCCCGTGGAAACACGTGGAGATGGAGGCTTGATCCAGCGCATCCAGGCGGATGAGCAGGTCGCATTGCTCGGCGTGGCGGCGGGAACAGCCTTGGGAGGCACGCCCGCACTGGTGAACGGTGCCAACATGGCCTTCAGCAAAATGGCGTTCACAGCCGTGGGCGGATATGAGGGGGACCGCTGGGCGAGCGGTGACGACATCTTCCTATTACGCCGAATGCTGAATGCCCGTCGCAACGTCGGCTATCTGCTCGACCCGGAGGTCGTGGTGACCGTGCAGGCTGAGCGGACGTTCGGCGCGTTCTGGCGACAACGGTTGCGCTGGGCCGGCAAGATGCGCGGGGTCGGTGGTGCAGGGAACTGGGCCGCGTTGGCAGGCATGCTCCTGCCTTGGTTCCTGCTCTATGTGTCCTGCTCGTTCAGCCTGAAGGAACTGATGGCACGGCATCCCGGAGCCTGCTTGATGTTCCTATCATCCGCTTGGCTGCTCTGGTTACTCCCCGTGTTGGCGCTCACCCGGGCGGTGAGGCGTTTCCTGCATGTCGACAGCGAACAGCGCCCACGGAGCGGAGCGGGACTCTCAACCTTCGTATCCCTCGTTGCCTTCACAGTTTATGCACCCATCATCGCGGTGGTATCGCTTTTCTTCAGACCGAAGTGGAAGGGAAGGCGGACCTGAGCGGTGAGTACATGAGATCGGCCCGCTGAAGCGTGGATCCGCCTTAGGGCAGGCCCACGCCTCAGCGGCCAAAAACACTTGTCCTCTTTTCGGTAACGTCAAGCCGCTTAGAACGGCAGGTCGTCCTCACCGTCCGCTGGAGGCATGTCGGCCATGCTGGGCGGGGGAGGAGCGGAGCTTCCGCCTGAACGTGGGGTTGGTGCGGCAGCGCCCACCTTTTCGATGCGGTCGCCCTTCAGGCTGAGGAAGTATTTGGTCACGTTGTCCTTGCCCGTCCACTCGCGGCCGTTCACGTAGCAGGTCACCGCGACCTCTTCGCCCGGTGCGAACGGGTCCAGAAGTGAGGTCTTGTCCTGGGTGAATTCCACGGGGATGTACTGCGGGTACTGGCCGCCTGATTCAGTGACGATCAGCTCACGCTTGCTGAATTTCTCGCTGATCTGCTGGGTCTTGCCGACAGACTTGATGGTGCCGTTGATAGTGACTGATGCCATGGTTGTATCGCCTGTTGTGGCGCTTGTGTTGGTTAGCGTTCGTTGAATGCGAGGAGCGTTTTCCACGCCTCCTCCTTTTGTCCTTCCTGGATGAGCTGCTTCGCCTTGGTGTGCAAGGCCTTTTCCAATCCGGAGGGATCGTCCTCCAGACTGATGAACAGGTCGGCCAGCTCGGTGAGCTTGTATTCGTTCACGGCGGTCTCGTCGGGAATGGTGAGGGCGCTGCCGAGGCGGCCCAGATCGCTTCCGGAGAGAATGTTGCTGTTGCGTACTGAAGCAGGCAGCGCGTCCACTCCTACGCCGAAGTCCTTGTTCGGCTGCGTCAGTTCGAAGAGTGCATCGCCGTGAGCACGGCAGTAGAATGCCCCGCCCATGCGGCCCACGAGGTCGATCTTTCGTTGGTCGATCTTGCCGTGCGCGTCCAGGACCGCTTCATCGATGTGGATCAGCACGATCTCGCAGATCACGAGGTTGCCCGCGGCGCCGCCGGTCCCGGTCTCGATCACCTGTTGCACCTTGCATTCGAATTGCACCGGGCTTTCCTTCACGCGGAAAGGGCGGACTTTTTCAGAAGCGATCATTGTCAGGCCCGACTTGGTGAACTCGTTCACTCCTTCGGCGAATTCGCCGCTGGCCACCGAGATCTGCTGCACCATATCGTAGGTCACCACGTTGATCACCACTTCGGGCACGGCCTTCACGTTGTGGTAGCTGTGCTTGGTGGTGTTATCGCGGCCGCGCCGTGCCGGGCTGAAGATGGCCAAGGGCGGATTGGCGCCGAAGACGTTGAAGAAGCTGAACGGGCTCAAGTTGGGCCTTCCATCGGCGTCGATCGTGCTCGCCAAGGCGATGGGCCGGGGGCCTACAGCACCCACCAAGTAGCTGTGCAATTCGGGGATAGGGGTATCGGAGGGGTCGGCGCGCTTCATGAATCTTTTCCGCAAGGCCCGCGAAGGTAATCCTCCGGTCGGAACGGGTTATCTTTGCCGCCCTTCGGCAGGGTGAGATAACATCGATCCTCGCCCAACATACGGACGTGGCGGAATTGGTAGACGCGCTGGTCTTAGGAGCCAGTACCGTGAGGTGTGGGGGTTCGAGTCCCCCCGTCCGTACAAAGGGCCGCATTGGCGGCTGGAGAAGGAAGGGACGATGCTTAGTGCATCGTGAACATGAACAACAAATGGGCGAACCCAGGAACGCCCGGCCAATACGGAAACAATGAACATTGAACGCGAAGAGACCGGTGCCCTCACCGCCACCCTCAAGCTGAAATTGGATCCCGCTGATTATGCGCCCGCAGTGGATAAGGTACTGAAGGAACAGCGCAAGACGGCCGCATGGCCCGGTTTCCGCCCAGGGCAGGTGCCCATGAGCATCATCAAGAAGCGCATCGGCAAGAGCGTGCTGGTGAGCGAAGTGGAGCGCTTGATCGACGAGAAGCTGCGCAACTACATCCAAGAGAACAAGCTCCGCGTGCTGGGCCAGCCCTTGCCGCAGACCGAGGCGATGAAGGCCAACGATTGGGACGAGCCCGGTGAGTTCCACTTCCAGTATGAATTGGGCATGGCTCCTACTGTCGATGTGGAGATGAGCGACAAATTGGGCGTGGAAATGCCTATGGTGGACGTGGATGGTGCCTTGCTGGACAAGGAGATCGCGGACATGCGCCGCCGCTACGGAAGCCTGAGCGATGTGGAGAACGCCGGTGCGACCGACATGGTGATCGGCGACATGATCGAGCAGGACGGGAACGGTGCGATCAAGCCCGGCGGGCTGATGAACCGGACCACCATCACGTTGGAGGAACTGGCGGACGAGGACACGCGCGCGCTCTTCATCGGCAAGGCCGTGGGCGATGCCGTGCAAGTGGACCCGCACAAAGTGAGCAAGGGCCATGACGACCTGGCCAAGATGCTGGGGACGGACCATGCCGGCGTGCATGACCTACAAGGGAACATGCTTTTCCGCATCGCGGAGATCAAGCGGATGGAACCGGTCGAGATCGGCCCCGCGCTTTTCGATCGCGTGTTCGGGCAGGGCGCCGTGGCCGATGAGGCCGATTTCCGCGCCAAGGTGAAGGAAGGGCTTGAAGGCATGTTCAGCCGGGACAGTGAGCGCGTGTTCAAGCGCTTGGTGATGCGCAAATTGGCGGAGGACGCCAAGATCGAATTGCCCGATGGTTTCCTCAAGCGCTGGATCTCCGTGACCAGTCAGAAGCCGATCACTCCGGAAGAATTGGAGAGCGGCTACGAAAGCTATGCGGACGGCTTGCGCAGGCAATTGCTGGAGGACCGCATCGTGGAGAAATACGGCCTTGAGGCGAAAGGCGAAGAGCTGAATGAATTCGCCAAGCGCTATGTCGCGGACCAGTTCGCGCAGTACGGAATTCCCGCACCGGAAGGGGACAAGCTCCAGGAGATGGCGGGCCGCATGCTCGGCGAACAGGAGCAGATCAAGAAAATGCGCGACGCCATCGTGGACCAGAAGCTCACGGCACACTTCAAGGCCATGCTCAGCCCCAAGGAAAAGAAGATGGCGTTCGACGACTTCGTAAACTTGGCACGCACCGCCTGAGGCAAGTCCTTCGTCAATCGTCCACACACCCACCGACCGAAACAGATGATCCCGCAGGACGAATTCCGGAAGTACGCGGTAAAGCACCGCAACATCGCCAGCACCACGTTGGACAGTTACATCACGGCTTCGATGACGCCTTACATCATCGAGGAACGCCAACTCAACGTGGCGCAGATGGACGTGTTCAGCCGCCTGATGATGGACCGGATCATCTTCCTGGGTACCGCAGTGGACAACGAGGTCGCCAACATCATCCAAGCGCAGTTGCTGTTCATGGAAAGTGTGGATCCGAAGAAGGACATCCAGATCTACCTCAACAGTCCGGGTGGTGGCGTGTATGCGGGCCTTGGCATCTACGACACCATGCAGTACATCGTTCCTGATGTGTCCACGATCTGCACGGGCATGGCAGCGAGCTTCGGGGCCGTATTGCTCTGCGCCGGCGCCAAGGGAAAGCGCAGTGCGCTTCCACATGCCCGGGTGATGATCCACCAGCCACTGAGCTCCACGGAGGGCCAGGCACGCGATATGGAGATCGCCATCAAGGAAGTGCTGAAGCTGAAGAAGGAACTGTATGAGATCCTAAGCGAACATTCCGGCCAGCCTTACGAGAAGATCGAAAAGGACAGTGACCGTGACTATTGGATGAAGGCCGATGAGGCCAAGGCCTACGGTCTTATCGATGAAATACTAACCCGCTCGAAATAGATCGACCAGATCAACCAACGAACCATGATCCACCAGGACGAATTCAAGAAGTACGCGGTGAAGCACCGCAACATCGCCAGCACCACGCTGGAGAGTTACATCACCGCTTCCATCACTCCTTACATCATCGAGGAGCGCCAGTTGAACGTGGCGCAAATGGACGTGTTCAGCCGTTTGATGATGGACCGCATCATCTTCCTCGGCACCGGCATCAATGATCAGGTCGCGAACATCATCCAGGCACAGCTGCTGTTCCTGGAGAGCGTCGATCCGAAGAAGGACATCCAGATCTACCTCAACAGCCCCGGTGGTGGTGTGTACGCGGGTCTCGGCATCTATGACACCATGCAATACATCGTGCCGGACGTGGCCACCATCTGCACGGGTATGGCCGCATCCATGGGCGCCGTGCTCCTTTGCGCCGGAGCAAAGGGCAAGCGCAGTGCCTTGAGGCATGCGCGTGTGATGATCCACCAGCCCATGGGCGGTGCCGAAGGACAAGCGATCGACATGGAGATCACCGTGCGCGAGATCCTGAAGCTGAAGAAAGAGCTGTATGACATCATCAGCGAGCACAGCGGCCAGCCCTTCGATCGCGTTTCCAAGGACGGCGACCGCGATTACTGGATGATCGCCGAAGAAGCCAAGGAGTACGGAATGATCGACGAGCTGCTCGTGCGCAACACGAAGTGATCCGTCGCGATATCTGTTCAACGGAACGCCGTCCATGGACGGCGTTCCTGTTTTCATAGGGGACCGGAGCAGATCACAGTGGGCCTCCCCGACAACGTTCCGTATCTTCGCACTTCCCTTCGGCGTAGAACGGCACGCCAACACCTACCATGGAAAAGAAAGACATCAAATGCTCGTTCTGCGGGCGCGATAAGCAGGATACCAACGTGCTGATCGCTGGCATCACCGGCCATATCTGCGACAATTGCATCGCACAGGCGCAGAACATCATAGCCGAGGAGCTCAACCAACGCGACAGGACGGAGCTGGAGGGGAACCTCGTGCTGCAAAAGCCTTCGGAGATCAAGGGCTATCTGGATGAATACATCATCGGCCAGGACGAGGCGAAGAAGGTGCTCAGCGTGGCGGTGTACAACCACTACAAGCGGTTGATGCAAAAGGTGGTGGCCAACGATGAAGTGGAGATCGAGAAGAGCAACATCATCCTCGTGGGCGAGACCGGCACCGGCAAGACGCTGCTGGCGAAGACCATTGCCAAGATGCTCAACGTGCCGTTCGCTATCGCCGACGCCACGGTACTCACCGAGGCCGGCTATGTGGGCGAGGATGTGGAAAGCATCCTTAGCCGATTGCTCCAAGCCGCTGACTACGATGTGAGCAAGGCGGAGCGGGGCATCGTATTCATCGATGAGATAGACAAGATCAGCCGCAAGAGCGACGGCCCGAGCATCACACGCGACGTTAGCGGTGAAGGCGTGCAGCAAGCGCTCCTTAAACTGCTCGAAGGCTCCATCGTCAACGTTCCGCCCCAAGGCGGTCGTAAACATCCGGAGCAGAAGCTGATCCAAGTGGACACGCGGAAGATCCTCTTCATCTGCGGCGGTGCATTCGACGGTATCCAAAAGATCATCGCGCGCCGGGTGCGGAGCAGTGCCGTGGGATACAGTGCCAGCAAGGCCGCCCGCATCGGTGATGAGAACCTGTTGCAGTATGTGGGCCCCACCGACCTACGGGCATTCGGCCTCATTCCCGAGTTGATCGGCCGCTTCCCCGTGCTTTCCTACTTGGACCCATTGGATCGCGAGAGCTTGCGCCGCATCCTCACCGAGCCGAAGAACGCGCTGGTGAAGCAGTACATCAAGCTCTTCGAGATGGACCGGGTGAAGATCTCCTTTGACAAGAAGGTCCTCGATTTCATCGTGGAACGTGCGATGGACTACAAGCTCGGTGCCCGTGGCCTACGCAGCATCTGCGAGGCCATCATGACCGATGCGATGTACGAGGTGCCCAGCAGCAACGACCGACCTTCCGAGCTGCGCATCACGCTGAGCTATGCTCGCGAGAAGTTCGAGCACTCGCGCATGAGCCAGTTGAAGGTGGCCTGAGGGCCGACAGGATCCAATGATGCCTGTTAAAAGCCGGAACCATCTGCTTACTTGGATCACGGGCTGATCCACACGGCCTTGGCATTGTTGCCAAGCCGGATGGTGGCTTCAAAGGAGATGGCAATTTGTTCAAACAACCTTGCTGCGTAGGGAAAAGCTGATCCGTCTCTTGCGTTAAGGCGTATCTTCGCACCATACCCAAAAACCATTTCAATGAAGCGTTTTCTTGTTCCGGTGGCTGCTGCTGCCATCAGTTTTTCCGCTGTCGCCCAAGACCTCCCCAAGGCTAGCCCAGAGGGCCAGGTCGAGCAGGTGGTCGGCCTCACCAAGGTAGAGGTGGATTACTCGCGTCCCAGCGTCAAGGACCGTCAGATCTTCGGTGGCCTGCTGCCATTCGACAAGCTCTGGAGGCTCGGCGCCAATTCCAACACCACGTTCGAGGTCAATGGCCCCGTGGTCATTGACGGACAGAAGCTGGATAAGGGCAAGTACTCCGTGTTCGCCATCCCGGGCAAGGACAGCTGGGTGATCCTCTTCAACAAGAACACAGAGCTCTGGGGTGAAGATGACCACAAGGACGCCGATGATGTGCTTAAGGTGAAAGTGAAGGCTGAACCCAGCGAGTTCACGGAAACATTGACCATCTCGTTCGACAATGTGAAGGACGACAAAGCGCGCATGGACATCCGTTGGGAAAAGACCCGCGCAAGTGTGTGGATCACTGCGGATGCGACCGAACAGGCCATCGCCAACATCAAGGAGGCCATGGCCAAGCCTGATGTGAAGGCGGGCGCATACGCCAGCTCTGCACGCTTTGCGGTGGACCGCGGCATCATGACCAAAGAAGCTTTGGGATGGGCGCAAAAGTCCGTGGACATGGATGCGAAGTACTACTCGCTCCACACCTTGGCATTGGCACAAGCTGCGAATGGCATGAAGAAGGAGGCTATCGCCACAGCACAGAAGAGCATCGAAGCTTCCAAGAAGGCGGGTAGCGATGCCTATGTCCAGTTGAACGAGGCCAAGATCAAGGAGTGGTCGAAGTAGTTCCGGGAATTCCGGGGATCGCCCCGTTAAAGAGAAAGCCCCTGCTTCCGGATGGAAGCAGGGGCTTTCGCGTGAGGGGAGCTTGCGCCTCGCGGTCTACTGCAGAGCGACGCGCTGCACGCTGGAGTTCTTGCCGTCACTGATGCGGACGGTATAGATCCCGGCTGCGTGACCGGTCAAGTCCATGGAAGTTGATGTGCCGTTGAAGCTGGCGGACTGCACCTTGGCACCCACGGCATTGAACAGGTCCACGGTCATGTTGCCTCCGGTTCCTGAATAAATCTGGACGATCCCGCTGGTGGGGTTGGGGAAAATGGAAATGCCTTGAACGTTCTTATTCCTCTCCGCGACTGCTGTCCCGTTCGGGATCTCATCCCAATTGCCATCGCTTGAGATGCGAACGGCCCATGCGTTCCCATTGTTGTATACAAAGCGGTTCTGGTCATCGATCGGCAGATAAAGCAAGCTTGCTCCAGCAGGCTGTGGTATCGTCACGTCGTCTGCGATGAAGATATTTTGCCCGGCTTCTTGGAAGAGGTTGGCAGAAACGTAGTAAGCTCCGGGGCTCAAGAGGATCGGATCGAGAAAGGCGATGTCCACAAGGCCTCCGTAGACATCAATGTCCTCCTGTGTGATCACGCGGGGATCCGACTCTACCAAGGCTATAGGAGTCTGGCCCACCTGCACGGCCGCAGTATCATAGACGGCCGCGACAAAGTAGCTGCCTGCCTCGGAATTTTCACCCAGAACGACCTGCACACTATAGTAGAGCTCCGCGTTGTGGATCTCAAAGTAGTTGAGCAGGCGCACGTCCTGGGTATTGTTCAGGAAGGATGTCGTGCCCGCCTTGGTGAGGCTCAATTCCGAGCTCGGGGTCACGCCGATGGCGTCCAAGGAATAGATGTGATGCATCACCCTGAAGTATCGGGTCTTGCTGTTGTTGTCCGTGTTTTCGTCCAATGCGATCTGATCGCTGGTCATGCTGAAGTGTGCTGAATATGCGCCATAGGCAGGGAGAGGCATGTTAATGTTCTCATCCGTCACTACGGTATCGCCGTGCTCCAACAACGGGAAGGTGGTGGAGGCTGTGCCCACCTCCGTACCGGAACTGTCCTTCAGTGATACGTGTACCGTCACGTTCGTCTGGTCCATCAGCCCGAAGTTGGTCACCTCCGCACCCACGTTCACGGTGGAAGATATCTGGTTCTCCGGTACACGGCCATACTCGATGCCATCGCTGAACTGCGACGTAAAGCCATAATTCATCACCAGATCATGGTCCGGGAAGGCGGTGAGCTGAAGGTCATCCATCGCCCAGTAGTATTCCCAGCCACCTTGCCATTGGAACTGGAGGTACACGGTGGATTGCATAGCCGCCACGGAGGTAATGTCCACCGCTACCGATTGTGGGTTGTAGGAGAAGCGCTGGCAGGGCGGATTGACGTCCCCGGTCGTCAAGCAAGGGAAGGGGACGAAGTCCGTCCAGCTTGTACCGTTCGTGCTGACCCGGATCTTGCAGTTGGTATTGGCGCTCAGGTCGAACACGCCGATGGTGCTTTTCATCGTCAGCAGCACCGAAGAGCGGCCCGAGCAATCGATGGAGGTGGTGGTGAGCCGGGTGAGATGGTTTGTCGCGGGTGCTGAGCTGAGCCCGCGGTCCGAATTGGCCCAGAGATAGCCATTGGAGGCACCGGGGGCATCAAAGGTGAGGATCAGCGGATGGTTCACTGCGGCGGTCGATACGGAGGCGGGATCGTTGGACCATTGGAACAATACCGGCGTCTGCCCGGCGGGTGTCATGTCATCGGAGGTGGTCCAACCTGCAG
This sequence comes from Flavobacteriales bacterium, assembly GCA_038234075.1. Classification (GTDB taxonomy): domain Bacteria; phylum Bacteroidota; class Bacteroidia; order Flavobacteriales_F; family PHOS-HE28; genus PHOS-HE28. Next base: position 34,893 of record JBBSUV010000006.1, on the reverse strand, counting down.
GGATGCCGCCTCCGGAAAAGTCCTCCGAATAAAAGGCATCGCGTTGAACGCTCCCAGCGCCGGCAACAGCATGGCTGGCCGGGCGGGTCGGCTCGGACATGGTGTTGGGATCGAAGCCCTTGTTGAAGGAGCGGGAAGTAAAATGCTTGGACTGGGCTGTAGCGGTGGCCGCGAGGGCGATCGCGAGGAGGGTGGAGTAGCGTGTTTTCATGGGTGTGTAATTGCATACAATGTAGTATTTCACCACGGACATCGATAGCCACCTCCTTGGGTTCACCCGATAGCGGAGGGACCGGATATGCTCAGGCCTGCACTGAATGAAAAACTCCCCCTCGGATCCTGTTTCCAGGATCGAGGGGGAGTTCCATTTCGGGGCGTTCGTTCTACCGCAGCACGATGCGCTGCACGTTGTAGTTGGTTCCATCACCCACGCGCACCATATAGATGCCTGCTGCATGGCCGGAGAGGTCCAAGGAGGTTGAGGTCCCGTTGAAGTTGGTATTTTGGACCTTGGTGCCCAGTGCGTTGAACACTTCCACGGTCATGTTACCGGCTGTCCTGGTGCGTACCTGCAGCGGGCCGACGGTGGGGCTGGGGTACATGGTGACACCATCCAAGCCCGGTGCTTCCTGCACGCCCACGTTCATCTGGCCGGAGAGGCGGATGCACCAAGCATTGCCATTCCCGCCATAGATGTTCTGGTTATTGGCATCGATCGGGATATAGAGCGCGCTGGCAGCACTGGGCTGGGGTGTCGTAAGGTCGTCAACGATGCGCATGTTGTTACCACCTTCCTGATACATGTTCGCGGAAACGTAGTAGGCCCCGGGAGCAAGTGTGATGGGGTCTATGAAGGAGACTGCAGGGCGGCGTCCGTTGTCCATGTCGTCCTGTGTGATCAATCGGGGGTCCGACTCTACCAAAGGGGAGGAAAGGCTGGGGCTGCCGTTGAGAAATACGTCCGCTGTATCGTAGACCGCCGCGATGAAGTAACTGCCCGGTTGGGTCTGGGTGCTCAAGTACACCTCTATCCCGGTGAATGTTGTTCCGGTGTGGACCTCAAAGTAGTTCAGCAAGCGAACGTCCTGGGTGTTGTCGGTAAAGCTGTCGGTGCCAGTGGAGGTCAGGAACAAGGTACTGTCCGGTACCACGCCGACGCCATCGATGGAATAGAGGTCGTTGGTGACTTCGAAATAGCGGTTCTTGAAATTGTTCGAGGGCAAGGCATCCACCCCGATGGAATCGCTGGTCATGGTGAAGTAGGCCGCATACAGTCCGACCGGAAGCGGTAATGGGATGGGGATCACTGCGTCGGCCACGGCGGTGTCGGTGGGAGCGATCGTGCCCAAGGCGACGGTGGAGGAGCCGATCTCCGTGCCGTCCGCATTCTTCAGGGAAACGAACACCGTCACATTGGTCTGGGTGTTGCTTCCGTAGTTGATGATGCCGGCACCCACCATCAGCGTGTTGAGCATCTGGTTCTGTGGCACACGGCCGTATTCATAGCCGCCGCCGAACTGGGAGGTATAGCCGTAGTCCATGATCAGCTCGTTGGAAGGCAAAGCGTTGATGCTGATATCATCGAGCTCCCAGTAGTATGCGGAATTGGCCCCGCCCTCGGTGAAACGGATACGGACGTTGCTGCGGTCGCCATTTCCAAGAGCCGAGGTCAGATTGAAGGCGGCCTCGCCGGAGGGAAAGGTTATATTGGCGTTGGTCCCTTGGCTGATGTCGATGGTTGTTGGCCAGGTATTTCCACCGTCGGTGCTTACATCCAAAGTTTTGGAGGCATCGTTGGAGCAGCAGTACCTGAATTGTTGTGTGAACCGGATCTCCACCGCATCAGGTCCGCTCAGGTCCATGATCGGCGATATCAATGATCCAGCTTGGTTCACCCGGGGGTTATTCGCCACCGGCGGATCCACGGAAAAGTTGGAATTCACCGAGTCCGAGTCGAAGAGCATGAAGCCGTTCGACGCGGTAGGGGACTCCAGCACTGTGGCGAACGTGTTGTAGGCACCTACCGGTTTGGTGGTGGTGCGCTTCCAAACATTCCCGTTGGTGCCGGAGACGGTCCAAGCGCCCATGCCGTTGTTTCCGGCGAGGCCATTGGCGAAGTCCTCGCTGAACAGCACCTCACGCAGGCCATCCATCTGTGCGGAAGCATGTTGGGCGGGGCGTTGGACCTGTTCTTCATGCTGAGGCTGGTGCAGAGAGGGCAGTTGCATCCCTCCTTTCTGTTGGGCATGCATACCCGTGGTGATCAGGACAACGGTCGCAATAGTGGAAAGTCTTTTCATGGGAGTTGTTTTTGGGTTTTCGGCCGGTATGCGTAGCAAAGGCATGTGGAACACACCTTTGTCAAAGATAGGTTTGTAAGCTCTACCCCGAACGACGTTCCATTCCATCAATTCGCTCTTCCATGGTCCAAAGGGAACACCTGCATTTCCGGCTTGGTGGAAAAGAAAGATCCCCCTTCGGCACCACGGCCGAAGGGGGATCAATTCTGTAAAGGCGGTTTTTACTTCACCACGACGCGCTGCACGTTGAAGTTGGTTCCGTCACCCACGCGCACCATGTAGATGCCTGCGGCTTGGCCGGAGAGATCCAAGGTGGTCGCAGTGCCGTTGAAGTTGCTGTTCTGCACCTTGGTACCCAAAGCGTTGAACACTTCCACGGTCATGTTGCCTGCCGTCTTGGTGCGCACTTGCAGTGGACCGGCGGTAGGGCTGGGGTACATGCTGACACCCTCCAAGCTCGGTGCTTCTTGCACGCCCACGTTCAACTCGCTGGAGAGGCGGACGCACCATGCATTGCCGTTACCTCCATAGATGTTCTGGCCGTTGGCATCGACCGGGATCCAGAGTGCGCTGGCCACGGCCGGCTGGGGAATGGTCAGGTCGTCGATGACCTTGATGTCACTGCCTCCTTCCTGATACAAGTTGGCGGAAACGTAGTAGGCACCAACGGGCAGCGTGATGGGGTCCGTGAAGGACACGGAAGGGCGTTGGTTGACCATGTCTTCGGTGGTGATGATACGTGGGTCCGACTCCACCAATGGGGAGGTGAGCTGGTTACCCGCGACAAAGATCCCTGCCGTGTCATACACTGCCGCGATGAAGTAAGAACCAGCCTGGGTCTGGCTGCTCACGTATACCTCAACCCCGGTGAAGATCTCTTGGGTGTGTACCTCGAAGTAGTTCAGTAGGCGCACGTCCTGGGTGTTATCCGTAAAGCTGTTCGTTCCAGTGGAGGCGAGGACCAGGTCAGCGTCCGGGACCACGTCGAGGGCGTCGATGGAATACAGGTCGGTGGTCACCTCGAAGTAGCGGAACCGGGAGTTGTTGGTCAGGATCGCATCAACCCCGATCGAATCGCTGGTCATGGTGAACGTGGCCGTGTAGAGACCGAGTGGCAATGGTGATGGGATGTTCATCATCGCGTTCGCGGTGGCGGTGTCAGAGGGGTTGATCGTGCCCACGGTGATGGTGGATGAACCTACCTCCACGTCATTGGCATCCTTCAGGGAAACGTACACCATGACGTTGGTCTGGGTGTTGCTGCCGTAGTTGATGATGCCAGCGCTCATGTCGATCGTGTTCAACAGTTGGTTCTGGGGTACGCGGCCGTATTCGTAGCCACCACCGAACTGTGATGTAGCGCCGTACTGCATGATCAGCTCATTCTCAGGCAAGGAACTGATGTTGATATCGTCAAGCATCCAGTAGTAAGCGGAGTTTGCAAGTCCTTCGGTGAAGCGGATGCGGACGTTGCTGCGGTCGCCAGTGCCGAGGGCAGCGGTCAGGTTGTATGCGACTTCGGTGGAGGGGAAGGTCGTGTTGGCGTCCGTCGCTTGGCCGATGTCGATGCTGGTGGGCCAGGAGTTGCCACCGTCGGTGCTGACCTCCATGGTTTTACCTGGATCGGGGTCGCAGCAAAAGCGGAACTGTTGGGTGAAGCGGATCTCCACGGCGTCAGAGCCGCTGAGGTCGAGGATCGGTGAGACCAAGGAGCCACCCACGTTCGTGCGCGTAGCAAGCGCAACAGGCGGAGTGACCGCGAAATTAGTGTTCACTGAATCCGAGTTGAACAGCATGAAGCCGTTCGAAGCGGTCGGCGATTGGATCACCGCAACACCAGTGTTGTACGCCCCTCTGGGAGCCGTTGTGGTGCGGCGCCAAAGATCGCCGTTCTGTCCCGAGACGGTCCAGGCACCCATGCCGCTGTTGCCCGCCAATCCATTGGCGAAATCCTCGCTGAACAACACATCACGCTGTTCTCCCGACTGTTGGGCGGTAGGATGTGTGGCGCGCTGGATGCCATTATCAGGCTGGAGCTGGATCAGTGTGGGAAGTTGCTTATTCCCGGCTTGTTGCGCATACGCGCCGGCGGCGATCAGGGCAACTGTTGCAATAGAGCAAAGTCTTTTCATTACGTCGGTTTTGAGGGTTTGTAAGTTGAAGTTTTGAGCAGGAGCGAAAGTAAGCAACTGCATCCAGTAAATATAGCGAATGTTCGAATAAACCAGCGGGTCTTTTAAGTAGCGGTCGTCGGCCTGCAGGCATCGGGGGACTTGTCCAGGACCAGGTCCAAAGAAAAACTCCCCCCCGGCTATTGTTGCCGAGGGGGAGTTCGTTCTTTCAACGAAGACTTACTTCACGATGATGCGCTGCATGTTGAAGTTGGTGCCGTCACCGATACGGACGGTGTACATGCCTGCCGCATTACCGGCGAGGTTCAAGGTTGTGGCGGTGCCGGTGAAGTTGGAGGTCAGCACCTTCGCACCCAGTGCATTGAACACTTCCACGGTCATGTTACCGGGGTTCTCAGCGCGGATCTCCAACGGACCGGCGGTGGGGGTGGGATACATGGTGATGCCCTTCAGGCTTGGTGTTTCCTGCACACCCACGTTGAGGAGGCTGGAAAGGCGTACGGCCCATGCCGTGCCATTCCCACCATAAATGTTCTGACCTTGGACATCCACAGGGATCCAGAGCGCGCTGGCTACTGCGGGTTGGGGTACCGTCACGTCATCTAACACGCGGATGTCACTGCCTCCTTCCTGATACAAATTGGCGGAAACGTAGTAGGCACCAGGACCGAGCGTGATGGCGTCCGTGAAGGAGACGGAGGGGCGTTGTCCGTTGTCCATGTCCTCTTGGGTGATCACTCGCGGATCCGACTCCACCAATGGGCTCGGGTTGACGCCAGCGACGAACAGGCCGGTGGTGTCGTATACCGCCGCGATGAAGTAGCTACCGGGGACTGTGGCACTGCTTACGTATACCTCCACCCCGTAAAAAGTGGTCGTGTTAGGCACCTCGAAGTAGTTCAGTAGGCGCACGTCCTGGGTGTTGTCCGTAAAGCTGTCGGAACCCGCGGAGGTCAAGTTCAGAATGCTGTCCGGGACCACATCGATACCGTCCAATGAGTAGAGGTCCGTGGTTACGCTGAAGTAGCGGTATTTTGTATTGTTGGAAAAGTCCTCATCCATGCCGATCTGATCGCTGGTCAGGTTGAAATAGACCGAGTAGGTCCCGATCCCCAGCGTGCTGTTCGGGGTCAGGATCATGTCAAAAACGACAGTATCCCCATTGACCATCGAAGGAGTGGTAGCACTGGTGATGGAGCCGACCTCCATGCCGTTCTCGTCGCGGAGTGACGCAGAGACGCTGACATTGGTCTGTTCCATGGCGCCGAAATTGACCACCTCTGCACCGACGTCGATGCTCGAAGGCATCTGGCTTGCAGGTACGCGGGCGTACTCATAGCCTCCGCCGAATTGTGCGGTGTAGCCATAGCTCATGATCAGATCATGATCAGGAAGAGTAATGATGGATACATCATCGATCATCCAAGCGTAGTCGCAGCCGCCTTCGTAGCGGAAGCGGATCAGCGCACCGGCCTGCCCGCCGATGGCGCTGGACAGATTGATCGACATGAGCTGGGGGTTGAGCGTGCTGGCATTGCCACCAATGTCGTTGATCAGAATGGGGGCCCAATTGACACCACCATTGATGCTGGTCTCCACATAGCACATACCTTGGAATTCCCGGTAGAACTGCTGGAATTGGAGCACGACGCCGGGGTGACCTGACAGGTTGATCGGATCGGCCGTTTGGATCCAAGCATTCTGGCTGCCACCGCAGAGCAAGTTGGAGTCGAAAAGGGCGAATCCATTGGCCGCAGTGGTGGAGGCGATGGGCGCGATGTTGTACGGAGGACCGCCTGGAGGCGTGGTTCCGATCACCCAGTTGTCGTTGTTAGGATCACTGATGTTACCGATGGTCCAAGTGGATGGATCGGAAAAATCATTGGACCAGAGTACTTCCCGATCCGTCAAGCTGGATGGTTGCACATGATGAGCGGGTTGCTCCGTGACACGCTGCTTCAGAAGCCGCGTGCGGGCATTCCCTTGTGACTGTGCCATAGCGGTGCCCCCGATCAGGGACAGGGCCAAGGCCGAAACGTAGAGTTTGTTCATTGGTCGGATTTGGTTTTTCAGTTGGGTTAACGGGTGCTAAGATACGGAGCATGGCCAAGCTCGGGTCCAAAGAAAAACTCCCCACCGGCTATCGTTGCCGAGGGGAGTTCGTTCTTTCGTTAAAGTACTACTTCAGGACGATGCGCTGCATGTTGAAGTTGGTTCCGTCACCGATGCGGACGGTGTACATGCCTGCCGCGTTACCGGCGAGGTTCAAAGTAGTGGCGGTACCGGTGAAGCTGGAGGTCAGCACCTTGGCACCCAGTGCGTTGAACACCTCCACGGTCATGTTGCCGGGGGTCTCAGAGCGGATCTCCAACGGACCTGTGGTGGGGGTCGGATACATGGTGATGCCCTTCAAGCTTGGTGTTTCCTGCACACCCACGTTCAGCTGGCTGGAGAGGCGGATGGCAAAAGCGGTGCCGTTGGTATAGACGAAATTGTTATTTGCATCGACCGGAAGGTAGATGAGGCTGGCAATGCTCGGTTGGGGCACGGTTTCATCGTCGATCACGCGGATCTCGCTACCACCTTCTTGGAACAGGTTGGCGGAGACGTAGTACGCACCCGGACCGAGCACAATGGGTTGAAGGAATGACACGGAGGCGCGTTGTCCGCCCGTGGTCAGGTCCGCATCCGTGATCACACGTGGATCCGATTCCACCAAGGGGGAGCTGAGGTCGGGGACGAGTGCAAGGACACCCAACGTATCGTAAACCGCGGCTATAAAATAGCTGCCCGCGACCGTTTGGCTGCTTACGTAGACCTCGATACCATAGAACGTGGTGGTGTTGGGCACCTCGAAATAGTTCATCAAGCGGAAGTCCTGCGTGTTATCCGCGAAGCTGTTCGTACCCATGGAGGTGAGGCTCAACATACTGTCAGGGATCACATCGATACCGTCCAAGGAATACAGATCAGAGGTTACAGCGAAGTAACGGTCCCTCACGTTGTTGCTCAGATCATCATCATCACCGATCTGGTCACTGGTCATAGTGAAGCGCGCTCTGTAGTTGCCCACTGCCAGAGGAGTGGATGGGGTCAGCGTCATGTCAAAAAGGACCGTATCGCCATTGGCCATCACCGGAGTAATGGGACTTGTCAGGGTCGCCAACTCCACATTGTTCTCATCCGTGAGGGCGACAGTAACACTCACGTTGGTTGCTTGCAAGCCTCCGAAGTTGATCACGGACGCACCCACATTGATGCTGGCAGGCATTTGGCTGACGGGCACACGACCGTACTCGAAGCCATCGGCGAATTGTGACGTGTAGCCGTAGTCCATGATCAATTCGTTGTTCGGCAAGGTGACCAAGGAAACGTCATCGACCATCCACGCATATCCGCAGCCGCCGACGTAGCGGAAGCGGACCCAAGCCTCACTGGCCCCACCGATCTGGCTGCTTACGTTGACCGCGATCGTTTGTGGATTGTCCGTGTAGGAGGTGGAGGCGATCAGATTGATCTTTTGGGACATCCAATTGACCCCGTCCGTGCTGGTCTCCACGTAGCAAGTGTCCTGATACCTGCGGAAGAACTCTTGGAAAGTGAGCACAACGCCGGGGTAGGCGGCAAGGTTGATCGGATCTGTCGTTCGGATCCAGGCATTCTGTGTACCGCCGCAAAGAACGTTGGAATCGAACAAGGCAAAACCATTGGCGGCCGTGGTGGATTCGATAGGGGGGATATCATACGGAGGGCCTCCAGGAGGCGTGGTACCGATCACCCAGTTATCGTTATTCGGGTCATTGATGTTCCCGATGGTCCAAGTGGAGGGGTCGGAAAAATCATTGGACCAGATCACAGCACGGTCCGAGGAGCTTGCTGGTTGAGCGTGATGAGCGGAACGCTCCGTTACTTGCTGCTTTTTAACGTGCAAGTTGGCATTCCCTTGTGACTGTGCCATAACAGTGCCCCCCATAAGGGACAGTGCCAAGACCGAAACGTAGAGTTTGTTCATTGGTCGGGTTTGGGTTTCAATGGGGTTAACGAGTGCTAAGGTACGTGGTCTAAGCCGTTCGGGACCTGTGAATTCGAGCAACGGCGGCTATCGGTCGTCCAATGGAGATTGTGGAACAACGCAACACGCGGAAGTGTTCACCACGATGTTTTAGGCCGTTGTCCGGTCGCTTGACGAAGGGGGGGCCGGAGGGAGGATCATCTGCAAGGCCACCGCCAATACCACGGTGATGGTCGGGGCGATCAGGTTGTACCATAGAAAGGCCACCTCAAAATGGCCGAAGTGGAGTACAAGGATCACGGCCTGTGCCACCAAGGCCGCGAAGAACACCGCGGTTCCTTGGATGCGCTTGATGAAGAAGGCCACCAGGAAGATCCCCAAGATGGTCCCGTAGAACAAGGAGCCGAGGATGTTCACTGCCTGGATCAGGTTCTCGAAGAGTGAGAAGAGCGCCGCGAACGCCAAGGCCAGTACCCCGAAGAGCACCGTGGCCCATTTGCTCAGCAGCACCTGCCGGGCATCCGTGCGGGGCTTGTGCAACACATCCACTACGCCGGTGGTGGCCAATGCGCTCAACTCGGCGCTGGTGCTGCTCATCCCCGCGCTGAAGATCATCGCCAGCAGGAGGCCCACCACGCCAACTGGCAGATGGTCCATGATATAGCTCACGAAGATGTAATCCTTGTCGTTGGCCTCGCGGTGGGGCAGGTCCTTCCGGATGGCCGCCGTGTAATGGGCGCGCAAGGAATCATCCGCGGCCAAAGCCGCTTTCAACTCCTTCGTCGACGCCTGTTCGCCCAGTCCACTGCGTTCCGTAGCCAACCAGGCCTTGGTCAAAAGTGTGATCTGCTCGGAATTGCGGGCGTGTTGCTGTTCCATTTGAACGGCGCCGTTCTGACCAGTAGCATTCAGCTGCCCGTTCCGATCCGCCTCTGTGGTGAACTCGGAACCCCGCATCTCCGCTACGTTCGCCGCATTCCAATGCACCGGCGAGGCGTTCAACAGGTAGAACACGAAAACCAGCACACCGGTGAGCAGGATGAAGAACTGCATGGGGATCTTCAATATGGCGTTCATCCACAAACCTTGCTTGGCCTGTTGCACGTTCTTACCCCCCAGATAGCGCTGCACTTGGCTCTGGTCGGTGCCGAAATAGGAGAGCTGCAGGAAGAATCCGCCGATCAAGCCGCTCCACAAGGTGTATTTGTCGCTGGGGTCAAAGGAGAGGTCGATCACGTCCAGTTTGCCGAGCGAGTTGGCCAGTTTCAGGCTCTCGCCGAAGTTCATTGTTTGCCCGATGTAGTGGACGGTGAGCGCGAAGGCGACGAGCAGCCCGGCGAAGATCACGGCCATCTGTTGCTTGTGGGTGACGCCCACAGCCTTGGCGCCACCGGTAGTGGTGTAAAGGATCACCAGCGCCCCGATGAAGAGACAGGTCCAGGAGAGCGGCCAACCCACCACTTTGCTGAGTATGATGCTGGGCGCGTAGATGGTGATGCCGGCCGCCATGCTGCGCTGGATCAGGAACAGCCCCGCGGTCAGCAGCCGCGCCCGGTTGTCAAAGCGCTTGCCGATGAACTCGTAAGCCGTGTACACCTTCCATTTGTAATAGAGCGGGATGAAGACGAGGTTGATCACCACCATCGCCAGCGGCAGCCCGAAGTAGAACTGCACGAAGCCCATGCCGTCCGCGAACCCCTGTCCCGGCGTACTGAGGAAGGTGATGGCACTGGCCTGCGTAGCCATCACGCTGAGGCCAACGCCCCACCAGCGCGCATCTCCGCCACCGCGCAGATAGCCTTCGCTAGTGCGCGTGCTGCGCGTCTTCCACACCCCATAGGCGGTGATGAAGCCGAGCGTACCGAGGAGGATGATCCAATCGAGGAGGTGCAAAGTGGTGCGGCTTTGGAATGTAGAATGTAGAATTCAGAATGTAGAACGATCAACGCGCCTCCTCAGATCCATGAGCGTCATTCGAGTTGAGAACGATGATCAACCACGGCGGAAGCTGTCGGCCGAAAACGTTCATTTGTCTTTGCGGTTCCGCTCAGCGGTTTTGATACTTGCCGCGAAGATCGCGACCAGTTCCACGCTCTCGTTGAGAAGCCAGGCATTCTCAGTCTTGGATAGGTCCATCAGCTTGGCCCTGACTTGGATCCGCATGTTGTTACGCGATTCCCGCAGCTCCTTCAACGCCAACCTCATCTTGTGGATGAAATCTGCGGTGGACTCAGAACCTTGGACCTCGCCATAGTGCAATGCTGGAGCTGTTCCACTTCGTAGCAGTTGCTTGGCCAAATGGGTGCCGGCTACTGATCTAGGCATCTTGTCCGTGCAGATGACCACCTGTGCGCCGAATTCCACGCACCGATCGTCCAAATCATACTTCCTATCCATGGGTTTAAATGATTTCGGGGAGCTATCGCCGATCGAGGAACACCGCCGCCAGTGACGGATCTCCGATGCATGCCGATCTACATTCTACATTCTACATTCTGAATTCTACATTCCCTTTTCATTCGGCAGTGCGTCTCGATATCAAATTCGCAAATAGCCGATACGCTCCGGGCACTCCTGCAGGCAACTGCCGGAAAAAGCTGATGCCCGTGTAAACAAACCGGCCTTTGCCATAGTCGCAGGTGACGAGCGCGCCATCGAGCTGTTTTTCACCGGGATCGCTCCAGCCGATCAACGGCGTGTAGTGTTTGTCGAGGTCGCCAAGGAAGTAGAGGCCGCGTTCCTGCACCCAGTCGTTGAAGTCCTCCGGGGTGATCTTGTTCGGTGTGTTCAGCAACGGGTTCTTCGGGTCGAGAAAGGTGGGCGGGGCTTCTTCCACGGTGACGCGATCGCGTGTGATGGTGAATGGGTAGGGGCCGATCTGCTCGTCCGGCATCACCATGTCCTTGCTGAGCGTGGTGTATTGGTCCACCAAGGTGCCGCCGTCCTTCACGTATTCCATCAGTACCGGATTCAGTTCCTTCAAGGCATTGGTCACGTTGTAGGCCCTGATGCCGGTGATGATGGCGTCGTACTTGGATAGGGACTGCAGTGTGGCTGTCGCGGGATCGATCAGGTCCACGGTGAGGCCGAGCTGTTCCAATGCTTGCGGGATATCATCGCCCGCCCCCATGATATAGCCGATGTGCTGGGCATTGACCTTCACGTCAATGGGGATGGCGCAGAACGTGGCCATCGTATACCAGGAACGCTTGGGTATATGATCGTAATCGATGATGCGCCGGGTTAGGTTGGTGGGACCGGGATGGCCCACGTCCATGCGCATGTCGGGCAGGGCGCGTCGGGTCGCACCTTCAGAGAGTACGCGGATGGTTGCACCGATGCGCTGGTCCTGTTCCATGGGGCCGAGCTGTTGGTGTGCAGGTGTGAATTCCCACTCGGCCGCGCGCTCGCAGATCAGCTCGGCACGCGTGAGGTCGGTATAGGCTTCGATACCGAAATGGGCTACCGCTGCTGAGTCCTTCACCATTACCACATAAGGGCTGGCGAAGAGAGAGACGGGCGGCACGACTTCGCAGGTCTGCACTTGCTCGCCTTTCAAGCGGTCCACGGACGCATACGTCACAGGCACGACACCATGGACCACCGTGCCCCCCGCAAAGCGCAGGGTGTAGGGCACCTCCAGTTCCGGCGGTGTGATGGCCTTCCCGATGAGTGTAGGGTCCGCGATATGAAAGAGGTTGCCATGCGGAAGTGCAAGCCAGTAAGGCTGGTCCGGGGTCAAGGGCGCCTTCAACCCTACGGGCAAGATGAACGGTGTGTTGTCCGCAAGTGCGACCACCTTTCCATCCGGTTTCTCCAATTGCACCGGTGATGCACTGCGCGTAAGGATGGTCAAGGCGACCTTCACGGAGTCGCCCGTCACCACTTGGGGCGCATCGGCCAAGGCCGCTACCACCGTGCCGGTGACGTCCAGCAGGAGGGCGTTCACACGCTTCCGGGTGAGCTCCTTCCAGTCGGATGGTGGCAACGCATCCACCGCCAAAGCCACGCGGCCCAAGGCTTCCACGCTCTTCTCCGGTGATCGTAGATCGTAGCCGGCAAGGAGCGCGTCGACAGCCTTGGCCACCGCCGCACCACCGGGAATACGTTCCCAGGTCATGTCGATACCGTCGAAGATGTCAGCACCCTTCGGGTGATCGCCGAGATCGAAGTGCAGGTATTCCATCTGCTCGCCCCGTGTCTCCGCCGCGCCGAAGCCTTGGCTCTTGTGCATGCTGCGGCTTCGGCCTGCGAGTTCGGTGTAGCTCAGGCCCAGCAAGGGGTCGAAGCCGCCGACGTCCACGGAGTACCATTCCTTATCCCGCTCGGCTATCTCCGCCAGGTTCTTCTTCCACCAAGTGCTTCCGTTGAAATAAAGGCGGCGCGGCTGCCATACGGTAAGACCCTGTTGCAACTGCTCGGGAAAGGCCTTGGGATCCCCGGCCATGGCAAAGGCCTCGTGGGCGAGTATCGCGCTGGCCTCGTGGTGCCCGTGCCCAGCCTCGCGTGTGGGTGGGAAGCGCGTGATGAGGACGTCCGGTTTGAAGGTGCGGATCACTCGCACCACATCGCTGAGCACTTCGTCGTGCCCCCATTTTTCGAAACTCTCCTTAGCGTTCTTGCTGAAGCCGAAGTCGCTGGCGCGGGTGAAGAACTGCTCGCCTCCGTCGATGCGGCGCGCGGCCAGGAGCTCCTCCGTGCGGATGATGCCGAGCGCATCGCCGAGCTCGGGACCCAGCAGGTCCTGCCCGCCATCACCACGCGTGAGACTGAGGTAGCCCGTACGCATCTTTTTGCCGTTGGAGAGCCAGGCGATCAGCTTGGTGTTCTCATCATCCGGATGGGCAGCGATGTAGAGCACGGTACCGACCATGGGCAGCTTCTCCATGTCGTGCAGGATGTGCGCGGCATCCGGCTCGTTAGCGGGGCGCTGCGCGAAGGTGCTTTGAAGAAAACCGGATAGGTGGAGCGTGAGTGCCACGGCCAGTATGCGTGCCGTGAAGGATGCATTGGAAAACATGGGCCGAAGGTAGTGGACGTGGCGTGCAGCCTATCCGCAACCCTGCGCTGCGGCCCGTGCAATTGGGCTTTTTTTTGGTCTTCGGGAAGCAGGTGAACGGTGTCGATAAAGGAACGGCCCCGCATACTGGCGGGGCCGTTCCATGTTCAAGGGATCCAGCTTTATCCGATCGTTCCCGAGTGGCTCTGGCCGTTCACTGTCACGGTATACGAATTGTCACAGTCGCCATTCCCATAGTCGATCACGCGGACGGGTTGGCCTTGGCGGGTGACCTCCACAGTGCCCTGAGTGATGAATGGGCAACCGGAAGCGACATGCAATGGGCTGGTAATGGTGGACGTGTAGGACACGCCATTCCGGTTCACGCCGTGGCCATTACCGGTGATCAAGTATGCGTCATCGCTCCATTCATGTGTGTCCGAACCCATCGTCCACGTGCGCACATGTTCGGCATGGTGTGTGGCGGTCCAACTGCCGTCAGCAGCGGTCACCGTAACATCGGTGACCACGGTGAACCAAGGGAGATGTTGCTCGTTCATCCCCATGTTGGTCACGGTCCGGGTCCCTTCCACATGGTTATCATCCCTGAAGTAGCCTTGCGGCACAATCGTGATCACCGTACCGGCATCACGGTACCGTCCGGTGTAGGTCACCGACAGCACACCTCTGCGCATGCTTCCGTTCGCGGCGGTGCAGTCCGAGTTGCCGAAGTCGATGATCATGGTATGCGGTACGGCCAGTGTGTCGATCGTGATCACAGGAGCGCAGGCCTCGTCGGCGCTGCGGAGGCCATTGCTCGAAGCTGCGGCATCCACTTGCGCTTGGATGTCGTTGAAATAGTTGTCCGCCTTGGTGTTGTCCTGCGCCGCAGTGTAGTCGAAGGTTGGTTGAGTGGGTTCGTCACTTTCCTTCTTGCACCCGGCCAATGCCAAGAGTGCGATCACAGTCCATGTTGCATGTTTGAGGGTTTTCATCGGGGTTCCGTTTTGTGGGGATTGGACAAGCGGATCCTCGCAGGGTTTGATCCACCCCGGAACCTTATTTCTGCAGCACCGCGAATGTGAAGGCATACTTGTGCCGTTCGTCCACCTTGTGCTTCTCACTCCACACCTCCTTCCAGCCCTTGCCGATCTTCGGGAAGACGACGTCGCCTTCCGCTTTGATGTGCACGGTGGTGATGTAGAGGCGGTCGACCAGGTTTTTCTCGAACGCCTCGGCATAAAGTTGTCCGCCACCGATAAGGAAGGCCTCCTTCTGGTCGTCCTTTTTTGCGATCTCGATCGCTTCCTCCAAGGAATGGCAGACGATGGCACCGGGAGCCTCATAGCCTTTGCGGCGCGTCACCACGATGTTCACGCGATCCCGCAAGGGGCGGAAGCGGTCGGGTATGCTCTCATAGCTCTTGCGCCCGCTGATCACATGGTGGTTCAGGGTGGTGCGCTGGAAGAACTTCATGTCGTCCGGCAGGTTCCAGGGCAGTCCGCCCTTGTTGCCGATCACGCCGTTCTCGGCCACGGCGGCTATAGCACTGATGATCATACGGAGACTGCGGCTTTAATGTGTGGATGTGGATCGTAGTCCGAGAGCGTGAAATGCTCGTAACGGAATCCGAAGATGTCTTTCACGGAAGGGTCGATGTGCAAGGTGGGCAGGGGGCGTGGCTCACGGGTGAGCTGCAGTTCCGCCTGTTCCAAGTGGTTCAAGTAAAGATGCACGTCGCCAAAACTATGAACGAATTCGCCCGGTTGCAGCCCGCAGACCTGCGCCACCATCAGCGTGAGCAGTGCATAGCTGGCGATGTTGAAGGGCACGCCGAGGAACGTATCCGCACTGCGCTGATAGAGCTGGCAGGAGAGCTTGCCGTCCGCCACGAAGAACTGGAAGAGGCAGTGGCAGGGCGGTAGGGCCATGCGGTCCACGTCGGCGGGGTTCCACGCAGTGACGATCAAGCGTCGGCTGTTGGGGTTCTTCTTGATCATCTCCACCACGTTGGCGATCTGGTCGATCTGTGCGCCGTTCGGTGTGGGCCAGTGGCGCCATTGGTAGCCGTATACCGGGCCCAGGTTGCCATCGGCATCGGCCCATTCATCCCAGATCTTCACGCCGTTCTCCTGCAGGTACTTGATGTTGGTGTCGCCTTGCAAGAACCAGAGCAGCTCATGAACAATGCTCTTCAGGTGGAGCTTCTTGGTGGTGAGCATCGGGAATCCGTCAGCTAGGTCGAAGCGCATCTGATAACCGAAGCAGCTCAACGTGCCGGTGCCGGTACGGTCGCCTTTGCGCACCCCGTTCTTCAGGATGTGGCGGAGCAGGTCGTGGTATTGTTCCATGGAAAGCGCGAAATTACCTATCACAAGGGCAATGAGTTTTAAACCGCGGAGAGCGCAGGGTGAAGGACGCGGAGGCGCAGAGGCGCGGAGAATGCGTGGTGAAGGACGCGGAGGCGCAGAGGCGCGGAGAATGCGTGGTGAAGGACGCGGAGGCGCAGAGGCGCGGAGAATGCGTGGTGAAGGACGCGGAGGCGCAGAGACGCGGAGAATGCGTGGTGAAGGACGCGGAGGCGCAGAGGCGCGGAGAATGCGTGGTGAAGGACGCGGAGGCGCAGAGACGCGGGGGCGCCGAGAATGCGGGTGAAGCACGTATAGGTTCCCTCCACCTGAAAGTTGCTACTAGGCTCAGGTGCCTTCAATGAGGTCGTTGGCGACGCGCTTCACACCTTTTACTAAGGTTTCCTGATTGAAGTTGATAAGTAGGCCAAGTCGGCAATCCGTAAGCTTGAGGTAGGTGAGTAATTGGGCTGCATGGACCGGATGCTTGGCCTCCACGGCTTTGATCTCCACGATGATCCGCTCATCCACCCAAAGGTCGATCCTGAAGCCAAGGTCAAGCTGTTCGCCCTTGTATGCCACGTTCACTTTGTGCTGGCGCAATACGGGAAAACCGAGCTTGCGAAGTTCCATCTCAAGGCAGTGCTCATAGATGCTCTCCAGCAACCCGGGACCCAGCTCCCGATGAACCTCGATCGCCGCACCGATGATCTGCTCTGATAGCTCGTCGTAGCTGAGAGGGAGGGGCATCCAACAAAGAAATGGATAATCGGAAAGTCAGCCATCAAGGTCGCATTGGAAAGAATTCTCCGCGCCTCTGCGCCTCGGCGTCCGATCCTCACGACTCTTCCTCCGCAAGCCTCTTCTTCAGCCCGGGCACCGATGCGATCAACCGGTCCTTCATCCGCTGGTAGAACGGCTTGTCATCGATGGCGTGCGCGATGATGGAGGCGATCATGGCCGCGTACATCAGTTGAAGGATGGCGCTATGGCGATCGGTCATTTCCAGGATGATGATGGCGCTGGTGAAGGGTGAACGCGTGATGCCGGTGAGGAAGGCGCACATGCCGCCAAGGACGAGGATGTTCAGCTGGCCGCGATCCACGCCGAACCAATGGCCGAAGAGCCCGCCGATGGCGGCTCCGCTGGTGAGCGCAGGGCCGAAGAGCATGCCTGCGGCCCCGCTGCCTGTGGAGACGATGGAGCCGAGCAAGCGACCTGCTACATCCTTGAGGGTAGGCTCCGGAGCAGCGCTGAAAAGGTATTGGTCCAACAAGGCTTCTCCGCTGCCTAAGGACATCGGGCCGAAGGCATGCACCACACAGGCAAATGTCAGCGCGCATAGCAACACGAAGATGCCTTGTACCACGGTGCTGCGGATCGCGCGGCGGATCTTGTCCAGCAACAGCACGCCTTTTCCGCTGAGGACGCCCATGGCCCCGGCCACCGCGCTGATGACCAGCAGGGTATACATGAACGACGGTCCCACGCGCTCCAGCTTCGGGTAGCCAAGCAGCAAGTACGGCCCCAAGAGCCATTGTGCGGTCATGCCGCTGATGATCACCGAGCTCAGCACCGCCGTACGGAATTTGCCGATGTGCGTGCGTGTGAGCTCTTCCATGGCGAACACGATGCCGCCAAGGGGGGTGTTGAAGGCGGCGCTGAGCCCAGCCGCTCCGCCGGTGACCATCATGATGCGCCGGCTCACCTTCGGCCAGAAGGGTGGGAGCAGCTTATGCACCACGCGGTAAACGCTACCAGCGATCTGCAGGATGGGACCCTCGCGGCCGATCGCGCCACCACCGCCAACCATGGCGAGTGTGGAGGCGATGCGCACGAATATGATCCGGACGTTGAGGAAACGCCAGCTGCCGTCGCGCTTCTCTTCATCATCAGCGACTTCCGAGGCGGCGATCAATTGTGGTACGCCACTGCCTCCGGCCATGGGGGAGAAGCGCATCACCAACCACCAGCTCACCAAAAAGGATACCGGTGCGGTGATGAAGATCCAGTTCGGATGTGCGGTTATCAAGGCCACGTTGCGGTCCTCCACCCACACGAAGAGTTTGGTGAAACCCACGGCCACGAGAGCGGTGGTGACCGCTGCCACCTGATAGGGCAGGGCCAACATCCAAAGGTCATTCAGGTTGCTACCCCAGGAGGATCTGCGCATTCGGGACAGTCGGTCACGCAACCCAGCGCGGATCCTCGTGCCCCAACTTTCCTCGGCCGATCGGTGCGTGCCCTTTTTCACAGGGCAAGGTTAGTGCGGTGCTTAGTGCAATGGCGGGCAATGCCGCAGTGTTCATCAACAACGCGTTGCGGATCGTGCGCTGCGACGAGCGTTGAAGTTGATCCTCGAGATCCTGTCTAAAGACCTACGAACTCAGGGTCCCCGCCGTACGGCGGAAGACCCTGAGTGGGAGTTTAGCTCCGACCAGGCCACCGTGCGCTATTCCCGATCACAAGAGATCGTCAGCTCCGTGTCCCCGCCTTGCGGCGTGAGACCACTGAGTGAGATCTGCGCAGATCCACTCTTTCAGCGTTATCTGCGTTCTATTCTGAGATCACATCAGGATCCCCGCGATCGTGGCGCTCATGTAGCTGGCCAACGTTCCGCAGAGCAATGCTTTCAAGCCCAATCGTGCGAGGTCGCCGCGTCGCTCGGGTGCCAGTTCGCCGATGCCGCCGATCTGCATGCCCACGCTGCTGAAGTTGGCAAAGCCGGCGATGGCGACCGAGACGATCAGCAGGCCCTTCTCCGTGATGATAGGTACGGAGCGCGTGGTGAGGTTCTGGAATGCGACGAACTCGTTGATGGTTAGCTTCTGGCCCAGCAAAGTGGCGACATTGGCGACGTCCGCCGAGGGTACGCCCATGGCCCAGGCCATGGGGTAGAAGATCTTGCCGAAGATCCAATCGAGGGAAAGGTCGAGGTTCGGACTGAAGAGGTGGCCCAGATGGACCAGACCGTAATCGATCAAGGCGATCAAGGCAATGAAGCCGATCAGCATAGCGAGCACATTCATGGCGATGCGAAACCCGTCACCGGCACCGTGGCTGATGGCGTCCACGATATTGATGTACGGGCTTTTTACCTCGAGTTTCACATTACCCATGGTCTGACTTTCCTCGGTCTCGGGCCACACGATCTTGCTGATCACCAGCGCGCCCGGAGCTGCCATAAGGCTGGCCGCGATGAGCTTCGGCGCGAGATCCATGCCGGCCTGTGCGCCCATGGCGACATACACCACCAGGATGCTTCCCGCAATGCAAGCGAGGCTGCCGGTCATGCTGGCCAGCAATTCACTCTTGGTCATTCCGGCGAGGTAGGGGCGGATCATCACCTGGGCCTCCACTTGGCCCACGAAAGCGCTGGCCACGTTGCTCAAGGCCTCGGCACCGCTCACGCGCATCACCCAGTTCATGGCCTTGGCGATCACGGACACCACCTTCTGCATGAGGCCCACGTGATAGAGCACGGCCACGAGGATGCATACCAGGATGATGGTGGCGGTGATGTTGAAGGCGAACACGAATCCGCCTTGTGTGTAATTGGCAATGGTGCCGTCGAACTGCTGCACCGCGATGCCGCCATACACGAAAGAGGCGCCTTGGCGGGCGAACTCCTCGATCTTCTGCATGCCGTGGCCCATGCCTTGGAAGAAGCGCGTGACCGGCGGGATCTTCAACACCAGAACGGCGATGAGCAGTTGAAGGCCGAGCCCGCTGAACACCGTCCGGTAGTTGATCCGTTTGCGGTTGTTGCTCGCGAAGAAGGCGATGCCTAAGATGAGGACGATGCCGAAGAGGCCTTGAAATCGCTCCATGTTGGTGGTAAAGGCGGTCAATGTAGGAGGAACACGGCAATGGATCAGAAAATCAAATGATCAGACGATCAGATGATGAAATGCCGTTGCCGCGACGACCACTTCATGCCTTGGCTGATTCACTTGGCATCAACTTCCTGCGCAGCATTATGTGCTGACGGATTTACCAATGGCTTGATCACGTTGCGGCGCACCCAGCGCGGAAGCAGGATGGCACCGATGAGGATGTATGGATAGTAGCTCAACAAACGCCACAGCAGCGCTATGGCGGGGGCGAGTCCGGTCGCCACGTACATGCCCAGGAAATCGTTGAAGATGAACTCCGCCAAGCCACTGCCGCCGGGCGTGGGGCTCAACAGCACGATGATGCCCATCACCACCTGCTTGGCATACACCACCAGATCGCTGAAGTGGCTACCATCCGGGAACGCATGGAGGATGCAATTGACGATGCTGTAACGCGCTGACCAACTGATGAAGGTGGTGAGCAGCGCTGGCCACCAATAGCTCCAACTGCGATGCTTCAGCCCTCCGGCCGCCACGATCAACTGGTCGCCGGTGGTTACGGCCGAGCGCCGCCAACGCCGGAGTACAGGCATGGAGAAGATGCCGACGAGCGCGCGCTTCACGAAGAGCGGATTGACAAAGAGCGCATAAGCCACGAAGAGCTTGTAGGCCAGGATGATGAAGTACACCGTCCAGAAGGCGATGAAGAGGCTACTGCCCAGCACAGTGCCAGTGAACTCGGTGCCTTCAAAGAGTGCGGAGCGGCCCACCAGGAAGTAGACCAGCGGTGCCATGATCGCGAGGAAGATGCCGTCCAGGAAGGAGGTGAAGGTGATCACGGTAATGCTGGTCCCGGTGTCGATGCCCTCGCGGGTGAGGAACCAGATGGCAAAGAAGAAGCCGCCGCCTATCATCCCGGGAGCCAAAGCGCTGGCGAACTCCCAGAGCATGATCACCACGAACGCCCGGAACCAGTCCAGTTTGCGGTCCGTTAGGTGGCGGATGCGGAGCATGTACATCCAGTCGCGCACCACCAAGCTCAGCAGCGCCATCACCATCCAGAACGTGGTGTTCCAGGTCCAGCGCACATTTTGCAGCGCACCAAAGTCAGCTGTGCGCCAGATCAAAATACCGGTGATGCCCAAGCCGATCACCACCGGCATCAGCATCTTGGCGAGGCTGAAGTTCTTTAAGATGTTCTGCTCATCCTTCACCATGGGCAGGTGTGGATGCCGGAGGGCGTGGTCGGTGGGTGATGGTGAACGTTCATCTTCGCTCTTGTGGTATCCCCTCCGGAACGACTATGGAAGAGAGGTCGGTCAATTGGTGCCTTCACGGCGCTTCAGTTCGTCGCGCAATTTGCTTGCACCTTCGTAATCCTCGGCGTCTATCGCCTCTTGCAGCATATTCCTCAGGTCCTCGGGGCTTGCGGTCCGGATATTCTTGGATTCCTCCGGGGCGTCGGCGGTAGCGGCCGTTTCGCTCTCTTCCTCACCTTCATCCATTTTCAGCCCGGCGGCGGAGAGGATGAACTCATAGGTATGGATCGGGCATTGAAACCGTAAGGCCAAGGCGATGGCATCACTGCTACGGGCATCGATCTCCACGGTCTTTCCGTCCTGCTCCAGCACGAGCTTGGCGTGGAAGATCCCTTCCACCAGGTCGTTGATCACCACTTCAGTGACGGTGATACCCAGCTGGTCGCAGAAACTCTTGAAGAGGTCGTGGGTGAGCGGACGTGCGGGACGGATGTTCTCCACCTGAATGGCGATCGCCTGTGCCTCCACGCCGCCGATGATGATGGGCAGGCGCCGGTCGCCGTTCAATTCCGAAAGGATCAACGCATAAGCCCCCGCATGGGTATGGCTGTACGTGATGCGCAGAAACTTCAATTCGACCTTTTCCATGCTCTTCTTGGCGGGGCGGTGAAGTTAGGGGACGTGACGTTGCCTTCGGTGGTCCTCAGTTGTCAGATGTTGGTTGTCCGTTGTCAGGGTTCTTAGCCGGTTCCTTCGGGGCATTGATCTCATCACTGCTTCAAGCTGTAAGCCATAAGTGAACGAAGGAGCAAGCCACAGCGCGGGAAAGTGGGGATCGTCCTGACAACTAACGACTGTCCACGGGCAACTATCGCTCAGCGTTCAGCTTCTTCGCAGCCTCGATCAGCTTGGGCAGCACCTCGAAGGCATCACCCACGATACCGTAGTCGGCCGCTTTGAAGAAGGGCGCCTCGGGGTCTGTATTGATCACTGCGATCACCTTGCTACCGTTCACCCCGGCCAAGTGCTGGATAGCACCGCTGATGCCGATGGCGATGTACAGGTTGGGCCGGATGGCGATGCCTGTTTGTCCAACGTGCTCGTGGTGGGGGCGCCAATCCATGTCCGCCACGGGGCGGCTACAGGCCGTGGCGGCGTGCAGTTCTTTGGCCAGTTCCTCGATCATTCCCCAGTTCTCGGGGCCTTTCATGCCGCGTCCGCCGCTCACCACCACTTCCGCTTCCGGAAGGGGAATGCCTTCGCCGGCCTTGCGGGTCTCCTTCACAGTGACCTTGGCCGAACCGAGGTCGCCGTTATATTCTTCCACCGTGGCACTGCCCGAAGCAGGCTCAACAGGGATGCTGTTCGGCAGCAGGCTGACCACCTTCACGGGCGTCTTCAGCTCCACCCACGCTTGTGCCTTTCCACTGAACACGTTGCGCTTGATCAGACCTTGATCATTCGGCAGCGTGATGGCACCTGCCACCTCGCCTGCATTCAGCTTGGCACCTACGCGGGGGGCCACAGCCTTGCCGGTATCATCATGGCTGAAGATGATCCATTTCGCACCCTCCTTGCCGGCGACATCGGCAACCAAGCGGGTCAGTTGCTGGCTGTCGGCATCGCCGATGGAGCGGGCTACCACCACTTTGTTCGCATCCAGCGCGGCCAGCCGGTCCGCCGGGGCATCACCGAAGGTCACCAACGTGAGGGAAGTGCCTTCTTTGGCCGCGATCTTCCGGCCATAGGTCAAGGTCTCCAGGGCGTTCTTCGCCACTTTTTCACCTCGGGTATCTGCAAATACGATAACGCTCATTTTTGTTTTGTGTTTGTCGCCAACCGGGTCGACGGTACTGCTACTTTCTATCGGGTTTCTCTGCGCCCCTGCCTGCCGGCAGGCAGGTCTGCGCCTCAGCGTCCTAACTTCTGCTCTTCTCCGTGTCTCCGTGCCTCTGTGGTGAACCTTGGGGATCAGATCACCTTCGCCTCGCTGTGCAGCAGTTCGATCAGCTTCCCGGCCTCTTCCGCGGGGATCATCTTCACGGCCTGCTTTGGCGGAGGGAGCTCGAATTTCACCGTCGTGCTCAATGCTTCTGATGCAACGGCGGGCACCACCTGCAACGGCTTGGTGCGCGCGGCCATGATGCCGCGCATGTTCGGGATGCGCTGCTCGGCCATGCCTTTGGCACAGCTCACAACGAGGGGTAGCGGGCATTCCACCACTTCCACGTCGCCACGTACGTCGCGCTCTGCTGTGGCCTTGCCGTCGGCAACGTCCAGTTTGCTCGCCAACGAGATCAGGGGAAGGTCCAACAGCTCGGCCAGCATCGGCCCGACTTGGCTGCCATTGTGGTCGATGGTTTCTTTTCCGGCCAGGATCAGGTCGTATCCTTTGTCCTTGGCGAACGCGGCCACCTGTACGGCCACGTCATGCCCATCCTTAGGAGCGGTATCAATGCGCACGGCATCGTCCGCACCGATGGCCAGGGCCTTGCGGATGGTGGGGTCGGTCTCCGTTCCGCCCACGTTGATCACGGTGACGGTGCCACCTAGGGCTTCCTTCAATTCGAGGCCGCGCACCAAGGCGTACCACTCGTCATAAGGGTTCACAATGAACTGTATGCCATTGGTGTCGTAGGCGGTACTGTCGTTGGTGAATGCGATGCGGGCCGTGGTGTCCGGCACATGGCTGATAAGCACAAGGATCTTCATGGGTCAGCAATGGAATTGGGCCGCAAACTTAACCATCAGCTTCCCGACATGAAGCGCCGGACCCTGCGGGCCTCGGGATCCTCATCTGCCTTTCATAGTGATCCTCTTCACCTACTACCACCGAATGTGAACATCACGACCTTTCCGTATGTTGGAGTTGAAGGGGGATGCGATAGGTTCGCATCCCCCTTCCAGCATCATGAAGAAAGTATTCAAGGACTTGCTCCACTTTGCTAAGCGCATGGTCTCCGAGTATGGCAAGGACAACACCTTCGATCTGGGTGCGTCGCTGGCGTATTACACCATTTTCTCCATCGTGCCGCTGCTGATCGTGGTGGTGGCGGTGAGTGGCCTTGTCGCAGGGCCTGATGCGATCCGTGGGCAGGTTTTTGGGCAGATCAGCGGGCTCGTCGGGCCGGAAACAGCGAAGACGGTGCAGGACATGATGGGTTCAGCCTATATCAGCGGTAAGGGCTGGGTGGCGACGGTGATCGGCCTTATCACGCTCTTTATCGGGGCCACAGGCATCTTCAATTCGTTGAAGAAATCACTGAACCGGATGTGGGAGATCGAGCCGAAGCCGAAGAACTCCGTGGTCCACTTTTTCGTCTCACGACTGCTGTCCTTCTCCTTCGTGATGGGCCTGGGCTTCTTGCTCATCGTCACTTTCACGCTCAATGCCTTGGTCAGCGGCTTCTCCGCACGGCTCGCTCATCACATGCCTGAACTGGGTGCGCAACTGCTCCAGGTGGTCTCCTTCTCCATCACCTTCATAGTGAGCACGCTGGTCTTCGCCTTCATCTTCAAGTTCCTGCCCGCAGTGAAGATCGCATGGAAGGACGTGCTGCCCGGTGCCGCTTTCACCACGGTGCTCTTCCTCCTGGGCGAACTCATCATCGGCTTATACTTCGATTCCACCGAGCCGGCCTCCGCCTTCGGGGCCGCCGCCGGCCTCATCTCCCTGCTCATTTGGACTTTCTACAGTTCACAGACTTTCTTCTTTGGCGCTGAATTCGTCTACGTATGGTGTGAGGTGAAGGGCAGGCCGATACAGCCTGGCACCGATGCGGTGAAGATGGTGCGGCAGGTGGTGAAGCTGGAGGAAGGGAAGGCACCGGTGGTGGTGGAAGGAAAGATAACGGCTGATGGTTCTGCCGTGATCGAGGAATAGTTCCGGCACATACCCCCATTCGGGTAGGACACCCCCGTAAGGATGGAGTTGCATTTACGGCTTTAGAGATCGGGACGGGCCCATATTTCCAGCCAATTCTACATCTTGATGTTGGATGCGTTCGAACCTGGTAATTAGCTCCGTGGAATGTAGGAACAGGCTGCTGGATACAGGTAATTCAATAGCTTTCGCCCTCGTCCCATGAAGATCGAGCCCACATTACCACCGAGCGTGGAGGCATTGCGCAGCACCATCCTTGATCTGCGCACGGACCCTCCCCAATTGAACAAGGGCTTAAAAAAGCGGCTGGAGAAACTCGTGGGCCAGTTCCCGCACTTCCCGGGACACTTTATTTACATCTATAACTACAGCGAAGGCCGCGTGGTCTATTCGCGAGGCATCAAAGAGGTGCTGGGATATCCGGATGATGATGTGGACCTTGAACTCCTGCTCGGAGCACTGCACCCGGAGGATGGCCCACTTGTGGCCAGCCTCAATCAATGTGCCTTGGAAGCCATGGGCAAGATGCGGAACCCGTCCAACCTGCACGATCTCTGCCTCTCAGTGGACTACCGCATGCGGAAAGCGGATGGACGCTACATCAAGGTCCTGGGCCAGACCGCGGTGTTCGAAGTGGATGCGTATAGCGGTAAGATCCACAGCAGCTTCAGCCTCTGCAAGGACATCACCGCCATCAAAAGCAGCAACACCATCGGCTGGCAGGCACACGGCTTCGAGACCTTGGACTTCGAACCGCCCAAGGGCACAGCGAACCGCCTGCACTACCAGCCCAGCCAAAGGGAGTTGGAAGTATTGAGGAAGATCGCCCAGGGCAAGGGCAGCAAGGTCATCGCCGAAGAACTCTGCATCAGCACGACGACCGTGAGCACCCACCGCCGCAACATCCTCCAGCGCACCGGCTTGAAGAATTCCGCCGACCTGGTGCGGTACGCGACTGCGGTAGGGTGGGTGTAGTCGTGGTGCGGCTTTCGGGAAAGTTGTTGTGACCGTCTCTGGTGATCAGGGGAATTGGCCACCTCCTGGAACCACAGACAACCCATTAAGAGGCTTTTGCGTAGAACGCTCCGGCCCTCAAAGGCCGAGGCATGAGAACAACCACCCCTTTCCGCAATATCGTGTTCCTTTTGCCCATCGCCGCACTTATGCTCGCGGGCTGCAGCAAGGAGAAGCAGGAAGAGATCATTCCAGAGACCATGTTGGAGATGACCTATCCGGCCATCCCCTTCACCATCGACTCCAGTGATGTGGTCGGTGGCCAGTATCAGATGAACCTGACCGTTGATGCCGCTGTATTGTCGCAAGCCCTAGCGGCAAACCAGTATTCGCTGGCACAGCTCACGCAATTCAAATTCACCAAGGCGAACCTTTTCCTTACCAATCCTACCACGGGCAACTATAACGCCCTGCACGCGGTGACGCTGCAGGTGGCTGTGGATCAATCCCCGCCGCGGACGGTGGCCGGCCTGAACCCGGTTCCCAATGGGGCGCAGACACTTCTGCTCCAAATGGGGGACGTGAACGTGCTTGACCTGATGAAGAGCAGCACGGTCCACTTCGTCGTGCTGGTGCAATCGGATGGCCCTTTGCCTGCGGTGAGTTCACACAGCTTGGTGCTCGGTGCCAAAGTGGGGGTGGAGCTCTGAGGTCCCTGAGGGAAGAACATTACTGGGGCCTTTTAGGCCACATCAGCACCAGCCCCTGTGGAAACATAGGGGCTGTTTTATTTCGGATGACATGGAGAAGCACGGGCGGTGCGGAGCCGGACACAGGAGGCTTGGCAGTGAGCTGCTCACAAGCTCCATCGACAACAGCGCGAACCGCACGGGGTCCAGTATGGAGCAAGCTGACGGTACGGCTACGATTTGGCCGAACCTTGTGCATGATGGTCAGGTGACCTTAACATCGCCGGGATCCAGGGTGCGGACCAGAGCATCACTGTTGACGTTCCGGATATCTGTGGCAAGCAGGTCTTCGCTATGGAGTGCGGGAACAGCGGTGAGCGTTTCAATACGATCCTCGATCTGCCGAGCGCCGTCGCCACTGCCGTTTATATGGTGTACATAACCATTAACGGACAGACAACCGTCCAGCGATCTAGCATCATCAAGTAGATCAAATAAGCAACTGAAGCCGAAGAGGCCGTCTCAAAAGAGGCGGCGCTTCGGTTTCAGTACCGCCGGAGCTGCACTGGCATGATCCGTTACGGATCGAGACCATAGCCGTCAGATATTCGCAAGCTTTACCGTGGTCGCTTATCACAGGCGGGTAGTCACGAAAGGCTGGCGACGTCCAGCCTCGCTACTGCGCCAGACCATGGAATTCCTGAGCTTCCACGAGCCGGTTGCCGCGTTTTGGGCTACTTCCGAGCCCGTTCCGCACCACAAGTTTTCAACAGATCCACCTATTTCCGAAACGGTGCAGATCGCCTGCTCAGGATCCCAATAATACCAGAACATGTACTAAATACGCCTGTTTTGACGACGAGTCCTAGATTGATCCGGATGAACAGAACGAGAATAGCCACGGACTAAAACAGGGGTTGCCTCATGTTGAAAACTATTTTGTTATTGCTTCATAACGTTTATCCACGATACATTGGTCCCGAAGTGGAAGTACATGTTCCGAGAGTAGCGTTGCCACCCAAACCCCCAGTTCAACCCGATCGAATTTCCCCAACCAACACCGGATATCTCCGGTGATGGACCGAAGACGCTAACGTAACAAATCCCTATACACCCCAAACCCCAACACATGAGTACTCAAAACGTTACTCCTATAAGCAGGATTCCGTGGTGGAGAATGCTTTCCGTACTTGCGCTGTTGATGTGGTTGGGGAGCTTTAGCGCTCAAGCCCAAACTGCTTGCGCAGATCCTACCAACAACAACGGCAATGGCAAAGTGACCTTCAACTTCAGGAACAACAACGCCTTTGATGTGATCATCACAGATATATCCAGCGTAAGCAGCCTCTCCGGTGGCGTTGTCACTGAGGCGTGGTACAGGAATTCCGCGCTGTCCTATCCCAATGCTGCATCATTCCCGGCATTGACCAGTGCTAATTGGACCCAATTCGGAAGTGCTACAATTACGGGTGTAGCCAATACCTCGACAACCACGCCTCAAACGTTCTTCAACAATACGTTGGGCCTGATCATTCCGGCAGGTGCTACATATGGTATAAGCATCAATGCTGCTAATGCATCGGCAACATCAACCGGTGCGTTGAGGTATAGTTCCCTCACCGCCGGCGTACCCTATGTTTATAGCGCTGGTGGTTGCGACATTCTTTCAGGAGGTGCTGCTGCTACCAATGCAAGCGCGGCAGGTGGTCCGAGACAGTCCACGACAACCTTCGCGAACGTTCCTAGGGGATTCATCGGATGTGTCACGTTCATGGCTGCTTCGCCATGCTCGGGTACCCCTACCCCAGGCAGTACGATCAGCTCGATCACAACCCCCTGTTCGGGATCGAACTTTACTTTATCACTTCAGAATGTTACTGCGGGAACGGGTGTGACCTACCAATGGCAACGCGATACCGGCAGTGGCTGGGTGAATTTCGGCACAAGCGCTGCCACCCAAGTGGTAAGCCAGACCGTAGCGACCAGCTATCGAAGCATTGTTACCTGCTCCGGAGTTGATGGGACGAGTACCCCGATCGCGGTAGCCGTGAACAACAACCTCTGCGAGTGTGGTGGATACTCGGCCATTTTCGCCAGTTCTACGGCGGACGAGGATATTACCGTGGTCACTGTAGGCTCCATGACCAACAACTCTGCTTGCGGTGCGTTGGCTCCGGGTGCCGGCTCTCTCGCTAGTCGCTACAGCAATTACACCGGAAACGTCACTGGCCCCACCGCCATGCAAGGGTCTTTGGTACCCTTCAGTGTTGGGCAGGGCACTCTGTGCGGCGGTGCTTACAACAACGTTGTCCAGATCTATGTGGACTGGGACAAGAATGGTATATTCAACAACACCGATGAGCGCGTATTTGCTCAAGCGGCAGCCGTCTCAGGTGTCAATGTCCAAACCGGCAACTTCACGGTCCCAGCGGGTGCTAGCTTGGGTATCACCCGCATGCGGGTCGTCCTGAACGAGACATCCACAACGGCCACCAACTGGGCTCAAACGGCCTATTCCTGGGGCGAAACCGAAGACTATTGCTTTACGGTGACCGCCTCTTCCGCATGCAGCGGAATTCCAACACCTGGAAACACCACCGGACCGGCGAGCATTTGCTCAGGGATCAGCTTCAACTTGGGACTTCAGAATATCATCACGGGTTCCGGCGTCAGCTACCAGTGGCAGACCTCTCCTGATGGCAGCACGTGGACCGATGCTCCAGGAGCCAGCACGAACAGCACATACGCTACCAGCCAGACCGCTGCGACCTACTATCGCGCCCAAGTAACTTGTGCAGGTAATGGTACAGGTTCCAGCACTCCCTTGCTCGTGGCGATGAACAATTTCTTATCCTGCTACTGCATTCCCGCTGTGAGCTCGGGTTGTGGATCTGACTACATCACTAACGTGACGATCGGTGGGATCAACAGGAACAGCGCCTGCGACAACCTAAGTGGATCCAATGGCTATAGCTCTTTCAATAGTCCCGTAGGAAGCCTTACCTTAAGCACTTCCGGGAACAGCTACTCGGTATCCACCGGTGGGGATACGGAAGGCGCAGCTGTCTGGATCGATTGGAACCAGGACGGGCAGTTCAGTGCTGCCGAGTTGATCTTCACGGGATATGCCGGAACTACACCTGCGACCTATGCAGGTACCTTCGCGGTACCCGGGACCGCCTTGCCCGGGCAGACCCGGATGCGTGTGCGTTGCCTATATGCAGGTGCACCAGTGGCTGCCGGAGCTTGCACGGCGTCAACTTGGGGTGAAACTGAGGATTATCTTGTCAACATCCTTGGCAACTTTACATGCTCTGCAACACCTACGCCGGGCAATACGACGGGCCCTGCCAGTGTGTGCGCGGGCGTGTCGTTTACGCTCAACATTCAGAACACGTCCAATGAACAAGGCATTTCCTACCTATGGGAACGGTCTTCTGATGGCATAACGTGGTCCAATGCCCCTGGTACGAACACGGGCTCAACATATACCACGAGCCAGACGGCAGCCACTTACTACCGTGTGCAAGTGACGTGTGCAGGTAATGGTACAGCTGCGAGTTCGAACTTCCAAGTGGCGATGAGCGCACCCACGGCATGCTATTGCACCCCGACGGCCACCAATGTCGAGCCGATCTGTAACGTGACCTTCGCTGGCATCAACAATACCAGCCCCAGTGCCGTTGGTGGTCCAGGCTATCAGGATTTCACTGCGATCACGGGCAACGTGGACGCTGGAGGCACCTACACCATGAGCCTCACTGGTAACTCCGACGGCCCATACACCAACTTTTTCACAGCCTTCTTCGACTGGGACCAGAACGGATCCTTTGAGACCGCAGTACCGATCGGCAGCTTCACTGGTTCTGTATGTACTGCAGTGGTTAGTGGTCAAGTAGTGGTGCCGGCCAATGCACTGGCCGGATCCACCCGAATGCGGATCATCAAGAACTACAATACCTCACCTGCGGACCCTTGCGGTACGTATACATTCGGCCAGATTGAAGATTACTCATTGAACGTCATCATCCCCACCTGCTTCTATCCTGTTGCACAGATGACCGGCTTTTCCGGAGGAACGGCTACGTTCAACTGGACGAACAATGCTTCACTGACCTATAACTGGGAACTCCGCCAAACAGGCGCTCCTGGCACTGCTGGTGCGCTCGCATCGGGTACCGTTGCGAATGGCCCGGTGAGCGTACCCGGTCTTACTGTCGGTAGCCAGTACTACTTCTATGTCCAAGGAAATTGCGGTGGTGGTGACCTCAGCTCATGGGGTAGCACCAGTGTCCTCTTGGCCTATTGCACCGGAGGAGCAACTTCGACAAGTACGAACCTGAAGATCAAGGAGGTGACTTTTGCCGATGTGAACAACTACTCTACCGGTACTGCTGGCTACGATGACTTCACCAGCATCGTGGGCCACGTACAGGCCGGTGCCAACTACCCCATCACGATCGGGGTGAGCGAGGGCTACGACGCGGACCGCATCCGGGTCTGGATCGACTTCAACCAGGACTTCCAATTCAGCAATGATGAACTGGTAGTAGTGGGCGCCAACCCTCCAGGCAACATTGGACCGAACGACTACTTGGTGAACGCCAACTTCCACATGGCGTCCCAGGCACTTGCCGGTAACACCCGCATGCGGGTACGTCTGGACAATACGATCAACGGGCCCCAGAATTCGCCTTGTGGTAATTCCACCTTCGGCCAAGTAGAGGACTATACCCTTAATGTGACCGCATCACCTTGCACGGCACCTTCAGCATCGGTTTCGACAACACCGGATTGCGCGAACTTCCAGTTCAGCGTGGCCGTGAATGTGTCCAACCTGGGTGACGGCGCCTCTGTTACGGTGACCGATAACCAAGGCAGCCCTGCCCAGAATGGCGGTGTGGGTACCTTCAACTTCGGCCCGTATGTGAACGGCACTCAAGTGACCTACTTGGTCTCCTTCGGACCAGAGCCCTTGTGCGACACTTACGTAAGCACGACCTACACATGCACACCGACCAACCAGAACTGCGCCACGGCCCAAGCACTTACGGTATACCCGCAGAATGCCTGCGTGCCCGTCAATGGCAGCACGTTCAATACAAGCACGGAACCGATGACCGGTTCAGGTTGCGTCAACAACGTACTGACGTTGCCAACCGTGTATTACTCCTTCGTGGCCACGGGTTATGCCAATACACTTTCGCTGAACTTCCCTTCGGGCGGTAGCTTCAACGCATCGGTGTACACCGCGTGTGGCGGGACGGAGATCTACTGTAGCGGTTTTGCCAGCGGCAACTTCCTGTTGTCGGGTCTTACCACAGGGAACACCTACATCGTGCGGGTCGCCTCAACGGATGTGGGCAACTTCACCTTGTGCGTGAGCGAAAGCAGCGTGCAGCCCGTGCTGAACGACAATTGCGCCAACGCGCAGCCGGTGGCCGTTTCGGCTTACGGCGCCTGCAGCCCGACCATCGGCAACCTCCTCGGTGCCACGAACTCAGGCCAAGCCAATCCGAGCTGTATCAACCAGACACTGGGCACCAGTGATGTGTTCTTCAGCTTCATTGCCAACGGGGACCGTCAGATCGTCACCATGAGCCAGGACTCTACCAGTCGCAATTACATGATGGGTGCATATGCCGGTTGCGGCGGTGCGCAGATCCTCTGCAAGTTGATCGGCCCCCTTTATGATGCCCCCGGAACGGAGTACTTGCTGACCGGCCTTACCCAAGGCAGCACATACATCGTTCGTGTCCTGAGCCGTCCTGCAGAGGCTGGACCATTCGCGCTTTGCGTGATGGATCCTCCTCCTGCTACCCAGGTGAACTGCGGTGGAGTTGTGGTGAACGGCGCCTTCAGCGGTTCCAATAATGACAACCAGCAGTGGGGCTATCACTCCAACGGCACGGGTGCATTCACACTCACCTTCAACAGCGGGACCATCGAGAGCTTCCAGTATGATAAGCTCACGATCTACAACGGTACGAACGCCAGTGCGCCTGTACTGTACCAGAACCCGACGGGACCCACCGTAAACCTTGCTGGTGTAACTGTGACCGCCACGGGTTCCGACCTGTTCATGACGCTGACCTCGGATGGTTCGGTGCCGCCTTCCATGAACTGGACCGTCCAGTGCTCCTATCACCCCGACCTGGCCTGCAACGCCAACCCTGTTGTGTGCGGTGCGACCATCCCCGGTCTTACCACCGGTCTGGGCAACAATCCTCCGGCCAATGCATGCCCCTTCAATGGGCCTGCTTCCACCGGCGGTATGGAATGGTTCGTCTACACGGCCACTGCTGATCAGGCTGTGAGCGTTAGTACCTGCGGTGCCGCGACATTCGACACGCGCATCTCGGTGTTCGCCGGGGCGGATTGCAGCAACCTGAGCTGCTTGGCCATGGTGGATGACAACGCCGGCTGTGCTGGCGGTACGGGTACTGTGACCTTCAACACCACCACCGGCAACTCTTACTGGATCGCCGTATCGGGAAGTGGTGCTCAACAAGGCTCTTACTCCTTGAGCGTGGTCTGTAGCCCTGGTTGCACCCCTCCTGGCAATGACCTTTGCGCAAACGCCACGACGCTGAGCAACACGGTTGCCGATGGATCGGGTACACCTGCTTCGTACACCAACGTGTGCGCTACAGTGGATGCCCCGACGACCTGCTCCGGCACCCTGCCTGTGCAAGGCGTTTGGTTCACCTTCAACACGGGCAACTTCGATCACACCTTGATCACGTTGATGGACTTCAGTGAGAACACATCGTATACTGCCAGCACCTTGGACTATGCCCTATACTCGGGTGCATGTGCTGGGCTCGGTGCAACCAGTAGCGCAGGTTGCGCTGTGGATGCCGGAGGCTTCAATGTTGAGAACCTTACCCCGAACACGGACTATCGCTTGATGGTCTATAACAACGGTGGGTCGGGCGTGAGCGGAAGCTTTGGCCTGATGGTGGAGCATCCGGCGCACAATGACGCGTCGATCACCGCCATCGTATCTCCTGCTCCGGGTCTGTACTGTGGTTCCACGATGGCTCCACAGGTGACTTTGCTCAACAATGGCGATAACAACCTCACCAGCGTGCGGATCACCTACGGACTTTCCGGCGGCGCATCACACATCTACAACTGGACGGGTAACCTCGCCTACGGAGCATCTGCCAGCGTCACCCTACCCACGGTGGCTGCTGAAGCCGGCCTTGGCCAGACGCTTACCATCGCCACCAGTCTTCCCAA
Source organism: Flavobacteriales bacterium (assembly GCA_038234075.1). Lineage (GTDB taxonomy): Bacteria > Bacteroidota > Bacteroidia > Flavobacteriales_F > PHOS-HE28 > PHOS-HE28. The sequence continues at coordinate 1,236 of JBBSUV010000006.1, read as the reverse complement.
CGGAGTTGCCGATGATATCGCTGCTAACGACAGCAAGAGCATCAGCATTGATGCGGGCGGAGAGGCTTTGATCGTGAAGATCCAGCTCGATGCCAACATCAGCCAAGGCCTGACCTGGGAGATCAACGATGAGAACTTCATGAACCCCACTGTGACCGGTGGACCTTACACCGCTGCACAGGCCAACACGTTGATCAGCACATCCCTTTGCCTGCCGCTGGACTACGGCAACTGCTTCACCTTCCACCTGTACGATAGCTATGGCGACGGCCTCTGCTGCGCCAATGGCAACGGGTACTGGGAGTTGCGTAGGCCTGATGGCAAGGTCCTCCTGCGTGACCGCTTCGACGCCGCCGTGGATGGGTTCTCATCACCATCTTACAGTCCGGCGAACCCGAGCTATTACGATCACACCTTCTGCCTGCCTCCGGGCAATACGCACATCGCTGACAAGTCATGCGGGATCTTCACCTTCTCCATGAACAGCAATGTGTATTGCACCAATGCACCCGGAGCGACCAGCAACCAGTTCGAGTTCTCCGATCCTGATGCCGGATTCATCCGCCGCATCACCGTGAACACCAACAAGGTCCGCTTCAGCCAGATGGTGACCAGCCCGCTCACCCCAGGAGTGAAGTACTTCGTCCGCGCCCGCAACAATGGCTCAGGTCCGATCGCCAGTGCACACTTCGGTGGTGGCTGCGAGGTAGGCATGTCGCCGGTAGTGCCTTGCACGCAGCTGATAAGCGCCCCTACATACGGGCACTCCTGCAACGAGACGCGTGCGTTCAACCCGAGTACCAACAACAGCTTCATCTATGCCACGCCGGTGGTGGGCGCTACGGAATACCAGTTCCGCATCTCCATCCCAGGGGAGGGATATGACTACACCTTCATCCGCAGTACATATATCCTGCAGCTGAAGTGGAACGCGAGCGTAGCTCCGCCCATGGTCAACGGTTCCACCTACAATGTGCAGGTGAACGTGAGGGTGGGTACGGTATACAGCGGTTTCTGCGGGGACATCTGCACGATCACCATCGACAACAGCGTCAACCGTCCAGAGGCCAGCCAAGTGCAAGCCAACGGTACAGCAACGATGTGGCCGAACCCTGTGCGTGATGGTCAAGTGAACCTCAGCATCGACGGCATCCAGGACGCGGACCAGAACATCACCGTGGATATCCAGGACATCTACGGCAAGCAGGTCTTCGCCAAGGAGTTCGGCAACAGCGG
>JBBSUV010000005.1:0-131433 GCA_038234075.1 Flavobacteriales bacterium | reverse complement strand
GCCATTGTTCGGGTTGGGGCTGATGACCACGCCTGTGCCGTCATCCAAGGACGACCTTGCGGGGTCGAGCACATCGCCGCCACCGCCCTGTAGCGGCGAGTGGAAGGTGGTGGCTTGGCAGGGCGGGCGCTCCACACAACCCGCCAGCGTGGTGATGTCCACGCTGTAGGAACCGGCACCGGGTGTGGTGAGGTTGAAGGAATTACCCGCCTGCGGACCCGCTTGCACCATGCTGGTGCTGCAGTTCCACAAGGAGTAACTCGTTTGCCCCGGGGTGGCGTTCACGCTGCTGAAGCCGCCTGAGTTGGTAACGCCGATGGCCGTGGAATAGGCCACGTTCACCGTGAAGGGCACGGTGATGGGGCCGCAGAACGGCGCTGCGGCGTTGTTCACCGTTACGCTGCAATTGTAGGTCCCGGGGTTTCCGAGCGTATTGATGTTCACGCTTGCCCCCGTGGGTGCGGCAGGCGTGCCGAAGGGTCCGGGAAAACTCCATGTGTACGTGCATCCGGGTGTTTGGCTGGCGGCCGTCACGGCAAAGTTCGTAAAGCCCGGCAAGCCCACATTGATGCAGTCGTAGGCCACCACGGGCGTTTGTGGCGTGCGGTTCACGTTGAGTGTAACAGCCGGGCCGGCACAACCATTGGTGCCCACGGCATGCACCGTTACCAAGCCACTGGCCGTGCCCACCGGCGCATAATTGATGGTGTTGGTCGCACTGGCGCCCGTCATCCCCAAGGTGTTGGCCCAAGTGAAGGTGAGCGGGCCGTTCGCCGTGCATGGGGCCACGCAGGAATAGCCCTGCGCGGGTGTGCCCACATTGTAAGGCACGCAGTTGGGTCCCATGAGGGCGGTGGGTTCATTGGGTTGCACATTGATGGTGACCGGCGCGCTGCTGCCGGGGCAACTGCAGCCCGCTGCGGTAATATCGTAGGACCCGGAACAAGCGGTGGACGGTACGGTGTAGGTTCGCACACTGTGCAGGTTCACGTTCGCATCCGTGAACGGCCATGCAGGTGATGGCGCTGGTGAAATGGTCCAAGCGGCGCAATTGCCTTGTGCCGTAGCTGGAAGTTGCACCGTGAAGGTGCCGCCCGGCGCAATGCAAGTACCCGTAGCGGTGATGGGCATCGGTAGGTGCGCAGGCGCTATCCCTACGAAATTGCGGTTCACCGTGTAAGTGTATACGTTTGCCCCGCAAGGCCCCATATCGGTGAGGTTCAGGGTACAGGGTCCTTGGTCCACACCGGTGACCGCCAGCGTGCCGGTGCCTGCCGTGAGCACCCAGCCGCAGGTGGACGTCCATGAATAGCTATGGCCATAAACCGGGGTGTATGCCGCATTGAAGGAAGTGGCGTTCCATGGCAAACAGGTCGGGACCGGCGCGGTGAACGTGGGAGCCATCGCCGCCGGGTTCATCGGCTTCTTCACACAGGTGTTGCCGGCCGTGTTCTGTATCAGATCGTTATCCGCTCCACCATCCCACGGGTTACACCGGCCAAAACAGGTTACAATTGTGTATGGAGGTCCTCCAGATAACCATGTGTTGAAACTTGGATTGATGAGTGGATCCTGTTGGATCGTTATTGAACTGCGGTCGGCAGAATTATAGAATGCGGAACCGCTGAGTATCTGTCCAGGATCGCCATAGGGGCGTCCATTCGTCAACTCCCAATAGTATTGGTCAAAGCCGATCGCATCCAGTGCATTGTCACTGCTCACCTGGTCCACGCTGAAGGTGATCAGGCCGGTGCCCCAACAATCAGGTCCCACGATCATCGGCGCGTAGTTGGGCCCCGCCGTGGACGTGGCCGTGTTGCCCCAGCGCTTGTAGATATCGAAGATGAAGACGCCGTAGCAGTGGTCCGGAGTTATGTAGGTGATGCGCACCTGCCCTTTGCTGCGGGCATGTCTGATATCCTCAGGCGGGGTGATCTCGGCAGGTGGCCGCACGTTTTTGTTATAGGTCTGAATGATCAGGTTAGTGCCACTGCTGACGTATATCCCCGGTGCGGGAGGCACGTTACTCGTGCTTCTGGATATGTCACCTAAGAGGTTCCATGTAGGTACCCCCACCGTGCCGGTGATGATGAAATTACCGCCCACCGGATCCGGGTCCAACATACAGACGATGCCGCCGTCGCCGATCTGGTTGGGTCCCGGGGTGCCTGCCCCCGGCGAAACAATTGAAATGTTGGCACTTACCGGCACCGTAACATAGGGTTGTGCCAGTGCCACCGCGCTGCACAACAGGCTAGCCGCCAGCAGCCCTGCTTTATGGCCGACCCGGAGGCTTTTCCAAGGTATGTTGTCGTTTTTCATCGGGAGGTGTGCCGAGGGGATCTGGGTACGGCGTTTCAATGTTCAACCGATCACGGCTGGATCGTTGTGCCAATTGGCACATTCTGCGGCATTGGAATAGTAAATATCGGAAAAAGTCGCGATCTTGTGTAGGTTTGTTGTGGATCCCCACCCTGCATGCGTTAGCGATCACTTCAAAACCTCGTGTACATGACCATCGGAGCATGGCTGAAGGCTACGCGGCTCGCACAGGGCCGCACCTTGGAGGAGGTATGCGATCAGGCCCGGTTGCCACACAGCACCTTGTGCCGCATAGAGAACGATAAACGGCAGCCGCGTTTCGACACCTTGCAGCGGCTTCTGCGGTCCTTGGGGAAAAAGATTGGGGACATCCCCAGCCCCCCCCCCTACGTAGACAAGGGTTTCAGGGCATAGGCAAGCGCGCTCGAACGATCATCGGGGCATCAGGAGGAAGCGCTCAATGATCGCCCAGCGCGGGATCCACCAATACCGCATTGCCGAACTTCGCCAACAGTGCCCGCGCATCCCGGACCGGTATGCGCTTACCGTTGAGGTAGGCCGTTACGAAGGCGTCCGTCACACCGAGCGATACGGTGCCGTTCTTGCGTGTCACGGCCTTGCCCTCGTCCAAGAATATCCCGGTGGTGTAGCGGATCTTCTTGGTGGCGGTCAATTCACTGTTGAGCGGGGTGATGTTGAACAATTTGTCCAAGGCCGTCGGCTTGCTGTACACCCCTACCTGTACTGTGAAGAAAAGCCCCTTCACCGCCTCCACCTGCTTCGCCGGTGCTGCCGTAGGGTCGTTGTAGTAATCCGATGCGCCGATCGAAGGCTTGAACTCCGCGAGCACTTCCTCCGCAGAGGACGGATAGGCCGCCAACACTGCGGCTTCCGCATCGGCTTGCGGTACTTGTACGGTCGCCGGAACAGGGGCCGTGGTGGGCACCGGTGCGTTGGCGTTCGGGGTGACCGCCGCAGTGTTCGTGGTCGTTGTTGTCGCAGGCCGTGGTGTTGTGCCGACAGGAGTGGATCCAGGCACTTGGGCCGTGGCGGCCGCTGCGGCTACTTGGCGTTCCGCGCTCATGGCTTCCCGCAAGGGCACGCGCTTTCCGTCCATGTAGGCTACCACGAACGCGTCGCGATAGCCACGGGCACGCACCTTGGCACCGGCTTGTGAAGCCGCATCGGCGCTGGTGAACATGCCGGCCGTATACCGCACCAGGCCATTCCCGGCATGTTCACCCATCACCGGGGTCATATCGCTGAAGGCCTCTGCGGGCAAGGCGTTGCGGAATGCGCCCACCTGCACTTTGTACACCACACCTTTCGGCATGGGGGCATCGATGGGGATCGGCTCTTCGCGCGGCGTCCCTGCATTCGCGAACTGGAAAACATCATTCACCAAGAGACCCGTGAACGGCGCCGGAGCGGTACCGACCACCGGTGCCAACCGTGTAATGCGATCTGCACCGCCGACCACGCGCTCGGATGCCGGTTCTCCTCCAACTGTTCTTGCCTGTTCCGTCACTTCCTGCGCAGAGGACGATGGTGCGGCTGTCACGGGAGCGGCTGCTACATCCTCGTTCACGGATGGTACGGCATCCGGCACGGCAGGTCGTGTACGGGCCAAGAGCGGCTCGGTCCGTCGACGGCCTTGTTCCAGATCCATGATCGCCGCTGACCGATCAGCGGGCATGCCTTGCATCAGAATGGCGGCTTGGGCATCGCTGGAAGATGCCGTGGAGATCAACCTATCGGACACAAGACGAAGCGAATCGGACCGCTGCATAAGTCCATCGGCACGGGTCTCCAACAATTGAGCACGCTTGCCAACATCCGCTGAAGTGGCCGTGCCGGTCGAACGCTGTTCCTTAGCTGCTTCGGCCCGCAGGTCCGCGGCCAATTTCGATGCACCTTCTGCTTCCGCTATGGCTGCTTCGGCATTTGCGCGATCTTCCATGGAACTTCCCTTCATCAGGAAGTACTTGCGCTCATCATCGCCCTGGGTCACGCTAACCCGCTCGGATGGACTGAGGTAGTAGTAATTGTCCAGATACTTGGATAGGAGCGTAACGTCGGTTTGTGTTGCCGACGGCGACACGATGGGGGTTCCTCCCGCACGGGCGGCCTTCCCAGCCGTATCCACCATGGAGCGCTCCGATACGGGTTGGCTGGCAGCGGCTCCATCCTTTTGTGCGCTGTCAACCGCTTCCCCACTGGAAACCACGGAAACGAGTTGGACAGGCTTTGCCGGAAGGGTGTCCACCACAGATAAGGCAGGGGTTTTCACATCGGCAGTTTGATCCTCCTTCCCGGAATTTCCACCAGGTGCTGTTGCTGCTGCCACAGCAGGCTTGAACATACGTTCCTCCACCTGCTCGTAGGTAAGCGCTTCACCCGGTATGACTTGCCCGCTCAACAAATAGTTCCTCACCGTGAGCGATCGGTCGTAGTCACGAAGCGCCTTCAGTTCCTCTCCATAGGCTTGGCGGTAAAGGGAATTCCGCTGAACGATATCCCCGGTGCGATCGGCATCCTTTCGGAATCCCTTGGCCTTGCCCATTGCTTCATCCGCAGCACCTTGGTAGGACCGTACCATTTGCAGCAATGGTGCATTGGGGGGAAGACCCATACGGCTTAACGCCTTCTCGAGCACCTTCGCACTGTCCTTGGCCACATCATATTCACTGTTACTGATGAATACCATGCGCTGCCCGAGTTCCACGTTCTGGATCAGGACGTCATCGATCCTCTTGTCGATGTCCTTCCGCAGCTTCTCATAGTTCTTTCCTCCCGGGGTATCCGTCAGTACGCCCTCCAAGCTGTCTATCTCGGCCAACTTTTCCGACACTTGTTCGAGCTCCTTGTCCTTCAGCGCCACGACTTCCGCATTCTTTTTGGATCGCGGAGCTATGGAGCTGGAATAGATCTGCGACAGGTCGGAAGCGATGTTCACGTATGCGTCGTTGTGCGGGGTCGTGGCTTGGTCGTTCCCGGCTGTTGGAGTTTGCTTGATCGCCTGACCCGACAGCTGGGCATCTTCCATAGCCTTGGTCTCGGATGCGATGTACTCCTTGTCCACCCCGGCCAATGCCGCTGCTGCGCTGTCCACGTGTGCGGCCTTCAACTGGCGCCAACGTTCCAACCTCGGAAGGATCAGGTCCGCAAGTTCCGGATGCTGGTCCAGCACCGCCAAATTCCGGGTCGTTTGCACATCGATGCTGTCCACAAGCTCCATTTCGAGCGCATGGAGCATGTTCGCTTTGTCGCTTGCATTGCCGGGACCCTCGGTGATCGCCTTCTTTCGCAGAACGAAACCTGGATAAGCTTCCTCCACCAGTTGCGCGTCCATCATGGTGAGGTCGAATTCCAACGGTCTGTACTCCATCGGCACATACCGGTCAATGGCTACGGGTGTGGTCTGGTCAGCGGTTCCCGTATTGGCGGATCGATAGGTTCCGATCAGCTCACGCTGGTCAGCAATGACCCGATCCAAGCTGTCCCGCTTCGCCCTGGACTTTTCGCCTTTGCGCAGTTGCTCCAGTTCCGCGAGCTTATTCGCCAGGATGAAGGCTTGTTCATCCGCATTCACGGATGCGGGCTCACCTGCATTGGTCGCTTTGCCACCTTCCTTTCCTGCGAGATCATCATTCCGATCACGATCTGAGGTGGCAGCGTTCTTTCCGGCGGAGTTATCCGCATCCCGTCCAGCTTGATTCAACACCTGCACTTTGGATGCGTCCTGTGTACCGGCAGCGGCGCTATTCCCTGTGGTGGCTGTGTTGCTCGCATTGCCGTCCGCACTTTTCACCACTCCGGTCCCCTTGTCCGCTGCGTTCGCTTGCGTGCCCCCTACCCCTGCATCCGCCTTGTCTCCGCTCCCGCTCTTATCCGCGGTCTTGTTCGCATTCTTATCGATATTCCCCGATCCCGTGGTCTTATCCGTTGAAGTCCCGCGACCCGATGCGTCAGGCGAAACGTCCTTGTTGTTCGAGCCGGACTGATCCTTCCGTGAGGCAAGATCCCCGGTTTTATCGTTGCCCGTGGTATTCTTTGACCGATCATTCCCGGACTTCCCAGCATTCGTTCCTTCCGTGACCGGTGGATCGGGAATGGTAGTTGAATTCGAAGAGGCGATCTTGTCAGAGGCGGTCCCCGCAGTTCCTGCAGCCGACCCTCCTTCATCCGCAGCATCAGCCTTCTTGTTTTCCTCACTCTTAGGTGCTGCATCCTTCTGGCCGCTCATGGCCAGATCAGCTACTTGCTGGCCTTGATCACCGTCCGTTTTGGTCTTGGACTTCGATACCGCTAGATAGTTGCCGTTCAGCAGATCGGCGATCGACCAGTTCGATCCCCAATCGAAGGTGCGACGCTCGCGCTCATCCGCGGACCCGACGCGCAATGGAGCATAACGCTCATCGATCGCCAATGCCTTGTTCCCGGCCCGGACATTGGATAATCGCTGCTCCATGCCGGCCAATTCATTCTCGGGCAAAGCCTGTTCCTTCCACGTGTTCTGGTCGCCGTTCAAATACCTCACCAACTGCGCTTGGCCCCTTGCCACCGCAGCGCCATCCTCGGCATCCTGCGCTTTTGCGAAAGCTGCATTCACCTCGTCATGAAGCGCTGAACGTTGGGCCTCCAACACGGAGATCTGCCCGTTGATGTCTTCCTTCTTTCTCCCCTTCGCATTGGCAGCCTCCCGCTGCAGCCGTCCGATCCGCTCGGTCAGCTGGAGCTCATCCTCCCGCTGGGCCGTGGCTTGCTTCATTTTCTTGGAAGCCTCCAATTCAGTGGCGGTTGCCGCGCGCCGCGTACGTTCGGCCTCATCGACCTCGCCGTCGGGCCCGTTCTTCACATCGATCCTTGCCTTCAATTCCTTCAGGGCGGTGGTCGCTTTGACACGGTCCCCTGACATCTGTGCTTGGGTGAGTGCCGTGGCCAAAACATCCGCAGTGGCCGCATCACTCCGGGAGGTCTTGCCGGAGGTTTCCAGATCACGCGCGGTGCGATATGCCGCACGGGCGCGTTCATTGGCCTCGTGGGACAGTTGCTTTGCCTCTGCCGCCTGACGCATCAGCGGATCTTTTTCGTCTTCTTTCGCCGTCCGGTCCGCCTGCTGTATCAGGTCCTGTGCACGTTTGGAAGCCGCCTCCGCCGTTGTGACGTTCTTCAGCGCCATGTCGTAAGCGGCGTTCGCTTGGCGGTCCTTTTCCTCGGCCAAGGCATTCAGCCTGGTCGCATCGTTGCGCGCCAGTTCCTGTGCCTTGGTCATGGTCATGGTGCCGTCAAAACCAGCCGCCTGCAAGGGTTCTTCCGAGCGGTTCACCTGAGCGACGACCTTCTCCACGGCTTTCTCACCGGTGACGTCCAGCTTGGCCCTTCGTCGGATCTCGTTCAAGGCCAAGGCCATCACATCATCCTCCAATGGTTGGTCGAAGTAGTTCTTGATCGCCACCTTCTCTCCTCCATTGTCCACCAGTTCGATCTCCTGTTTGTAGACTTTGGGGCGATCGTTCGGTGGGACGTCCACGGTCGCCAGATGTGTCATGCCCTTAGGCCCTCCTTCCACAAGGAACTTGTATTTGCCACCTCGCGGAAGCGCGAGTAGATAACTACCGTTCATGTCCGTATTCACATCCGCCACACGCTCCCGGGTCAGCGCGTCCTCTACAATGATGTGTGCCTTCCGGTCCGAGGGATCGAAGGCGGATGCATAAGTGCCCTTGAGCACGGTGATGTTGATCGGCGTCTGCTTTGTGCCCACGCGGTACACGTTCAGCATACCCTGCTTACTGTCCCTGTTGCTGGCGAAGCAGGCCTGCTTGCCGTCCGGCCCCACGATGTAAAGCAGTTCATCGGCCGGGGTGTTCACGGCGAAGTCCATGTTCTCAGGCGCGCCGAACGCATCCATGCCCTTGTCAAAGGTGCTCTTGAACACATCATAGCCACCCATGCTGTTGTGGCCCTTGCTGCAGAAATAGAAGGTCGTCCCATCCGCTGCCATCACAGCGTAGTCCTCATCCTCCGCGGTATTGATGTAGCCAGCCAGTTTCACAGGAGTGGCATAACCTCCGGTGGGAAGCAGCTCGCTCCGGTAGATGTCCTTGCCTGTCTTGCCGTCCTTGCCATAACTGCTGAAGTAGATGGTCCCTCCACCGGTGGGCAGATAGGTCAGGAAGCGCTCACCGCTCTTCCGGTCGTAGCTCGTGAGCAGCTCCTCCGGCGTTACCACGATCTTCCCCCCGATGTCGCTGAGGTCGTAGAACCGGAAGAAATCCGTTGCAGCCACCTGCACCTTGTTCAGCACCTCGATGTCCTTCAGGTTGCTCAGCAGGAATTTCCCGTTCCGGCATTGCTGCTCCATGGCATCCACCGGGAACCGCGCCAAAAGCTTTTTATCAGCGGTGCCCCTGTACTGCTGAAAGGCCCCTATGGCATCATCGAACCGGTAATCCAATTGATACGCCCGGCCCAGAAAGTACCAGGCGAGGTGGGGCGTGGCGGGTCCCGTGACCGCGAATTTCAGGTAACCGATCGCTTTGGCCTTGTCGTCACCGCCGTAGATCGTGCAAGCGCCGAATTTGTAGTTCAGCTCATGATCCTGCGGCGAAAGGCTCACCAATTGGGAGTATAACGGATAGGCTTGTGCGTATTCACCATTTTCAAAAAGCGCGTCCGCTTGGACCTGCATGGCCTTGTCACCGCCTTGACCGCGGGCGCTGCCCGGAAGCATGGCAAGCAGGACCAAGCCGATGACGGCCATGGACCGGATATGTATCAAATGCCTCATGGGTTCGCGGTCCTTCGTCCGAAGAGGTCCATGCGGCTCTCATTGCCCTTCAGCAGTCGCCCGATGTTGTGCCGGTGGGTGAAGAAGACCACCACGCACAACACGATGGCGAAGCCAAGCAGCACATGGCTCTGTTCGTGGAAGACAAGGGCGATGGCCAAGGGAAACGCGACGGCCGCGGTGAGAGAGGCCAACGAGACGTACCGTGTGATCAGGAAGACCACGAAGAATACGGCGATGCAGATCAACGCCGACCCGGGGTGCAGGGCCAACACACCGCCCAGCGAGGTTGCGATCCCTTTACCGCCACGGAACCCCGCGAAGATGGGATAGAGATGCCCGACCACGGCGGCAAGCACGAGCAGTACCCGCAGCAGGGTCCAAATGTCCGAATAGGGTTCAGCCCCGCTCCAAAGAGGCAGCAGGCGCACCGGTAGGAACCCCTTCAACACATCCAGCAGGAGAACAGGGACGCCTGCCTTGGGGCCGAGCACACGGAAGGTATTGGTGGCGCCCGCGTTGTGGCTTCCGTGTTCTCGGATATCCACCCCGTAGAAGCCTTTACCCCACCAGACCGAAGAGGGCACGCTCCCACAGAGGTAGCTGATCACCATGGCCGTGAGGCCGAAGGCCCAAGGGAAACCCATGTTATAATCCAAAGCGGTCACGGAATTCGTCCACCTTGCGCTTGTTGGTCAGGATGAACTGGTAATCAGGCGCGTCCTTCTTGCCAGCGAACTTGCGCTTGTCGTCCTTCAAGTCGCTGATCATCGTATTGAACTCCGCGCTGCTGCTGTATGCATAAAGGTAGTTGCGGGCGTATTGGAAGAACCAGTAGGTCTGGTCGTCGAGCATCAGCAGGACGGTCATCACATCGCCGCTGCGCTTGCGCTGGAACTCCACCTTGCCTTTCAGGTAGCGGTACACGGGTTTCTTGAGCACGGTGCCCAGACCGACCAGACCATTGCTCTGCCATGATTCCTCGCCGGCGTTCCATTGCAGGTTCAGGTCGCAGAAGACCAAGGATCTCACCAGTTCATCGGGCAGCTTCTTGATCTCGCCCTTGATGCTCAGCTCGCTGATCAGCTTGTCGCTCTTCTCCTTGCCGAGCACTTCACGGATGGCACGCTCATATGGCGTTTTGGACAGGTCCACCTGCTTCTGCTCCGGATAGGCGGCGATGTCGGCCACCATTTTCTCCAAGGCATTGTCCAGGAAAGGGAAATTGGCCAGCAGCGTTACATGCGAGGTGGTCTTGGCACTGTCCCCACGGTATTCCAGTCCGCCATAGGCATCCACCTGCACCTGGCCCAGATCGACCCCTTGGCTGATGTGGCCATCGCCGGTCAACACGCAGGTTGTTGTGTTCAATCCGACCAGGTTCCCGGGCAGGTTGCGCTGGCGGATCTTGTCCTTGTTGGAGATCAGGTAGGACTTGCTCGGCTTGTCATAAAAGAGCAGTCCCTTCGCGCTGATGATGTCCCGGTCGGCCTTGTCCTTTTTGCGACTGAGGAAGGTGCCATAGGTGGCGAACGGATCTTCCTTGGTCATATAGATGCCGGCACCGATCGGGAATCCTTGGGCATCAACAAGTGAATCGCTTACCGGAATGAAGACCTCTGCCGGATCGATCTCGCCGGTGAAGCCCATCCAGTTCCTGGAAATACCAGCACAGTCCTGGAGAATGCGCGTGTTGCCGGTGAAGGTGAGCCCCTTGATGGAAGCTTGAAGGAGCACGTCCCCGAAGAAGTCGAAGGCCGGGCTGAGCTGGAACCCTTCCTCTTGGGTCACCCTGCCGCGCGCATAGGTCTGGTAGGTGGTGTCCACGTTGATGTTGGTCATGTTGATCGGGAAGACTTTCCCGGTCTCATCCTTGTAGTCGTATGTCCCTGAACCGCTGTACTGCCTGCGTGCGGAGATGCTGACCGTGGCATCGTGGATGGTGTGGTACTTGTTCACGAAGTTGGCGGTCACCGTTGCTTTGGTCAGCGGGTCCATCTTTGCGTTCCGCCCGATGCGGACCAGCATGCTGTCCGGCGCGATCAGCGCATCAGCGACCCTTATGTACTGAACCTCGTTCGCTGTGATCAGATGTTTCTTCAGGTCATATCTGGCCTTGGGCGCCATGAACCGGAGCGAATCCTGATCGGGATTCACGCTGATGAAGTTGCTCCCGGATAGCTGCAGGTCCTCGTTGCCTGCTGACGCACTCTTGTCGCTCTCCAGCTCGATATCGCCCTTGTCCATGTACCACTTGAAGCGGTCCATGTAACAGATGTACTGATTGAACGGGAATTCAACCTTCGTCTCGGTGCCGTTGCTGACGAACTCCCCGACGCGCTCATCGAGCTTCACGGTGGCGTTCACGTTATCCGTGCGGAAGGCGATGCTGGCGGTATCACCCTCGGTGAGCCGGAAGTCGCTGGTGTCGGCATGCACCTTCATGGTCCTGAAATCGAACAGCTCGGACTTGAGCGTGGCGTTCGTGAAATCCACCAAGCCACCACCGCTCATGCCTTGTGGGCTGAGTTCGGTCTTGCCATAGAGATAGGCCTGTTTGTCATACATGACCATGGGCGCTTCCAGATTGCGGGCAAGCAAAACGTCCTTGGCAGGCTCCAAACGCACGAACACGTTGGAGGCCTGCACCGTGGGCACGTTCATCGTCGGACTTGAGGCGGCGCCGTTGTACAGCGTATCGGCCACACCGAACGTCGTGTCCGGCGTGAAGAACAGGTCCTTGCTACTGGCGATGGTGGTGAGGAAGGTGAGGTCACCCTCGCCGTGCAGTCCTTTGTTGTCCAATTTGAGGGTCTGCGAGAATTTGGCCTTCTTGCCATATAGTGGCAAGCCGCCGTCACCCGTGGGGCGCACAAAGCCCAAGGCATAATCGGGCTGAAGCTTCATGGTCTCGCGGATGTCTGGGAAGATGCCCGCGCTCATCAAGGTGCCATCGAACTTCAGACCTTCATTGGTGAAGTTGTCCAAGCTGTCGATCACGAAGGGATCGCTCTTGTAGTAGAAATTGTCACGCTTGTAGGCCCCTTTCTGTATCGACGCCCGATCGTAGAAGACGTAGCTCTCCTTGGTGCTGTTGAACTTGGGATACTCCGGATATTTCTTCTGTTGCAGACCGCTCTTGTTGCTCGCGGCATCGATCTCCAGCGTGCCGGTGACATTCTCCAGCACGTTCTTCACTTTCACCAGCCTGCGCCGACCTTGGTCATCGGGTTCAAAGCTTTCTGCCAGGAATCCGACACTATCCACATTCAACAGGTCGATCACAAAGGCTTGATAGTGGAAGAAGTATTCCTTCCCGTAATAGGTGAGCTTACCAGCCTTCACCATGCCACCGAAGCTGAAGTCGCGGTCCTTCTTGATGGTGACGAGCTTCTCCGCCGGATAGATCTTCACATCCTGTGAATCGCTCATTGTGATCCGCGATACACCCTTCAATGCCAGATCGTTATTGAGCAGGTTGATGGTCCCGTTCACACCGTCCGGGCTGTTGCTATTGAACTGTAGCACGTCATAGTCCTGCTTGCCCGCGCTGGAACGGATGTGCTGCAAGAGGCGTGGGAGAATGGTGACACGCTTATCCTCCACATCGTAGTGGATGAAGCCCTTGTTCACCATGTCGATGAGCATCGGTTCCACCTGCGACATCTGCAACTTGGAGTACTTCGCAAAATCGAGTGCAAAGAACTCGTCGCTGGCCTGCTTGCTGTACTCGTAAAGTTTGGACAACGGATGGATGGCATCGATACCCATCAAGGCCGTGTAGCGCCGCTGTTCGAAATAGTTGAAGCTCTCAAAGGACGTCTGGGTCTGGGTCGTCCCTTGCATATTGCCGAGCTGTACCAAGGGATCGCCTTGCTTCCAGCGGAGTTCTTCGAAGTACATGTCGAGCTGGTGATAGGTGTCGTAGAACGGCCCCTTGGACAGCCCCGCGTCCGGCTTGATCAAGGTCAACTCCTTCTTATCCCGGAGGAAACGCAAGGTCACACTCGGGTGATAGATCGAATCCTTATCGAGACGAATGGTGACCGACACATCGCCGCTGGCCACCTTGTCCGGCTCAATGGTGAACACGAGCCCCTTGGTGATGATGAAGGGGCGTCCTTCCCGCTTGAAGGTGAGCGAGGCGGGTTCCTCTTTCGTTCCGTAGCCCTGCAGTTTGGCCCCTTGCATCGTGAAACCACCTTCGAAGTCGATGCCGGGGACGATGTCGTTGATCCGCTTCCGCAGGTCGTAGCTTTCAAATCGGGGATAGCTGGCGGAGCTTTCCGTCACGTTCGCCCGCAGCTTGTCCACCACATTACCGAGCAGGGCCTTGTCGAAATAGGGGTCGGTGAGGCTCACGCTGTCAACGCGAAGCTCCGTGGTCTTCAATCGCAAGGAATAGGAGTGTCCCCACTTTACGAACGTCGACTCCGACTTCAGTCCCGCCCTCTGCCAGGTCATGGTCCCTCCTTTCCCCTCCCACATATTCGAGAGCGGATAGTACGTGCCACTGGTTCCTACAATGACGGAGCTATCCGTTTTGGAAGCCCAGACGAGGTCGGTGGTCCCGAAGACGGCCTTGGGGACGGTGTCAAAGGCGAAGATGAACTTGTTCGCGCGGGAACGCCACATGGAGGCCGCACTTTGGTAGAGTATGTTGCCGGAAATGAGCCCCTTGCTCAGGTCCAGATAATCGGAAAGGTCCTGCTTCCGCGAAGAACTCCCTGCTTGTGTCAACCCCTTCATCCATGCATCGAACTCCGCTTGGCTATGGCCGTGGACCGGGAAATCCGACACGGTGGTGAGCATGTCCATGAAGTCCGGGATGGCTTGGAAGCGCTTCTTGCTCATCACGTTGGAGATGGCCACCAACCGTGAACGCTGCTCGTTCCCTAGGAACCCGCTGTTCCAGAAGGGTGTGAATACTTTCTCGATGAAGGAGGTGCCTTCCTTCTTGTTAGCGCTGGTGAGCATCCCGGTGACCTCCTGCAGGTATGCCGCTTGGTCATCGGAGAACACAATGGTCTGTGCCATGGTGGCCCCGGGCGTGGCGATGAGGCCTGTCGCAAGCAAGAGAGCAGCAAAGAGTTGTTTCATGTGCGGCTGTCCGGATCTTCTTTTTCCCATTCTGAAAATGCCCATTCCCCATCCTCCAGCGTCAACACATGCCGCAAGCCCGCACCCTTGGCGGCTTTGGCCATCACCTCAATGTCCTCCCGCACGAAGCCGCTCAATAACAGCTTTCCATTTTCTGCCAATGCTGCGACCATATCGGACATGGAACGCACCAAGGTGTTGCGCTCGATATTGGCCAAAATAGCATCATAGCCAGCGCCTTTGGCGAGATCGGTATCCCCCTTTTCCACAACGATGCGCTGACAATGGTTCGTCGCCACGTTGAGCCGGGCGTTGTCCACAGCAACGGGATCGAAGTCGATGGCCACCACTTTGGCGGCACCTAAGCGCTCGGCCAATATCGCCAGCACGCCGGTGCCACACCCCAGGTCGCAAAGGCTTTGGCCCTTAAGGTCCATGGCCAACATGGCTTTCACCATCATGCGCGTGGTGGCGTGGTGCCCGGTGCCGAAGGCCATGCGCGGAGTGATGATGATCTCGTGCTCATACTGTGGCGCCGCCGGATGGAACTCCGCACGCACCAGTACTCTACCGTCCACTTCCACAGGCAGGAATTCCTGTTCCCATCGTGCATTCCAATTCACTTCCGGAACCTCATGAACGGTGTACGTCACCGAAACATGCGGGTCTTTGGGGACGACCAGGGATCGCAGCACAGCATTATCGAAATCGGCTGTCGGGATGAACGCCTTGATGCCGTGCGGGGTCTCTTCGAAGCCTTCATAACCGGCCTCGGTCAGCTCCACTAACAGCACATCACGCCATGGTTCCACGGGCGTGACCAGAAAATTGACCTCTGTGTAACGCATCAGTTTTTGGTTTTCACTTCCTGTGCAATGCGCACCAGTTCCGTGAACTTCTCCGCCACCAGTGCGGCCCCACCGATCAGGCCCCCATTGACGTCCTTACCAGCGAAGAGGCCGTTCGCGTTCCCCGGGTTGCAGGAACCGCCATAAAGGATGGGGATGTCATCCGCCGCATCCCCGGCGAGCATGCGCAGTTCCGCGCGGATAAAGGCATGGATCTCCTGGGCCTGTTCAGGGGTGGCTGTCAATCCCGTACCGATGGCCCAGACCGGCTCGTAGGCGACGATGAGCTTTGCAATATCCGCGGACGACAGCGAGCCGAGCGCAGTGTGCAATTGGGTGGAGATCACATCGAGAAAGCGGCCTTCCTCGCGCTCCTCCCGGCGCTCTCCACAACAGTAGATCGGTTGAAGACCATGCTTCAGAAGCAGGAGGATCTTTTTACCGATCACGGCATCGGTCTCGCCGAAGTATTCACGCCGCTCGCTATGCCCCACGATGCAGGCCTCAACGCCGAGGGACTTCAGCATGGGCACGCTGACCTCCCCGGTGAACGCGCCTTGTTCTTCCTGGTGGCAATTCTGCGCAGCGATAACAACAGTACCGTTGCCCGCGCCAGCTTCTCCTTTGCCGACCCGCTCCACAGCCGAGGCAAGGAAAGGAAAGGGCGGCGCTACGATCACCTCCACGGAACCCGGATGGGCGGTGCACCATCCTGCTATTGCATCCAGCAGGTTATTGGACTCTGAGGCGTCCGTATGCATTTTCCAATTACCTGCCACTATGGTCCTCGCGCTCATCGACATCCGTATTTTGAGTTACAAAGATCGCCGCAAGGGACTTTGCGCCGACGACCGCACGCGCAGTTTGTCAACGATGGGAATGGGGACCACCGATGCTTCACCGAAGCGCTTTTCCGGCCTTTGCGAAGGAAGGAATGTCGTTGCAATGCCACTTGCCACGAACTGTGCCGTGCTGCATCACCACTACACCAGGGTTGCTCCGGATCATGGTCTTCAACGTCACTTCGTCACAGGTGAGGTAGTCGAACATGTTCTGGTTCGCATGGCGGAACTCCTCGGAGGCATCGTAGGAACTGCTCGTCAACCCATACACCTTCCACCCCGCTTTTTGCGCTTCCGCCACCAGCTTGTTGATCTCGGGCTGGCAGCTGGTGCGCGTGTCGCTGATGGTCTTCGCCACCACGAGCAGCACGGGCTCTTCCGCCATTAGCACATCATCGGTCACATCCTCCCCGTCCTGATCCGAGAGAATGAAATCCTGGACCTGTGAAGCGATGCCCGGCTCCACCTCCACCACACGGGTGCTGTTCGGCACGTTCTCATAGTTGGGGTCATCCCATGGATAGGGCTTCGATGTGAGGTATTCCGTCACCTCGCCAGTGGTCTTGTTCTTATAGCTCACATAGGTCTGGTTGACCGGCGCCTTGGCCTCCTCCTTCTGTTCGATGATGCTCTTGCCTATGGCATAGGGGCGATAATCCTTCACCGGTAGGTGCGCATAGCAATGCCACATGAATGCCAGTGAGGCCACCGCGACCCAGGCCGCTACCGCCCATTCGGCGCGAGGGCCTTCCAACAGCCGCTTGATGATCAAGTACCCGGCCAGGACGCCGATAGAGAAGAGCAAGGGGAACCACCAGGCGAATACCCAGCAGTAAAAGCCCAGCAGCACCATGGACGCAGGCAGCAAGGCCAGGTCATCGCCCCAAGTATTGAACTTGATGCGCTTGCGGAAGAAGAACAATGGAAGTACGAATACCAGCAGCACCATGTCCTTCGAGAAACTCTCCCATGGTGTCATAGGTCGGCCGAGCGAACCCTTCATCGCATCGCCGAAGCAGCCACAATCGGTAACGCAGGTCACATCCCGCATCTCCGTGACCCCGTTCACAAGGACCTCATACTTCCCCTGCGGATCGCAGGTGGCGGTGTAGGCCGTAAGCCAACCGAAGAAGAGCGTAAGGATGAGCAAGGACCAAGTGGCCAGTTTCATCCGGCCACCGACGAGCACGGCGAAACCGAGCACCAGTTCGGCCAAGCAGGCCAACATGGCCAACGCGAGCGAGAACGGGATCAGCCAAGGAAGGCCCAAGGCACTGGCGGCGAAGTATTCCTCCAGCTTGATGCTGAAGCCGATGGGGTCATTGGCCTTGATAAGACCGCTGATGATGAACGTGGCGCCGACAAGAATGCGGCAGATCAATAGGAGGATGCGCATGATGGAATAACCGGATGTGGTCAAGTGGTTTGGAATGGGGCCACCTCCGGAGCCGACGAATTTAGCCCGCAAGGCTTTTAGCGCTCCACTCCATTGGGAAAGGTTGCCAACTACCGTCCCGGGATAGCGTCACATTCCGGCCACCGGAGCTGCGGAGGCACTAGAGCTTTTCGTGTACCAAGTAGGCACCAAGCTCCATGTTGCCACGCGCCACAGGCATTCCCTTTTCCATGCACCGCTGGTCATAGCGTGCCATCACCTCTTGGGCGGTGGTGATCACGGTCTTCTCGTAGGTGATGTTCCAGCGCGTGTGTCCCGTGGCCGGTTCGAAATCCGCCATGCCAAGGGGAAGGTCGAAATAGGAAAGGTCGATGCCGCTCTGTAGGGTCGGAAGGCGCATCTCCACTTGCAGGTCGCTTACACGACGGTCGCCTTCCCATTCCAGCCCCGCTGTATTGATGGTGATGCACTTCACCTGAAAGCCGGGAGCATCCACGCGCACCACATAATCAGCATGATTATCAAAGGTCATGGAATACTGGCCGAGGGCCCCGGTCTTGATCGTCCGCTGGATCACGCCGTTCTTATAGATGCGCACCCGTGCGGAGGACATCGGTTGCTGCGTCACATAGTCCGTCACCAGACCGTTCAACCGCAAGCGGTAAGCCGAGGCTTCTTGGCAGATGGCCAATGATGCCAAGATCAAGATGAAGGTGAGGTAACGCATGTTCGCTCTGGTTAGGTGTCCCGACAGTTGACGGCGGGCGGCGAAACTATCCCCGTCAATACTGGGATCCAAGCGTCACCAGCCCGTTTTCGCACGATCGGCTAACAGGGTAATGTTCATTTCATTGAAGATCCTTTCCATTCTTTCCTCCGCAATGGCGACCTTGGCGCTTTCATACTCCCGCTCCGATGGTCAGAAAATTCGTACTCCCGCTCCTATTGGTATGCACCACTTCCCTGTTCTCACAAGCACAGGATGCCCGCGTGGTCACGCGGATAGTGACCGACACCACACCCGCGTGGAATACGTGGAAGGGCGAGGGCTGCTCGATGAACTATCCCGGAGCTTGGCATGCTGGGCCGGCAGTTGGTGGTGATACGATCGTGGTTTTTCAGACCGTTCCTGACGGTCATTCGCCGGTGGCCGCGATATCCCTGATCATAAGGGATGAGCGTAGTAAAGGACCTTCACCCAAGGATCTTCCCGATGGAGTGGAAACGATCGCTTCCGAGGGTCCGGATGCATCCGGCACGTATAACGTGGAGTTCAGCGGAAAGGTGGAAGGCGCGCAGCTCCACGGTTCGCAACGGGTGTTCGTGCAGGGCAAGAAGTCCTACATCCTGACCTTTACCACAGAACCGGATTCATATAAGGACCAGCTCTTCCTGGCCGAGGCGATGATGAATTCGTTCTCACTTCCCAAAGAGGACTGAGTCCTCCTCCTCGTCCAATAAGATCAAGGCGAACACGGCATAGTTCGCTATGTCCAGGAAGTTCGCGTCGATGCCCTCGCTCACGAGCGTGGTGCCTTGGTTGTCCTCGATCTGCTTGATGCGGAGCAGCTTCATGAGGATCAGATCCACCAGCGAGCTCACGCGCATGCTGCGCCAAGCCTCACCGTAATCGTGGTTCTTACGCGTCATCAGATCGCGTGCTTCGTCCAACTTGGCACGGACGGAACGAGTGGCCTCCTCTGCGCGTAGGTCCGGGCTGTCCACCACGCCCCTCTCTAGTTGCACCAAGGCCATCGCCGCATAATTCACGATACCCACCAGCTCCGGCCGGATGCCCTCGCCCACTTTGTTCTCCCCAACCTGCTGCAAGGTGCGGATGCGCTGTGCCTTGATCAGCACTTGATCGGTGAGTGATGAGACCCGCAGGATGCGCCAAGCCGTGCCATAGTCATGGGCCTTCTTGGTGAAGAGTTCCATGCACGATCCGACAATGGCATCGTATTGCTGAAGTGTCTTGTCCATCCGGTGTGCGCGTGCCCGAACTTTGGGGCATGATCGGCGGCGAAGATATTGTGTGGGGTCTGCACGGGAGGTTGGTGAAGCTTCATGCACCGGCCGTGATGGGCATCCTGAACCTAACGCCCGATTCCTTCCATGCCGAAAGCCGGCAAGCCTCTTTGGAAGATGCTCTCCGAACGGCTGAACGGATGCTTTCCGAGGGTGCGGCGATCCTCGACGTGGGTGGCGCCAGCAGTCGCCCGGGTTCGCGGGAAGTGCCGTTGGAGGAAGAACGCGAGCGCATCATTCCCGTTATCAAAGCACTGCATGAGCGCTTTCCGGAAGCGGTGATCAGTATCGATACTTGGCGTGCTCCCATTGCTGAAGAGGCGGTGGATGCCGGGACGTCCATGGTGAACGATATCAGTGCCGGACTGATGGATCCCGACATGTTGGCTACCGTGGCCCGCCTGCATGTACCCTATGTCCTGATGCACATGCAGGGCACCCCAAGAACGATGCAGCACGGACCTTCCTATTCGGACGTGCTGGCGGAGGTCGTGAAATTCCTCTCGGAGCGGCTACAGGCGGCGCGGCAGGCAGGTATCGCGGATGTGGTGATCGACCCGGGATTCGGTTTCGGCAAGGACCGGGAACACAATTTCACATTGCTGAAAGGCCTTCCCGCCATCAAGCAGCTCGGCGTTCCTGTGTTGGCAGGGCTTTCCAGGAAGCGGATGATCAACGAAGTACTTGGCACCCGGCCTGCGGAAGCTCTGAACGGCACCACCGTGCTGAACACCTTGGCGTTGCTCAACGGCGCGGACATCCTGCGTGTGCATGATGTACGGCCGGCCATGGAGGCCATCAAGCTGTTGAAGGCCTGCGGCTGATCAGCGCACCTCTTCCTGATTTCGGCGATCGCGGCGCTTATAGTACCCGCGAAAGGTCTTCTCGTATTCATCCATCACCTTGGAGAAGACCGGCCGCATCTGTTCGGTGTATGGCATGTCCCAGCTCATGTTACGCACACTCGCCTTGTACTCCGCCGACCCCAAAGCCTCCTCGAAAGGCGAGAGGTCCAGGTCCGCGACCCACGGAAATAGCGTCATCTGCAGGTCCATATCATAGAAGGGGACATCGGGATAAGGAGGGATCTCCCGCGTGTCGATCACCACATGCTTGGTCACCATGTTCTTCTTGCTGAACCACACCTCATACTTCCAGCCGCGCTCCAAGATGAGCGCATAACGGCCATCCCCACGGGTTACTTTCTGTTGGTCCTCCTGCCCCGCCTTCAGCAGCCGCACCAATGTGCCCTTGACCGGATCTCCGGAGAAGAGCTCCGTGACCTGGCCGCTAAGCTTGACATTGAAGCGTTGCGCATGAACTTCCATCGCAGGCCCTAGGACCAAGCAGCCGGTCAGGGCCATGCCGGCCAGAAGGCGTAATACCATGTCACAAAGCTACCCCCTGCTGGCGTCGTAGCAAGCATGCGTCCCGTACAGAAGTCCCGGAATACATTCGCGATCCTTATGGCCCACCTGCCCATCACCCTTTCCAAAGTAGGCCGGCGTACCCGCCGCACACTGCGCATCACGGCCGTTTGGATGCTCATTGCCGGCTTCGCCGCTTTACTGGAAAGCAATGCGCTCGCCAATTCCGGTGTGTCGCCGGAGCGCATGGGGATCTTTTGGGAACATCTCGCCAACGCATTTGTGGGCGGCCTTCTTTTCGGCGGTTGCTATATCTTCTTCCTGCACGACCCGTTGCGAAAGCTGTCCTTCACCCGCGGAATTGCGATCGTCCTGGGCATGGTGCTCATGGGCGCCCTTGCATGGAATTGGCTACTTCCGCAATTGTTTCCCCAGGATCCTGCCACCGCTGCGGGCGTATGGCGGGTGATCGGCCACTTTCTTCAATGGGGACTCTTGATGGGCGGGACGATGCTGATACTGCGCTTGAACGACCAGTATGGCGGCGGGTCCGGAAGCTACCTCCTCGACCGCTATCGAAAGCCCCGGCAAGAGCTAAGGATCTTCATGTTCCTCGACATGCGATCGAGCACGTCGGTGGCCGAATCCATCGGTGATACGCGGTACTTCAAGCTGCTCAACGACCTCTACGCCGACATCACCGACCCGGTGGTCTATTCCGGCGGCGAGATCTACCAGTACGTGGGGGACGAGATCAGCGTGAGCTGGCAATTGGAACGGGGGATCCGCAACGACCGTTGCATCAAATGCTTCTTCGCCATTCGCGCCAAGCTCCGGCAACGCTCGCAATATTATCGCACCACCTACGGGATCGAGCCGGTTTTCAAGGCCGGCTTCCACTTCGGGCGGGTGACCAGCGGCGAAGTGGGGATGGTGAAAAAGCAGACCATTTTCAGCGGGGATGTGGTGAACACCGCAGCCCATATCCAAGCCAGTTGCAATGTGATGGGCGTCGACAACTTGGTGAGCAAAGAACTCTTGGACGTGCTTTCGCTGCGTTCGCTCCCCTACACCATCTCGCCCATCGGCAGCATCCCGCTTAAGGGGAAAAGGAACGCCGTGGAGCTCTTCACCTTGTCCTTGGCGGAGAAGGCTCAATAGTGGTCATACAGCTTCCCCGACCACCAGACCTTGGTGGAGCCACTGTTGCTTTTGTAGGAAACAGCATCGGGATAAAGATCGAACTGGGTGATCCCCGACTCCTTGCTGACCGTGGCCCGTTCGCCGTTGTGAAAAAGCTTTACAACCCCGCTCACGTCCAGCCATGCCACCATGCCGCCGGATACTTTCCATTGTGAAGGCATCGTGCGCTCCAGCATTTGCACGGCTCCACCGCTGAACACCTTGAACAGGTCGCCTTCGCGGAATACGATCACGCTGTCCTGCGCCTTGTACTCATCCGGTGCGAAATCCGAGATGTCCCAGACCCGGCCTCCTTGGAAGCACTTGAAGGCGCCCGCACTGTTCACATAAGCAACAAGGCCATTCCCCACCTGGAAGCTGGCGGGAGCGAACGGCTCCACCTCAAACTCATCCCCCTTGTCGAATACCCGGAAGGTGTCATCAAACTGATCCATATACGCCACCATGTCACCTCCCGGTTCCGAGCGGGAAGGGTCGTCGCCGTTGCACAGCACGGAGGTTCTGCCGCGATAGAAGAGCAGCACGCGACGTTGCCCCAGATCGTAGAGCAACAAGGTGTTTGAACCACTCTTCCAGACCACGGATTCGCTGCTCATCAGCACGTCAGCGATCGGCACCGTCCTTCCTTTCCAATAGGCGGAAAGCGTCTGCTGCATTTGATCGTGGAAAGCGATGAGACTGTCGCTCACGGTGAAGCGGCCAACGCTGGGGCAGAGGATCTTACCACCTCCAGCGGCGGGTATACGCAAAGACGGTCCGGACTTCCATGCCAGGAGATACTTGGAGGCTGCCACCAGCACGGGCTCGCCCCCTTGGAGCGTCGTCACTTTCCCGTCCGCGAAGAGCTTCAGGTCACCAGCATCGGTCACGTAGGCGAGCCTGTTCCCGCAGGGATATATGCCCTGCGGTCTGCGTGCATCCACTTCTTGGAATATGCCATTCTGAAAAGCCACCAAGCGACCGTAGCTGGTGATGACCGGCACTACGCTTTGGGCGTGGACATCGGCCAATGCGGTCAGGCAAAAAGCAAGGCAGGCAAAGAGGTAGTGCTTCATTCCTTTATCGCTATTGGAACGGGTGCGGTCACCACTTTCCGTGCCACCGTCCGCACCTCCATCTGCCGTTTGCCTCCCTTCACCCGGAGCAATTCCATTTCACCGAATGTAAAATGTTCTTCGGCTCCCGGCATGCGGTCCAGCAATTCTTGGGTGACCATAAGGTCCGCCTTGAATTCTTTCGCCAAGGACTGCACGCGGCTTGTGGTGTTCATTACGTCGCCGCTCAGGTCGATGGCCCGCTTGATATGTCCTACCTGCGCGGTGATGACGCGCCCTCCGTGCAGGCCGCCCCTGAACTGCGGCGCCACGCCGAACTCGCGCACAAGTTCCTGGCCATGAGCCTCCAAGCGTTCCTTGATATCGAAGAAGAGCCCCAGGCAATTGTAGTCGTGCGTGCCATCGCGCATGGTCCAAGTGAAGATCACCTCGTCGCCGACGTATTTGTGGATCTCAGCATCATGGCGCAACACCGCATCGGTCATCAGCGATAGCGTTGTGTTCAGGAACCGGTAGTAGAGCAGGTCGCCCAAACGCTCGTTCAACGCTGAACTTCCCACCAGGTCGATGCTGAGCACAACCCGTTCCGCCACACGCGGCTTGTCATACCAGCCCAGCACGAAGCCCATGAAGAAGCGACGCCCCATGAACTCCTCCACTTGGATCACCAGGATGGACACGGAGGTGACGACCACCACCACCAATGCGAAGCGATAGAGTTCCCCGGAGGCCAGCAAGTGCCCGACGGTAAGGCCCGCAACACCTGTGAACGGGAGCGTATGGCCGCGGTTCACTGCCAAAGCTGCGGCCAGCAGCGCGATCGTGAACAGATTCACGGCCAATGCTTTGCCAATGAACTGGAGCGGCATGGCCAAGGAGCGGAACCGCCTACCAAAAAGGAATTCCTCCAAAAAGCCGGTCCAAGTGCCAAGCAGCACCCAGCCCAGCAAGAAGCGCATACCGCCATGGCCGCTTACCAGCGTCAACACCGCACCGATAGCGGCCGTGACAATAGCATACTTCAGCAGCTTGCGAAGCTTGTGCCGGGTAATTGCTGAAATGCGGGGCAAAACGGAATAATGGGTCGCGAAGTTAAGCCAGTGCCATGGCCCATCTTTGCAGCATGTCAATTGTGAAGTGCCTTATGAGCTATGTCTGGCCTGTTCCGGTATGGGAAGGCCAGGGCAAATATGGCCCGCTCCGATTGGTATGGGAGGGCGGGCATCTGGTGGTGAACAGCGGCAATGCCAACCAGAGTTATGGCAGCCTCCATGCGGTCTGGCAGGAATGCCTAGGCGAGCTAATACTCACTGACCGTCAGCTAAATAGCGTGCTTATCCTCGGATTCGGTGCAGGTAGCTCCGCGGGGATATTGCGCAAGGAGATGGGCATTTCGGCACCCATCCTCGGGGTGGACGGCGACCCCGAAATGCTACGGCTGGCCACCACCATTTACAAAGTGGAAAAAATGTCGGACCTGGAACTTGTGGAAAGTGATGCCTTGGCTTTCGTGCAAGCGAATAAAGCTCAGTATGACCTCGTCCTGGTGGACCTCTGCCATGAGTTGGACTTGGCACCCGGCGTGGACGAGGAACCTTTCATCAGTGGCCTGCGGAAGTGTACGTCACCCAGTGGCCTGTTGTGCTTCAACACTATCGTTCATGACGAACATAGCCGCATCCGCAGCCAACGTGTGAGCGAGCTTCTACGTCTTCATTTTAACCGGATGGAAGAGCACTTCTACCAAGGGATCAACCGGGTGTTGACAGCATCGTGAACGAACAGAGCGGCAAAAGTGAAAACTTGTGCCTCGACGGCCCGAAATTTGACCAGTGACCATATCATTTTGAACAACCACCGCATATCACGGACGGGATGGGCAGCCTTTGTGCTTGCCTGTGCGCTTGGATATGCAGTAGAGGCCCAGCCAATATGTTCGATCACTATCGGACCGGACACCACAATCTGCCAAGGTGGAACGGCCACTTTGCACGGACCTGCTGGGTACGGGAATTATCTCTGGAGCACGGGAGCATCCGCGCCAAACGTCAATGTGACCACCGCAGGGGACTATTGGTGCCAAGTGAGCTATCCCAGCGGCAACTTGGTGGTGAATGGTGATTTCTCGGCCGGGAACACCGGGTTCAGCTCGGCCTTCATCTATTCATCATCAAATGTGCAGAATGAAGGCTACTACACGGTGGGGTCCAACGCGAGTTGGTATCACAATCAGTTCCAAGGGACGGGCACTGGGAATTTTTTGATCGCAAACGCGGGTTACGGTAGCTGGGTTGCCGGTCAAAAGAATGTTTGGTGCCAGACCATCGCTTGCTGTCCCGGTCAAACCTATACCCTGAGCTTTAGGGGACGGACACTGAGCAATGCCATTGCGGGCCGGGTGGTCTGGGTAATGGACGGCACACAGACCCTTTGGCCGGATCTTACATTTCCGGCCTATAGCGCTGGATGGCAGCAATTCAATACCACTTGGACCGCCGGTCCTGGACAGACCAGTGTCCAGGCCTGCATACAGATGACGTCCGGTGATGGTGTCGGGGACGATCTAGGCATCGATGACATCAACATCTCAGGGACCATCGTCCTCCGCGATACCGTGCATGTTAACGTCACACCGCTTCCCACCATCGATCTCGGTCCCGGTCTTGCACTTTGTGCAGGTGAGACGCTGGACTTGGACGCCAGTGTTCCCGGAGGAACGTATCTCTGGCAGGACGGTAGTACAGGCCCGTCCTTCCAGGTGACAACGGCGGGAAACTACAGTATTACCGTAACGGCACAGAACTGCAGCAATTCGGACCAAGTGTCCATCACTTACAACCCGCTACCTGTTGTTGATCTTGGAGCGGACACCGCACTCTGTGCCAGTACCTCCCTTCAACTTAGCGCCTTCGCCCCGGGCTCCACCTACCTCTGGCAGAATGGGTCGACGGCATCCACCTTCAACGTGACCGGCCCCGGCCTTTATTGGGCCCAAGTGACCCGGAACAATTGTTCCGCCAGGGATTCCATTGTGGTGAACTACAAGCCCCTGCCGACCGTATCCCTTGGCAACGACACATCGATCTGTGCCGGTGCCTCCCTGACATTGAATGCGACCGTTGCCGGTGCCAGCTATCTATGGCAGGATGGAAGCTCCGCCCCCACTTTCACTGTCAGCACAGGTGGAACTTATCAGGTTAATGTGGAACTCAACGGATGCTCAGCCAGTGACGCGATCCAAGTGGCGTTGAAGGCGCTGCCCTTGGTCGACCTCGGACCGGACACCACGGTGTGCCCTGGATCATCCGTGGTTTTCGACGCCAGCGCGACAGGTGCCACCTATCTCTGGAGCGACGGCTCCTCGGGGCCAACCATCACCACCAACGTACCTGCTAATTATTCCGTGCAGGTCACCGTGAACGGTTGCTCCGCTTCGGATGCCGCGATCCTTTCCAACTTCAACCTGCCATCGGTGAACCTTGGTCCGGACCGTACGATCTGCGCCGGTGCGTCCGTGATGATCGGCGCAAGCGTTCCAGGGGCGACATACCTATGGAACACCGGTGCCAGCACGGATTCCATTTCCGCCTCCACCACAGGGACTTTTTGGTTGGATGCTACGCTCAACGGTTGCCCCGTGCGTGATTCCATCAATGTATCCGTGACGCCGCTGCCGGTGGTGGATCTTGGCCCGGACCTGCAAGTATGCCCAAGCGCTCAAGCCACTTTGGATGCCACGCTTCCCGGAGGATCCTACCTCTGGAGCAACGGTGCCGTCACTCCGACCATCACAGTTGGAACAGGAACCTGGTCCGTGGATGTGACGGTGAACGGCTGCACCGCGTCTGATGCTGCAACCATCACGAATTTGACACCGCCTACAGTGGATCTCGGACCCGACCAAGTGATCTGCCCCGGTGCCTCAGCCACTTTCGATGCGACCACAGCTGGCGCTACCTACCTCTGGAGTGATGGTTCCACAGGACCAACATTGACCACCGCTGTACCCTCTAATTATTCCGTGCAGGTCACGGTGAACGGTTGTTCCGCATCGGATGCCGTACTCCTTTCCAACTTCAACCTGCAATCAGTGAGCCTTGGGCCGGACCGCACCATCTGCGCTGGCGGAACCGTGATGATCGGCGCAAGCGTGCCAGGGGCGACCTACCTCTGGAACAGCGGTGCGATAACGGATTCCATTTCCGTCCCTACCGCAGGAACATTTTGGGTTGATGCCACGCTCAATGGCTGCTCCGTGCGTGATTCCATCAATGTCTCCGTAACGCCACTACCCGTGGTGGACCTTGGCTTGGACGTGGCGGTTTGTCCAAGTGCTCAAGCCACTTTGGATGCCACACTCCCAGGAGGCAGCTACCTCTGGAGCAACGGCGCCATCACGCCGACGATCTCTGTAGGCGTAGGCACCTGGTCCGTGGATGTGACGGTGAACGGCTGCACAGCCTCCGATGCCGTGACCATCACGAATTTGACCCCGCCCACAGTGGACCTCGGACCCGATCAAGTGATCTGCCCCGGTGCCTCGGCCACTTTCGATGCGACAACGGCTGGCGCTACCTACCTCTGGAGTGATGGTTCCACGGGACCAACATTGACCACCGCTGTGCCCTCTAATTATTCCGTGCAGGTCACGGTGAACGGTTGCTCCGCCTCGGATGCCGCACTCTTGTCCTACTTCAACCTGCAATCGGTGAGCCTTGGACCTGATCGCACGATCTGCGCCGGAGAGTCGGTGATGATCGGCGCCAATGTTGCCGGGGCGACCTACCTCTGGAGTTCTGGTGCCAGCGCGGATTCGATTTCCGTTTCCACCGCAGGGACATATTGGGTTGACGCCACGCTCAATGGCTGCTCCGTGCGTGATTCCGTCAATGTGTCCGTGACACCACTGCCGGTAGTGGATCTTGGCCCGGACGTAGCAGTGTGCCCGGGTGCTCAAGCCACCTTGGATGCTACGCTTCCCGGAGGATCCTATCTCTGGAATAACGGTGCGGTCACTCCGACCATCACGGTCGGTGCAGGCAATTGGTCCGTGGATGTGACGGTGAATGGCTGCACGGCCTCCGATGCCGCAACCATCACGAATATGACACCACCCGTAGTGGATCTCGGACCCGATCAAGTGATCTGCCCCGGATCTTCAGCGACGTTCGATGCTACTACGACAGGCGCTACCTACCTCTGGAGCGACGGCTCCACGGGACCGACCCTGACCAAAGATGTGCCCGGTAATTATTCCGTTCAAGTCACAGTGAACGGATGCTCCTCATCGGATGCTGTGATCCTTTCCAACTTCAACCTGCAATCAGTAAGCCTTGGACCGGACCGCACCATCTGTGCAGGCGGGAGCGTGATGATCGGCACCAGCATTATAGGTGTGAACTACCTCTGGAGCACTGGTGCCAGCGCGGATTCCATATCCGTCAGCTCCGCCGGCACCTATTGGGTGGACGTCCTACTCAATGGCTGCGCCGCAAGGGATTCCATCGATGTTTTCGTTACACCATTGCCAGCGGTCGCACTTGGGCCGGACTTGGCGCTGTGCCCGGGAGCTCTAGCAACATTGGATGCCACCATTCCGGGAGGCAGTTATCTCTGGAGTAATGGGGCAGTGACGCCGACGATCACGGTTGGAACAGGTACTTGGTCCGTGGATGTGACGGTGAATGGTTGCACAGCCTCGGATGCAGTTGCCATCACGAATTTGATGCCGCCCGTCGTGGATCTTGGCCCTGATACCCTGGTTTGTCCCAATGCGTCGATAGTGCTGAACGCCGGCGTGTACGGCGCGGATTACCTGTGGAACACGGGAGCAACCGGCCAAAGCATCACGGTATCCTCAGCCACGACCGCGTCCGTCACGGTGACCAATGCGCAAGGCTGTTCGGGTTCCGATGCCATCACCATTTCCTATGCGGACCCCTTGGCCGTCTCCTTGGGGCCGGACATCATTTTCTGTGCGGGGGGATCTGTCACTTTGGATGCTACAACGGCAGGTGCATCCGGATATCTCTGGAGCGATGGTACAACGGATGCTGTCCTGAACACCACCAACGCTGGTACTTATTCGGTGGCTGTGAGCCAAGGTGGATGTGTCACAAGCGATACGATCAGCGTCCAGTCCGTTCAATCCCCGTCGATCACCTTGGGAAATGATACCACGCTTTGCCCCGGCGAAGCATTGGACCTGCTGGTGTCCAGCGCAGGCGCAACGTTTGAATGGCAGGATGGTTCCACCGCCAACCACTTCTTGGTCAATGCCGCGGGCGATTATTGGGTGGTGGCCACAAATGCAGCAGGTTGTTCGGACTCAGCATCCGTGCATATTGCCTATTTGAACGCGTCCTCATTCAACCTCGGTGCCGATACGACGATCTGCGCCGGCGCGTCGCTCATCCTGAATGCGGGACTGCCCGGCGGGAGCACGCAATGGTCCGGGGCCATCACCCTATCAAACCCTACAGTGACGGCCAGCATTCCGGGCCTGTATATCGCCACAACGACTGTTGCGGGTTGCGCCTTCACGGACTCCATATCCGTTTCCATTCTTCCCTTGCCCACGCTGGACCTTGGCCCGGATCAAGGCCTTTGCCCGGGTAGCACGCTCCAACTCACTGCTAACGCTCCTTCCCTACTCTGGGACGATGGCTCCAGCGCATCCACCCGAACGATCGATCAGCCAGGCACCTATTGGGCCATGGCGACGGATAATGCCTGCTCGGCCTCCGATACCGTGATCGTGACCAACGTTCCATTGCCGAACGTGCATCTTGGACCGGACACGGGGCTGTGCGCCACCGCAGTGCTGCACCTGAATGCCACCGTTCCAGACGGCACCTATCTATGGAATGACGGCTTTACGGATGCTCAGCGGAGCGTTCCCGCTGGAACATGGTCCGTTGCTGTGAGCGCACTTGGCTGCACCGCGACTGACAGCATCCGCATCATACCCTTGCCATCGCCCACATTGGCGCTGCCCAACGATACCATCTTGTGCTCAGGAGAAACCTGGTTGATCGATGTGGCCCAACCCGGTAGCAGCTACCTCTGGAGCAATGGCAGCACCTCTCCCTCTCTTTTGGTGAGCGCGCCGGACACTTACGGCGTCACCGTGGATCGCAATGGCTGCTTAGCATCAGCTCTCATGAATGTCACCTATGTGGACCTGTCCGGTTTCAGCCTCGGCCCGGATACGGTGCTCTGTCCGGGTGAAACACTGATGCTCGCAGTGTCGGTACCTGGCGTCTCCGTGGCATGGCAGGATGGATCCAACGCCTCGCAGCGGACCATCTCCACAGCAGGGACCTACTCAGCGAATATCTCCGCAGGTGCATGCACCGCACATGATGAGGTCCACATCGGTTTCACGCCCCTATTGGAACCGGACTTAGGTGGCAACCGCTCGCTTTGTGTCGGCGATACCGTATTGCTCATGGCACCCTCCGGACTTGCACAGGCAGTATGGAACAACGGTACCACCGGTGAGGCGTTGATCGTAACCCATACCGGAACTTATTCCGTGGCGTTCTCCTTGGACGGATGTGTTACACGCGATACCGCTCACATCATCTTCCTCCCCGTCATCACCCAACTGGATCTCGGGCCGGACCTCAGGATCTGTCCGGGAAGCCCGTTGACCTTGGATGCGACGATACCGGGGGCGTCCTATCTGTGGAACGACGGGTCGCACCGCTCAACTTTGCTTGTAGACCGGCCCGGTATCTACCATGTGTCAGCACAAGGCCCGTGCATCCTCGCTTCCGATACAGTGTTGATCACAGAAGGCAGCTGCGCACCGGAGGTCTACATCCCGAACGCATTCACCCCGGACGGTGATGACATCAACGACAGCTTCGCGCCGGTGGTGTCGGAGCCGGTGCGGTCCTGGTCCTTCTCCATCTTCAACAGATGGGGCGCAATGATCTTCTCCACGGAAGTGCCGGGCGCCGGTTGGGATGGGAAGGTGAATGGCGTTGAAGCACCGGTGGGCGTATACGTGTGGGACTTGCACTACGGGACCGTCACCGATGCCGGTGTTGTTCAGAAACGCCTTCGCGGCAGCGTGGCCTTAGTGCGCTGAGGCTCCGCCAAAGCCCTCCTCCTTCCAAAGGATGTCGCCATTCGCAGACCGGAGATAGGCCAAGCGGTCATCACGGGTCACTTTCACCAGACCCGGACCGATCAAGGCCACAGTATCGTATTCCAAGGGCACCAAGACCTTGCCGTGGACATTCACCACGCCGGTGCCATGATCGCCGGTCGCGATCAGAATGCCTTGGTCGAGGTCGCTTAGTGCGGTATAGCGAGGTGCGATGGCTTCGGTCCCGGTGCTGTCCACCAGTCCGAACAAGCCTCCCAACTCCACGCGTCCATATCCGCCGTGAAGCTCCCATGCCTGGTCATACTTGAAGTCCATCGCCATTGCGGAAGTGCGCGTCGCATAGCCCCACTTGTTCTTCTTCTTCACCGGTATAAGGCCGCTCTCGAACAAACCGATATCCGCATACTGGGGGGCAAGTACCTTGTTCCCTTTCACATCCACCACGCCAAGCTTGCCTCCAATGAGCACGCGTGCCATGCCATTGTGGAAATCGCCCAGATTGATCGTGAGCGCATTCGCTTCGAATCGTTGCGGTATCACCCAAGCGCCATTGGCGTTCACGTAACCACATTTTCCCTTATCGATCACCAGCGCCAAGCTGTCGTTGAGCGTGCCGACGTGGTCATGTTCAACTGCGAGCAGAACATCCCCGAAGCGATTGATGAAACCCATGTGGCCGTCCTTGCGCACGCGGGAAAGCGGCAGCTTTACGAACCCCTCCACCCAATCATACTGGAAAGGGACCACCAGTTCTCCCTTCGAATCAATGATGCCGCTCTGGTCGCCTTTGGAGACCACAGCCATGCCATTGATGAAATGCATGGCCCTTTCATAGCTGAACGGTATGGCCACCTTCCCGTCCTCATCCACATAGCCATACAGTCCATCCTTGGAAACTGCGGCAAGTCCATGGTCGAACTCGCCGACCTCATCATACTCCAGAGGCACCACGAGCTTTCCGTTGCGGTCCACCGCCCCCTGCTTACCGTTCAATTCCACGGTGGCCGATCCTTCCTTGTAGTCCATCACATCGTCATAGATGATGGGGACAACGGCCTTGCCCAGCTTATTGATGGTGCCGATATGCTTGTCCCGGCCGACCTGGGCCAGCCCTTGGATGAAGGGCTCCGCGAAGTCGTATTCAGCCTTGATGCGCTCCACTCCGGAATTGTCGATGAAGCCCCACTGCCCTCCTTGCCGGAACGGATACAACACCAAGCTGGCGACCTTGTAATCATTCATCAATTCGTTGATGAATGGATAGTCCGGATAGTCCTTCAGGAAACGGGTGATGTTGGCCACGCTCAGTTCCTTCGTGTACAGCTCGTATATGCTTCTCCAAGCGTTGGGCACATTGGGGTTATCAGGGTATCTGCGGATGAAGGCTGCATACTCTCCCGCGCTGTGACCCGGGGTGTTCAGCTCCAGTAATCGATCCTCTGCATCCCGGAGGTACGAGCTTGCAGGATACTCCTTGATGAAGGCCTCATACTCTGCGATGCTGCCATTCGGCGTGGCTTCCCGGAAGATCGCCTCTTGGAACCGGGAGCGTGCCCCATAGGCTTCCTTGGATTCAGGATAACGGTCCAGGAACTGCTTATAGGCGGCTGATGTATTCGATTTCCGCGCGTCCATGAAAGCCAGTTCATTGCGCCGATCAATGGCCAAAGGGACCTTGTCACTACCGGTGTAGCCATCGATGAATTGCTGATAGACATCCTGCCGGTCCACATCGCTGACCTGTTTCCAAGCGATCGAGGCCACGTGGTCCATCTGGGCGTGGATGGCTGCGGAGTCAACACCGAGCTTGCCGAGCTTATCACGTTCGCGCCCGTCAAGAAGGCGATAGGCCGCCGCGGAACGGAGTATGGCCGCATGGCTTGAGTCCAAGCGATAGAACGGATTGTCGGCTCTGCCCGTGATCACGCTCAATCCGTACCATGCCGCAGCTGGTTGTCTCTTGGTCTGTTTCTCGAATAGCTCCTTGGCCTTGAAATAGTCGTGGACCTCCAAAGCCGCAAAAGCATTTTCCAGCTTGCCTGCAAATGTGGCCGTGGCAGTCAAGACCAACAGCAAGACTATTGCTATCCTCATCAATGTTCCAGACATGCCGCGAAATTATCGCTCAGCCAATAGGGCGATCATGACCTCATGCGGCTGTTCCCTGTATTCCTGTATTCCTGTATTCCTGGATTCCGACTTTCAGGAGTTCCACGATCAATGGTATTGCTCGTAGGCTCCCTTGAATTCAGGATCGTCCATGAAGGCGTCCTTCCCGGTCTCCAGTGCGGCCTTGGCACCGCTCTTGTCCCCTTTCCCGTCCAGGTATTCCGCGTAGTGGATCAAGCTGGCCTTCATCAGCTTCTTTTGGTCCTCCGGTAAGGTCGCGATACCACCGGCGGCGTCCAGCGCCTCCCGGTACTTCACGATGCTTTGATCACCGTCCTTGGCCAAGTTGGTCTGGTATTGGGTCAATGCAAGCATCAACCAAGGCCCCGGGTTCTCCGGGTAATAGCGCGTCATGGAATCGAAGTAGCGCTTTGCCTTGCTGATGCCCTTGGCTCCGCTCTCGTAATCGTTCAACCCGCTTTCCTGGGCCATGGTGTTGAGCTCGCTCCAGTAATCCTCGTAGTTGTTGAAGAACTCCTTGTCCTTGTCCTTCTTGCGGTATTTCTCCGCCCACTTCAGCGCGTCCCGATCCGCTTTCTTGTAATCCTCCATCTCCTGGTACTTCGGGATCTTGCTCATCTCATAGAGGCACATGCTCATGTAGAGATAGGGCAGCGCATCGCGCTTCGTATTGTCGTTCTGGGTGTAGCGTTCCGCTTTCGCCAAGCAGTCCTCATATTTCTCGTCCACATATTTCACCAGCAGGTCGTCATATTGCTTTTCCTGCGCTCGGGTGGTGGTGGTGAAGGCCAGGAAGGCCATGATCGTGATGAGCAGATACCGCTTCATAGGTGTCGTTTTGGGTGGCTTGTACGGCAAGATCGATGCCGAAGGTATGAACAGGCACGGACCGACAATGGAAAACCCGCTCCGGCCGGTACTTTCGCGGCCCATGCGCATCGATATCATCACCGCTCTTCCCAGCTTGCTGGACAGCTATTTCAACGACAGCATCCTGCGGCGAGCCCAGCAAAAGGGGTTGGCCGAAGTCCATATCCACGACCTCCGCAGCTTCTCCGAGGACAAGCACAAACGGGTGGATGATTATCCCTTCGGTGGCGGGGCGGGCATGGTGATGGCCATCGCTCCCATCCACAAAGCCATCACTTGGCTTAAAAGCGAACGGGACTACGACGAGGTGATCTACATGAGCCCGGATGGCGAGTTGCTGGATCAGCCGTTGGTGAACAGGATGAGCTCCCTGAGGAACATCATTATCCTTTGCGGACATTACAAGGGCGTGGATGAACGTGTGCGCGAGCACTTGATCACCCGCGAGATCAGCATCGGCGACTATGTGCTAAGCGGCGGGGAACTGCCGGCCGCCGTGCTCAGTGATGCATTGATCCGGCTCCTACCCGGCGTGCTCGGGGATGAGACCAGCGCACTGTCCGATAGTTTCCAGGACGGTCTGGTGGCCCCACCCACCTATACCCGGCCCGAAGCATACGGCGAATGGAAAGTGCCTGAGGTATTGATGAGCGGACATGCGGCACGGATCCATGAATGGCGCCACGGGCAAAGCGTGGAACGCACGCGGGAACGGCGGCCGGGACTGTTGGATAAAAATGATGTCCCTGAATAAGTGTTCCAAGCGGAATTCTGCTTAATATTGCGCCCCCAAACGGCGGGGATGAACGCCGCAAACCGCTGAGCGCTATGGACAAGATCAAGCAACTCGAAAAGGAATGGGCACCTGTTAAGTCACAGGAAGCCTTCAAAGCCGGTGACACCATCACCGTTCACTATCGCATCAGCGAAGGCAGCAAGGAGCGTATCCAGCAATACCAAGGCGTGGTGATCCAACGCAAAGGCAGCGGAAGCACCGCCACCTTTACGGTCCGCAAGATGAGCGGGGCCGTGGGTGTTGAACGGATCTTCCCCATAGCCTCCCCTTTCTTGGATAAAGTGGAAGTGAACAAGCGCGGTGACGTGAACCGTGCCCGCATCTTCTACATCCGTGAGCGTCGCGGCAAGAGTGCCCGCATCAAGGAGAAGCGCATGTCCGTGGCCCAGGAGCAATCCAACGCCAGCGCCAAGGCCAAGTCCAAGAAGACGGATACCAAGAAGACAGACACCAAGAAGACCGACGCGAAGAAGGCTGCTGCCCCTACTGCGGCCAAATAACGGTTGATCCAACACGATCGAAAGATCCCGCTTCGGCGGGATCTTTCTTTTTGCTACCTATGTGCTGAACAACATTTCACCCCTGGAATTGCTATGATCTGGAGCATCATCATCGGCGGTATTGCGGGCTGGTTGGCCGGTTTGATCATGAAGGGCCAAGGCTATGGCGTGCTGGTCAACATCCTGCTCGGGATCGTCGGCGGCTTGGTCGGAGGTTGGGTTTTCGCCTTGCTGGGCATTGCCGCTACCAATATCATCGGCCAGCTGATCTGTGCCACCGTGGGTGCGGTGCTGTTGATCGTGCTTGCGCGGAAGCTGCGCAATTGAAGAGCTGCACCTGATGCTACCGGCTCCGCTCCACGAAGAACAACTCGCGCTCGCCCTTGCCCTTCAGGTCGATGTTGCCACGGGGTTCGATCAATAGGCCGTCACCGCTTAGCCGTTCCATGGTGTTGGCCGATATGGTCACCCGCATCGGCTCTGAGGCACTTTCGATCCGAGAGGCGATGTTCACATCGTCTCCGAAGATATCGTACTGGTAGCGGCGCGTGCCCACAAGGCCCGCGATCACGGAACCGGAGTGGACCCCGATCCGGACCGCCCAATTCGGGCCGGACCCATTATCACGCGCCTTCAAGTGATCGATCATATCCAAAGCCGCAGAGACTGCCCGGTCGGCATGGTCGGGTATGGGCCGGTTCAACCCCACCAATCCGATGTACGCATCCCCGATGGTCTTCAACCGCTGACCTACATGAGCTTCCACGATGAGGTCGAATGCGCTGAAAATGTCCGATAGCTCGTCCAGTAAAGTCTCTTTTGCCAACCGTCCAGCGATGCCTGTAAAATCCACCAGGTCGCAGAAGATCATGCTCAGTTCATCGATCTTCTCCGGTCTGGCGGTGCCGGTGGAGATCAGCTCTTGGACGACGCGCCGTGGAAGAAAATTCGCCAACAAGCGCCCTGTCTTCTTCCGCTCTGATACCAGTTCCAATTGGGTGCGGACCCGGGCCATGAAGATCACGGGGTCGAATGGCTTGGAGATGTAGTCCGAAGCGCCCAGTTCAAAACCCTTGGCCTCGTTCGCTGTTCCCACCAAGGAGGTGAGGAAAATGATGGGGATCGACCTGGTGCGGCTATTGGATTTAAGGGCCTTGCATACCTGGTGGCCATCCATCCCGGGCATCACCACGTCCAACAGGATCAGATCCGGCAGGGGGTCCTTGATAGCCAATTCCAGGGCAGCCTCCCCCGATTTAGCCACCTTCACAACATGATCACCGCCCAGCAGCCCCACCATCATGGTCAAGCTCTCCGGGCTGTCATCCACCAGCAGCAGGGTCTGTTTCTCATTGCCCAGTATGACGGTGGCTGGCTTCATAGGTGAACTTCCGACAATGTGTTGATCGCCTCGTCGAACTCCCAATTCCTAACGTGGGCATGAGCGCGCTGGAACATTTGTTTCCTACTGGCATCCGTTGAGGCCAGCACCAGCTCTTCCATGGCTTTCAATGAACGGGCGTCGTGGTCCTGCAAAAGCTGCTGGATATCGCGGACAGCGGTACGTAGTTGCTCTTCGTCCAATACCATCGCAGGTTCCTGGTCCACGGCTTTGCGGATCACCTTGCTTAAGTATGTGCTTATGCTCTGCAGCATACTGCTCAGTTCAACACAGAGCTTGGCCATGTCCGCGTTCAATCGCGGATCATCGGCGCCAGCTCCATCGTTCAAGGCCTGCTCCACGTTCCTGGCCACCGCCATCACGCCATCGCCGCCCAAGTTGCCCGCTGACCCGGACAGGGTATGCACGGATCTGCGCAAGCCCTCCAGATCACCAGCCATCAATAGCCGTGGGAGCTCGGAAGGTGCATTGCGCCACTTGGAGACGAACAGCTCGAACAAGTTCGCTAAGGTCCCTTGGTCATTCCGCACGCGTGCTAAGGCCGCCGCGGTGTCCAGCCCGGTGATGTGGATGCCGGAATGGTCCTCCGAGACCGGTCCGTTCACCAGCATCGCGCTCACCTCGCTCTCGGTGGTCGCGCAGAGCCAATGCATCAATCTCTTGTAAAGAAGGATCGGGTCAATAGGCTTGTTCAGGTGGTCGTTCATGCCTGCGGCCAAGCTTTTTTCGCGTTCCCCCTTCATGGAGTGTGCGGTCATCGCCATGATCGGGACCGTGTTGCCGCCGGGAAGGTTGCGGATCCTCCGCGTGGCATCCAATCCGTCCATCAGCGGCATCTGGATGTCCATGAGCACGCCGTCGTACTTCTTTCGGGCGAACATGCGCACGGCCTGTTCGCCGTTCTCCGCATGGTCCAACTTGATGCCCGCATCCTGCAGCAGCTCTGAGGCCACCTGCCGGTTGATCTCGTTGTCCTCGGCCAGCAGCACTTGCTTGCCATCCAACAACCCGCGCACTTGGTCCATATCCAAATGTTCGCGCGTGGCCTTGCGCACACCTTCCAGATCGAACTTGAAGATGGAGTTCAGCGTGTCATAAAGAAGTGAAGGGTCCACCGGTTTGACCAAGTAGCCATCGATATGCCCCACTTGGGCTGCCGTCCGCACATCGTCCACGCCAAAGGCCGTCACCATCAGCACCATGGGGGCATCGCTGAGGAACTCTTCCTTCAGGTAGCGTGCCGCCTCCAAGCCGCTCATCTCGGGCATCATCCAGTCCATGATGATCAACGCGTAAGGCCGTGCCTCCATCATGCTCGCCCGCACTGCCTTCACCGCCTCCCTCCCGGAGCTGACCGTGACCACGTCGAAGCCCATCTCCGTCAACATGGCTCCTTGGACCGTGCGGGCAATACTGGAATCATCCACCAGCAATGCACGCACCTTGTCCTTGAAGGGCAAACGTAATGCGCTGGCATCGCGCTTGCCACGCACCTCTTGCCCGATGGTGAAGAAGAAACGACTGCCTTCACCTGTCTTGCTTTCCACTTGGATCTTGCCCCCCATTTTCCGGATCAAGCGATCACTGATGGTGAGGCCCAAGCCGGTGCCGCCGTATTTGCGGGTATGTGAAAGGTCCGCTTGGTTGAAGGGTTGGAAGAGATCGGCGATCTGCGCCGCGCTCATTCCTATGCCTTGGTCTTTCACACTGAAGGTGACCGCGCAATGCTCAGGCCCCCGCTTCTCGGAGGAGATGGAAAGGATCACCTCGCCCTGCTCCGTGAACTTGATCGCGTTGTCCAGCAGATTGATCAGGACCTGTTTGATCCGCAATTCGTCACCGATCAGTTCCATCGGCAGTTCCGGTGGCCGGTCGATGATGAACTCCACATCCTTCTTCCCCGATAGCCTGGCGTTCACTGTGTCCACCACAGCCTCCAGCATCTGCTGGGTGGAATAGGGTGTGACTTCCAGCTCGAGCTTTCCCGCTTCGATCTTGGAAAAGTCCAGTAGGTCGTTCACAATGCGCAGAAGCGACCGTGCGGAACGGTCCACCTTCACGTTGTAGTCCTGCTGCTTGGGCGTCATCTCCGTTTTCGAAAGGAGATGATTGAGCCCGATGATGCCATTCATCGGCGTGCGGATCTCGTGGCTCATGTTCGCCAGGAAATCGCTTTTGGCCTTGTTCGCTGTATCCGCCAGGTCGCGCAGCCGCTCCATCTCGCAGTAATCCTCATGAAGGTGCCTGTTACGTTCTTTCAACCTGTCCATGTAGTACCCGCCCAATGCCGCGAAGAGACCAAGGAAGAGCGGCGCCGTGTCGATGATCCATAGCAGCGGGGTACTCTGCTGCGCGGCGAGCAAACCCTGAAGGCTGCATTCGAACTTTGGATCAGCGTGGCAAAAACCGGGAAGCAGATCCCGAAGAGGGAACCGTGAAGTGCATAGTTATAGGCTTCCTTTCCGAAGATGCGCATAGCTTCCGAAAAGTACGCACGCTATAACCGGGATGGCGCGAATGCAGGTGAAAACCGGTAGTTATACCTGTTTTTGGGTAGGCCGGTCCACAAAGCTGTACACCTCCACCAGTCTTGGCTGAATGAACATATTTGGGCGCTGATGGACCGCTACATAACGGTCCATCAGCGTCTATCCAAAAAGCCAATTCCCTAGTGCGCTCAGCTGGTGCTCGCGTGTCACGATCACTAACGATCCATCATCCTACCAATTCCCTGTTCAAGTTCGGGATATCATCTTTGGTGAAGGGTACGCGGTCTTCTTCTTCTTTAAGCTTCATCACCAAGGCTAAGGCATCTGGCACCACGTCGCTGCAAAGGGTGAGGAAGCTGCCGGGCTTGGCCGTGCTGATGGCATAGCGTATGGCTTCGTCCTCCTTCTTGATGATGGTGACCTTCTTCTTGGGGTCGATCTCCTGAATGCCTTTCATCATCAACGCGATGATGTCGTCGTCGCTCTTGCCACGCAGGTTGCGGTCCTGACGTATGATGATCTCGTCGAACATCTGCGCGCTCAGGCGGCCGAGAGTAATGGTGTCCTCGTCGCGGCGGTCCCCCACCCCTGCGATCACACCCACCTTCGGGCTGTCCGGCACTTTGCTGAGGAAGCGCCCCAGAGCCTCGAAACCGTGCGGGTTGTGCGCATAGTCCACCACCACTTGGAATTTCTTGAACTGGAAGAGGTTCAGGCGGCCCGGCGTCTGCGCAGGTGAAGGCACGAAGGTGCTGAGCGCCTCCTTCAGTTCTTCCATCTTCACGCCTTGCACGTATGCCGCCAGCACCGCGGGCAGGATGTTCTGGATGTTGAAGACAGCCTTGCCGCCCAATGTCAATGGCACATTCACGGCCTTTTCGATGCGGAGCTTCCACTCGCCCTTGCTGATGGTGATGAAGCCGTTCTCGTAAACCGCAGCCAAACCACCCAGCTTGCAGTGCTGGCGGATAAGGCGGTTGTTCTCGTCCAGACTGAACAGAGCGATCTTGCAATCGCACTGCTTGCGCATGGCCATCACAAGATCGTCATCGGCGTTCAGGATCGCATAACCGTCGCGGCGCACACTGCGTGGCACAGTGCCCTTCACGTGGGCCAGGTCTTCCAAGGTGTTGATGTCCTTCAGGCCAAGGTGGTCAGCGGCCACGTTGGTGCAGATGCCGACATCGCAGCTCTCGAAGCCCAAGCCGCTGCGCACCATGCCACCGCGAGCCGTTTCCAGCACGGCCAGGTCCACCAGGGGGTCCTTCAGTACGAACTGAGCACTGATCGGGCCGGTGCAATCGCCCTTCATCAACAGGCGGTTCATGATATAGACACCATCGCTGCAGGTCATACCCACCTTGTTGCCGTGGCTGCGCATGATGTGCGCGATAAGACGTGTGGTGGTGGTCTTTCCATTGGTGCCCGTTACCGCGATGATGGGGATCCGGCTCGGAGCGCCCGGTGGGAACAACATGTCCACAACCGGCTCCGCTACGTTGCGGCCCAAGCCTTCCGTGGGATCCAGGTGCATGCGGAAACCCGGCGCTGCATTCACTTCCAGCACGGCACCGTTCTCGCTGAGCGGCACGGTGATGTCGTCCGTCATGATATCGATCCCGCAGATGTCCAGGTCGATGATACGCGAGATGCGCTCGGCCATGAATACATTGTAGGAATGCACCTGTTCCGTGACATCGGTGGCGGTGCCTCCGGTGCTGAGGTTGGCCGTGGCCTTCAGGTAGACGGTGTCACCTTCCAAGGGAATGCTGGCCGGCGTCATGTCGCGCCGTTTCAACAGGTCCAACGTGTGCGTGTCGATCGTGATCTGGGTCAGCACGTTCTCGTGCCCGAACCCGCGGCGCGGGTCCTTGTTCAATTCCTCAACCAACTGTGTGATGGTGCTTTTCCCATCGCCCACCACAGCTGCAGGCGTGCGCTTGGCGGCAGCGACGAATTTGTGATCGATCACCAACAAGCGGTGGTCCAGTCCCTTGATCTCCTTCTCCACCACCACGCTGCGGCTGATCTCCTGAGCAACCTCCATGGCCACTTTGGCTTCGTCGAAATTCTTGATCCCGATAGTTGCGCCACGTCCGTGGTTCCCGCCGATCGGCTTGATCACACAGGGGAAGCCGACACTCTCCAAGGCGGCGACCAAACCTTCCTCGGTCCGCACCACGCGGCCTTTGGGCACAGGGATCTCATAGCTCTCCAAGAGGTCCTTGGTCTCCTCCTTATCGCAGGCGATCTCCACCCCGATGTTGCTGGTGTTGCTGGTGATCGTGGCGCGGATCCGCTTCTGGTGTATGCCGTGGCCGAGCTGCACCAAGCTCTGCCCATTAAGGCGCAGATACGGGATGCCACGCTTGGTGGCCTCCTCCACGATGGAACC
This sequence comes from Flavobacteriales bacterium, assembly GCA_038234075.1. Lineage (GTDB taxonomy): Bacteria > Bacteroidota > Bacteroidia > Flavobacteriales_F > PHOS-HE28 > PHOS-HE28. Next base: position 89,778 of record JBBSUV010000005.1, on the reverse strand, counting down.
CGTGCTGGGGCCAAGACGCGTTTCCTCACGCAGCTCACGCATACGCTGGATGTCCTCCTGTAAGTTGTAAGGAATACCCTCGATCAAGGCTTCCGCGATGCGCACTGAGGCCTTCGCAGCATATAGGCCGACGGCCTCCTCGATGTAGCTGAACACCACATTGTATACACCGTCTTCCCCGGTACTGCGCGTGCGCCCGAAGCCGGTATCCATGCCCGCCAGGGTCTGGATCTCCAACGCGACGTGCTCGATCACGTGGCCCATCCACGTTCCACGCTGCACACGCTCAAAGAAGCCGCCCTCATGCTCCTCGCTGCAGCGGTGTGAATACAGGGAAGGTAACAGCTCCTTCAACCGTTCATAGAAGCCAGGGATCTTGTCCGTGGGCCGTTCCTCCAGTCCTTCGATGTCCAAACGCATCACCACCAGGCGATGTCGCTTTACGGACCAATAGTTAGGGCCGCGCATGGCCTTCAGTTCCAAGATCCGCATGTGTTCGTGGGATTAGCGCGGTCAATGTATGAAGATCGGGGTGTTGAACAATACCTGGAACTGTTGGCGTCCGAAAGGCAAGAAGGCTACTTTTGCACGGCCGGCACCTTACAGCAGCCTACTTGGATGCAGGACCGGACCATGGGGCGGGGGGTAAAATCGATGACCATGCAAAATGCGCCCAAGGGCAAATTGATCGCGATCGGCGGAGCCGAGGACAAAGGCAACGGAGCGGAAAAGCCCGGATCCAATTCAGGGACCTTCATCGAGGACAGCATCCTTCGCCGGGTGGTGAACGAGATGGGAGGCCCCAAAGCGAGGATCGCCTTGGTCACCACGGCGAGTTCCATCCCAGAGGAAGTAGCGGAGAATTATGTAGAGGCTTTCGGGAAATTGGGGGTGACCGACCTCGAGGTGCTGGATATCCGCGACCGTAAGCAGGTGACACCCGACATGGCGGAGCGCCTGGCGAATGTGACCGGTGTGATGATAAGCGGCGGCAATCAGCTACGCCTCACCGCCATCTTCGGAGGCACGCCGTTCATGCACTTGCTCAAGCGCCGCTACCACGAGGATCCGAACTTCGTTATCGCGGGCACGAGCGCAGGCGCTATGTGCATGAGCAGTACCATGATCTACCAAGGTCAAAGCGCCACCGGTCTGGTGAAGGGTGGGGTGAAGATGACCACCGGGGTCGGTTTGGTGCAGGATGTGGTCTTTGACAGCCACTTCGTTAAACGTGGCCGCTTCAGTCGCCTCACCCAAGCCATTGCTGGAAATCCCAATTCGATCGGCGTCGGGCTCGGTGAGGACACCGGCGTGGTGGTCACCGATGGCGATCTGCTGGAGACCATCGGCAGCGGACAAGTGATGATCTTCGACGGCCACGACATCCGTTACAGCAACTTCGCCGACGTCGAGGAAGGTGAGACCTTCAGCATTGAAGGCATGCTGGTGCACATCATCTCGAAGGGCCATTGCTATTCGTTGAGTGAGCGAGCGTTCACTACCGTTCGCGCTCTTGGGGCGAAGGCTTGATCGCCCCTTTTTGGGGCCGATTGGGGCACAGTCGGGGAACTGCATCCACAACAGCATTCTCCAATATTCCGGAGCATGGTCTTGGAACCCGCTCCAACGTAGGCTTACCTTCATCGTACCTTTCTCTGGAGGGTTCGGCACGCTTCTTCCAATTAAGAAGGTAAAAACAACCAAAACCATGAGCACCAGCAAAACGTTACTTGGCGCATTGATCGGCTTCACCGCTGGCGCCGCAGTCGGCATTCTCCTCGCTCCTCGTTCCGGGAAAGAGACCCGCAAGTTGATCAGCAAGAAAAGCAAAGCTGCCCAAGAGAACTTGAGCGACCTTCTTGATCAAGGATATGCGCAATGGAAGAAAGTCCGCAATAAGGTCGTGGACCGTGCGAACATGACGAAACACGACATCAAGGATTTTCTCCAATTCATGTCGGCAGAGGGAAGTGACTTGAAAGACCGCATCACCAACGACGTTAAGTCGACTGCGAGTGATGTCACGAGTGCAGGCAAACGCACGGCAGACAGGGTCACGAATAACTAAATAACAACGACAGTCGCCGCCACATGTGGAACTTCCGCTGTGGCGGCACTTTCCGGTACACCTCAATTGTTATCAATATGAGCCAGCAGAACAATCGTGGAAGTGAGGACTATGATGCAGGCGCCGATCTGACAGAAGACGCCGATATCGGCGATTTCCTTGATGCCGTCGTGGACGAAGGAAAGGCATACTATGCCGCCCAGAAGGACTATCTCACGCTAAGTGCTCATCGACAAGTGGGCAAGGCTGCGGGCAGTTTTTTCGGTGTTCTTTTATCAGCCGTCTCCATTCTGATGTTCCTGCTTTTTGCCAGTCTCGCATTGGCCATTTGGCTAGGTTCGTTGCTGGACAGTGTCATGCTGGGCTTTCTATGCGTGGGCGGCATCTATCTCCTGACCTTCCTGATCTTGCACTTCATTGCACGTGACTCCATCCGGAATTCCTTCATGCTTAACGTGATCAATTCGTTCTACGATGAAAAGGACTGACCGCTTCCAGGATCTCACCGCGGTGAATGCGGAATTGCTAAGACTCGATGCCATACGGGATGGTCATGCGGAACGATTCTCAGACCTTTTTCGGTCACTGAAGGAGAGCGAGGTCCGGAGAACGTTGATGAAGAATACCGTAAAGGAAGCGTTGGGCAAGTTCGCTCCTGGGAAGATCTTGGGATCTTTGATCGGTGGCGGGGGCATAGGAAGTGGCTTGACCATGGCACTCGGTGCCGGGAAAGGTGGGTTATTGAAACGCATGGGCATGTTCGCCCTCGGACTCGCTGCGCCGAAGATCTTGAAGAAGGTCGAATCCATATCCATCCCGGATGTTGCGCATGAGTTCGGTGTCAGCTGGGGGCGGTTGAAAGACCACATGCAACAGCGCCGCGAGGAAAAGGAATTACAGAAAAAGGAGGCGAAAGAGGAAAATGCGGAGCTTTGAGCAGCATGCCCCCTGTTCCCCCTACCCCATCCCTCCCTTCTTCCCGGGTTGAACAAAGCGGTGCATTGCTACGCTACGTGCTCGTCCTGCTGGCCGTGATCGGTACGGTGACCGTGCTCGCTTTGGGCCAGACTCTTTTTGTTCTCCTATTCGTGGCTGGGATCTTCAGTTTCCTGCTACTTCCCTTCTGCCGGAAGCTGCAGAAGTGGGGCTGGCCTATATGGCTCGCCGCTGCCGCCAGTTGCTTGCTGCTCCTGCTCGTGTTCTTCGGCGTTCTCTTCTTTCTGGGTTGGCAGTATGCCCACTTCGGCAAGGACCTTCCGGCCTTGCAGGAGGCCCTCTTAGCACGCTTGAATAGCGGACAGGCCTATCTGGAAACACGCTTCAATGTGACGCAAAGCCAACAGACGGCGTGGCTGAACAAGGAGCTGACGGCACTGGCGGAAAGCGGCGGTGCAATGGCCATGGGCCTATTCACCGCCACGGGGGCGGCGCTGGCCACGGCCATCGTGATCCCCATCATTACCTTCTTCCTGCTGCTCTTGAAGAGCCGCTTCCGTGAGTTCTTTTCCCAGTTCTATGCGCAAGGTGACGGCACCGTGCTTCGCGTGGTGGAGAACATCGCTTTGCTCTCCCGCCAGTGGTTGAAGGGGGTGCTGACGGTGATGCTCTTCTTGGCCGTGCTTGATTCCATCGGCTTCCTCGCCTTGGGTTTGAAGTATGCCATCCTGCTCGGCGTCACTGCTGCTATCCTCAACGTGATACCCTATATCGGCCCTTGGCTGGGCGCGGTGGTGCCCGTGCTCATCGCGTTGCTCACGAAGGACTCGGTCATGTATGTGGTGGGGGTCATGGGCGTCATTGGGGTCACCCAATTCATCGACAACAACTTCATCACGCCCAAGGTGGTCGGCTCCAGCGTCAGCATCAATCCACTTGCCAGCATGTTCGCATTGATCGCATGGGGCATGATGTGGGGGCTCATGGGCCTGATCCTCGCCATTCCCATCACTGGCATGATCAAGCTTGTGTTCGATGAGATCCCCTCGCTGAAGCCATGGGGATTCATACTAGGTGATGAACCTCGGTACGGAAAGCGTAAGTGGGGCGGGAAGAAGGAGGTGAAGGCCGCGGTTTAACGCTGAGCGCGCCCCCTCACAGCACCTCCAGCACCAAGCACTTCAGGTAGTGGGTCTCCGGGATGGCCCAATGCACCGGATGGTCCGGTGGCTGGCCGCCGGCATGGACCTCACGCAGTTCGCGGTGAGCATCGCGCGCGGCATCGGCGATGGTCTTGCGAAAGAGCTCCGGAACCATGTGCTGCGAGCATGAACATGTGACCAGGAAGCCGCCGGGCGGCAGGGCTTTCATCGCCCGCAGGTTGATCTCCTTGTAGCCTCGCACAGCATTATCCAATGCGGCGCGGCTCTTCGCGAAAGCGGGTGGATCCAGCACAATGACGTCCCATCGGCCGCTATCCTTCATCGGCCCGGAAAGAAAGTCGAAGACGTTGGCGGGCTTGAAGGTGCAGATGCCCTCCATTCCATTGAGTGCTGCATTCTTCCTGGCGATGGCTACGGCGTCCTCGCTGATGTCCAGTCCCAGCACCTCTTTTGCGCCGTACTTGGCCGCGTGCAGGGCGAAACCGCCTGTGTGCGTGAAACAGTCCAGCACACGCGCATCCTTGGTGATGTGCTCCAGCGCAGCGTGGTTCATCCGTTGGTCCAGAAAATGGCCGGTCTTTTGGCCTTCTGCTAGGTCCACATGGAATTTCAGCCCGTTCTCCGAAATGATCAGGTTGGTATCGAACGACTCTCCGACCGGCCCTGTGATCTGGTCCAGTCCTTCCTTCTCGCGCACCGGCACATCATTGCGCTCGTAGATGCCACGTGGCGACAGCACTTCCCGCAATGCCTGTATGATCTCCGGCTTGAAGCGGTCCATGCCCAACGCCAAGGTCTGGAAAACGAGGATGTCGTTGAACTTGTCGACCACGAGCGCGGGCAGTCCGTCGGCTTCGCCGAAGACCACGCGGCAACTTTCAGGCTGCCCCAAACGCTGCCGATATTCCCACGCAGCCTTGATCTTCCGGTGGAAGAACGCTGCATCGATGGGTTCGTCGAGGTCCTTGGTGAGCATCCGCACGCGGATCTTGCTCTTCGGGTTGAAGTAACCCTGCCCCAGCGGCCCTTTTTTCACATCGAACACCTGCACGATACCACCGGTATGAGGCCTTCCCTCGAAGCGCAGGACTTGATTGTCATACACCCACGGGTGCCCTTGTCGGATGCGCAGACGTGTGTCCTCAATATAGATCCGGTCGCGCATGGTGGGGTTTTGAAAGGCCGCGAAGGTAGGTCCGGCGTGCGCGGTCCACAGGATCGGCCTGCACGGCCAACGGAACCTCCGGAACGACCACCGGTCATTGCAAACAGGCCATAGCGGTTAACTTTGAGGCATGACGAAATGGGGTTCCGCTCTCTTCGCAACCTTGGTCCTTTCGGCCACGGCCTTCTCCCAATCGCAGCTCGATGCCGTTGTGGAGGCCAAGCGTTTCAACGCACCTGGCCTCGGTGACCGGGTGGACGTGAACATCTCGGTGATCGGCAATACGGCGCTCTGGACCATGGATGAGCGCGGTTTCCAACAAGCAAAAGTGGAAGCGTTGACGGTCGTGGAACAGAACGGCCAGATCGTGGATTTCCGCAAGACCCTTGTGCGTTCGCCGGAACGTGCTGATACGCTGCAAGGCGACTTCATCCATCAGGAACACTTCGTCCTCAAGCCCGGCAGCTATTCCCTCTCCGTGGAACTGCACGACCAGAACATCGCGGACACCGCTCGCACCTACGTGAACATCCCCTTGGTGGTGCCCGCACGCACGCAAGCCGTGTCCATCTCCGACATCATGTTCATGATCCAAGGTAAAGAGGGCGAAAGCCCGACTCCTTTCCCTGGCACGTATTACCCCGCGAGCACCGACAAGCTCGGCTTCTATGCGGAGGTGTATGGAACGATCGAAAAGTTCGGCAAGGGTGGGCCGTTCTTGGCGGTGACGCAGATCGAGGAGTACGAGACAAAGCATGTGGCCGGCAGCTTCAGAAGTGTGCAAAGGCTGAAAGCGGATACCGTCGTCCCGCTTGGAATGGAGTTCGGCGTCAGCAAACTGCCCACCGGCAACTATCTGCTGGCCGTGGAAGTGCGTGACCGCAACGATTCGTTGGTTGAGAGTAAGACCCAGTTCTTCCAGCGCTACAACCCGATCGCCTATGACCCTGCGACGATCGTCGCGGGTGAACTGGGCCCGAATTTTACGGATGCCTATACCGATGCGGATACACTGGCGGAATACCTGAGCTCCATGCGCCCCGTGGCCGAGGAGTTGGAGCGGAAAATGATCGACGACCGCTGGAAGGACAAGAAGCCCGACCTGATGCGGCAGCTGATGTACACCTTTTGGTACAACCGAGCACCCAGCGACCCCAAAGCGGCATGGGAACGTTACCTGCAGGCGGTGAACTATGTCAACAAGAAGTTCGGGTGCCGGAACAAGCCCGGTTACCAGAGCGACCAAGGCTACATCTACCTGCGCTATGGGGCACCGAACACCGTGGTGGATCGGGCCAACAGCACCTCGGCCCTGCCGTATATGATCTGGCATTACTATCGTGCTGGGCGGTATTCGGATCGGCGCTTTGTATTCTATCAGCCCGAGCGGTCCACCACTTGCTGGACCTTGTTGACGTCCGATATGCCAGGTGAACTCAACAACAATACCTGGCTGGACATGCTCGTCCCCGGAAATGCCGACGGTGGTGTGGAACGCGGCCAGGTCATGGACAACTACAACAATCCACGGTAGAGGGTGTAGGCGACTTGACTGACCTGGGCGAAGAGTTCCGTTCTTAGGTCGTCATGGATCTCTGTAGGATCGATCCTGATCCGGGTTACCCGGCCTCTGGGTTTATGCATGATGGTCTCTTGCCACCCATGTGATCGGGCCTGAAAGCTCCGCCGAACGGACACCACGATGACCTGACCTAATTTTGTCCCGTGCCACTTCCAGTCCCTATTGATCGGTTCCTTTCTGACCGTGTGCCCTTGATCGATGTTCGTTCGCCGGGGGAATTCCTTCGAGGTCATATTCCGGGCGCATCCAGTGTCCCACTTTTCACCGATCAGGAACGTGCAGTCGTAGGGACCTTGTACAAACAGACCGGTCGGGACGCCGCCATGCTGGAGGGCCTGCGCATCATTGGGCCGAAAATGGCCGGGATCGTGGAACAAGCCCGCGAATTGGCCCCGGAAGGCAAGATCGGCGTGCATTGCTGGCGCGGCGGTGAACGGAGCGCCAGTGTTGCTTGGCTACTGGAGAAGGCAGGCTTCACGGAGGTCCTTGTCCTGAAGCGGGGATACAAGGCCTTCCGGGATCTTGTGCTTGCGTCATTCTCGTTGCCGTGGAAGCTGGAAGTGCTCGGAGGATTCACTGGCACCGGAAAGACAGAGCTTTTAGGTCTTCTCCAACAGGAAGGTGAACAGATCTTGGATCTCGAAGGCTTGGCCCACCACAAGGGCTCTTCCTATGGCGGCATAGGAGAAAAGGAACAACCCACTACGGAGCAGTTCGAGAACCTGATCTGGAATGCCTTGTTCCGGCTACATCCTGAACGGCCGATCTGGGTGGAAGATGAAAGCCAATTGGTGGGGCACGTAAAGATCCCCGATACGTTCTTCGCACAGATGCGAAACCGGACGGTGCATTTCATAGATATGCCGGTGGAGCAAAGAGCGGCAAGGCTGGTCAACGACTATGGGGCATTCCCAAAGGAAGAACTGGCCGCGGCCACACTAAGGATACAGAAGAGATTGGGACCGCAAAATGCGAAGGAAGCCCTGGAGGCGTTGGAGTCGGGCGACCTGCATCGCGTGGCGGTGATCACCCTGACGTATTACGACAAAACCTACGCCCGCGGTCTGGCGGCCCGTGACCCGCAGAAAACACGCATCCTGCCTGCGGGTTCATTGAGCCACCCTGAACTTGCCTTGAAACTACTGGAAGATGAGCGAAGCAAAAACCACTGACGTCCGGCTTACCGAGCACAGCCACGGGGCTGGCTGCGGTTGCAAGATCGCACCGGCGGATCTGGAAAAGATACTGGCCAGCGAACTGGGCACACTGCCTGATCCGCGGCTTCTTGTCGGCTACCAAAGTCGCGATGATGCCGCCGTTTATGACCTCGGCGATGGGCGTGCTTTGATCAGCACTACGGACTTCTTCTCCCCCATTGTGGACGATGCATTCGATTTCGGTCGTATCGCGGCCACCAATGCCATCAGTGATGTCTATGCCATGGGCGGCAAGCCGTTGATGGCGGTGGCCATTCTGGGTTGGCCTCTGGAAAAGCTCGGAGCTGAATTGGCCGCACGTGTGGTGGAGGGAGGTCGCCAAGCCTGCCATGACTGCGGCATCCCCTTGGCAGGAGGGCACAGCATCGATGCACCTGAACCTTTTTTCGGTCTGGCCGTGACCGGCGAGGTGAAGATCACCAACATCAAACGCAACGATGGCGCCCGTGCCAGGGACGTACTGCTGCTCACCAAACCGTTGGGCGTGGGAATTCTTAGCACAGCCCAGAAGCGTGGGATATTGCGTCCGGAACATTCGCATATCGCACGGGATATCATGGTCCGGGCCAATAGCATCGGGGCGGAACTTGGTGAAATGCCTGGTGTCCACGCACTTACCGATGTCACCGGCTTCGGACTGCTCGGACACTTGACCGAGATGTGCCAAGGCAGCAACCTGAAGGCCAGGTTGGTATATGCAGACATTCCGGTGATCCCCGAAGCTTTGGCCTATGTGAAAGAGGGTTGCTACGCGGACGGCGCATTGCGGAATTGGAAAAGCCTTGCCGGTAAAGTGGATGGAGCAGGAACAATGGAGCGCATGATGATATTGAACGATCCTCAGACAAGTGGTGGATTGCTTATCGCCTGTTCCGAAAATTTAATCACCGATATAAGCGCGTTGGTGCTACAAAAAGGCCACTATATCGACAATATTGGAACACTGGTCGAATCTCCTGATAGCAAGTTGATCACAGTTATATAGGGAAGATGTTCAATTATGCCAAAATGATGTACATATCCTCGTGGGATTGTGTGGCCCTTTGTACTTTTGTGCCGCTCCAAAAGGAAACACATCTAAAAGGATTATCAAATGGCGAAAAAACGCTTGAGCGAAAAGGACGTTGACCAGCTCCTCAACCACTATCGCGCTGAACGACGGAGGTTGAACTTCCAGTTGGGCTTGGTCAGGCAGACTATCACAGACCTGAAAAAGGAGAAAGGGAATGCTCCTGCGTTGTCCAGTGTCACAAAGACAACAGCTGAAGGGGTGGTGAAGCGCGGTCCCGGTCGCCCCCGGAAGAATGAAGTTGTTGCCAAGGCACCCGGGAAACCCGGCAGGCCGAAAAAACGCGAACGCAAGGAACGTTCCTTGAACGATTGGGACAATGTGATCCTGAATGCCATCAATTCCACAGGCAGGCTCCTGCCAAAGGAGGAGATGTTGGAATATGCGACAGCTTGGGCCAACAAACATGAGCCGGCCCTCACAACCGTGGAGGTTGAGGCATTCCTGACGCGCTCACTCCAGAAACTGAGCGGTAAGAAGAAATTGCTGGGCACGCACCACAGTGGGTTGCGTCGTGGTTACCACTACGGACTGAAGGACTGGTTCTTCCAAAGCAGCGGGAAACTGCGCAAGCAACATTACGACCGCTTGGTCCTTTCCCCCGAATTGGAAATGGTATCATAGGCCTTAACCTTGTAATGGCATGAAAATGGCGGTCCCAAGGACCGCCGTTTTTATTTTCAAACCTCCCCGGCTACCTTTCCAAAGTCACCCACATCATCAACGCCTCCGCCGGGCTTCGGCGATTCACACATGAAGAACATCCTCACCCCTCTCGACCTCAAGGCAGAGACAGGCAGTGTACTGGAACATGCCACGGCATTGGCCCGCGCGCTGGAAGCAAAGCTGTGGGTACTTCACGTGGCCGCACCGGACCCGGATTTTGTCGGATACGAGCCCGGCCCTCAGTACATCCGCGATGTGCGGGCGGACACGTTGCGCGAGGAGCGCGCAGAACTGCACCGGATCACTTCCGAGCTTTCAGCGAAAGGGATAGACGCCCAACCACTACTTGTGATGGGTGCGACGGTGGAAACGATCCTTGCTGAAGCCGATCGCCTAAAAGCTGACATCATCATAATGGGGACCCATGGAAGGCGCGGATTGGCCAAAGCCTTCATGGGTAGCACTTGCGATGATGTGCTTCGAGCCAACCACTTCCCAGTGCTCGTTGTGCCTACACCACTTCACGAATGACCATGACCTTCACGACCTTCCGACTGCTCCCTCTTGCTGCGCTCCTGCTCACGGGAGGGGTTTGCAGACCCACCTTGTTCGGCGGCACACCTCTTCCACACGATATCACTCTGCCGCCTGGTTTCCATCTGTCGGTCTATGCGAGCAACGTCACGAACGCACGGGGCATGAGCCTCGGGTCGGATGGTACGGTGTACGTGGGTTCCCGGAGCGCGGGAAATGTCTATGCCCTCCGTGACCGGAACGACGACGGAACCGCCGACACCCTGTTCACCATCGCCACCAAGCTGAACATGCCCGTGGGCGTGGCTTGGCACAACGGCGACCTGTACGTCAGCTCCGTAAGCAAGATCGTCAAATTGCCCGGCATCGGGGATAGGCTCGGGGATCCACCCGCTCCCGTAACGGTCTACGACAAATACCCTGATAAGGAGCACCACGGCTGGAAATACATCGCCTTCGGTCCGGACGGCAAGCTCTATGTGCCGGTGGGTGCGCCCTGCAACATCTGCCTCAGCGCGGACAGCGTCTTCGCCTCCATCACGCGAATGGATCCGGATGGAAGCAACATGGAGGTCATAGCTCATGGCGTGCGCAACAGCGTAGGCTTCGACTGGGACCCGAAGGACGGCTCGCTCTGGTTCACCGATAACGGGCGTGATATGCTGGGCAACGATGTGCCCAATGATGAACTCAACCACCTCAAAACCGTGGGCCAGCATTTCGGCTATCCCTTCTGCCATCAAGGTGACATCCTCGACCCCGAGTTCGGCAAGGGAAAGAATTGCTCTGACTATGCCCCGCCGGCGGCATTGCTCGGGCCTCACGTGGCCGCATTGGGCATGAAGTTCTACCGGGGCTCGATGTTCCCGCAGAAGTACCGGCATGCCATCTTCATCGCGGAGCACGGATCATGGAACCGTAGCACCCCGATCGGGTACCGTATTGCCGTGGCTTTCCCCAAGGGTGATGGCACTGCCACCACGGAGATCTTCGCCGAAGGCTGGTTGGACGGGAACAGCGCATGGGGACGGCCGGTGGACCTGCTGGAACTTCCGGACGGCTCGATGTTGCTGAGCGATGATTCCGCGGACATGATCTACCGGATCACATACGACGGTAAGTAGGTTACGACCCACCGTGCATCTCTCTCGACATAGATAGGCAACAGGTGTTCGCTATTGTTCCAAAGGCCGGAACGGCCCACGATCCAGAGCGGCACGTTTGCCCCAAGCCGTTCGGTAGAGCAGGTAGTAGACGCCGATCGTCACCACCGTACCCACGAAAGCACCTGCCAGCACATCCTCCGTGAAATGTTGCGAGAGGTATATTCTGGTAAAGGCGAGCAGGGCCGCTAATACCGCTAACAGGATCGCAGGTACCGGTTTCCCCACTACGACCGCCAATGCCGCGCACATGCTGAATGCCGTGGTGGAATGCCCGCTCGGGAAGCTGAAGTGGTTGTGAAGGTCCATGCCTGCCACCACGTGTAGGCCGGGCATACGGTCCAGGAACATGGCTGGCCGGTCGATATCCTCAAAAAGGAAGTGCTTCAGGGACTGGACAACGATGGCGCTGAGCAGGGCACTAAGCCCTACCATCAGGAACGAACGCCAACTTTTCCAGAGCAGGAGCAACGCCACCGCAGTGGGCACCAAACCGTTGCCCATCTCCGTAAAATAGGTGAAGAACAGGTCCACCCATGGCGCATGGTACCGGTTAACGGCCATGTGCAGGGCAAGATGGTCCAGCCGCATGACACCGATAAGGCCGGGGATCGCAATGAGGGCAGCACAAACGGTGAATATCCAGAGGCTTCGCTCACGCATGGCCCAAATGTATCCCGGATAGGATACCCGCATCTTTTGGCCAAGGTGGCACCTACAGAAAAACGCCGAAAGGCGCTGTGGATGGACCACAGCGCCTTTCGGCGACACTTGGGAACAGGGTCAAGCGTTCAGGAAGCCCTTCGCCTTGGCGCGTTTGAGGGCCTCTTGGATGCCGATCTTGCTGATCGTACGCATTCCGGCAGCGCTCACGCGCAGATTCACGGTGCGGTTCTCCTCAGGGATGAAATATTTCCGCTCCTGCAAGTTGGGCGCAAAGGTGCGGCGGGTCTTGCGATTGGAGTGGCTGACCGAGTTACCGGTGATGACGTGCTTTCCGGTGATCTGGCAAATGCGTGACATGGCTATTCGATTTCGGGCGGCGAAAGTAATGGAAAAATCGCTACGCACATTAAAATCAGTTGGACCGGGCGGGAGGCTCCTGCTGCCCAAGGAGCAACTGCTTACGTAACATATTCAGCGCGGCGACCGCGGACCGGCGGATCACCAGGTCCCGGGTGCCCATGAATACGCCCTTGCTGGACACCACGCCATTGGGCCCTGCCACTGCGAGCCACACTGTGCCTACTGGCTTATCAGGGGTGCCACCATCAGGTCCCGCAACCCCGGTGGTGGCCACAGCCCAATCGCTTTTCAACGCATTCCTCACCCCCTCAGCCATGCGCTCCACCACCGGCTGGCTAACCGCGCCGTTCAGCTCCAGCATATCGCTCGGGATGCCCAGTTCCACCATTTTCACCGCGTTCGCATAGCTCACCACACCGCCGATATAATAGGCCGAACTTCCGGGGACGGACGTGACCAGATGGCTGAGATAGCCACCCGTGCAGCTTTCCGCCAAGGCCAAGGTGTGGCCAAGATCCTTCAATTGTGAACCGATCACTTCCTCCAATAGCTGTCGTCCTTCACCATAGATCAGATCCGGGATCAAGCCATGCAGCAGTTTAACTTGCCGGTCCACACGTTCCATAGCTTCAGTCGGTTCCGCACCGGCATAGGTGCTCAGCCGCAGTTTCACGAGTCCCGGGGATGGAAGGTAGGCCAAATGGATGCCTTCCCCGGCCAAGTTGTTCTCCCATTCCTCCAAGAATTCAGCCAATAGCGTTTCACCCATCCCGGTGGTCAGGACGGTGCGATGTACGATGGTTGGAGGGTTGAACATGGCCCGCAGCTTGGGCAGAACGCTGTTCTGCATGATGCCCTTCATCTCATAGGGCACGCCTGGCATGCTCACAAACACACGGCCTTCACGCTCGAACCACATGCCACTCGCGGTACCCAGTTCATTTGGAAGCACGGTGCAACTCTCAGGAAGCAAGGCTTGGGCCAGGTCGGCAGGCTTCACCTCCCTGGCCTGTCTCCCCATTCGCGTAAATAAGCCGGTCACACGTGCCTCTACTTCCGCATTCCGCACCAAGTGGGTGCCGAAGAATTCACATAAGCACCTTTTCGTGATATCGTCCTTGGTAGGTCCCAACCCACCGGTTATCAGCACTATGTCCGCTCGAACGGTGGCCAACGCATCCAAGATCACCTCCTCACTATCCCCTACCACTCGCGTACGAATGGACCGGATCCCGGACAACCCCAGCTCCTGCCCCATCCATGCAGAGTTCGTGTCGAGGGTCTGGCCGATCAACAACTCATCCCCGATGCAGAGGCATTCAGCAGTCACCTCCCTTCCTGCCTCTTTCAAGGACATCATCCGTTCTCCCTTCATTCCTGTTCGGCGTGTCAGCCATGCATTTCAGCAGTGGCGCCATAGCGGCCAACCACTCCTGCCTCAAACTCAAGGAACTCCTTCCAGCGCACATCCACATCCACGCCTGCCCCATGCGTTCGAGCCAAGCCTATGAACGTGGTGTAGTGCCCTGCCTCACTTATCATCAGTTCCCGATAGAACCCACGCAGTTCGGGATCCTCCGCGGTCTCACTGAGCATCTTGAACCGCTCGCAACTGCGGGCTTCGATCATGGCCGAGAAGAGCAACCGGTCCACCAAGCGCTCTTCACTGCGGCCGTCCTTCTTGACGAAGGTGAGCAACTCGTTCACATAACTATCCTTTCGTTCAGGCGTGAGCTCCCAACCGCGTTCTCGGATCCGCGTCACCACCATACCAAAGTGGGCGATCTCCTCCTCGGCAATGCTCGTGAGCGCCTCCACCAGGTCAGTAAGCCCTGGGTTGCGGACGATGATCGACATCGCGTTACTGGCTGCCTTGTGCTCGCACCAAGCATGATCGATCAATAAGGTCCGCAGGTCCTCTTTGGCCAATTCGGCCCAGCGGGGATCGGTGGGAAGCTGAAGTTTGAGCATAACAGTGCATAGCGTCTGTAAAGGAAAGCCTTGGATAGGGAAACGAGTGCGGAACCATGGACCGGGAATATTCCAGAGGATCCAGATCCCAAGGAATGTAGGCGCTGAGCAACTTGACAAGAAAATATACCCAAAAATGGGGATGTCATTCACTTGACATCCTTTCTTAAAGGACCGTAATATTGCACTCGTTGATAGTAAACGGTCATTCATCGAGACAGGTAACCTATTCGTCATAGGCTTACTAAAGGCAACACAAGCACACAAACTCCCCTTAAAATGGCAATAACGCAAACTCCTCTTCAGCCACTCCGGATCTGGCTCAGGGCCGCGGTAGGTTTCATGCTGCTAATTTTTGCGGCAGGCCAGGTCAGTGCCCAGACTTATTGTGCGGCCACTGGGAGCGGTGCTGCAGGTATCACCAACGTCGTATTCAATACGATCAACAACTCATCATCCAGCAGCCCCGGGTACACGGACTTCACCGGGCAATCCACCACCGTCTATCTAGGCTCAACCCATGCGCTGTCCGTGACGATCAATGCTACAGGTGGCTTCTTCAGTTCGAAAACAAATACAGCCGTGGCATGGATCGACTGGAACCAGAACGGCACTTTTGACGCATCGGAAGCTTATGCTTTGGGAACCCGCGCATCTGGTAATTTCGGGTCGACGGGCTTAACGAGCAACTCTCCTTTGAACATCATCGTGCCGGCATCGGCAGCCACCGGAACTACGCGGATGCGGATCCGCACGACTCAGGGTACTGCCCCCGGCGCATGCGGTAGTCTCAGCAATAGCGAGGCAGAGGATTATACGATCAATGTGATCCCACTCCCCGGCTGCAGCGGCACTCCGAACCCTGGTAACACCACGGTCAGTGATGCTACACCTTGCCCCGGAGCTTCCGTTACCCTGGACTTTCAGAACCAATCGATCGATGCTGGCCTCTCGTACCAATGGCAGAGCAGCACCACCAATGCGGCGGGCTCGTTTGACAGTAATGGCTTAGGCACCGCAATTTCACAAGTGACCACTCCCAGCGTGGCCACATGGTACCGCATCGCCATGACCTGCAGCGGAAATACAGGTTACAGCACACCGGTTTTGGTGACACCCGGTCTTTCCTCAGCTTGCTATTGCACTCCTACTGCTAGTACGAATGACGCTACTGGCGTAACGAACGTGACTTTCAACACGATCAACAATTCCTCCAGTGGATCGCCTGCTTACACGGATTACAGTGGGCAATCCACTTCGGTGGACCAAGGAGGTAGTTATCCACTTGCCGTCCGGGTGAACACTGCTGGAAACTATACAGTCTATGTCAAAGCTTGGTTCGACTGGAACCAGAACGGCACCTTTGAGGGTACCGAAGAGTACAATCTGGGATCGGTCACGAACGCAGGTGATGGCGCTCCGAACGGGTCTCCTTTCACGATCCTGGTTCCCGTTACTGCGGCCCCCGGCAGCACGTTCATGCGGGTTCGGGCGACATACAACACTGCGCCTTCCGCTTGCGGAAACAATAACTACAGTGAGGCTGAAGACTATAGCTTGAACGTTGTAGTCCCTCCGCCTTGTAAT
Organism: Flavobacteriales bacterium; assembly: GCA_038234075.1. Lineage (GTDB taxonomy): Bacteria > Bacteroidota > Bacteroidia > Flavobacteriales_F > PHOS-HE28 > PHOS-HE28. Next base: position 73,631 of record JBBSUV010000005.1, on the reverse strand, counting down.
GGTATACCGTATCCAGGCTACACTACAGCCACCACTGCGACTCCCTGTCCGGGAAGTAGTGTAACGCTCGGTTTCGATCAGCAAGTGACCGGTGCAGGCTTGAGCTATCAGTGGCAGAGCAGCACCTCGGGGTTTGGCGGCCCCTTCGCCGACAATGGCTTGGGCACGACACCAACGCAGGTGACCCTGCCGGGAGTGGCTACTTGGTACCGGATCGCGATCACATGTAGCGGCTTCACGGGATATAGCACGCCCGTATTGGTGACCCCGACCCTTACCGTTGCCTGCTATTGCGCGGCCACGGCCTCGAGTAACGATGCCACAGGGATCACAGAGGTGTCCTTCAATACGATCGCTAATACTTCCACAGGTAATCCTGCCTACAGCAACTACACTTCCCAAAGCACCACGGTGAACGGCGGCGATAGCTATGCGCTATCGGTGAGCGTGAACGCCCCCAACTTGTTCAGCACCGTGCGCGTGAAGGCCTGGATCGATTGGAACCAGAACGGAATATTTGAAGCTTCGGAGACGTACGACCTTGGTTCACTGGCCACTACTTTAACCGCTGCGGCAGGACCCAGCAGTGGCTCCCCATTGAACATCGCCGTGCCCCTGACCGCTTTAGGAGGTCCTACGACGATGCGTGTTAGAGCAGGCGCTTCATCACCCGGCGCATGCGGCAATCTGAACAGCAGTGAGGCGGAGGATTATACGGTGAACGTGCATGTGCAAGTACCCTGCAGTGGAACACCTTATCCAGGCAATACCACAAGCACGCACATTGCCCCTTGCAACGGTTCCAACTTCACCCTTGGTGTTGAGTACCCTTCCACGGACGTTGGGCTGACCTATCAATGGCAAAGTAGCACGACCGGTGCTGGAGGGCCCTTCGGCAACAATGGCCTGGGCACTGCGGCTACGCAAGTCACCAACACTTACGTACACACTTGGTACCGGGTGGTCGTTACCTGCTCGGGCAATTCGGGCACGAGCGATCCCATTTCGGTAACGCCGAGCGCCAATGGTGCGGCATGCTATTGCGCAGCCACGGCGAATAGCAATAACGCCACGGGGATCACGAACGTGACCTTCAACACGATCAATAACAGCTCAAGTAGCAACCCCGCATACAACGATTACAGCGCTATGAGCACTGTCGTATATGCAGGTGAAAGCTATCCGCTCACGGTAACTGCAAATGCCCCAGGCTTTGCTGTCGCAACAACAAAAGCATGGATCGACTGGAACCAGAACGGAACGTTCGAAGCTTCCGAGTCCTTTGATCTAGGTACAGTGGCTTTAGGTGCTGGTGTCACGAGCAATTCCCCCGCCAACGTGACCGTGCCTTTGATCGCGGTGGGAGGCCGTACCATTATGCGAATTCGCACTGCAAGCGGGACGTCTGTTTCTGCATGCGGCAATGCAAACAACAGTGAAGCGGAGGATTACACTGTATTCGTAGTTCCCGTGCACAACACGTGCGCAACAGCTTTCCCAATGGAATGCGGTGATACCTTTTGGGGAAAGACCGCTGGCGTAGCCCAAAGCATGCCCGCAAATGCCTGCCCCTTCAATGGTGCAGCCAGCACAGGCGGCCAGAACTGGTGGAAGTTCACGGCCACCACCGACGAGGCCGTGACCTTGAGTACCTGCGGGCAAGCGACCTTCGATACCCGCATCTCCGTGTTCGCCGGAGCGGATTGTAACGGTCTGAGTTGCGTCAGCATGGTGGATGACAGCCCCGGATGTGTTGGAGGTACGAGCTCAGTGACCTTCAATGCGAATGCTGGGAGTACCTACTGGATCGCGGTGAATGGCTCAGGCACCTCCGAAGGTACCTACCAACTGACGCTCATCTGTGGTGCTATCTGCACCCCACCTGCCAATGATCTGTGCTCCAATGCTGCGGTTATCAGCTTCACAGTGGTGGGCGGCACGGCAACATCCGCCGAGTACACCAACTCATGCGCCACGGTGGATGCCCCTACTTCGATCTCAGGCACCATGCCCGTGCAAGGCGTCTGGTTCACCTTCAACCCTGGCCCATACCGGCATGCGGTGATCACCTTGCTGGACAATAGCCAGAACAGCCAGTACACCGCCAGCATCTTGGACATGGCCCTCTTCACCGGGGTTTGCTCCGGACTGGGTGCCGAACAACCCGATCTGGCCTTGAGCGATGCTGCCGGAACCTCCGTCCACGTGTTGACACCGAATACGGATTACCGCTTGCTGGTGTACAACACCGGTGGATCAGGCGTGAGCGGGACCTTCGGCCTGATGATGCAGAATCCTGCACATGACGATGCGGCCATCACCGCCATCCTTGATCCGGCGCCGGGCCTATTCTGCGGGTCCAGCATGGCTCCGCAGGTGACGCTGCTCAACAACGGCGACAACGACCTCACGAGCGTGCAGATCACCTACGGTCTTTCCGGCGGTGTATCCCACACCTACAACTGGACGGGCAACCTCGCCTACGGAGCTTCCGCGAACATCACCCTGCCCACGGTTCCTGCCGAGGCCGGAATGGGCCAGACCCTGACCATCTCTACCAGCCTGCCCAACGGCGTGAACGATGACATTGCGACCAATGATAGCAAGAGCATCGGCGTGGACGTGGGCGGTGAAGCTTTGATCGTGAAGATCCAGCTCGATGCCAACATCAACCAAGGCCTGACCTGGGAGATCAACGATGAGCAATTCATGAACACTGTGAATGGTGGACCTTACACCGCCGCACAGGCGAACACGCTGATCAGCACGTCCCTTTGCTTGCCGCTCGAATTCGGCAACTGCTTCACCTTCCACTTGTATGACAGCTTTGGGGATGGCCTCTGCTGCGCCAATGGGAACGGGTATTGGGAACTTCGCAGGCCCAACGGAAGGGTCCTGCTGCGCGACCGCTTCGATGTGGCCGTGGATGGAGCATCCTCACCCAGCTATAGCCCGGCGAACCCGAGCTACTATGATCACAGCTTCTGCCTGCCTCCGGGAAACACGCATATCGCTGAGAAATCCTGCGGGATCTTCACCTTCTCGATGAACAGCAACGTGTACTGCACCAATGCACCGGGAGCGACGAGCAACCAGTTCGAATTCTCCCATCCCGATGCCGGATTCATCCGTCGCATCACGGTGAACACCAACAAGGTGCGCTTCAACCAGATGATGACCAGCCCATTGTCACCCGGGGTGAAGTACTTCGTCCGCGCCCGTAACAATGCAGCAGGACCGATAGCTGAGGCTCACTTCGGTGGTGGCTGCGAGGTAGGCATGTCGCCGGTAGTGCCTTGCACCGAGCTGATCAGCGCGCCGCAGTATGGACACTCCTGCAACGAAACGCGTGCATTCAACCCCAGCACCAACAACAGCTTCATCTATGCTCAACCGGTATCGGGTGCATCGGAATACCAGTTCCGCATCTCCATCCCCGGCGAGGGATATGATGAGACTTTCATCCGCAGCACTTACATCCTGCAGCTGAAGTGGAACGCGAGCGTCGCTCCGCCTTTGGTCAATGGCTCGACCTACAATGTGCAGGTGAACGTGAAGGTGGGTGGGGTCTACAGCGGATTCTGCGGAGACCTTTGTACCATCACCATCGACAACACACCCGGCAGCGCCCAGCGCCCAGCAGCGAGCATGGCACAGTCCAACACTACAGCGACGATGTGGCCGAACCCCGTACATGATGGCCAAGTGAACCTGAGTATCAACGACATCGAGGACGCGGATCAGCAGATCACCGTGAACATCCTTGACCTCTATGGTAAGCAGATCCTCGCCAAGGAGTTCGGGAACAGCGGCGAGCGCTTCACCACTATCCTCGACCTGCCGAGCGAGATCGCCAGCGGCGTGTACTTGGTGAATATCACCGTCAATGGCAAGACCACTGTGCAACGGTTGAGCATCATCAAGTAAACCACCTACTTCCTAACGCTGAAGGGCCGCCTCGAATGAGGCGGCCCTTCGTGCTTTACACTTGAAGCTCTTTGTCAGGAATGGCGTAGCTCCGATCAAAAGGTTCGAGTGGATCATCCTCGTTTTAATACCACCAGATCCTGAGTCAGTTCAGCCTATCAGAATAGTGCTTGCCCTCTGGAAGGTGCGGACGATCCATGAACAACCACTGGCAGCCTATTCACGCCTTACTCCAATGGATGCAAGGGCGCGAAAAGGATGTGGCCCTTGTTCTGCCACTGATCACCAAGCGGAAATGCTCAGCTGCTCAGTGCTTCACCATCACCATGCGCGCCCACCGCTGGGCACCGCCATCATTGCCACGCAATACGTAGCTGCCCGGTGCCAGATCGGCCACATTGACGGTCAGGGTCGGCTCCGTGCCTGCCCATCTGAATGTCGCTACAGTGTGCCCTACTGCATCCACGAGGTCCACCGCGAACGTGGGCTTGGACAGGTCATCCGACCTCAGTTCAAGCGTTGAAGTGGCGGGCTGTGGATAGATCGCTGGGCGGAACTCCCCGCTCTCGTGCACCCCTGTGTTGACCACCTCGATGGTGTCCGAAAGCAGCAAGCATGGCCCGCCGAAGTTCGCGCGGACCTGGTAATAGCCATTGGCCTGAGGCACGTAGCTCTGCGCGGTAGCCCCGCTAACAGCGAAACCATTAAGCACCCATTGCCAGCTGTTGGCGGTCGTGCTGGTCAGGGTCTGTCCGTCAAAGCTGACCACGGGGTCCGGCATCGGACAAGCGTCGACGATCTTCTTCACGTTGTTGTTCTCCACATCGACGATGTACATCTCCCCCGCAAGGTCCTCCCCGAAGGCTGAGTAGCCGAAGTTTGTCGTCATCAAGAGGGTGTCCAATACATTATTGGCACCGATGGAGAGGAAATCACCATTGCAGTAATCGGTGAACATGTACTTACCATAAAGGTGCGGGAAGCTAGGGCCACGATAGACGTATCCGCCAATGACAGCGCACCATCCCTGCGTGGTATGGTTGAAAGCGGCGATCGGCTGCACAAACGGTCCGGAAGCCGCACATCCGGATTGACTGACATCCGGCGTGGCAACGAACCCTTCGCGGCAGCGCCAGCCGAAGTTGGGGCCACTGTTATCACCAGCCGGCCAAAAATCCACCTCTTCCCATGTGCCTTGCCCCACATCGCCGATCCACATGTCCCCGGTAAGGCGGTCGAAGCTGTAGCGCCAAGGATTGCGCAGGCCCTTTGCCCAGATCTGCGGCAGTGTGTCCTGCGTGTTCACCCATGGATTGTCCGGCGGAATGGCAAAAGTTGAGTCATGCTGGGAAACATCGATCCGGATCATGCTGGCCAGCACAGTGCTGAAATTCTGGCCATTCCCACTGGGGTCGTTACCGCTTCCCCCGTCGCCAAAACCGCAATACAGATAACCGTCCGGTCCGAATTGCAGGCATCCTCCGTTGTGGTTCCAGTAAGGTTGTGCCACAGTTAACAGGACCACTTCGCTCGACGGGTCCGCGACGTTCGCGTCGGCGCTCACATGGAACCGGGAGAGACGGCTTGATCCGCTACCGCTTCCATGGATGTAGTAGACATAGAAAAAACCGTTGGTGGCATAACCCGGATCGAAGGCCAAGCCGAGCAGGCCTTGTTCGTCCTGGCCGCTGTTCACCAAGGAAGTGATGTTGAGGAACGGCGTTGGCAGCACCTGCATGCTGTCGGTGATGATCTTGATAGTCCCTTGCCGTTGGACAACGAAGAGCCGATCATCACCCGCATTGGTCAGCCAGACGGGTTTGTTGAGCCCTGTGGCCCAATTGTGCAGAGCAATACGAACGGGGTTCAGTTGGGCTGATACCAGCATCGGCAAGGTCAGGACCAAGGCAAGCAATACACGTTTCATGGAGGGGGTACTTGCATTCAGCGCAAGGGGGTCGAAAGTAGATCAGGGTTGAACATGTCCGGAAGCGGTGCCGATAGGACGCTACATTTGCGGCCGTTTTCCGCACATGGGCCAGCACGAAGAAATAGCCAAACGGCGCACGTTCGCCATCATCAGCCACCCCGATGCCGGCAAGACCACGCTGACGGAAAAATTCCTGCTCTATGGCGGTGCGATCCAGACGGCCGGGGCGGTGAAGAGCAACAAGATCCGCAAGGGCGCCACAAGCGATTTCATGGAGATCGAGCGGCAACGGGGCATCTCCGTGAGCACCTCGGTGATGACCTTCGCGTACGGGGGCACGTTGATGAACCTTCTGGACACCCCCGGCCACAAGGACTTCGCGGAGGACACCTACCGCACACTCACCGCAGTGGACAGCGTGGTGCTGGTGATCGATTCCACCAAGGGCGTGGAGGCACAGACCGAGCGACTGATGGAAGTATGCCGGATGCGCAACACACCCGTGATCATCTTCATCAATAAACTGGACCTTGAAGGCCTTGACCCCTTCTCCCTGCTCGACGAACTCGAGGAGAAGCTCTCGATCCGCGTGCGGCCTTTGAGCTGGCCCATCGGTGTGGGCGCCACTTTCCAAGGGGTGTACGACCTGTACGACCATGACCTCCGGCTTTTTGAAGCCAGCAAGACCAAGAAGGAGATCACCAGCGAACAGATCAAGGACCTCGCCGATCCCCGCTTGGACAAGCTCATTGGTAGCGAACCCGCCACCGAGTTGCGCAACGACGTGGAACTGGTGAACGGGGTATATGACCCGTTGGACCTCGCAGCTTATCGCCGTGGTGAGCTGGCACCGGTCTTCTTCGGAAGCGCTTTCAACAACTTCGGTGTTCGCGAGGTACTGGACACCTTCGTCCGCATCGCGCCGCCGCCCGGCCCACGGGAGACCGACCAAGGAATGATCGCCCCCGAGGCGAAGGATTTCAGTGGGTTCATCTTCAAGATCCACGCGAATCTGGATCCCAACCACCGGGACCGTGTGGCCTTCCTGCGGATCTGCTCCGGTCATTTCAAGCGGAACACCTTCTACCAGAATGTCCGTTCGGGTAAGTCGCTCCGCTTCGCTAACCCTACCGCTTTCCTCGCGGCCCAGAAAACACTGGTGGATGAAGCTTGGCCCGGTGATGTGATCGGGCTCTTCGACACCGGTAACTTCAAGATCGGCGATACCCTCACAGAGGGCGCCACCTTCAACTTCCGCGGCATTCCATCCTTCTCCCCGGAGATGTTCCGGGAACTGGTGAACCTGGACCCCATGCGCAGCAAGCAGCTGGACAAGGGCATCCGCCAGCTCACCGAGGAAGGTGTTGCGCAGCTCTTCACCCAGCAACCCGGCAACAAGAAGATCGTCGGCTGCGTGGGCGAACTGCAGTTCGAGGTGATCCGCTACCGCTTGGAGCATGAGTACGGAGCCGAGTGCTCCTTCCAGACCATTCAAGCGTACAAGGCCTGCTGGCTCACCAGCAGCGACCCTGCCGCGCTCCGTGAGTTCATCCGGATCAAGAACACCCAAGTGGTGTACGACAAGGACGAGAACCCGGTCTTCATGGCACCTTCGGCCTACATGCTCGACCTGGAGAAGCGGAACAACCCGGAGATCGAATTCCACTTGACGAACGAGTTCAAGACCCTGCAGGCGTAGGCCTGTCGCTAGGCTACAAGGCGCTTTCCCTCCGCAGCGAAAGCGTCAAATGATCGTTAATGGCGCATATGGGGATGTTCCCCCTCCTATTTTTGACTCCCATGTTGAAGAACATTCTCCTCTTGGCGCTCGCTGCCACCTCGTGCATGTCACAGGCCCAGGACAAACGGCGCTTGCAATTCACCATTGATGGTTCGGCGCGCGACACCGTTTACCTCGCAAATTATTACGGCAACAAGCTCTACTATTCGGACACTACCGTGGCCAATGCTAAGGGTGTTTCCGTTTTCGAAAGAGCCAGTGGCTACAAGGCCGGCGTATATGCCGTAGTGATCCCGGGGCCGAAATACTTCGAGTTCATCCTGAACGAACCGGTGGTGGAGATGAAGAGCGACACCGGCGCCCTGAACGAGCATCTGGTGGTACAAAAATCCGAGGAGAACAAGCTGTTCCAGACCTACGTGCGCTACCTCGGTGAAAAAAAGGCCGAGGCCGATGAGGTGAACAGAAAGATGCAAGCCACCGAGGACCCCATCGCCAAGGCGGGCTTCAAGGACAAGCTGAAGAAATTGGAGACCGAGATCAACGATTACCAGAAAAAACTGGTGGTGGATAATCCCGGCACCTATGTGGCGAGCATCGTGAAGATGAGCATCGCGCCGCCGAATACGGAGGTGCGCAAGCCTGACGGCACCTTGGACAGTGCAGCCTCTTATTATAGCTACCGGGCGCACTTCTGGGACAACACCGATCTGAAAGATCCAAGGAACTTGCGCACGCCGGTATTCCAGAACAAGTTCGACGAGTACATCGGTAAAGTGGTGCCCCAAGTACCGGATACCATAAACAGGTGCGCGGACGACCTGATCCGGCGTATGGACGACAACGGTGACCTGTTCAAGTTCGCCGTTAACGGCATCACCTATAAGTATGAGACTAGTGACATCATGGGCATGGACGCGGTGTTCGTGCACATGGCACAGACCTACTACTGCCCGAGCGACGGCAGCAAGAGCCGCGCGACATGGATGGACAAGGAGAAGTTGGACAAGCTCTGCGAACGCGCGCGCAAGGAGGCACCGCTGATCATCGGCGCACAGGCCAAGGACATCATCCTGACGGACACCACCGAGCAGAACTGGATCAGTTACTACAAGATGCCCCAGAAGTATGTGCTCATCATCTTCTGGGATCCGCATTGCGGCCACTGCAAGAAGGTGCTCCCCCAGATCCACACGGATTGGAAGGAGAAATTGAAGCCGTTGGACTTAGGCGTATTCGCCGTGGCCAAAGCTACCGACAGCACGCTCTTCGCGGACTGGAAGAAGTTCATCAGGGACAACGACCTGGATTGGACGAACGTGGGCCTCACTTGGCATGTCTACAACGAGGCCAAGACCGCATCCTACAAGTTCATCCCCAAATTCACCACCATCGAAAGCTTGAACTACGCAGAGGCTTGGGACGTGTACAGCACACCTAAATTCTTCCTGGTGGACAAGGACCGGAAGTTCGTCGGCAAACAGCTTGACGTGGACCAGATGGTGGAGCTGATCAAAGCCCTGAACAAGCGGGACGCGGAGAAGAAGTGATTACAACTTGGGACCGCTGACAAGAGGAAAACCGCAGATGACGCAGATGGACGCAGATGTGACCTTCGGTTGATCCGATATTCATCGGATGCCGTTCTCCTACCCAAACTTCTGATTCCCGCAGATGTTCCCGCGTTGCGGGAAAGGATGGCTTAGAGCCTTGCCAGCCGCTGACGGAGCAGGTGGTCCGCCAGAACCAAGCAGGCCATGGCCTCCACGATGGGCACGGCGCGTGGTACTACGCAGGGATCGTGCCTTCCCTTTCCTTCCAGGACCACAGCGTTGCCCTCGCGATCCACGCTGGCTTGATCGCGCATCAGCGTGCTAACGGGCTTGAAAGCGATGTCGAAGAGGATGTTCTCGCCGTTGCTGATGCCGCCTTGCATGCCGCCGCTGCGGTTCGTGGCCGTGCCGATGCTTGATCCTTTGGCGATGTAGGCATCGTTGTGCTGTGAGCCGCGCATGGCGATGGCATCGAAGCCACTGCCGAATTGCACGCCTTTCACTGCGTTGATGCTGAACAGGGCCTTGCCAAGATCCGCGTGGAGCTTGTCGAAAACAGGTTCACCCAGTCCCGCTGGAACACCTTGCGCCACGCAGGTGATGCGGCCGCCCAACGTATCGCCCTCGCCCCTCACCTGCTCGATCAAAGCGATCATGCGGCTGGCTGTCTCCGGGTCCGGGCATCGGACATCGCTCTCGTAGGTTTTCTCCAAAGCGAGTTCGGCATAAGGCTTTATGAGCTGCTCCTCTCCCACCTGGCTCACCCAGCCCTGCACGCTGATGCCGGCCGTTGCCAGTAATTGCCGCGCGATCGCACCCGCAGCCACACGCACGGCCGTTTCCCGAGCGCTCGCGCGTCCGCCCCCGCGATGATCGCGGATGCCGAACTTCTGTTCCCAGGTCAGGTCGGCATGGCCGGGTCGGTAGGTTTCCTTCAAGTGATCGTAGTCGCCGCTCTTCGCGTCCCTGTTGCGGATGATGAACCCGATCGGCGTCCCCAACGTCACGCCATTCAGAATACCGCTGAGGAATTCCACTTCGTCCTCTTCTTTGCGGGCGGTGCCCAAAGGCGTGCTGCCGGGGCGGCGCCGGTCCAGCTCTTGCTGAATGGCTTCGATGTTCAACTTCAAGCCGGCGGGACAACCCTCCACCACGCCGCCTATGGCCGCGCCATGGCTTTCACCGAAGCTGGTGAGTTGAAAGACCTTACCGAAGATGCTACCGGCCATGGTGCGAAAGTACTGGGGTAACCCTTCATCCGTGTTCCATTCGCTTCCTTTGCGTTCTAGCCCATCCCCATGCCCACCGAAGCACAAGTACTCAGCCACATGATGGACCGCACCCGCGAATGGACGCGGTACTACCTCAGGGGGCTGAAGGGCCAGGACCCGCACCGTCGTTTTGTGTGCGAGGGCAAGGAGTTGAACACGGTCTTCTGGTTGGTGGCGCACATGGCCACTTCGGAGAATGGCCTCCTGTTGGCCTCGACCGGCGGACCTTTCGAGAAATTCTGGTGGGCCAAACATTTCACCTTGGCTGCTTCGGGACTGCCGCCCGAAGAGTGCCCACCTTATGAAGAGGTTTGAGAGACGTTCAACACCGTCCACAAGAAAGCCGTAGCGCATATCGCCACGCTTAGTGAGGAGCAATTGGACGCCCCGAACCCGACCAAGCTCGCCATCGGCACCACGGTCCGCGATGTGATCACGCATGCGATACGGCATGAGGGCGGGCACAGCGGGCAATTGGCTTGGCTTTGCAAGTTGTACGGAGTTAAGATGATCTGATCAGCATGCCCGGTCCCGTGCGCGAGGACGGTTCGCTGAATGATGCGACCATTTTGCTTTTGCATGCCGTGACCGGTGTGGATGAGGAACTGCTGCACGCGGTCCGCATCCGCCCTTCGCGCTCCAATTGGCTTCATGCCCCGTGGTACCGCTACCATCGCGGTGGTGCGATCACTGTGGGCCGCACCATCTGGTTCACCCGCATCTGGTTCGAACCACGTGGGCTTGGCGATGGATCTTTGCGGTCCTCGTGGAAGTGGCTGGTCCACCTTGCGCACGAGGTCGGGCATCTTCCGCAGGCGGAACGCTTTGGCCGGAGCTTCTTTGCCAAGGCACGCTACGTTTCCACCTTCACCTGGCAATATGCTTCGCGTGCACTGCTCTTCCGCAGGGATGTTCACGATGGAAGCCGTTTGGAGCGGGAAGCGGACCTTGGGCGTCAGGTGCTTCTACAAGCGATCGGTAAAGTAGCGGAAGCGCACCCGGTGGCCTTAGCCGTGTACAAGAACGATGTCCAAGCAGTGCGCGAATGGTGCGCACGGCAAACCGGGCTCATCACCAAAGCGACCGAAGAGTACCGGGACCGGTATCTCGTTTAGCGGGCGATCACTACGTGCGTTGTACTGCCGTCCATATTGGAGCGGAGCGTATACGGCCCCGGTGCAAGGCCGCTGACATCGATCGTTCTTGCACCATGGGAAACACCGGTGATCCCGCGTACCACACGACCATCGGCCGCAACCAGTTCCAATGACCCATGTGATGTGCCTTCGATGTGAAGCACGGTGCTGGCAGGATTCGGCCATGCACGCATCAGCTCAGGCTTGTTCACTGCTGCAATGCCCGTGGTGATCGAGTCCGGTTGGTAGAAGAAGCGTACCACCGTGTTCACCCCACCGACTGAAGTGACCTGCAACACAGGCTCATCCATGCCTTGGGCGATCCACTTGTACTCGATCGTTTCGGGCTCCGGAATGGCGAAGCCGATGTTGAACTGATCTATGTACACGGTGTCCCGGCGCTCAATGCGCGACTTCACCCGCAGTACTTCAAAGGTGTCGGCAGGGAGAATGAGCGTGCCCCAGCCATCCACTTCGTTGCGCCGCATCTGGTCCTGGCCGAGGAAACCCAGCGTGGGCACGCTTACCTGGAAATGGCTCGCTGAGCTGTCCTGATCGCCGAAATTCATCGGGAAGCGATAGATGTAATCCACTGGTGTGCGCTGCACGGAGGTGGGCAGGCCGTTCACATTGGCGCCGAAGCCCACATCCCGGAATCCGTCCGAATTGGTCTTGTAATAGTTGAACACGTTGCTGACGGAAAAGCCCGAGAGGCTGATGTTCGGGCCACGCATGGCATAGTTCGCTTTGTTGGCCGGATACACCAGAGCATTGTTGAAGAAGAACTGGTAGAGGATCGGCGTACTGCCGACGGTCACCATGGTATCCGCAGCTTCGCCACCGGGCACCAAGGCACTAAAGTCCCACTGATGGGCCGGACCGGTATCGGCCATGTCGGCCGTGGTGGTGGAGATCTGATAGCGCACGGTATCCCCGGCTGAAGGCATGTCGGCGGTTCCGATGGTGATCTGTGCGGAGGCCGTGATGCCCATACAGATCGAGATCATGAAAAGGGTGCGGGTAACGTGCTTCATGGGGCCAAATTAGTGTGCTATGGCCCCCATGTGCAATGCCGTTCGAGTTGTTGGGATATTTGGATGAAATGCGGGAGATCGGATTCCAAATGAAGCTTTTGGCACGCGATCCGCAACGCGCCGCCGTTACCTTTGGCCCGATGCGTCATACCCTCCTTTTTCTCCTCCTGGCCGTCTCGGTCACGGCCTTCGCACAATCCAACACGAACCGCAGGCTGGTGCAGTTCAGTGGCGTGGTGGTCACGGGCGACAGCTTGGAACCGGTGCCCTTCGCCAGCATCCTTACCAAGAGATCCTATCGCGGCACCATCAGCGATGTCTATGGCTACTTCAGCTTCGTGGCGCAGGCGGGTGACACTTTGGAGTTCGCAGCGGTCGGCTTCAAACGCGGCAGTTATGTGATCCCCGATTCGCTGAAGGAGAACAAGTACTCGATGATCCACGTGCTTTTCCCGGATACGGTTCTGCTGCGGCCCTTGGAAGTGTACCCCTGGCCGAGCCGGGAGCAGTTCCGCGACGCTTTCCTCGCGTTAAACGTCTCCGATGATGAGTACCAGCGCGTTCTGAAGCACCTCAATTCCGCGGAAGCTATCCAGCGCATGGAAAACCTCCCCCCGGACGCCGGGCTCGCTGCGCACTACCAAGCCTCCTTGGACAATACCCGCATCTACAACCAGGGCATGGCGCCGAGCATCAACCTGTTCAACCCGATCGCGTGGGCGCAGTTCGTGCAAGCGTGGAGAGCAGGGAACTTCAAGAAGAAGCAGTAGTACGGCTGTCTATCCCTTGATCCGCTCCACCAGCTCCTTCCCCACCCGCTCGATCACGCCGGTCACCAACGCGTTGCCCATCAGGAAAGCCCTACGGCCGTCCGTGGTCCCATCGGTGTGGCCATCAGGGAACATGTTCAGGCGCTCCAATTCCACAGGGGTCAAACGCCGAAGACGGCCACTTTCGGTGCGCACCACGTGCTTGAAGCGGGAAGGCGCCGCGCCTCCCTCACCGGTGATGATCGTGCGCGCCGCCTTGTCCAATGCGTCCGGAAAAGCCATTGCGCCCTCCGCGTAGTTGTAGGCGAAACCATTGGTCTTGTTCGTCCGCTTCTCCTTCTTGCTGCCCTTCAGGTAGGCCCAGCCCTTCAGCCGCCCATCCGGAACGAAGAATTCCGCTGGCACATCCTTTTCCGGTAGAAGGATGTCACCAAGGGAGATGGAAGCACCGCTGTGCTCCGCTTCCACGGCACTTGTGAAGACCTGCCTTCCGATCATGATCCCAGCATTGCTGAAAGGACTTGTACCACCGGAGGAACCGTTGTTGAAGCGTTCGGTGATGTCCGCCAAGTCCCCGTCAATGGTGAAGGAGGAAGCTCCACCGTCCTTCATATGCGCGGGAAAAGCTTTTGCAAAAATACCGTCCTGCAGCAGTCGTTCGGGCTTCTTCTTGCTTCCGGCGGCCTTCCCTCCCAACACCGTGGAAGCATGATAACCGAGGAAGAACACCCGGCGTCGGCGTTGCGGCATGCCATATTCCGCAGCATTGATCACGCGCCATTCCACCACGTAACCGAGGTCGGCCAAGGAGGCGAGCATCACCGCGAAGTCCCGGCCGCGCTGCTTGGCCGGAGACTTCAACAGCCGGTCCACGTTCTCCAAGAACAGGAACCCGGGCCGCTTGGCCTTGAGGATGCGGTGGATCTCCCACCACAGTACGCCCTTCTTTCCAGCCAGTCCATCGGCCTTGTTCAGCGTGCGGGCCACGGAATAATCCTGGCAGGGAAAGCCGCCCACCAAAAGGTCATGCTCCGGGATCGCCTTCACCGGCACTTTGGAAATATCCGCGTTGCTGTGCCCTTCAGCGCCAAAGCGGGCCACGTAGATCTCCGAAGCATCCTGCCTCTTTCGTGCTGGCTCCCACTGGTTGCTCCAGACCGTTCGGAAAGCTGTGGAAGCCCGCTCCAATCCGATGCGGAAACCGCCGACGCCCGCAAAGAGCTCGATCACGCGCACGGGATCCTTGGGCGACTTCTTCGGCATGGGCCAAAACTATTGCATTCCCATGCTACTCCTTGGTGGAATTAAACTCATGAGCTCAGGGTCCACTTCGTGAGACCCTGAGTGGGACTTCGTGAGACCCTGAGTGGACTTCGTGAGTCCCTGAGTTGAACTTCGTGAGACCCTGAGTGGGGCTCAGTCGAGCTTGTCGATGCTCGTCTCGATCTCCTCGCTGAGGTTCTTCCACTGCTTGGAATCGCCGGAGATCGCCAGCTCGGCTTCCTTGATCTTCGAGCGGCCGAAGCCGAACACCTGCTTCCACGAGATATGCGGTGGAAAGGAGACCTCGCCCCCGCTGACCACGGCATCGATGATGAAGGGCTTGGTGGAACGCTTTGCCATTTCCACCGCCTTCTCGATGTCCTTCGCGTGTGTCACGCGCACGCCATCGCCGCCGCAGAGTTTCGCGAATGCCGCAAAATCCGGGTTGAACTGCTTCAAGGCACCATACTGCGGTGCCAATCCCGATTCCTCCATCTCCAGTTTCACGAAGCCGAGCTCACCGTTGTTGAAGACGATGATCTTGATCGGCAGCTTCTGCTCCACAGCTGTAAGGAAGTCCTGCATGCCCATGGTGAAGGAGCCATCGCCGACCAGCCCCCAGACCTCACGTTCCCGGTACAGCGCCTGCGCACCGATGGCGGAAGGCAGGCCCACGCCCATGGATCCATGGTTGAAGGAACCGAGGATGCGGCGGTCGCTATGGAAGGAGATGTGGCGTGCAGCCCAGATGGCGGAAGTGCCGGTCTCAATGGTGAAGATGGCATCCGCGGAGGCTTTCTGGCCGATGGTGCGGGCGAAGATCTGCGGATGGAGCGGCTCGTGGTCCTCCTTGGGGTCGGCATCATTCCGCATCCTGTCCTTCCACTTGTCGAAGGCCTCCATCAATGTTTTGCGGAAATGCCCGTCCTCGCGTGACTGCACCATGTCCAACAAGCGCTTCACCGATGCTTTCACATCGCCATGCACGCCCACCTGCACCGGCGTGCGGTTGCCGATGTTCTCCAAGCAGGTGTCCACTTGTATGGTCTCCGTTCCATGCGGCAGGAAACTGTCATATGGAAAGTCCGTTCCGAGCATCAGCAGGCGGTCGCACTTCATCACGGCGTGGTAGCCTGCTGGATCACCGATCAGGCCCGTAAGGCCTACAACA
Source organism: Flavobacteriales bacterium (assembly GCA_038234075.1). Taxonomy (GTDB): domain Bacteria; phylum Bacteroidota; class Bacteroidia; order Flavobacteriales_F; family PHOS-HE28; genus PHOS-HE28. Next base: position 57,835 of record JBBSUV010000005.1, on the reverse strand, counting down.
CCGGGCGTATCATGGTCGAAGATGTCCGCCGCGCGGAAGGTGTGGACGATGGGCGCCTGCAGCTTTTCTGCGAGCTTCAGCACCTCTTCACGAGCGCCACGACAGCCGGCACCGGCCAGGATGGTGATGCGCTTACCCGCGTTCAGCGAGTCCGCAGCTTTGTGCAGTGCGTGCTCACCCGGCATCAGCACCGCATCCGAAACGGGTATGGGACCGATGAAGCGCTCACCAGCGGCGTCCATCGAGGCGATGTCCGCCGGCAGTTCGATGCGGCACACCGCTCCCTGCGAAAGCGCGATCCGGATGGCGCGCAGGATCACGCGCGGCGCCTCTTCCGGCGTGCGGATGATGGCTTGGTACGCACAGACATCATCGAACATTTTCTTCAGATCAACCTCTTGGAAGTAGTTCGTACCCTGCTGCACCGTGGGTACCTGCCCCGTGATGGCCAGCACAGGCGTCCGCTCCTTCTTGGCGTTGTACAAGCCGTTGATCAAATGCAGTGCGCCAGGTCCGACGGTGCCCGCGCATACGGCCAAGCGCCCGCTGAGCGCAGCCTGCGCGTAGGCGGCGTAACCGGCGGTCTCCTCGTGGCGCACTGTGATCCACTCCACCTTCTCTTGGCGGCGGATGGCATCCACGAAATGATTGAGGGCATCACCCGTAAGACCGAATACCTGCTTGACGCCAGCATCGGTGAGGATCTGGAGCAACTGATCAGAAACGTTCATGGATAGGGCTGATTTCAAGTTGGACAAGGACGGAGTTCATCCTGTGCATCCGAATAAACAACCGACGCGCTGCAATGTTCCATGTCCGCCGGATATGACCGCTGTCACCACCATCGCCGTGCCGCTCTCGCTAACTTTCGGATCCAATAACATCCCATCATGAAACCAAGATCGAATTATGCCAAGGACGCCCCGGGCATCTACAAGGCCATGGGCCCGCTGGAGGATTACCTCCACCATTGCTCCTTGGAGATCCCACTGATACACCTCATCAAGTTGCGCGCTTCGCAGATCAATGGCTGCGCCTACTGCTTGGACATGCACTGGAAGGATCTCCGCGCCTTGGGTGAGAGTGAACAACGGCTCTATTCTCTGGATGCTTGGCGAGAATGCACCTGGTACACCGACCGTGAACGTGCGGCACTGGCATGGACCGAGGCCGTGACCGTTGTGACCAACGGCAATGTGCCGGATGCTGTCTACGAAGAGGTACGCACGCATTTCAGCCCCACCGAGCTGGCCGACCTCACCTTCGCCATTTCCGTGATCAATGTCTGGAACCGGTTGAGCATTGCCGGGCGGACACCGGCGGGGACATATAAGTTGAAGGAGCACGCTTGAGGGCTGGGTGGCACGACAACTAGGACATCGATGCACTAGGTACTGGATCGGTCGAGGGGGCACGGGAGGACGGCCCGACCCACGCTTTCCTTCGGTGGCCTAACTCCCGCGCCATAATCTTCTTGGAAGTCTCGGAGGAGTCGATTGGGCCGGTATTTGCGGAGCCCGCCAGAGGCGGATCACGCGTCTGGCACTCGGCAGATCTATGAGGTTTTTGCGAAGCCGAGCGCCGGGATCCGTTGGGGACCACCCGAGCACGGTGATGAAAGGCACGTCATCTCAATTGCTCCAACCGAGCGATCTTGAAATGACACTCAAACTCAAAGCTGAAGTTCATTATTGACAACTTGCTCAATTCGCCATGTGGAACCAACTGCTTATCATCACAATCCAATAAGGAATAGCGCGCGAAATCCGAAATCTCAAGTTGAATGAACTCCACGCCCGATAGAAAGACAGTGAAAAGCGTTTCCTGATCCTCTCCCTTCAGATGTAGCATCTTCATCGATACTTCACTATCACCAATTCGGATATCTTCAACCTGAATCACACCAATCAGGAAGCTCTCATTGAAATCCATGTGCTGATATATGTGAGTAATCCTTCACTGCACTCGAGCTTTTCCAAGTGCCTGCTCTCTCTCGGCCTCACGCCGTCACCGTGAACTCCAAACATCCCATCCCGGCGCTCGGGTGGTTCCCGAGTGCCTGATCTCTCTCGGCCTCCGGCCGTCACACTGAACTCCAACCATCTCGACGGTAGAACCCAAGCTCTTTACTCTCCCGGCTCCGGCCTCCCCAACTCCTTCTTGGACATCTTCCACTGCTCCTCTTCCGCCTTCAGCACTTGCTTGAGGCTATCGCTCACGTCCTTCTGCTCGAAGCGGTCGAGGTCGGGCTGGCCTGCGTCCACCCATGCCGAATACCAGTAGCTACCCACGGCGATGATTGAAGCGTTCATGCGGCGTTCCACCATACCGGCCATGGCATCCTCGTAGGCCTTGGCGAATTCCTTCGAGTAGAGTTGAACGCTGCCACGCCCACGCTGCTCATAAACGTATTTCTCGCTTTCCGGGAAACTCTGTTGCAATTCCTTCTCCATGCCGAACACCGTATCCAGCGCGGCGTGGCTGGCGATCACAGTGCTCCAAGCGAACTTCAGCGGGTCGTCGATGTAATGGGCACGGCCTACGAAGTGGTCATAGCTCTCCGCGTTCAGCTCGGGGATGCGGCTTTCCCAGAAGGCGTGGATGCCATGCTGGCCGGTCATGTCGCCGTTGTAATTCTCCGTGGTGTGCAGGGGCACGTGGGCGTCGGCGATGTAGTGGCCGATGTTGGAGCTGTAGTAGAGGATGCCGTCCACATTCCCGCGCTTAAAGGCGTTCACCAAACGACCGTACATCACTGGGATGTACCAGGGCACGATGCCATAAGCTTGGAGCGTATCCTCCGTGAACTTCGCCACGGCGAGATCCCATTTCTCAGGTACTTCCTTGAAAGGGTCCTCCCCTGCTGGCACGTAATGGTCGATGTCGATGTAGTGGCGCGGCGCCTCACCAGCCACGGCATAGCGACGGCTGTCGGGGTCGGTGGCATGGTCGGTGAGATAGTCGATATGGCGCTTGTAGAAACCGAACATCGCGGGCGGCAAGGTGAAGACAGCCATCCGGTTGATGCGGCGGTGGCCATAGAAGCCCCAAGCCTCGGCATCGCGCTGCAGGAGGAATGGCCACAGCACCGCCAATGCGATGAAGAGGCAGAGCGAGCGGAATAGCGTGGTGCGTTTCATGGCGGTCAATGCACGAGCGGCACCAAGCGGCCGTCGCGGAGGATGGGGATGACGTTGCTCTGGTCCGGGGTGAGGCAGTATTTCACGTCTTCCAAGAGGTGTAGTTGTTGCAGTCGCTTGCGGCGTGGCGCGGCCTTGATGATGCTCAAGAAGTTGTCGCGCGCAGCCATGTAAAGGTACTTCGAGGCGATGCTGCTATCCTCCTCCACGCCGAACTTCCCACTTTCCAGCAAGCGGTCCATCACGGCACCCGCGAACACGCTGTCCTCGAGACTGAACTTGTCCTTCCAACCGGAGCACAGCAGGAGGATGTTGTCATCCTGCTTCAAAAGCCAATCCGTAAGCGCAGTGAGGTTGAGGAAAGCGCCAATGACGAGTTGGCGCGCTTCACGTCCGGTGTGGATAGCTTGGGTACCGTTCGTGGTGGAGAGTACGATGGTCTTACCCTTCAGGTCCATTTCCTTGAAGGCCAGTGGTGAGTTGCCCACGGGGAAACCGTCCACCACTTCGCCGTTGCGTTCCGCGGCGGCGATATGCCCCGGTCTGCCGATGTACTGGCGCGCTTCCTCAATGGTCGCCACGGGGATGATGTCCTTCACGCCATACTCGAACGCGGTGACCATGGCACTGGTGGCGCGAAGGATGTCGATCACGACCACGATGCCCATGTCCTGCTTGTACAGCGGGAACTGGCCGGGGGTATGGCATACCTCGACGCGGTATTTGTAGTCGCTATTCTGGGAGACAGCCTTCATACTCGAGAATTAGACGCAGAGGTACTGAGAAGAGGTGAGTCGTTTGTTTTGAGTCGGGAGTCGGGAGTCGGGAGTCGGGAGTCGGGAGTCGGGAGTCGGGAGTCGGGAGTCGGGAGTCGGAGAACGTCCGATCACCAGTCACTATACACCAATCACCATCTTCACTTTCCGCTTTGGATGAACGGCGTTTTGACAACTACTCCTTTCAGCACTTTCCCGCGCACGTCCACCAAGATCTCCGACCCCGGAGCGCTTTGCTCTTTGGGCACGTATGCCAGACCAATGGGCTTTTGCAGGCTGGGGCTCATGGTGCCGCTGGTGACCTTGCCGATCTGCTTGCCGTCCGCGTCAACCACGGGGCAATCGTGCCGGGGAATGCCACGGTCGATCAGTTCGAAGCCGACCAGCTTGTTCTTTATGCCCGCCTCCTTCTCGGCCTTTAGCGCTGCGGAGTTGGTGAAGTCCTTGGTGAACTTGGTGATCCAGCCCAATCCTGCTTCCAACGGCGAAGTGGTATCGTCGATGTCGTTGCCATAGAGGCAGAAGCCCATTTCCAAACGGAGCGTGTCGCGTGCTGCAAGTCCAGCCGGCTTGATGCCGTGCGTTTTGCCCGCCTCCATGATGGCGTTCCAAGCCTTTTCTGCCAAGGGGTTTGGCATGTAGATCTCGTATCCCCCCGCACCGGTGTAGCCCGTGGAAGAGATGAGCACCAGGCCCACGCCTTTCATTTCAGCGTAAGTCGCGGAGTAGTAGGGCATCGCAGCGATATCCTCAGTGAACAGGTCCTTGAGGGTATCCGTGGCCTTTGGTCCTTGCACGGCCAGCAGCGACATGTGGTCGCTGATGTTCTCCATCTGTGCATCGAAAGTGTTATGGGCATTGATCCAATCCCAGTCCTTCTGGATGTTGCCCGCGTTCACCACGAGCACATAATGATGGTCGTCGCCATGCTGCATGTTGTATACGAGCAGATCGTCCACGATGCCGCCGGTGGCGTTGGGCAGGCAGGTGTATTGCACTTTGCCCACTTCCAGCTTGGAAGCGTCGTTGCTGGTGACCTTTTGGATGAGGTCCAATGCGCCGGGCCCGCGCACGATGAATTCGCCCATGTGGCTCACATCGAAGACGCCCACGGCCTTGCGGACGGTGAGGTGTTCGTCATTGACGCCGGAATACTGGACGGGCATGAGGAAGCCGGCGAAGGGCACCATCTTGGCGCCGAGGGCTTCATGAATGTGCGTGAGCGGGACGGTCTTGGGTGCTGTGGTAGTTTCCATTTTCAGGTCGATCGATCAGTTTGTTGAAGAAGCCCACATAGCGCTGCTGCCAGGCCTGGAGGCTGTAGTGTTCCACCACCGTCCTGCGCGCGGCGGTGCCGATGGAGGCGCGAATCTCGGCATCCTCGACCAAACGGGAAATGACTTCCACCCATTCAGCCTCGGTCTTGGGTAAAAATCCATTGACCCCGTTCTGGATAATGTCGCTGTTCACGCCAACAGGGCTCATGAGCGTGGGGATGGCGAGGGCCATGTACTGCAGGCCCTTGAGCCCGCATTTACCCCGCGCCCATTCGTCATCCGGCAAAGGCATGATGCCGATGTCGATGGCGCGCAGGTCGTCCAGTTCGGTCTCCTTCTTCCACGGAAGGCCATGGATGCCCAGTTCCTCATGCCGGAAAGATCCGTCACCGATGACGCGGATGGCGATGCGGTCGCCATACTTCTTTTTCAGCTGAAGCAAGGCGGGAACGGCATGTTTGAAATGCTGGATGGTGGTGAGGCTCCCGCTCCAGCCGATCACCACCGGCCCCTCAGCGCGGGATGTGCGCGGCAGGTATTCGTCCGTGTCGATGGTGGTGGGCATCACCGTCACGTGGGTATTGTAGTGCCGGGCATACTCGGCCAAGTATGCGTTGCCGGCCAGCACCAGATCCGCCAAACCGATGAGTTTGGATGTCTTTCCGGCGTCCTTCACCCATTTCCAGCGACGGTTGGCATCGCTCACGTTGCTTAGCCAGATGGAGTCATCGAAATCGTAGACCACTTTGGCCCGGCCGCGGTGGAAAGCCCGTTCGAACCAAGTGCTGCGCGTCATCAAGGCCTCGCGGCACACGAAGATGATGTCGAACTCGTTCATCCGGGCCACGTCGGCACGGCGCTTCGCGATGCTGCGGTGTACGAAACCCACCTTGTTGATGAGGTTGCCCTTTTTGTAGAGCATGCGGTCGTCTTCTTCACTGATCAGGTCGGAGACGACGCAATCGTAACCGTTGCTTTCCAAGTAACCTATGTACTGCTCGAACCGGAACCGCTGGTTGGGGCTGCGCCCCGGGCGGTGCGATGCTATGAAGAGAATGCGGGGCATAGGGGTCTTTTCGATGCGCTTTGCTGCGCCGTAAGATAGCTTGGGGCGACCATCAGACCTTCCAGCTCGGTGGCAAGCCCCGTTCGATCTCGATGTTCCCGAACGTGCTGCTTTCCCGAGCTCCCGTGGCCACGGCCCACGGCACCATGCGTTGCAAGCCTTCCGCCAAGGAGGTTTCCCGAACGTCTGCGAAGATCCGCTTCGCTTTGCTGTGGTCGCTGAAGGCGAAGGCCACCTCGTTACGTGCTTCCAGATGGTTCACGGCGCCCTCCTTCCCCATCGCTTTCATCACCAAAGTGGCGAGCTCGTTCACGGTATAGGGCTTCTCGGCCCCGACGTTGAAGACCTCGCCGTAGGCTGAAGGCATGGTGGCCGAGCGGGCGATCAGCGGTGAAATGTCGCCGACGTAGGTGAACGCCCGTTGCTGGCTGCCGTCACCAAAGATGGTGAGCGCTTTCCCCTGCATGAGCTGGTTCATGAAGATGCCCACCACGTTACGGTAGCGGTCGCCGAGGTTCTGGTATTCGCCGTAGACGTTGTGCGGGCGGAATACCACGTAGTCCAATCCGAACATGTGCTTGGCCGCATAGAGGTCCATCTCCACGGCCAACTTGGCCACGCCGTAAGGGTCCTCAGGTACCGGTCGCATATCCTCACGCATGGGCGGCTCCAGCGCGCCATACACCGCGATAGAGCTGGTGAATACGAAGCACTTCACCTCGTGGCGCACCGATGCATTGATCAGGTTGATACTCCCGATCAGGTTGTTCTCGTAGTTGAAGCGCCGGATGAAATGACTCAGACCCTCAGCGGCATATGCGGCCAAGTGGTACACGTAGGTGAAGCCGTGCTCCGCGAAGAGGCGCTCGACCAAGGCATCGTCGGTGATGGAGCCTTGGATGAAAAGCGCCTTGGGGTCCACTTGGTCCTGGAAGCCTCCGCTGAGGTCGTCCAGCACCACCACGCGATGCCCCATCGCGAGCAGGTCCTTCACGACATGGGCGCCGATAAAGCCGGCGCCGCCGGTCACCAAGGAAGTCGGGATCTGGCTCATGGGTCTTTGTTTCACTGGTCCGGTGCGCGGGCAAAGATGCGGGCAACGGCTGAAAGGGCCAACAGGGAACGTTGCCGCGCCGCTACCTTCGCGGCCATGGCCTCGCAGCGACTGGTACCCCGGTGGGTGATCACGGTGATCGACCTGGGCATGTGCGCTGTCTCCTTGTTGGCGGCCTATCAGCTCCGCTTCAACTTCAGCGTTCCGGATCATGAATACCGGTTGCTCTGGCCGGTGTTCCCGCTTTTCCTCGGCGTGCGCTTAGCGTGGCACTTAGGCGCTGGGATACAGCGCAGCATGGTGCGACACACCGGCACGGATGACGCTAAGCGCATCTTCCTCACGGTGTTGGGCGGAAGCATCACCCTCTTCGTCCTCAATGCTTTGCGATACGTTCTTGTGGATGGCCAATTCGTGCTGCCCACCTCGGTGATCATCATCGATTTCCTGGGCACGGCCATGCTGCTGATCGCTTCGCGTATCGGCTTCAAGCTGCTGCACCTGCGCCGTAAAGGCCGTGGGAAGGACGCAATGCGCGTGGTGCTTTATGGTGCCGGCGAAGCGGGCTTGATCACCAAGCGGACCTTGGAACGGGAAGGCTCTGTGCGCTACAGTATCGGCGCTTTCGTGGATGATGACAAAACCAAGGTGGGAAAGCGCTTGGAGGGTGTGCTGGTGCACGCAACCTCCGAACTGCCGAAGTTGCTGCGCGAAGAGGGTGCCGACCAGGTCATCATAGCCATCCAGCATCCTGATGACGAGAACCGGAGGAAGGTCGTGGACATGGCCATGGCTGCTCGTGTCGCCGTGCGCACCGTGCCGCCTGTGCGGGATTGGATCAACGGGCAATTGAGCAGTGGACAGATCCGCGAGGTACGCATTGAGGACCTGCTGGGCCGCGCTCCGATCCACTTGGAGGACACGAAGCTCCAGGAGCGGTTCCGAGGCCGGAAGGTGTTGGTCACCGGCGCCGCGGGAAGCATCGGAAGTGAGTTGAGCCGCCAGCTGATCCTGCTCGGAGCCAAGGAGACCGTGCTGGTGGACAATGCCGAAAGCGCGCTTTATGACCTGGAGATGGAATTGCGCGGCAAAGGCCATAGCTCCTTCCGCCCAATGGTGGCCGACGTACGCGACCGCGATGCCATGGACCGCCTGCTGGCGGAGGTGAAGCCCGAAGTGGTGCTCCACGCCGCCGCCTACAAACACGTCCCCTTGATGGAAGCCCAGCCGGACCAGGCGGTACGCACCAACATCGGTGGCACGAAGAACATGGCCGACCTTTCCATCAAGCATGGCGTGAAGGAATTCATCCTCATCAGCACGGACAAGGCGGTGAATCCCACGAGCGTGATGGGCGCCACGAAGCGGTCCGCGGAGATGTACATGCAGAGCTTGGGAACAACGGATCCGTCGATGGCCATCGTCACCACACGCTTCGGCAACGTGCTGGGCAGCAATGGATCGGTGATCCCCCTGTTCCGCCGCCAGATCGCTGAAGGTGGACCGGTCACCGTGACGGACCCTGAGGTGACCCGTTTCTTCATGACCATTCCCGAGGCCTGTCGCTTGGTGCTGGAGGCCGCAACCATGGGCAAGGGCGGCGAGATCTACGTGTTCGACATGGGTACTCCCGTGCGCATCGCGGACCTCGCCGACCGCATGATCCGCCTCAGCGGTATGGAACCCGGCGAGGACATCAAGATCAAATACACCGGGCTGCGTCCCGGCGAAAAGCTTTACGAGGAACTACTGGCCGATCAGGAAGGCACCTTGCCCACACACCATCCGCGGATCCTGATCGGGCAAACACGCCCTGCGGACCCTCATGCCACCAATGCTGCCATCGCGACCATACTGGATGCCGCAGAAGCCGGCGATGCAGAGGCCTGCGTGCGTGGCATGAAGGCCCTGGTGCCGGAATACAGGAGCCAGAACTCATCCTATGGTAAATTCGACGCTCCGGACGGGCTGCAGCAAAGGACACCGCGGGCCGGAACGACCGTGAAGGAATAGACCAACAGATCATGACCGACAAGAACATCGAAACGGCCAAGTTGCAGAAAGAGATCGGCGACCACATCGGCGTGGGAATGGACAGCCTCATGTTCAACTACGTGGAGGAACCCGGCAAAGAAGCCAAGCTCTACTTGATCACGCTGAACCCGCGCCACAACCAGAGTTTCCTTTTCCACTCCACCTCCGGAAGCACCAAGCTGGACGCCCTTCGCGCCATGCTCGAATACGTGAGCACTTACAAGGACCGCACGAGCAGCTACACAGTTCAATGGAGCGCACGCGGCGAGGGCGAGTTGAACACATCCTACTTCCGCGCTAAAAATGTGCTTGAAGCCTTGGACAAGCTCTTCTTCGATCGCGACCCGAACAGCATCACGGTGTTCTCGGTGATCTTGAACCCGATCTCATGAGAGTTGGTATGGAACGCTGATGATGTTGAAAGCGTGATCTAAGCAGATCTGAGAAGTGTACTTGTTCCGATCATTGCAGTATAATGGCCCTGAATATTGCTCATTCCCCCGAACGTGGATGCCTGCTATGAGAAACATCACCCCCGTGCAGATCCGCTTCAGCGATGTGGACATGGCTAAGCACGTGCATAATGCCGCCTACCTGCATTACTTCGAGCTGGGCCGGATGGATCTGCTGCGCCAATTCATGAAAAAGGACCACGATTGGACAGAGGCCGGTCTGATCCTTGCCCGGAACGAGGTGGACTATCGGATCCCCATCCATCTTTCCGAAACCATTCAAGTGGAGACTTGGTGCGGAAGTATCGGCACAAAAAGCTTCGACCTTCTCTACGCCGTTCGCAGTGCGAAAGACGGGCGCACCTTTGCGGAAGGCCGCAGCGTGATGGTCTGCTTCAACTACACGAAACAACGCAGCTTTGAACTGCCCGAGAGTTGGCGCGCCTTTTTGGCACGAATAGTGGAGAACGAAAAAAACAATTGACACTACATGAAGAACATCACTGCCCTTGCCCTGCTCGTCCTCTTCGGAACCTCGTGCAGCGCGCAATTCCCGAAGTCCTTGAAAGATGCCGCAAAGACCGTGGCCGGCAGTAGTTCCACCGGCGGGTTGTCCAATGCTGATGTGGTCTCCGGACTGAAGGAGGCCCTCACCAAAGGCGCTGAGCATTCGGTGGACATCGCCTCGGTGACGGACGGTTTCTGGAAGAACGACCGGCTGCGTATCCCCTTTCCGCCTGAAGCGGAGAAGATGAAGACGACGCTGAACAACCTTGGAATGTCCGCCCAAGTGGACAAGTTCGAGTTGACGCTGAACCGCGCTGCAGAGACCGCCACGAAGGAGGCCGTGCCCGTCTTTGTCAATGCCATCAAGGGCATGAGCGTATCCGATGGCTTCGCCATCCTGAAGGGCGGGGACCACGCCGCCACCAACTTCCTCCAGGACAAGACCACGGCGGAACTAACGAATATGTTCCGTCCCATCGTGGAGAAAGCCACGCAACAAGTCGCGCTCACGAGCTATTGGACCCCATTGGCCGGCGCGTACAACAAGGCCTCCATGTTCACCGGCAGCAAAGCCGTGGATCCGGACCTGGACGCTTATGTGACCCAAAAAGCCATCGATGGCCTCTTCATTCTTGTTGCCGATGAAGAGCAGAAGATCCGCAAAGACCCGATGGCACGCACGACTGATCTGCTGAGGCGGGTATTCGGGGCACAGTAGCACTGAACCGGACGTCTGAGCCAACGGAACCCCTCGCAAGGTTGCGTTGAATACAAATAGCTGATCCCTGATCCCGACCGCCATCATGGCTTGTCGGTATCAGGGATCGATCATTCATGGGTTCGCTTCCCCTCGGGGCCGCTCCCCTACTTTCCGTTCACAAGCCGCAACACACCGATGCGATCGGCGGAGTGGATGCGGACCACGTAGACACCGGATGCCATGCCCGCCATGTTGATCGACAGCACCTGTCCTTCAGTGGCTGACCGAGCGATCAACCGACGTCCCGAGGCATCGAGCAGTTCCACAGCGTCGATCCGGTTGTCACCGAGCTCTACCCGCTGGATGCTGCCTTGCTGGCCCGACCACCGGAGGCCGACCAAGCCACCATTCGTCTCTTCGATACCTGTGCAGGATTCTTCGGTCACGCACACCTGCGCAGACGCATTCGCACATGGCGAAACGCCCGTCACGGTGTAGGTATAGCAGCCTGGGGAATTATTCGCTGGGATGTAGACACCTCCAATGAGCAGGCCTGGGCCGCTCCATGTTCCGCCGATGTCCGGTGTACCGCCTAACGAATCGATCAGCAGAACGGGCGTGCCGTTCATGCAGAGCGTCACGTTGGAGCTGTCGCCCGCATCGGGTGCCGGAACGATCCCCACGGTGATCACCGCCGCGTCCTGTGGGCAGTTGCCGGGGCAATCGGTGGTGTAGGTGTAAGCTCCACTCATAGCCGTGGATGGATCCAAGATGCCCGAGAAGGCCATACCTGTGGGCCCGGTCCATTGCCCGCAGCTGGATGCCCCCGGAAGGAGATCGATCAACACTTGAGGATCGTCATTCTCACAATAGGAGGCATGGGTGTCATTACCTGCGTAGGGTGCATCAGTGATGGTGATCACCGTCGCGGAGGTATCGGCGATCCCTGATGGGTTGCTGCCGTTGACCCGTACCAAGTATCCGGTGCCTGTCGTGGTGCCTGCCGGTATGATCCCTGCAATGGACCCCGAGGTGGTCGATACCTCGCTCCCAATGATCACTGGGGAGGAGAAGCTTCCGTTGATATCGGAAAGCTCCGCAGTGAAGACATTGCCTGCAGCCCATGCTCCGGTGACCGTGTAAGGAACGTTGATGGCGCTACCGGGACAATATGAAGAGAAGGCAAGCGCATCGGCCGCAAGGCTATTTTCAGTCGAGGACGAAGTGATCTTCACATCATCGATACCAAAGGCCGGGTCGCTTGCAGCGGTAGCGTTGGCATTCACGAAACGGAAGCCGAAGCGCAACGTGGCCTGGCCCGCAAAGGCCGGCAATGTCACCGTCTGTTGGCTCCATGCGGACTGGTTCCGGTAGGCAGCGATCGGCGTGGAGACCAAGGCCCAGCTACCTCCCGCATTGGTGCTGTAATACAATTCCCCGAAGCTGTTGGGGCCGCCGGCGCAAAGCCACCAGAAGCTCAAGGTGACATCGGAAGCGACCACGGTATTTACGTCACCGCTCATGCGTGTGAAGTGGTTGGCCGCGTTGGTGCAAAGCCCGTCAGCAGCTGCGAAATTGCAGTTCGCGACACCGCTGGAGCTGGCAGCAGTGCTGGTGATGTGCATGTAATTGCCGTTAGCAATGCTTATTCCCGCAGGCTGGGCGGCCGTATTGGGAATGGTGAACGAGAATGGGAAGCCCATACAATCCAAGGTGCCATTGCCGCCCGTGTAGGCACTGTTCACCAGCCAGAGATTGGCCTCACCGGCGGTGGATCCCACATCGGTGGTGTTCAGCGTGAATGCGGGCTGTGTTCCTTCGAAATCCTCCGAGAAGAGCACTTGCTGGGCCATGGCCGGGAAAAGCGAAAAGATCAAGGTGGACGAGAGTATCTGTCGAAGCATGTTGGATATGTTTGAAGGCAATATAGAGGAATAGACGAGGTCCGGATAAAAGTCAGGCGCCCACTTCGGGCGATACTGCGCACTTTTGCCCTTCCCCGGGAAAGTTCCGGGCCGCACAAACCACAAAGCGATATGCATCCCATCCTTTTGACCGAACCCGGTGTGATACTGGAACCCAGTGAACTGATCTTGAACCCCGACGGCTCGGTATACCACTTGGCGCTGCGCCCGGAACATCTGGGCGACCTGGTATTCGTGGTGGGTGACCCCGGCCGTGTGGAACGCATCAGCGCACACTTCCAGAAGATCGAGCACAAAAGCCAGAACCGCGAGTTCGTTGCCCATACCGGCATCTACAATGGCGCGCGCATCACGGCGCTGGCCACAGGCATCGGCACGGACAACATCGACATTGTCATGGGTGAGTTGGACGCTTTGGTGAACATCGATCTGGAGAAGCGCACACCCAAGAAGGAACATAAATCCCTGACCATCGTGCGCATGGGCACTTGTGGCGCCTTGCAGGAGGACATCCCCTGCGACGAGCTGGTGGTGAGCCACAGCGGCCTGGGCTTGGACAACGTGCTGCACTACTACGCCCACGAACAGACCGACGCCGAGTTGCGGATCCTACAAGCTTTCCTTCAGCATACCGAGTGGCCGGACAACCTGCCGCTGCCCTACCTCGCCACCGGAGATGAGCAATTGGTGGCGCGTCTCGGGCACGGCAACCATATCGGGATCACGGCCACCGCCGGCGGCTTCTACGGCCCGCAAGGCAGGCAGCTGCGCGCGGTACCCAGCGTGGGCGGCCTGAATGAGGCGTTCACCTCCTTCCGATACGAGGACATGCGGCTGCTGAACTTCGAAATGGAGACCAGCGCGCTCTACGGCCTCAGCGGACTTCTAGGCCATAAAGCATGTACCGTCTGCACCGTTGTGGCAAACCGATTGCGGAAGGAGTACAGCAAGGACCACCACACGGCGATCGAGCGGATGATCAGCCAAGTGTTGGAGCGCTTGGTGGGCTGATCGGCCCCCCGTCAGGCCTTGTTCCCGGCCCCTTTGCCGACCCGGCATCAACATGTGCATGGTTGAAAGATGGACGAGGCGTTCCGGCGATCCGCTGGTCCGTCCGATACTTTCGTCCACGTCGGGGCCGTATCAAATGCCATCGTTCCGGCGTATGCAATACCTGCACGTCCATGAGCGACACCGAGATACAAGCATTGATCGCCTTGATCGACGATCCTGACGAAGGGATCTACTCACATGTGCGGGAGCGCATCCTGACGCTTGGCGAACCCGTGGTCTCCGTGCTGGAGCGTGCATGGGAAGTGGACGATCTGGGCGACCTGTTCCGGAACCGCATTGAGGACCTACTGCATACGATCCATCTGGACCTCACCTACAACCGCCTCGTGGCTTGGAAAAAGGAAGGCGGTGAAGACCTACTGTCCGGCGCGCTCATCGTGTGCCGGTACCGTTATGCCGAACTGGACGAGAACCGGGTGAAGGGTCGGTTGGCCGCCTTAAGGCAGGACATCTGGTTGGAATTGAACGACAACCTCACGGCGTTCGAAAAGGTGCGCGTGTTCAACCACATCTTCTTTCAGGTACACGGCTTCAAAGGGAACAAGCGCAACTACCACGCCCCACAGAACAGCTATATCAACGAGGTGCTGGAGACCAAGAAGGGCAACCCGCTTTCCCTCGCAGTGATCTATCAGGTGCTTGCGGAGGAACTCGACCTGCCCATGCGCGGCGTGAACCTTCCGAACCACTTCGTGCTGGCCTACATGGATGAAACGGGCGTTGCTGCCAGTGAGCTCGGGCATGGCGACGTGCTGTTCTATGTGAACGCCTTCAGCCAAGGGGATATCCTCGGCAAAGCGGAGATCGATGAATTCCTCGGAAAGCTGGACCTGCCAACACAGGAAAGTTTCTACCAGCCGTGCAGCAACATCGACATCGTGCGGCGGTTGTTGAACAATCTGCTGAACAGCTACGAAAAGCTGAATGACCCCGACCGCGTGGAGGACCTTCAGCGGCTGTTGACGGCGTTGTAGAATACCTACCGCCAGCCGCCGAAAACCCGGCCCACCGTGGCCAGGATGATGCGCAGATCGAGCAGGAAGCTCTGCTCCTTCACATACTTCAGGTCCAGCGCCAGCTTGGCCGGCATCACCTCTTCGATGTATGCGCGCTCAGGATCCGCGGACCGCGCCAGCAGTTCGTTCTCGTCGATATAGTCGATGCTGGCCATGCCGGTGATGCCGGGACGCACCGAGAGTACCGCGCGTTGTTCCAGGTCGTACATCGTCACATATTTCGGCACTTCGGGTCGGGGGCCCACCACGCTCATGTCACCCACCAGCACGTTCCAGAGCTGGGGTAGCTCATCCAACTTCATCTTCCGGAGGAAATAGCCCACTGATGTGATGCGTGGATCCCGGCCACCTATTGTGAGCTGGCCTTGGGCCTCACTGTCCGGGCGCATGGTGCGGAACTTCAGCAAACGGAATTCAACCCCTCCCCGCCCTACGCGCAACTGACGAAAGAAAGCTCCGCCTTTGGAGGTGAAGGCGACCAGCCATGCGAAAATGAGCAGTACCGGAAACAGTACCAACAGCAACGCCAGCGCAAAAAGGACATCGAAGATGCGCTTCACCATCGCTCAGCCCATCACCTCGGCCACGGCGCTCTTCACGGCATCCACCACCATGTCCACTTGGGCATCCGTGAGGTCGTAATACACCGGCAGGCTGATCTCGCGGCTGTACTGGCGATAGGTGTTCGGATAGTCCTCCATCCGGTAACCGAGGCCCTTGTAGAGGCTCAGCAACGGCATCGGGATGAAGTGGACATTCACGCTGACCTCGTGCTTGGCGATAGCGGCGATGATGGCGTCACGCTGGTCCTCGCTGGCTTCTGCAACCCTGAGCATGTAGAGGTGATAACTGCTTTCGCGCTCTTCATCGTGGAACAGGGGAATGATGAAGCGGTCATCCTTGCTGAACGCACGCTCATAGCGCTCGCAGATCGCCTTCCTGCGTGGCATCGTCTCGCTTTCGTAGCGGTCCAGTTCCACTTGCCCGATGGCCGCTTGGAGATCCGTCATGTTGCACTTCCAACCCGCGGCCTCCACATCATAGCGCCACGCGCCCGGCCCTGTCTTGGCCAAGGCATCCTTGCTCTGCCCATGCAGGCTCATCGTATTGAACCACTTGTACAGTTCCTGCGCATCGAAGGGCGCAGGCAGGTTGAAGGCGAGTGCTCCTCCCTCGGCGGTGGTGAGGTTCTTCACCGCATGGAAGCTGAAGCCGGTGATGTCCGCCTGCGTGCCGAGCTTCCGGCCCTTGATGGAGGCCCCGAAGGAATGTGCCGCATCGCTTAGCACGAGGATGCGGCCCAGTTTCATCTGTGGGTTGCTGCCCGCGACACGCAGGTTCACCTTCGGAGTGAAATACGCGCACAGATCATCGGCGATCTTCATCAGCTCCGCGATCCGTGCAGGCATGCCGCCGATGTCCACGGGGATGATGCA
The DNA here is from genome assembly GCA_038234075.1 of Flavobacteriales bacterium. GTDB lineage: Bacteria > Bacteroidota > Bacteroidia > Flavobacteriales_F > PHOS-HE28 > PHOS-HE28. The sequence continues at coordinate 41,378 of JBBSUV010000005.1, read as the reverse complement.
CTTGGTGCGCTGGTTGACCGCGGCGCGCACGGCTTCCGGGTCGATCGTGAAGTCGTCCAGCACATCCACCATCACAGGCTTGGCCCCTACGTGCATCACGATGTTCGCGGTGGCACAGTAGGTGTAAGCCGGCACGATCACCTCATCGCCGGGACCGACTCCATACCAGCGCAAGGCCAGTTCACAGGCATTGGTCCAGCTGTTCAGCGCGATCACCTTCTCCACGCCGCAGTATTCCGCGAGATTCTTCTCGAACGCCTTGGTACGCGGGCCGGTGGTGATCCAGCCGCTCTTCAGCACCTCCGTAACGGCCTCTATGGTGCGCGCATCGATGCGGGGCGGGGCGAAGGGGATCATGGGCGGGAGATCGGTTCAGGAATGATCGGGCTTGACCGAAGGACCAGCGCAACGAAGAACAGGATGAAGAAGACCACGCCTGCCTGCACTTCCAGCACGGATTCGATAGCGCCGTTGAGGATGAACAACAGTGCGAAGATCGTCAGAAAAGGATCTTTGCGGCGAAGGCCAATGATCAAGGGGACCAGCATCAGGGCACAGGCGAGCAGCATGCCCGGCCAGCCCAGGGCCACCCCGCTCTGCAGCACTTGGGAGTGGCTGTTCAAGTTGCGTGCGATCGCGGCTTCTGCACCCCTTTCCTGGTAGCAATCCATCAGGACGTGCTTGATGTCACCGGTGCCTGCTCCCCATGGGGATGCCTTTATGCATTGAATGCTGCATCCCCAGACCGTTAGGCGTTCATCGGTACTGCTCGCCGTCTTTTCCACCGCCGGTTCTTCGTTTGCCGACTCTTTCACGGCGTGCACCGCCTCGCCCATCCGAACGGCAAGGACACGTGAAAGCAAGGCTCCGGGAGTGGCACACGAGATCAGAAGTGCAAGAACCAACCGACCGAAGGTCCTTCGCGGCAGTTTCCGTGCAGCGTGGACCAATAACACCAACAGCGCTAAGCCCAAACCGAGCAATCCGCTCTTGCTGACGAGCATCACGATGAATATGATGAGCAATGGCATGAAGGCCATGGCCATGCGGCGCATTCGCAGGCCTGTGATCTTCCCGTCAATGAGCACATAGCCCCAATAGAACAAGGACCAACAGGCGTACCAAGCCATGTAGCTGGGATGGATGTAGGCGGACAGATAGCTCTGGGTGAAGCATTCGATCCATCCGGTGGTCCCATAACAGCTTAGCGCGGAATACACGCTGACCAGCATGGCCAACAGCAGCCCTGCCGAAAATGCGACCATGGCAGGTCGCAAAAAGTCCTTCCCGTCCGAAGTGCGCATCCCTGCCGCGACCAACGGGATCAACAACAAGCTCAATTTCACCTCGAGGTCGAAAAGGCCGAACGCCGTGTCGGTGGACCAGGCCATGCCCAGTACATGCAACAGATAGAAGGCGACAGGAAGCAACAGGAGGCCCTTGTCACGCAGCTTGCCAAAAGACAGGATCTGCGGAAGCAACAGCACGATGCCGATCACCAAAGGCAACGGGACGAATTCACCCTTTACCGGCAATGCCGCGAACGCCAGCAACACGGCACAGCGGCCTATCAAGGCTGCCTTCCCCTGCCAGGAAGTGTCCTTATCCCAGCCGTTGCAGAGCATCCCACAGGGTGTTACTGATCAAGTTCCGATCGAAATGTGCACGCACGTAGCGCGCACCATTCGCGCCGTGAACCTTCGCCAGAGAGCGATCATCGGCATAGCGTATGGCAGCCTTGGCAAGTGCTTCTGGATCTTCAGGGGTGAAATAGATCCCGGCCTCACCGGCGGTGATGAACAGGTCCCGCGCCTCGCCGTCCACCCCAAGCACCACCGGCTTCGACAAAGCCAGCGCTTCAAAGATCTTGCTGGGGATCGCGCCCTTGAACAGGTCGTTCTTCAGTAGCGGAACCACTACCCCATCGATGGAACGCATCATGCCCAACAGGTCCTGGCGCGGCATGCGGTCCACGAAATGCACGGCGATGGGATCCAAGCGCTGTTTCATCTCCATCAACTTCTGCTTCTCCGGACCATCCCCCATGATGATGAAATGGATGTCCTTCCGCCCACGCAACAAAGCGGCCGCTTCCAGCACCACTTCCAATCCTTGTGCATGACCCACGATGCCAGCGTAGGCCAGTACGAGGTCATTCGCTGCGATGCCCAAGCGCTCCCGGATATCCGATGGCGGAACATCCTCAGCCGAAGCGATGGCGTCGAAGTCCACACCGTTCGGTACCCAAAGCACCTTCTTCTGCGGAAAGCGGCTTTGGATGTTCCGGACGATCCCTTGCGTCTGTCCAGTGATCAGCGCAGCCCGCTGATAGCATCGCTCCTCAAGCCAAGTGCTGAGATGGATCATTGTCTTGTTCGTGACGAGACCCAGTTGCACCGCGCTCTCCGGCCAAAGGTCGCTCACGTTGAAAACGAGTTTGGCTTCCTTGAGCCGTGCCAAGCACATGGCCGTGATCCCAAGGAACAGCGGCGGTGATTCCACGAACAGGACATCGGCCTTCTTCAGCTTGAACACCCCTACCAGCAGCGAGGTAAGAACGAAGGAGAAATAATTGCAGAGCCGGGAGAAAATGCCGCGCCCTTGCGAAACATAGATCCAGGCGCGGTGGACATCGAGCCCATTGAGCGTTTCATGCAAATGGAACTTGCCCCGATAAGCTTCCTGGATCCGCATGTCCGGATAATGCGGCATGGCGGTGAGCACAGTGACCTCCGCACCTTGGCTCTGCAGTGCGCGGGCCATGGCGAAGAGCCGGTTCTGGGGAGCACCTGTTTCCGGCGGGAAATATTGGGTCAGGAAAATGATCCTCATACCGATGCCGCGGTTGAAGCATTCGCCGCTCCGGACCCGAGCTGCCGGATGGCTTCGGCATGCGTGGTAAAGCTGTGACCCCGCTCCTTCAAATGTGCCAGAAGCCATTCGTACCAAGCTTTCCAAGTAGCGAAGGACGGGCTATAATAGCGGTCGTGGAACAGGATGCTCACGAACTGCAGGCTCGCGTCCTCGGCCTCTTTCAGCTTGCCCATCGTGTACTGCTTCGCCCCTTCCAGGTCGCGTGATTGGTAGCGTTTCTCTCCGTCCATGGCCCATCCATCCATCAACAGCAGCGGGAATTCCCACATGCCATGCAAGCGGTAAGGGTCACGGGCACCTTGGGTGGTGGCATCGAAGCGGTAGCCCAGTTCGGCCATCTTCCGGAAGGTCGCATCATCCTGGCGCAGGTAGTGCATGCGGATACCGAAATCATCGCGCCCGCTGATCTCCGCGAAGCGACGGTATTCCTCAGCCATGGCGTCCTTGTCCGCGAATGCGATCCCGTGCACACCCGCCTCGAAGCCCCGTGCGATCACACGCGGAACGTGCTTCTCCGCATGCTGCAAGGGATAGGAAAGGCCGACACCATTGGCCATTCCGAAGAAGAAGCACGAACGGATACCCAGTTGCTCGTGCAGATCCATCAGTTCCTCGATCCGTTCCCATCGGTTTCGGAACAGGTCCATGTACCGATGTCCCACCTCCCCGATGGAGATCTTGCCCAGGAACAGTTCCAGCTTGGCGCGCACCAGGAACTTGGGAATGATAGGGTCCTTCCAATGTTCCCACACGGTCATGTGGTCCACGTCATGGCTGAGGATCACCTGCATGGCTCAAAAGAGATGACGTAATTTTTTCTTGAGCGCCACTTCGGTCAGGAAGGGTGCTCTGTTCACCGTGAAGTAAGGGACCGGGGTTCCTCCGAAGGAGCGGAAATAGCGCTCCACCTCCGGTAGCATGCTTCCCTCGAAATCAAAGATCCGCTGTCCCGAGGCATGGGCCTGTTCAATGGCGGCATCCACCGCCATGGCACCGGCACCCGCACTTGCATGGGCCTTATCCACACCACCGAGAAGGTAGTAGGAGACGCCAGCGGAATGGGCCGTGAATGCGGCCGCCGTGTCCCGCTCACCTTCCACCGTGATGTGAGCATTGCCGATCCCCGGTCCCAGGAACGCCTTCAGCAGGCCCATGGCCACCTCTTCGTCCAAGCCCTTGCCTTTGCGTTGGAAGGTGCTTCGGACCATCCGCAGCACACGCTCCGGATCATCGGTGAGCACCGTTGTGGCACCGCCAGCTTTGCTTTTCTTGATCGCATTGCGTTGCTCCGCCTCATAGCCTGCGCGGATCGTGTCCATGCCTTGGGCGAGCTCGATGCGGTAGGTCCATTGCGCAACCACTTTGAAGCCTTTCCACGCCCATGGCTGGAGGTCCATCTCCTCCGGAGGAAAGGCAACGTGCACCATGCCGTCCTGTTCCAGCATATAGTCCGCGAGGATGGTATGCAGCTTCTTGGCCTCCCCTACCGCCTTGGCGGGATTGCTGGCCATGCGCTTGCGCCAAAGCCCACAGTTCTGGGTGTGCGCCGGGTGCGATACCAAGCGAAGACCGGAACGGCGCGTGCGGTGCAGATCGAACGCCGCAATGGCCTTTCCATCCTTGTTGAAGACGCCGAGCCGCTCCAGTCCATCACCCACGATGGTGCCCCATTCGTCGCGCAGGAACAGGGGGACTTCCGCAGGTGCGATGCCCAGTGCGGTCGCGATATCGCCGGTGATCGGTGCAACTGTCATGATGATAGCTCGCGGTAAAGATCGATCAAGTGTTCGCTTTCGCGCTCCCAGCAGAGGCCATCCACTACTGCTTCGCGCGCTTGGAGCCCGCGCTGCCTCCCCTCTTGGCGGTTGTCCCGTGCATACTTAACGGAGTCGGCTATGGCTTGCACGTCCATGGGATCCGTGAAGTAGGCGTATGTCCCGAACGCCTTCTGCCATTCCGGGAAATCAGAAAGGACCATCGGCTTTTCGCAGGCCATGTATTCGTAGATCTTGATCGGCCGGCTGGTGGTGTGGTTCTTCAAGGGATGCATCAAAAGGATACCGAGGTCGGCGGCGCGCATCGGCGCATAGACCTCGTCCATTCGCACACTGCCGAGGTATTCCGTGCGTACCCATCCCGGGGACGCCATGCAGACCGCGCGGAAAGCATCGCTTTCCCACCAACCCAGCAAGTGGAGCCGGACATCCTCCACCAACGCCATGGCATCCACCAATTCCTTCAATCCGCGGATACGTGAAAGGCCGCCCACATAGATCACCGTAAAAACATCGGATGGCCGCTCTTCGCCACGGCCTCTGTCGATGATACTTAGCACGGGCAGGTTCCGGATGACATGGAATTTGTTCTTCCAAGCCGGGTAGAGCGGGAGCAGTTCGTCGGCATAACCGGATTCCGCCAGCACGATGGCATCAAAGCGGCGCACCGCACGGCGCTCGATACGGGCATAAGCACCGGATATGGAACGACGCAGCCACATCGGACCCAGCCAGGCCTTATCCAATATCTGGCTCGTCACCAGCTCATGCATATCGTACACCACCTTGTATCCTTTCCGCTTCAGGCGGAACCCCACCCACAGCAGTTCGGGATCATGCAAGTGCATCACCTGCGCTCCGGTGCGCAAGGCGGTCCGATAGGCTCGCCAAGCACCCAATGTCGCCCGAAGTGCGCGGAAGGCCGGTGCTCGGAATGCCCGTAGCGAAACTCCATCCTCCTCGGCATCCTCAGTGCCCGGCGCCACTTGGAATGTCCGTATACCGGCATGGGCACTGCTCCGCGCCATCTTGAAGAAGATGCGGTCGTCATGGTCGCCATGCACGCAGGTGATATGGCAAACGGAATTCATCGCCATAGCTTTTCAGAAGGCCTGAACAAGGTGCCCAACAACAAGGTGACAGCCCATCCATGTGTCAGGAGCACCGTGGTCAAGGCCACGGAACTGAGCACAAGCAAGGGGAACACGTTGACACAGATCGCCCACCGCCAATCGCCAGCAAAGAGCAGGGTGATGAGCCGTAGGACCACGGCGGTGATCACGCCTGAGAGCAAGAGTCCCACCAGACCGAAGTTGGCCCAACCGTACATGAAGGACGCGCTTCCCATCGTCCCTTCTGTGTGCTTCGCGGCTTCCACCGGATATTCGATGTCGTAGACCTCCCTGTCCAGTGCATGGTAGGGTTTTCCAAGTACCAAAGCCAAGGGGCGCACCGCCGAACCTTCTTGAAAAGGGATCTGCTCCGGGATATATTCGAACCAAGCGGATACGGTCCAGCCGGGCATCAGGACCACCCTGCGCATCACACTGGTGACCAGGTCCTCCACAAGGCCTTTCTTGGGTTTGCCATCATCCGCGACCGCATCACGGTCCAATTTCTCCGGCTGGGCTACCAAGAGCAGCAAAGCGGTGATCAGCACAAAACCTCCGGTCAACAGTGAAAAGGACCACCAACGCTTGGAGATGAGGAAAGCGACCCAAAGCGGCACGAACAAGGTGATGATGTAGCTCTTCTGCACCAAGGAGATCGCATAGATCCCACCCGCGATGGCCAAGGCCAGGAACAACCGCGGGAAGCGCTTGTAGCAGAGCACCAACGTGACCGGGATCAACGCCTTGATGAGGATGTTGCTTGCATACGCCATCCATGTCGGGATGTCCTCGGTCATGTGCAAACGGATGCTCTGCACCACAAGGTCGTCCTGCTCGCCCATGGCCGCAATAAGCGGCACCTGCCCCAGAAAGGCCCAATGCGCCAAGGCAATTGAACAGGTCAGCAGCAGCACCGCCCACGCCAGGAGTTTCACCTTGTCCTGCCGAAGGTCCGGCACGGTCCAACCAGCGACGATCCGGTCAAGCAGGAAATAGCTGCTCAACAGCACCGCCACATAGCCAGCCATCTGTGGGAGGTGGTCCATCCCACTGCGTTGCACCAGGCCCACCAGCAACAGGCCGATGATCACCAGGTGTATGCCCAGCAATGGATGGCGGCGGAACAAGGTGGCGATCATGCGGTCAGGCTTCGGTCGTGCTGGGAAACAAAGCGAAAAACGATGACCAGCAGCACGGCATAGGCGAACACTTCCACGCCGGCAAGCAGGCCCATGAATTGCAAAGGTGGCCAATGCCGGAATACAGGCACCACCAGCAACAACAGAAAGAACACTGCGGGAAAGATCAGTGTGGCACGCACCCGTCTCAACGCCAGCAGCACAACACCGAAGGGGCTGCCGATCAGTTGGGCGGCATATCCCGGAATGAGCCACCTCGCCGCAATACCTGCGAATTCCCATTCCTTGCCGAACACCAGCCTAAAAAGAAAAGGACCTGCCAGTTCCACGATGAGCGTCATTAAAATGGCCCCCAGAAGGAGCACCTTCGCCACCTTCATGAGCTCCGGCAGGAGCTGCCTCCCTTCCCGTACCGCCTCCGAGGCCCGCACGAAGAGCACCTGGCCGAGCGCCACGGTGATCATGCTAATGGGCACCAGCACATACTGGCGGCAGAAATTGTGCTGGCCGGAGATGTCCGCGCTGTAGAAGGAGACCATGTAGAACGTGGCCATGCCCGTGGCCACTGCATTCACCAAGGCAGGCCATGCGTTCACGAAAGGCCATTCCCTGTAACGGTGCAAGGCTTTGAGTATGGCGGAGCGTTCCGCCTTTCCCGGCAACGGTTCACGCCGTGCCACAGCCATAATGGTAGCGATGCTGAAAGCAGCCCAGCCGATCAGGTATCCCAGCTCCAAGCCGTTCCGGAAAGCCATGCGACCAAAAGCGATGGTCATCACGGTGATGACGATCGCTTGGATCACTTTCACCCGTGCCACTGTTCCGAATCGCTTCCGGCGTAAGAGCCATTGCTGAAGGACCGTTTGAAGGCCTGCAAGGGATGCCAACGCAGCTGCCACCCATGCCACATCGACCAAGCCCGGCAGGTGCCGGGCCATTCCCGCTGAACCGCTTAAGAGCAGCATTCCAAGGAAGGAAATGGCGCCCATCACCAAGGAGATCACCACCGCACCCCGGACCAGATGAGCGCTTTCCTCGTCGCTGGAGGGGATCACTACTGCCATCTCATATCGCGCGGCAGCGATCACATTGAGGATGTTGAAGACGGCCAGCAGCGTGCCGAACACCGCGAACTGCTCCGCACCATAGAGCCGCGCGATCACGGGGGCGAACATGAACGGGATGGCCTGTGCGATGACAGTGCCGCTGAAGAGCGTGATCACCGATCGCAGAAAAGAAGGTGCGGCGGCGCTTCCTTCCTTCCTCATGCGTTCGATCGATGGAAGGCAATAGCACGTAAGTACGCCAAGGTCTGCTCCGTGCTCCCGGTACCGTCCGCCCCAAGCGGCAGCACCACGGCCTCGCTCTGGCGCCACCACAAATGCTCGCTCACACGTTCATCGGAACAGATGATGCCGGCCGCGAAGAATGCCGCCAACTGACTGAACAGCCCACCTACCCATGGCCTCGCGATGCCACGTAGGCCACGGCGGTCCAGGTCATCGCCCATGAAGGTGACCACTACCGGTACCGAGCTGACCAGGACGGTGAACAATGCGGCCACTGATCCGAAATGCACATGGACCACGTCCGGTCTGCGTTCGCGTATCAACCGCTTCAAGCGTCGTCTGGAGCGAAGTAACTTGCTTGTGGAGGTGCGGCTCTCCAGATGGAACAAGCCTACTTCACAGCCCTGCTTTTCAAAGGCACGGGCCTGTGTCCGGGAGGCCGCGAAGGTGCTGCCTTCCTCTTTGTCGGGTATCACCACCAGTACACTGAGCTGATCGGCTTGCCTTGCGGCGAGCCGGAGCAGTTCACTCCGGACAAAGCGCACATCGCGCCAGGTGGCCCAACCGAGGTACATCATGGAAAGCACAAGGACAATACCCATCGTGTACCGGGGCGTGTGGATGAGCAAGTGGACCATGCTGCCCACCACCAGTACCACAAAGGCCATCATCAAGTTGACTCCGTTCCGGGGGGTATGGAAGTAAGCATCCAGCACACTGCGCATCCCGTTGAAGAAGGCGAATGGAAGTGCCCCGAGGAAGATGAGCCGGCTCATCCATAGATAGTTTGCGCCAGTGGGTCCGAGATAGAGTTCCAGCAATGGGCCGGACAGCAGTTCGAAACCGAGCATCAAGGCGAAGGAAGCGGCAAGGATCACCCAGGTCATGCGGCCGATCTTGCGTTCCAGGCCGGCATGGTCCCCTGCTGCGAGCTGGCTGGAGGCCGCTGGCAGTAGCAATAAGGCCACCGGGGAGAACGCCGCAGCGGCCAAGTTCAGCAGCGTTGCACCAAAGCCCACTTCCCCGCTGAGGTCGAGCCCATAGGTGCGCATGGCCACATAGCCGGGTATCGTGAGCAGCGCGCCAAGGGCTATATCCCCTGGAACACGGGGGAGACCATAGCGAAGAAGCTCGCTCCGCTCCTTCCGCATCTTGTCCTTGGCCGGGGTCAAAAGCCCGGGTAAGATCGATAGCAGCGGTGCCACGGTCCAGGTGATCGCAGTGGCCCAAAGCACATTCACCATGTCATGGAAGACCACGAATGCCGCGCAGGGCGCGATGGCCAGCACCATGAGCTGTACAGCGTTCGCTGCTACCATCGCGCTCTTCCCGCGCAAATACCCGTAAGCCACGCCGTGCAAGCTGATCCCGACGGTCATCAGTCCCAATGGGGCCATCAGTACCGCCTGCGACTCGCTTCCGAAAATAGCCCAGGCCAGCGGCTTTGCAAAGAGCGCAGTGATGCCCCATACCAAGAGCCCCAAGGGCACCACCCAATACAAGGCACCGCGGAGATAGCCGCGCTGACGTTCCGAAGAACCGCTCATGGCCACGAAGCGCGTCAAACCCACCATGGCGCCCATCAAGATCACAGGAAAGACAAAGGAAACGGTACGCCTAACGATCACATAGATGTCCAGGTCCTGCTTGCTCTCTTGGGCAGCTAAGCGGTAGGCCAGCACCATGCCCACCATGGATAGTGCCTCGGTCAGGTAGGTAAGCACGCTGTCGCGCCCCTGCGGTGAACGCAGCAAGTCCTTGATCTTACCGGCCATGGGCGGCGAAAGTAGCGCACCCGCCCCCTTTGCTTGCCTTTATCAGCCTTTGGCACCGCTCATCCCGAAACACAGCCACCGCCCGGGATAGGAAGGCTACCTTTCGCATCGAAGAAATGATGGAGATGGAATTCTTTCAATGGCACTGGTGGGCAGGCTTGGCTTTGCTGATGATGATCGCCGAGATCTTTCTGCCCGGCTTCTTCCTGTTCTGCTTGGGCATTGGCTGCATCGCCGCCAGCATTACGGCAGGTCTCGGATTCGGTCCTGCAATCCAACTGCTTCTCTTCTCCGCATTTTCCCTTCTGGCCTTCTTCACGGTGCGTCCCATACTGATGCGGCGCTTTTGGCAGAAGGACGTTATGCGCACCAATGCTGACGCCCTTCCCGGCATGCGCGGTCGCGTCAGCCAGGACTTCGACCCCGGACTGCGCTTGGGCCGTGTGCAAGTGGGCGGCGATGACTGGCGTGCGGAGTGCCTTACTGATTCCCCGCTCCGTATCGGCGACACCATCGAGGTGGTCCGTGTTGAAAGCAATACCCTGATCGTAAAACCCCTAACCACCTTTTGAATGTTGAACCCCGGAACCATCATACTTCTCCTTATCGCCTTCTTTGTCATCTTCATGGTGGCCAAAGGCGTGCGCATCGTTCAACAAAGCGAAGCCATGATCATCGAGCGCTTCGGTAAATACCGCGAGACGCTTACTGCCGGCTTCAATATCATCATCCCCGTGTTCGACAAGCCGCGTGAGATCATCTTCCGCTACTCACGGGAATTGCCCGATGGCAATAAATATGTTCAGTTCGTGAAGAAAGAACGCATTGACCTGCGCGAAACAGTGTACGACTTCCCCAAGCAGAGCGTGATCACCAAGGACAACGTGGGTACGGAGATCAATGCACTGCTCTACTTCCAGGTCATGGACCCCGTAAAGGCCGTGTACGAGATCGAGAACCTGCCTCAGGCCATCGAGAAACTCACCCAGACCACGCTGCGTAATGTGATCGGCGAGCTGGACCTGGACGAATGCCTCACCAGCCGCGATACCATCAACGCCAAGTTGCGCCACATCCTGGATGAAGCCAGCAACAAGTGGGGCGTAAAGGTGAACCGCGTGGAACTGCAGGACATCAATCCTCCGCGCGACATCCGCGAGGCGATGGAGAAGCAGATGCGCGCCGAGCGTGATAAACGTGCGCAGATCATCGATGCCGAGGGTTCCAAGCGTGCGGTGATCCTGCAGGCGGAAGCCGTGCAGCAGAAGCAGATCAACGAGGCCGATGGCCAGAAGCAAGCGCAGATCCTCATGGCTGAAGGCGACGCACAGTCGCGCATCCGCCGCGCACAAGGTGAGGCCGAGGCTATCCGCTTGGTCACTGAGGCCATCGCAGGCGCACACGCCGACCCGGCCAACTACCTCATCGCCATGAGATATTTGGAGACCTTGGAGGCAATGACCAGTGGCAAGGACAACAAGGTGGTCTACATACCTTTCGAGGCTACTGGCGTTCTGAGCAGCTTGGGCGGTATCAAGGATATGTTAGTGGCTGGGAACAAATAACCGCTTCCATCGCGCCAATTCAATTGCGAAGGGCCGCTCCGAACAGGGACGGCCCTTTCTGCAAGGTGCTACCGCTGGCCCGCCCCTTGGCTCTCCATGATCCACTTGGCCGCTTTTACAAAATCCTACATACAAGTGTATCTTCGTTGCTATGGCACGCTCATATGATACCCTCTCCCAAGCCGTGAACGACCTACAGGCTCGCGGCTATACGGATGACCTGACGCTTAACGATGAATGCGTGATCTGCAATGGCAGCAACACAACGCTTCAACCGGATGACTTCAACATTGATGAGTTCCATCGCTTCGAGGGGGAATCCAATCCCAGCGATGAGAGCATCGTCTATGCGATCAGCTCCGCAAAACACGGCGTGAGGGGTGTTCTGGTGAACGCCTTTGGCCCCGGCGCATCGAGCCTCAACCAAGCAATGGTGGCCAAGTTGGCCACGCACCATTGAGCTGGCACCCTGTGGTGGAGGTACTCACCTGCCCGAAAGGTCGAAGGTGAGTTGAACCATGTCCTCGATCATCTTATCACCGAGTGTATCGAAGAACCGACCCGAGCGGTATTTGATGTCATAGAGCGTCCGGTCAAAGACGATCGTACCAGCCGCACGAATTCCCATTTTCTCCTTCCAGGCCAGTGCATTAAAAGTTACCGGATGGGTAATGCCTTTGATGGTGAGGTCACCGGTCACGGTATAATTGGGTTTGCCCGCCTCCGCACCCGGGATCGGTTGAACCTGTGTGGTCTTGAAGACGGCCGTCTTGAACTCGGCCGTATTGAAGAAGTCCGATGACTTCAGATGATCTTCTAGATCGGCAGCATATTCCCTATCCAAATCGACGTCCTTGATAGTCGTCATATCGATGGCCACCTCGGCCTGCATCAGACCGCTCTCCCCCCATCCGATGGTGCCCGACCGCACGTCGATAGTGCCATGATGCTGGCCGGTGATCTTCTTACCGGTCCAGATGAGCTTGGCGGCCGCGGGATCGATTGTGTAGGTGGACTGGGCAACTGCAGCACTGCTGGCGGCCAATAGAAGGGCAAGGGAAAGTGTCTTTATCATGCGTTCCGGCTTTAACGTTTGAAAGTGCGCTGGGTTCTACGACCGGTCTATGGCCGCAACTTGTTCAAGTTGTGGTTCATCGCTTCGGCCTCAGCGACAGACAACCTTCGTGCCACCTCCGAGACGAGTTCTTCAGTGGCCCTTTCGATCGTGGTCAGCAGCATATTACCCTTTTCGCTGATCAGCAGATGCACCACCCGGCGGTCTTCTTCGCAGCGTTCGCGGAGCACTAGTCCCTTGGCGATCAGTTTGTCCGTGAGGCGCGTAGCGTTCGGGGCGCGGTCCAACATCCGTTCCAGTACCTCGTGCATGCACATCCGCTTTCCTTTTGCACCGCGCAGGATGCGCAGGATATTGTACTGCTGCGGACTCAATCCATAAGGCTTGAGCCGCTCCGTATCACGATGCTTGAGCCAGTTGGATGTGAAGAGAAGATTGAGTAACAGCTTCTGGTGCTCGCTCTTGAAATCCATCCTGAGCTCCTTCTCGATGCTGGCCATAGTGCAAAGATACCTGAACTATTCCCCATGGGGAATAATTGGGTATGCCCCTTCTTCGGTCAACCTTAATTTGGTCCCCCAAAGAAATGCCCATGCGCAAGTTGCTTCCGCTATACCTGGTCAGTGGACTTTTCATGTTCGCTTGTGGCACCTCTGAAAAGCCGGACGCTACGGTTTCTAACACTTCGGTGGACCCGTCCCAAAGCACGGTAGGTGAAGCTGGCGATTGGCGCAGTGGGGATTCCCTGCTCACCGTGATGGGTGACCTGAACGGTAAAGTGGTGGCGGACATGTTCGACGCGGACGGATACTATGCTTGGAAGTTGATGGGGGCCGGTGCCCGCGTTCTGGTGATCGACGACAACCCTGCGAACATCGCGGCCATAGAGGCACGCAAGAAAGCGGAAGGCATCGGTGATGATCGCCTGCTGATCCGATCCACCCGACCGGGATCCACGGGCCTGATGCCCAATGAGGTGGACCTGGCCTTGATCACGAGGGAATATTCGCAATTAGGGGACAGACCGGCATGGTTCGCACAGTTGATGACCGGCCTTCGCGCCCCGCAGACCTTCTTCTTGGTGAACTATTTTCCGGAACAGACACCGGAGGGTCCGCCGCTTTCCCAGCGCATGGCCTTCAACACCGTTGCGGACGAGGTGACGGAATTCGGCTTCGGTGACGTGGGCATCCTATACAAGAAGATGCCCTATCGCTATATCCTCTTTGGCGCCGTGGTGCCACCGGACACCGGGGGACCGGACGATAACTGATCAGAGCGCTCTTGGACGTTGCCCATCAAACTTCGTCCAGAGTTGATGGATCAGATCTACCTAGAACTCGTGGGTCCGGCCGGATACGAAGCATCTGCGTAGGGTCTAAAAAAGTGTGAATGGAGTACGTTCGGTCATGTATTTAACCATTCGGTTATATACATTTGCGGCATGCTCGCTCCAGATCACCTCAGTTCCACCTTCCAAGCGCTAGCGGATCCCACCCGACGCGCGATCCTTTCCCGATTATCACAAGGTGAAGCCTCCGTTACCGAATTGGCCGCCCCGTTCAGTATGAGCATGCCCGCGATCAGTAAGCACCTCAAAGTGCTGGAACGGGCGAAGCTCATTTCACGGGGTAAGGAAGCGCAATGGCGACCCTGTAAGATGGAAGCAGCCCCGCTTCAGCAGGCTTCCGATTGGGTCGAACAGTACCGCGCCATGTGGGAGGCACGCTTCGACCGCTTGGACGCATACCTGACGGAAGTGCAGGCCAAAGACAAGAGTTCCACAACACCACGCAAAGCCAATGGACGCAAGAAAAGTTGAACCGGACCCGGTTCCGGATGTCGCGGACCGCGAGATCGTAACCACGCGCATCATCCATGCGCCCCGGGAAATGGTCTGGGAGGCGTTTGCTGACCCGGAGGCACTCGCTCAATGGTATGGCCCGAACGGATCCACGATGACGACGAAAGTGTTCGAGTTCATGGAGGGCGGCGATTGGATATTCATCATGCACGGCCCCGACGGTCGGGACTATCCCAATTGGGTCCACTTCACCGAGATCAAAAGACCAGTACGGATCGTGCACGATCATGGTGGTGAAATAGGCAAGGTGATGTTCCAAGCAGTGATCACCCTGGATGATCTGGGAAACGGAACACGCGTCACGCTGCGATCGGTATTCATCACCAAGGAGACGCACGATCTTGTTGTGAAGGAGCACGGCGCCATTGAAGGAGGGAAGCAGACACTTGCCCGTTTGGATGAATACTTGAAGGAGATCCGCACGACCGAATGAACGCCATGCGAAAGGATAGCACTGAAGCGGTGGATATGATCACGAGTGCGGCAGTGCATGTGGTCAGTCGTGTGCTGGCCGCATCGGAAGAACGCGTTCGCAAGGTGCTACTGGATCCAGCAATACGGAACATCTGGGCTATGACTGCGACCCTGACGACGCGTGTGCCTCCGGTCATTTTGGAACAGGGTGATGTGCTGCTGGAGGAATGCATTCAAGGCCATGTGATCGACGTCAGGATCCGGATACTCAGGCGGGCGCACGTTTGCGAGATCCATGTGGAACTGCGGATCGACCTAACATTCGATCTGACCACTTTTTACGGAATGGGTATCGATGATCTCTGGGAGACGCGCCTCTATGCGATCGCCGATCTCCTTATCCCAACACATCACCCAAAAAGCCAAGAACAATGAACGCGATCAAGACCATGAAGCCGACCAACGAAGTCAAACCCTATGTGTCCACGCGCGAATTCAACGCTCCCCGAGACCTGGTCTGGGATGCGAATACCAGCGCCGCGCACATGGAGAGATGGCTCGGGTCGGAAGAAACAGTGGGCCATACCCAAAGCATGGACTTCCGCGAAGGCGGTAGCTATCACTATGCACAGCGCAGTCCGGACGGCACGCTTTCCATGTGGGGCAGGATGACCTACCTGCGCATTGAGCCGAAGCATCACATGGAAGTGCTCAACAACTTCAGCGATGAGAAAGGCAACATCACCTCACATCCCATGGCGCCCACATGGCCCAAGCTGATGCACTGGGATATGCGGTTCGAGGAACTTGGGCAGGCCCGTTCGCGACTTACGATCACCTGGTTGCCGGTGGAAGGATCGAGCGCGGAGGAACTCGCCATGTTCGACACAGCGCGAAGCGGCATGGACCAAGGGTGGAAGAACACGTTCGATAAATTGGAGGCCTACTTGGCCACGGTCAAGGTCTGACCAGTCCAGATCATTGATCCAAACCTCTGAGCCAAAATGAACACCAAGCCCGTAGTCATCATTACCAAAGCACAGCCCACAGCCGTGATCCACCTCGTGATCCCAGGTCGCGATATGCCGAAGTACATGGACCCGGCGATACAGGAGATCCTGAAAACGCTGAAGGACCAAGGACTACAACCGACTGGCGCCATGTTCTCCTACCACCACCGCCGCCCAGCGGACACGTTCGACTTTGAGATCGGTTTCCCGGTGGCGAAGGAGATCGAACCGACAGGGCGCGTAGTGAACGGCTCGTTGCCGGCGGAGAAAGTCGTGCGCTCCGTGTACCAAGGGCCGTACGAAGGACTCGGACCGGCTTGGGGCGAATTGGAAAGTTGGGTCCGTGAACAAGGCCACGCGGGAAGCGGACGTTTCTGGGAGTGCTACTTAAGCAACCCGGAGGAAGTGAAGGATCCGAAGACTTACCGGACGGAGTTGAACTGGGTGATCTGCTGAACAAGACAACGTTGTCGACTTGACCATGGGCAAGCAACCTTCACTGATGATCCCCGACGATCGGCCGATCCTGGCCTTCGAAACGGCACAAGCTTGGGAAGCTTGGCTCACGAAGAATGGCGGAACATCGCCCGGCATCTACATCAAGGTCGCCAAGAAGGACAGCGGCGTGCTTTCGGTCACCTATGCTGAAGCGCTGGAGGTGGCGCTCTGCCACGGCTGGATCGACGCCATCAAGAAAAGCTTCGACGCTTCGTACTTCCTGCAGAAGTTCGTTCCGCGCACTCCCCGCAGCGGTTGGAGCGAGATCAACAAGAAGAAGGTGCAACAACTGGTCAAAGCCAAGCTGATGCGGCCCGCAGGCCTTGCCACAGTGAAGGCCGCCAAGGCGAACGGCCAATGGGACCGGGCGTACGCACCGGCGAAGACGATCACCGTTCCTCCGGATCTGGAAGCGGCATTGAAGAAAAACAAGGAAGCCCGTGAATTCTTCGCCACGTTGTCCGGCAGCAACCGCTACGCGATCCTGCACCGCCTGCAAACAGCGAAGAAGGAGGAGACACGTGCCAAGCGTCTTGCCTTGTTCATAGGAATGCTGGAACGCGGCGAGACCATTCACGGAACGAACACCAAAGCAAAATGATGCATCGCTCAAGCTCGTGATGAGGCGGACCTTCAAAGCATTAGAACAGAAGAAACACACTACTCATTTACGAGACAGCAGAACGATGGCAAGCACCGGCACCTACCTCTACTTCGCAGGCAAAACTGAAGAAGCATTCGCCTTTTACAAAAGCGTTTTTCGATCGGAATACAAAGGCGACATCACGCGCTTTTCCGCCATGCCCGCAATGGAAGGTCAACCGCCAATGGCGAAGGCTGAGCAAGATCTCATCATGCACATTGCATTGCCGATCCTTGGCGGTCACAAACTGGTAGGTACCGATGTGCTGGAGGAACGCTTGGGCATCAAACTCAAAGTCGGCAATAACGTCCAGATCCTGTTGGAGCCGGATACCCGAGCTGAGACCGACAGGCTTTGCAAGGAATTGTCCGAAGGAGGCGAAGTGGACATGCCCTTGGGAGAATTGCCGTGGGGCGACTATTACGGAAGCTGCATTGACCGCTTCGGGGTGATGTGGGTGTTCACCTGTTCGGCCAAGGAATAGTTCCTGCCAACCCCGGATACGCAGTACGGATAACGAACAAACGTTCAAACAACCAACCAAACAACAAAACGATGGCAAGCACCAGCACCTACCTGAGCTTTGATAGGAACACCGAAGAGGCTTTCGCCTTTTACAAGAAGATCTTTCGCACTGAATACATGGGCGAGATCTTCCGCATGTCCTCCGTGCCTCCGCAGCCCGGACAACCGGCATTAGCTGAGGCCGATAAGGACCTGATCATGCACATGGCATTGCCGATACTTGGCGGGCATATGCTCATGGGCACGGATACTTCGGCGATCATGGGATCCAAGGTGAGCTTTGGGAATGGAATGCAGCTCAACCTGGAGCCGGATACCCGAGCGGAGACCGATCGGCTGTTCAAGGAACTGTCCAATGGCGGCAAGGTGGGCAACCCGTTGAAGGAAGAATTCTGGGGCGCCTATTTCGGTAGTTGTACGGATCGTTTTGGCTTACGTTGGATGTTCAATTGCCAAGCGAAGGCGTGATCCCAGATCTCCAGGAATGATGACGAACGTGTTCAGTACGAATTAACCCGAACAAAGCCCCAATGCCCATCGCCGCCTTCCAGGCTTATATCGACAACATCAAGTCCAAGACCGGCAAAACGCCACAGGACTTCCGCGAACTCGCGAAGAAGAAGGGCTTCATCAAACCGAATGGTGAGATCACCGTGAAAGCCATGGAGATATTCAATTGGTTGAAGGCCGACTTCGATCTCGGTCGCGGTCACGCCATGGCGATCTACCACACCTTCAAGGAGAAGTCGGAATAGCCGTACGTTCCTCAACCCGGATCCGAACACATGGAGATCAAGACCGAAGAACGAGACCGCACACTAGTGATCGAACGCACCTTCGATGCTCCTGCGCATTTGATATTCAGCGCATGGACCAAGCCGGAGCATCTGGTGCGGTGGTTCGGGCCGAAGGATTTCACGCTGCCCACCTGCGAACAGGACTTCAGGGTGGGTGGGAAGTACAACTTCTGCATGCATGCTCCGGATGGCAGCGACCACTGGGTGTACGGTGAATATCGTGAGATCAGTGAATTCGATC
The DNA here is from genome assembly GCA_038234075.1 of Flavobacteriales bacterium. Classification (GTDB taxonomy): domain Bacteria; phylum Bacteroidota; class Bacteroidia; order Flavobacteriales_F; family PHOS-HE28; genus PHOS-HE28. The sequence continues at coordinate 22,782 of JBBSUV010000005.1, read as the reverse complement.
GCTTGGTATTCACTTGGACACGCGATGATGGACAACCCACGGTTTGGGTGGATAACCTCGTTACGCTCACTTTTGAGGAACAGGACGGCCGGACCAAGATGACCTTGCATCAGGCCTTGTTCGCCACCGAGCAATTCCGGAATGAACACTACGGTGGCTGGAGTGAATGCCTCGACCGCCTGACCGACTTCATCAAAACACAACACCCCTGACCACAATGCCCACACAGATCTTCGTCAACATGCACGTGAAGGACCTCGCGAAGAGCAAGGCCTTCTTCGAGCAGATCGGCTACAGTTTCAACCCACAGTTCTCTGATGAGAATGCCGCGTGCCTTGTCATCAGTGATACCATCTACTGCATGCTGCTTACCACAGGCCACATGGAACGCTTCATTCCGAAAGGCAAGTCCATCGCCGACGCAACGACGACGACGGAAACCCTTCTGGCCCTTTCCTGTGACAGCAAGGATGCAGTGAACAGGATCTACGACAAGGCCATCGTGGCTGGGGCCACTGAATGCCGCCCTGCGGAGGATCACGGTTCCATGTATGCCCGCAGCTTCAATGATCTCGATGGCCACATCTGGGAAGTGTTCTGGATGGACCCGTCGGCGGTGAAATAGTCCGAATAAGCGAAATGCCATGCGCATTGAGATCTGATGCACGACAAACGGTTACTTTGGAGCATGGATCCCCTCACCTCCCAACGCCAGCGCAACGCAGTCACTACTCCAGCAGCGGACGAGATCCTCATCACGCGGGTCTTCAACGCCCCCCAGCAACTGGTCTGGAACGCTTGGACCACCCCGGCCATGCTGGTGCATTGGTTCGGCTGCGCAGCCTTCAGCACCACACTTGCGGAGGCCGATTTACGCGTTGGTGGCATGTGGCGCGTGATCATGGTGGCGCCGACCGGGGAGAAGTTCCCTGCTTACGGAACCTATCTGGAGGTGCGTCCAACGGATCGCTTGAGCTTTACGCACCAGTGGGAGAAGCTCGTGGCCGATGTGAACCCACCGGGTCATCGCACCAAGGTCATTGTGGAATTCTTCGAAGTGAAAGGAGGCACCCGCATGGAGTTCCGCCAAACCGGGTTTGCCACCGAGGCTTCCCGCGATTCACATATCGGCGGTTGGTGTGAATCCTTCGATGCCCTTCAACGGCAACTTCACTCTTGAACAACGGTCCCCGTAGAGCGCTGCCAGCGGAGAGCGGTTTATTCCTTTCGGAGATGCAGCGTGCCTAAAAATGCAATTGGTGGCCCGGCGACGGCCACCACTGTATGTGAAATTGAAGCGCGGCGAAACGACCATTGAACAACCACGGAACGGCGACCCATGTAAGGCGGACCTTTCAGGGGATGGAGAAGCTGGAACCGCCCGGACGGAAGGCGGACCATCAGTTTGCTCTGTTCAATAATTGCAACGTCAAAAAATGAAAGTGGTGGCTCATAAGGACCACCGCTACATGTGGAATCGTACCGTTGCGGAAGCTTCATCCGTAACGGAGATGCTCGCTTTGGGTTTACTCCGACAGTTCAGCGACCTTGGAATTGTCCACCCGCTCCAAGTGGATGGTCTCCTCCCCTTTCGGTAAGCGCCAATGGATGTTCGCGCCCTCCTGATAGCCGATCAAGGCCGAACCCATCACGGTGAAGACGGAAAGCTTGTTGGCCTTCAGGTCGGCGTCCTTCGGCATCACGAGCTGCAGGTTCTCTTTCCGCGCAGTCGGGGATTCGAAGGTCACCACGCTGTTCACGCGCACCACGTCCTTGGGCAGGTCCTTCTCCTCACGGACATCCGCCTGCTTCAATTCCTCGAAGAGCTGATCCAAGCTTTGTTGAACGGATACGTCGGCGGGTGTGAAGCCGATGATCCAGGACATGATCAGGTCTCGTTCCTTAGCGGAAACGATCAATTTCGGGTTGGTCATTTCAAATGCGTTTAAGTTCAGTAATGATGGCTGAAAGGCTTTCTTTCGCATCGCCGAAAAGCACCTTGCAATTCTGGCGGTCAAAGAGTGTGTTCACCACCCCGGAATAGCCTTTGGCCATGCTACGCTTCATCACCACCACCTGCTTGGCCTTGTAGGCACGGATGATGGGCATGCCGTAGATGCTGCTTTCAGTGTCGTTCTCGGCTGCGGGGTTCACCACGTCGTTGGCCCCGATCACCAGAACGGTGTCGTAATGTTCCATGGTGTTATTCACCTCGCTCATCTCCAACACCGACTCATAGGGGATGTTCGCCTCGGCCAACAGCACGTTCATGTGCCCGGGCATGCGGCCTGCCACAGGATGAATGATGAAGTGCAGGTCCACGCCATTCTGCTTGAGCATTTCCTGCAGTGCGAAGCATTCCCGTTGCGCCTGTGAAACAGCCATGCCATAACCGGGCACCACGGCCACCTGCTTGCTGAAGGCCAACAGGGAAGCGGTCTCTACGGCGGTGATGGAGCGGATGTCCTGCTCTTCCTCGGCCTTGGAACTCTTACCCGATGCGAACTTGCCGGCAAGTACTCCGGAAAGCGAACGGTTCATGGCGGTACACATCTGCAACGTGAGCAGGACGCCGGTCGCGCCGACCAGGATGCCGCCGATGATCATCACGGGATCGTGGAAGAGCAGGCCCGCCATCAAGGTGGCCACACCGGTCAAGGCGTTGAGCAAGGAGATCAGCACGGGCATGTCCGCACCACCGATCGGTAGTGTGAGGAATACGCCATAGGCCAGCGCGACGATGGAAATGCCCAGCAACAGTGCTGGATACGACAAGGCATCCACCGGCATGACGAAGTAATAGATCAACGCTGCCACCAGCAAGCCGAGCAGCCCACGTGCCAGCACTTTATGGACCTGCGAGGGACGCGGCAACTTGCGCCCGTCCAGTTTCAGGTAGGCTACCATACTGCCGGTGAAGGCCACGCCGCCGAAGAGGTTTGTGAAGATCAGTACGCCACCGAGGAGCTTGCTCTCGACCATGGTCCCTGCGCCGTAGACCTCGTTCAGTCCCAGCACAACCGCACAAGCACCGCCCAAAGCGTTGAAAACGCTCACCAACTGCGGCATCGCGGTCATCGCCACACGGTCGCTCCAGATCTTTCCGATCACGGTGCCCACGGCGAGCAGGCCCAGAAGGAGAAGCAAGTGGGTCGACCCGACCCAACCAGTGGCCACCACCACAGCTACCAAAGCAAGCACCACACTGGCAGCTGCCAGCATGTTCCCTGTTTTGGCGCGAGCGGGATCACCCATGAATTTGAGGCCTTGGATAAGCCCCACTGTGGCCAAGAGATATACGAACTGCATCATCATGCTTTCGGGCCCTTAGCGGGTTTGCGTTTCACGCTGAACATGGAAAGCATGCGATGGGTAACGAAGAAGCCTCCGGCCAGGTTGATGCACCCCAGCACCACCGCGAGCGATGCCGCAGCAAGGGTCCAACCGTGGTCCAGCGGAGTGTTGAGCAATTGCACAATACCGCCGAAGAGGATGATCCCACTGATGGCGTTCGACCCCGACATGAGCGGGGTGTGCAGGACGGCGGGGATGTTCTTGATCACCTCGAAACCCAGAAGAAGGCTCAAGGCGAGTATGTACACGCCGTCAATAGAAGTAATGCTGTAGCTCAAGTCCATGAAGGTCAGTTTGCGGCCGCTTGCAGGGCCAGGACCCGCTCGTTGACCGACTGGCCGTCCCGCACCACCAAGGTGGAGCGCAGGATGGGGTCTTCAGCGGCTACGTCCTGTTTTTTGAGCAGATGCTCGATGAACGCGACGTAGTTGTTGGAGAGCAGGAAGGATGTGCTGTGCGCACAGCTGCATTCGATGGAAGTGGGACCAAGGATGGTCACCTCGTTGTGCATCACCGTCCTGTCCGGCTGCGTCAACTCGCAGTTCCCTCCGGTGGCAGCGGCTATGTCGACAATGACCGCCCCGGGCTTCATGCCCATCACCATCTCCGTAGTGATAAGCAACGGGGCCTTTCTGCCGGGTACTCGCGCGGTGGTGATCACCACGTCCGCCTTGGACGCTTCCTCGTGGATGCGATCCCGGATCTTCTGCAGAAATTCATCGGACTGTTGAGAGGCATATCCAGATCCCTTGCTGTCGTCCACAGCACCCTCCACCTCGATGAAGGTGGCGCCCAAGCTTTCAACTTCCTCCTTTGATGCTGCACGTACGTCGTAGGCTTTCACCACGGCACCCAGTCTGCGCGCGGTGGCAATGGCTTGAAGACCCGCCACACCGGCGCCCATCACCAGGAATTTCGCTGGACGCAAGGTGCCGCCCGCGCTGGTGATCATCGGGACGGTGGCCAACGAACGCTCAGCAGCAAGAAGCACGGCTTGGTAGCCAGAGATGGAACCCACAGAGGAAAGCACGTCCATGGCCTGCGCCAAGGTGCTGCGTGGGATCATATCCAAACTGTGCACAGCGACACCCGGATGCAGGTATCGCGCTACATGTTCCGGCTTCCACAGAAAATTGAATGTGCCGATAAAGGTCTTGTTCCCATTGAGCGCCTGACCCTCATAATGATGGTCATAGCTCAACAGGATATCCGACCTGGACACCACCTCCTCCGCGGTATCCACCAGCTTTGCACCGGCAGCCACATAGGCGTCGTTGGTGAAACCGGCGGACCGCCCAGCGTCCCGCTGGACGAGGATCCCGGCCTTGTCCTTCAACCGCTCCACCCCCGAGGGGGCCAATACGGTGACGCGACGGTCCGCCCGTTCCTTCAATACTCCGATATGTATCATGCTCAAGGGAAAATGCCGCGCTCCTTGTAGGTTTTCTCCAGGCGGCGGAGAGCAACGATGTAGGCACTCGTGCGCCAATCCACTTTGAATTCAGCGGAAGTGGCCATCACTTGGGCAAAGGACGTGTCGATCTTGTCGTGGATCATCACAAGCACCTCTTCGATCTTCCAGATCTCGCTGCGCTTGTTCTGCAACCACTCGTAATAGCTGCCGATCACACCGCCGGAGTTGCAAAGGATGTCCGGGATGATGGCAACCCTGTTATTGCGCAGGATCTCCTCACCGCCCGTATTGGTCGGCCCGTTCGCTCCTTCTGCCACCACTTTGGCCTTGATGCTACCGGCGTTCTCTTCGGTGATCTGGTTGCCCAATGCCGCAGGCACCACGATATCGCATTGCAAGCCGAAGAACTCCTTCGGCTCCATTTCCTTCGCGCCCTTGAATCCCTTGATGTTGCGGCCATTGGCGTCGCTGTGTGCCAGAAGCGCTTCCGGATCGATGCCATTGGCATCGTGAAGCGTGGCTGTAGCGTCCTGCACCGCGATCAGCACAGCACCTTCCTTCAACAGGAAATGGGACGTCCAATAGCCAACGTTGCCGAAGCCTTGAACGATGAAGCGCATGCCCTTGATCGTTTCATCATGTCGCTTCGCCCAGGAAATGAGGTTGGAGACGACGCCGAAGCCGGTTGCCCGGTCGCGACCTTCCAAGCCACCAGCGCCCAAAGGCTTACCGGTGACAACGTGCAGGTTGGAGAAGCGCGTCGCTGGTGATTTGGTGGATGAGAAGGTGTCCGCGATCCATGCCATGATCTGGGCATTGGTGTTCACGTCCGGTGCCGGGATGTCGAACTCGGGTCCGATGTTGTCGCCCAAGGCATAGGTGAACCTACGCGTGATGCGCTCGAGCTCACCCTGTGAATATTGCTTGGGGTCGATCTCCACCCCACCTTTCGCGCCGCCATAAGGCAGGCCGGCCAGTGAGGTCTTCCAGGTCATCCACATGGCCAGTGCACGCGCTGCGTCAATGTCCAAGGTCGGGTGGTAACGCAGACCGCCCTTGTAGGGCCCGAGCGCGTTGTTGTGCTGCACCCGGTAGCCGGTGAACACTTCGATCTTGCCATTGTCCAACCGCACGGGGAAGTGGACCACGATCTCACTGTTCGTCTTCGCGAGGATCTTGCGCACTCCCGGATCCAAGTTCATAATGTCGGCGGCATGGACGAATTGTTCCATGGCCACATCGTACATGCCTTCCTTACGGGCAGGCTTCTCGACGGTTTTCGTTGTCATTTGAGGGTTATCGATAGTGTTCACAATGGTAGGTGATGTGCTCGCTCGACCGGAGCACGCAGGTGGCTAAATTATCACAGGTTCCACAGATTCCTTGAACGCTCGGAGGAACGGGGACGGTTCGTATGCTGTTTTGGGAGTGTTCAGGAACCGGTTCCAACTCATGTTCTTCACAAAAAGTTATCGGTACCGAAGAATTCTGCTGGATCGCGCAGTCCCCATCGTGCACGCAGTTACCGCATATCCCTAGCGATGTGCCGATATGGCACTTCGTCATGGAACTCGGCGTGGTCATTTGGGTACCCCTGCCAACAGCCGTGCCATGACCTCAGGGATGGTATCCTCATAAGGGCGCGATCCAGCCGGGGATCGTTGTCGTTGCTCAGGAATGAAACTTTCTTGTTGCCGCATCAACCTTTTCACGACCTCCAGGAACGGAACAGAAAAGCGGGGTGGAATTCCCCGGCTGGTGCGAAATGCACCGACGTCACTTCAGCTTTTCCCGCAGTGTTTTACGGTCGATCCCCAAGATCTCAGCGGCCTTCGTCTTGTTCTGCCCCGCACTTTCGAGCACCCGTTGGATGTACTGCTTCTCCATTTCGGCGAGTGTTTGGAGCGTGCCTTCACCGGCCCTTTCCGGGCTGTTCATCTTCATGGTGGACGGCAGGTCCTCCATGCTGACCGCCATATCCTTCATGATCACCAAGCGATGGACGAAGTTCTCCAGCTCTCGCACGTTGCCCGGCCAAAGGTGAGCCTCCAGCGCGTCCATCACGCGCACGGGGATCCGCAAGGGCTTCTTCCCCATGTCCTTGCTGTATTTGGCGTTGAAATGATTGATGAGCAACGGGATGTCCTCCTTCCGATCGCGCAGAGCGGGTAGGTGGATGTTGATCAGGTTCAGGCGGTAGTACAGGTCCTCGCGGAAGGTACCCGTGCGTACCATTTCATTCAGGTCCGCATTGCTGGCAGAGATCAACCGTACGTTGACCCGCTGTGGCTTAGTACCACCCAGCATGGTGACCTCCTTCTCCTGTACGGCCCGCAGCAGTTTGGCCTGCACCGCTGCGGTGGCGTTGCCGATCTCGTCCAGGAACAAGGTCCCCCCGTCGGCGGCCTGGAAGAAGCCGACCCTGTTCGTGGTGGCCCCGGTGAATGCGCCTTTCGTATGGCCGAACAGTTCGCTTTCCAGTAATTGGTCCGGTATGGCCGCACAGTTCACCGCAAGGAAAGGCGCTGTGGAGCGGTCGCTGTCGTAATGGACGGCACGCGCCACAACTTCTTTACCCGTGCCGCTTTCCCCGGTCACCAGGATGGTCGCATTGTTGTTGCGCGTCCGGTCAATGATGCGGTATACCTCCTGCATTCCTTGGGAACGCCCTACCATGCCCGGTATAAGGTTCTGGGTATGCTCCGCGGGCAATTCGGCCACCTCTTCCGTGTTCTTACCCAATACCTTTTCCACCGCCGTGCGCAGCTCCGCTTCCGTCACCGGCTTCACCAGGAATTCCACCGCGCCCTGTTTCATCACGTCCACGGCCACCTGCACGTCCGGGAAGCCGGTGATCACCAGAACGGGCACCTTGGGGAAATGCTGTGCGATGTAACGTACCAGCTGGGTGCCGCTAACCTCGGGCATGTTGAGGTCCGTGATCACGAGGTCCACAGGTCCTTGCTCAAGCACCTCGATCGCATCCACCACATTGTTGCAGGTGAAGGGTGTGAGACCCATGCCGTTCATATAGCGTCGCAACAATTCCAGCATGTCGCGGGAATCGTCCACTAGCAGGACTGAAGGTCTTTCCTTCATGCGGAGGGTATCGGGAATGAAAGGGTGAAGGTGCTGCCCTCCCCGACCATGGACGATGCAGCAACACTGCCGCCATGGCCCTTCATGATGCCATGGACCACGGAAAGGCCCAAGCCGGTGCCTTCACCCGTGGGCTTGGTGGTGAAGAAGGGTTGGAAGACCTTCTTCAGGTCGGCTTCGCTGATACCCTGGCCCGTGTCCGAGATGGTGATCAATACCAGGCCGCCTTTGTATTCCGTGGAAAGGGAGATCGTGCCGCCCTTGGGCATGGCCGCCGCCGCATTGAGCACGAGGTTGGAGATCACTTGCGCGAACTGTACCTGGTCCATCCGGACCGGTGGGAGGCCTTCCGACAAATGCCATCGAAGCGTTACGTGCTGCGGCTCCAAGCGCTGTTCGAGGAGGTGCAGCACGTCATGCAGGGCCTTGTTCGCATCGGCCAATTGGAACTGCGCTGGCATTTCGCAGGAGAAGTACATCAACTTCTTCACGATCTCCCGGCCGATCAATGCCGAGTCGATGATCCGCTGAAGGTCGCTCCGTCGCTCATGGACGGTCTCATCCTTCTTCAGCAATTCCGCATAACCCAGGACATTGCCCAAGGGCGTGTTCAGTTCGTGTGCGATGCCCGCGGTGATCTCAGCGAGGATCGTGAGCCGATCGTTGCTCCGCATCCGCGATTCCAACAACTGCTGTTGCTGGAGGCGCTCACTCTTTTCCACTACGGCGGAAATATCATCAGCGATCCTGTCCAACAATCGCTGCTCCTCTGGAATAAAGAGCGGGCCTTCCCCGGCGATGGACACATCGTTGTACGCTACCGTGATGCGCCCACGCCGCGTCCGGTCCACCAGCAGATCGGACCACATGGCGTCCTTCTCTTCCTTGGGATGGCCGAAGACCAGATCGTCCAGCTGGATGCTGACAAGGGCGGCCTCGGGGAACTGCAAGCCACGTGGCACTTGGTCCACCACTTCTTGAAGGAGCTCCGGAAGTGGCCGGTCATGTTGCCGCACCGATCGGGCGACCGCATAAAGGCAGCTCAATTCCCTGATCCGCTCGGCTAATGCTCGCTCGTTCTCCTGTCCCGGCATGGTGGTGCTTTTCCCGCTGCTCCTTGATGGGCAAAGGTATCCTTGCCCTGCATCTTCACGCCGACCAGTAGCAGAGGGGCTTGGTAGAGCAGCGATCCAACCATCACAGGAAGGCGCAATGGAAGCACCTAAAGACCCGAGCTCCCGCGTGATCCGCTCACTTTCCATAACGCATGGCGAACACCCTTTGAACCGAACCCACATCAAGGTGTACCGCAGGAAAACAAGAGAAACGAATGCTCATTACAAGGACCCTCCTCATCACGACCGCACTCTTCACCACATTGGAGGCCAAGCCACAGGCCATGGGCAACCTCATGTACGAGACCAACAGCCGCATCTACTTCCAGCAGGCGGAGCAGTCCGTGAAGGCCTCGCTGCAAGGCAACATGCTGGTGCTGGAGGTGAATGCGATGATGAACATGCGGGCGGACAGCTACCTCGCGATCTTCAACCTTACGCAACTGGGACGATCAGCGGAGGAGGCTGACTCTTTGATGAACGGCCGCATGGAACGCTTGATGACCAAGCTGCGCAAGGTGGGCGTGAAGGACGCGGACGTTTTCACCGACATGCTCTCGTTCGTACCTGTATACGAGATGGAGGCCACACGAAAGCTTTTCAGCACCAGCTTTCAGGAAGTGCCCGCAGGCTTTGAGATCCAGAAGAACATCCACATCAAGTTCACCGATGCACGCGTGCTGGACAAGATCGTTAGCGAGGCCGCCAAGGAAGGCCTCTATGACCTGGTGAAAGTGGACTACTTCGTGGAGCAACAGAGCGCCTGCTACGATACGCTCCGGATGTTCGCCACCAAGCTGATGCAGGAAAAGCTGAAGAACTTCGCCAAGCTTGGGCTGCGGGTGGAGGAAAGCCACCGCACCGCCGCCGAAAAGAACGGCGCCTACTTCCCGCTGGACCGCTATACCGCCTACCAAACACGCACGCGGACCTCGCTCAACAGCCGTCGCAAAGGCCAGTTGGTGGACGATGTCCGTTCGCCCAGCACGCTGTTCTATAATAAGGTACCCTATGGCAATTTCGACATCGTGCTGCATGCCGACATCACTGAGCCGCCGGTGCAATACACCTACAACCTTACGGTGCAATGCCAACTGCCTGAGGCTTTTCCGAAGAAGGAGGTGAAGGACATCATCAAGTACCTCTGGATCTCCGACAAGGGCGATGCGAAGACGATCGCACTGCCTTGATCAGGGGCGCTAAAAGCGCCGACCTCGCTGGTGCCGCGCTGCAAGCGCGGACCGGCACTATGACGATCGCGCTTCCTTGAGCAAGGGCGCTGAAAGCGCCGACCTCGCTGGTACCGCGCTGCAAGCGCGGACCGGCGCGGTTTCGTATTACGCACCAGCGTCGTCAGGCGCGGGAGAAAGACCCGACAGCTTTGCCATGCAGCAACGGAGAACACAGGATGCGGTTTCTTTGCAGCCCCATGGCGAAAAAACCACTTCCCGTATTTGAGAACATCACCGTCACCGGCTGGGGTGCCAAAGGCAAGGCCATCGCCAAGCTGGACGGGTTGGTGATCTTCATCACCGGAGCGGTGCCGGGCGATGTGGTGGACCTGCGCGTCACGCGGAAGAAGAAGAGCTATGCGGAAGCCACCGCCACGCGCCTCATTACCCCTTCGCCGGACCGCGTGGTGCCTTTCTGCACGCACTTCGGCATCTGCGGCGGCTGCGGATGGCAGGACTATTCCTACTCGGCCCAGTTGGTGAACAAGCGCCAAGAGGTGTTGGACGACCTGCAACGCATCGGAGGGCTGGAGCTGCCGGAGGTCCCTCCCACCATCGCATCCCCGAAGACACAATACTACCGGAACAAGCTCGAATACACCTTCACCGCGCAACGCTGGTTCACCAAGGCGGAGCTGGATAAAGGCGAAGTGATCACCGACCGGAAGGCTTTGGGCTATCACCTTCCGGGCAAATTCGATAAGGTGTTCAACGTGGACAAATGCTGGCTGCAGCCGGCACCGAGCGATGCCATCCGCAATTTCGTCGGGGCCTACGCCACCACGCATGAACTGGGCTACTACGATATCCGGAACCATGAAGGCTGGTTGCGCACCCTCACCATCCGCACCACCACCACCGGCGAAGTGATGGTGTTGCTCGCCCTCGGGCATGAGGACAAGGAAGCACGCGAGGCGCTGCTCGCCGCGGTGCTGCAGGAATTCCCTGCGATCACCTCACTCCTCTGGTGCATCAATCCGAAGAAGAACGACACGATATGGGATCTGGACATCCAAGTGTTCCACGGGCGCGACCACATCGTGGAGGAGCTGATCGATGAGGGCCATGCACCGCTGCGCTTCCGCATCGGGCCCAAGAGCTTCTTCCAGACCAACCCCGAGCAGACCCAGGTGATGTACGAACTGGTGCGCAAATACGCCGGGTTAAAAGGAGATGAGCTGGTCTATGACCTTTACTGTGGTGCTGGCAGCATCTCTCTTTTCCTGGCGCGTCACTGCAAAAGGGTGATCGGTGCGGAGATCGTTCCGGAGGCCGTAGCGGATGCGCATGTGAACGCTGAGTTGAACGGGATCACCAATGTGGACTTTGAGGCGGGCGACCTGAAGGACCTACTGACCGCGGAATTCATCGCGCGGCACGGAAGTCCCGACGTACTGGTGCTCGACCCGCCCCGCGCCGGCATGCATCCCTCCGTAGTGGACCGCATCCGCGAAATGGCACCGCCGTGCATCGTGTATGTCAGTTGCAATCCATCCACGCAGGCCCGTGACCTCGCTTTGCTCAGGGACTTGTACCGCGTCACCCACGTGCAACCGTTGGACATGTTCCCGCACACCTGGCACGTAGAGAACATCATTCGGCTGGAAAGGCGTTGATCAACGTGCTATCGCTCGCTCGTAGCTCTGTTCCGAGCAGGCGGTCCCGTCACAGAAATAGGTGGTTCCTCCATAGTAGCTCACCACGCGGCGATACTCCACTTCGCGTCCGCCTTCAGGCACCTTGATCGTGGTGATCACATGCAGACGATCCGCCTGAACTTCCTTCCAACGGTAGGAAGGCATGACAGCTGGTGACTGTATCGTATTCTCCTTGGGCATGGTGCTCAATGCAAGAAGCTCGGGTCCGGGCTTGCTTGGCCGGATCTCATCCAGCGCCGCATGCGTCGGTTGAGTAGCGGTGGGTACCACTTCCATCCCTTCCTTCGGAGTCTCCAACACATGCACCATCGGGGCCGTCCTGGAAACCGTCGGCGCGATCACTTCATACGGCGTGACGGGAGTGATCTCCGGGTTCTTCACACCGATGCTTGGCACTGTTCCAGACAAAGGAATTGCCACCGGCACCAGGTCCGCTGCGGCTTTCCGTTCGATCTCGGTGCGTACCAACTCCAAGCGCTTCGTCAGCACCTCATCCTTGGCGACCCGGTAGTCCGTATCGTAGCCGAAGGCATTGATGTACTTGTCGAAATGGATGGATCCCACCGGGCCCGCATAGGCGAAAGTCTGCCCTTTCGGCATCGGCTCAAGTGTGACCTGGAACGGAAAGTAGAAGCCTTCACCTGCCGGGTAGCCCTGCGGCACGGACGTATTGAACTGAAGCTGTTTGCTCACGCAACCTTCCCGTTCAAAAGACAGCAGATACTCCGTGTTCAACTCCAAACGCAATGTGAAGTGATCAAGCCCTTCCGTGAGCACCCGGGACGATCGGTCAGGCCCGAGTATGATAACGCGGGCACCCGTCATGGACATGCCCTTCACCATCATGATGCCATCCAAGTTCAGGCCTGCGCCCCATGTCAACACGGACAAGGACATCGCCACAACACCTCCCAGTATTCTGCCAACAACGGTCTTCATCGGGATCGTCCTTTGCAGATCCAGTACCACACCACCTGGTTACGCATGAGTAAAAGTAGTGGTATCATGTTCTACGGGACAAATCGCAGGTGAATTAAGATCGTCCGGCGAGCCGTTCTTGGGGAAATGCTCCCCCGAAGCTGGTTCACCCCGGGGAAATCCCGAACTTCGACACTGGCACGATACTTGGCCTCCACGCGCCATTGAACCCTGATACCATGATCCGTAGAACCTTCTTCCGCCGCCATCTGGCATGGCCTCTCGCAGCAGTCCTTTTCTCCTTCGGCGCCCAAGCGCAGGAGAAGAATACCGACTGGCCGCTGGTGTTCACCTCCGGCGGGGATCAGGTGCAGGTCTTCAAGCCACAGCCTGAATCCTTCGATGGCACCAGCTTCACGGCACGTGCGGCGGTGGCCTTGCAACGTCCGCAGGACACCAGTCCGATCTTCGGCGCCATCTGGGGCAATGGCATCTTGGCAGTGGACCGAAGCGATCGCATGGGCACACTCACCACCTTCAAAGTGACCGATGCCCGCTTCCCCGGGATCACCGACCCCGCGGAACAGGACCGCATCCGCGAAATGCTCTCGCAAGGGATCCCTGCGCACGCCGCACCCATCGCCATCGATTGGCTTGTGGCCGCGCTGGAAGAAGAGAAACAGAGTTCCGCCTCCTACGACAACGCCCCGCCTACCATCATCTACAAGGACAAGCCCAGCATCCTGTTGTTCATCGATGGTGAGCCGATCTATGAAAAAGTGAAGAGCGATACGAAAGGCGGCGACCCCGTCTACGCCGGCACTACACCGGAGCTGGAACGCGTGGCCAACACCCCCTTCCTGCTCGTGCGGCCCAAAGGCGGTATGAACTGGCTCTACGGGTCCGGCCTCTGGTATTCCGCCAAGACCGTTCAAGGACCATGGACCTACGAGAAGAAGGCCCCAGCCGCTCTGGTAGCGCTGGCTCAGAAAGTGGATACCGTCGGTACACCCCAAAAGGCCGTGGACGGCATCATACCTGAAGTCGTGGTCACCACCAAGCCCGCCGTGCTGTTGGACATCAACGGTGCGCCGCAGATGCAGCCTTTCGACAATACCTCCTTGATGTATGTGACCAATACCGACAAGGACGTCTTCCTCGATATCCCCACGCAGGAGTATTACTTCCTCGCCTCCGGACGGTGGTATGCGGCTAAGGACATGAAGAACGGACCGTGGCGCTATGTGTCACCGGAAGAGCTGCCTGCGGATTTCGCAAAGGTGCCTGAGGGTTCCGCCAAGGATGGTATCCTTGCCCACGTGGCCGGCACCAACGCTGCCCGCGAGGCCGTGCGCGACGCCGCCATCCCACAGACCGCCCAGGTATCACGGAGCAACGTCAGCCTGCAGGTCACCTACGACGGCGATCCGCAGTTCCAACAGATCGGGGGCACTGCGGTCTATTCCGCTGTGAACGCCAGCACCACCGTACTGCGCATCAATGGGCACTACTATGTCTGCGACAACGCGGTGTGGTACGATGGCAACAACCCGGACGGGCCGTGGGTGGTGAGCACCTCGGTGCCCTCGCAGGTGAACGACATCCCACCGTCCGACCCTAACTACCGCGTCCGGTACGTGTACATCTATGATTCCACACCGGACAATGTCTTTGTGGGCTACACCACCGGCTATCTCGGAAGCTACGTGCAGGACGGCACCGTGATCTACGGTACCGGATATTACTACGATCCCTGGCGCAACAATTTCTGGTATCCCCGCCCTTACACCTGGGGCTTCAACATGGCCTACAACCCTTGGTATGGTTGGGGCTTCGGATCCTCTTGGGGCTACGACTGGTTCTATCCCCGCTGGAACTACTACGGCTACTACAACCCGCACGCATGGGGCTGGTGGGGACCGTACGGCTACTGCCCAGGCAGTTGGAACAACTACGGCTATGGCCAAGGATATGGTTATGGGCATTACTACGGCCACTCGAACAACGACGGTAACGGAACACGCCATGGGCACCGCGGATCCTTTGGCGGAAGTTCCGGCAGCAGGACCTCAAGCGGCCTGCGCAACAACGATCTCTATACCAATCACAGGGTGACCGGTGTGCGTCCTTCCGTGGTGGATCAGCAACGCACGATCGTGAACGAGACGACCCGTTCGACGGAACGGGCCAACGGGACGAAAGGGACAAAAGCACCCGACAAGGATGTCTTCATCGACCGGAATGGGAACGTGTTCCGCTCGGACGGTGAACGCACCGAGGAGTTGCGCGATGGCAAATGGGCCACCATGCCGGACAATGCCGGACAGGACAGGACCACACCGGACCGCACCAATGGCCGTGACGGACAGATCACCAACGCACCCGGCGGAAGGACCCCGACCACACAGCCAAGTCGTGACAACACCATCCGTGAGAGACAACCCGCGACAAGGGAGCCGGGGAACACACAGCCGGAACGTCCCAACACAAATACAGGCCGCCAGCCGCAGACCGCTCCCGAGCGTTCACCCTACAACACCCCGGACCGTGATCCACAGCGCATCCAGCAGGAACGGAGCCGAGGCGACCAACGCGTGAACGACTTCCGGGGATACGAGCAGCAGCGCAACACCGCGCCGCCCCAGCGAACAGCCCCGCCGATGAGACAGTCCGCTCCCACGCGCACCGCTCCCTCAGCGCCACCGATGCGCAGTGCACCTTCCTCCCCCAGCCGGGGATCCGGAGGAAATAACGGAGGTAACAGCGGAGGAAACAGCGGAGGACGCCGTCCACGATAAGGGTCTTTGGGTATTTTCAGGATCGCGGCCCGCTGTTCTTCGCCATTTTTGCCCGCAGGATCAACGGGGGAATGGACACAGCGGTAGTGATATTGAACTGGAACGGCCAACGCTGGCTGGAACAGTTCCTGCCCACTGTGATGGAGCGGTCCGCCGGACAAGCCCGTGTGATCCTCGCCGATAACGGGAGCACCGACGGCTCCATCGCTTGGGTCCGTGAACATCTGCCTGGTGTGGAAGTGATCGCCATGCCCCAGAACCGCGGCTTCGCAGGCGGCTACAATGAAGCCTTGGCACAGGTGGACGCGAAGTATTTCGTGCTGTTGAACTCGGACGTGGAGGTGACCGAAGGATGGGTGGCCGCCTTGCGCGACCATTTGGAGAATAATCCCGACATGGCCGCGTGCCAGCCCAAGATGCTCAGCCATGCCGAGCGCTCCACCTTTGAGCATGCCGGTGCGGCCGGTGGCTTCATCGACCGCAATGGATATCCCTTCTGCCGTGGGCGCATCTTCGATCTCACCGAGCAGGACAACGGCCAGTACGACGATGACCGTGATGTCTTCTGGGCCACCGGGGCCTGCCTGATGATCCGCTCCGAGGCATTCCGCGCAGCGGGCGGCTTCGACGCCACACTGTTCGCACACATGGAGGAGATCGACCTCTGCTGGTGCCTGCGGCGCATGGGCTGGCGCATCGGCTATACCAGCGCCGCGAAAGTTTACCACGTCGGTGGCGGGGCGTTGGGTTACGGCGATCCCCGGAAGACCTTCCTCAACTTCCGCAACAGCTTGGTGGTGCTTACCAAGCACCTTGATTCACGCTGGATCTACGCCCGCATCTTCCACCGGTTCACGCTGGACTTCTTCGCCGCACTCAAGTTCTTCGCCGAAGGCAATGCCGCGCACGCATGGCAGGTCGGCAAGGCATATCGTCAGTTCATCCGCTGGCTGCCCCGCGTGATGCGCGAACGCAAACGACTGCGCTCCGTGGAAAAGAACCCCGACCTCACCGGCATGTACCACCGCAGCATCGCCTATGACCGCTACATCCTGGGTTGGCGGAAATTCACCGAACTGGACAACAGCGAGTTCGATCAGCCGACACGTCGCAAGAGGTGGTCCACTGCCAAGCGGTAACCTTCCAACCCGAAGCCGGTGATCACACCGACGCAATGCACCGCCGTGAGCGATCGCTGACGGAACTCCTCCCGCGCATGGATGTTGCTGATGTGCACCTCCACCACCGGCACCTTCATCGTTGCCAAGGCATCCCGCAGCGCCACGCTGGTGTGCGTATAGCCCGCGGCGTTCAGCACCACGCCGTCGCATTCCGCATCGGCGGCGCGCAGGGCGTTGATCAACTCCCCTTCCACGTTGCTCTGGTACAGGTCGATCACATGGCCGGTGTTGCCCTGTTGCAACAGGTTCAGGTATTCCTCGAAGGTCCGGGTCCCGTAGACCGCCGGTTCGCGCGTGCCCAGTTGGTCCAAGTTGGGGCCGTTGATGATGCGGATGTGCATGGTTCTGCGCAAAAGTGATCATTCCGGACCATCGGAGCGCTGCATGGGCAGCAGAACTTTGTGCCATGGAGTGGAAACAGGCGCTCACGGACTTCCGGATCCACCTGAAACTGGAGCGTGCCCTGAGCGACCGCACAGTGGATGCCTACCTGCGTGATGTGGGCAAGCTCCGCGACTATTCCATCAGCCTCTCCCCGCCCATCATGCCGGACCAACTGGCTTTGGACGACCTGCAGGCCTTCATCACCCAGCAAGCGAAGGCCGGGCTGATGGCCACCAGCCAGGCCCGGCTGCTCAGCGCCGTCCGCGGTTTCTTCAAGAGCCTGCGCATCGAACGGCACATCACCGATGACCCCACGGCGCTGCTCGAGAGCCCGCGCACCGGCAGGCATCTCCCGGTCTTCCTCAGCGTGGAGGAGATCGATGCCATGGTGGCCGCGATAGACATGAGCCAGCCCATGGCGCACCGCGATCGTGCCATGATCGAGACACTCTACGGATGCGGCCTGCGCGTGAGCGAACTCTGCGGTCTGCGCATCAGCAGGCTTCATTTCGAGGACGGCTTCATCCGCGTGGTGGGCAAAGGCGACAAGGAACGCTTGGTGCCCATCGGGCCGGAGGCGATACGGCAGATGGAACTTTACCGCAAGACCGTGCGCGTACATCTACCGGTGAAACCGAAGGCGGAGGACATCCTCTTCCTCAACACCCGGGGCAGTGGGCTATCCCGCGTCTGGGTGTTCAAACTGGTGAAGGCGCTTGCATTGAAGGCCGGCATCACCAAGGACATCAGCCCGCACACCTTCCGCCATTCCTTCGCCACACACCTGGTGGAGGGCGGTGCCGACCTGCGCGCCGTGCAGGAGATGCTCGGCCACGCCAGCATAACCACCACGGAGATCTACACCCACTTGGACCGCGAGTACCTCCGCAGCAACATCATGCGCTTCCACCCGCGCGCGAAGCCTGGTCCGCAGCGTGGTTAGCGTATTCCGCTTCAGGCGAATTCTATATGCTACCGGATACCTGAAGCCTCAGGCCCCGCGCATTCGGGACCCAAGGCTTCCAGACTGTTTATCGCTGTAACCGTTGGAGTGTCAGAGCACTTCTTCGCCAAGGGCGGACCGTTATGCGAAAGAAGCGGTGTGATCGACGAACATCTCGATGTCCGCGAGGTTTGAACGGAGTTGTGACCGATGACGGCTCAGCACCTCGATCGAGCTGGCGGGCAGGTCGGGTTGCAGCAAATGCAGGTCATAGGCAGCAAGCAAGCTGGACTCGGTGCGGTGGACGGTATAGAGGATGCCCTCATCACCCAAGAACCAAGAAGGCTCCCGGATCTCCCTAAGGATGCCCACAAAACGATTTTGCTTGCGGCGCTTCGTGCTGATGCCCAGCAGTTCATAATGGCTCAGCTCACTCTCCAGGTCATGGATCATGGGTACGTGCGTACTGGCCAAAGCACCGTAGAGATCGTGCAGGCCCTTGTTCCGGGTTTTGTCATAAGCACGCTCGTAAGCCACCTTGCTTTTTGCCAGCATACGGATCAGCTGACGCATACAGGTCGATGGGTTGGGACGTTCCACGATCATTGGATGTGTTTCCACGACTTACGCGGATTGTGTGCCAAATGGATCACCGATCGCAAAAAATCCAATGGGGACGCGATAAAGTCCGCATTCCGTGCAAATCCGGACAGGCCGGTACTGCGGGGAGCCGATGCCCCACTTCCACCATCCGATCCCGGGCCGATGCGCCCCAAAAGCGCCTACCGCACCACAACGAATCCCGCGCGGGCAGCCCACTTCCCGTGATCGGACTCCGCCTGCAGCACGTAGCTGCCGGGTGCCAGCCGGGAGATGTCCAAGGCCAGCGGAGCACCTTGCTCCGTGGTCCGCAAGGTGCGCAGGGCCAAGCGGCCATCCGTGTTGTAAATGCTGATCCGCATGGAACCGTTGTGCTCTCCCAGTCCGTCGATGAGCAGGCGGTCCGACGCGGGAACAGGATAGAGCAAAAGCCCATCCGCCGTGGCCGCGACCGTAGGAACGTTCACGGATACATCGCCTTTCGCCAGCGCGTATTGCCCTTTCCGCAGCACATCGATGTCGATGTAGCCGGAGCCGTTGGTCACGATACCGGTGTGTACCGTTTGGTCCGAGTACACTTCCCACGCCGTGGAGGCATCGGGGCGATAGGCGATCAGCACTCCGGTCTCATTGGTGCCGAGGAAGTCATGGTCGATGGAGGTGGGCGAAAGCGCGGAATACGACAGGCGCCCACGCAGGGCTGTGCCTGTGGGCCACAACCCGTCCACGGTCCAATAGTGTGTGGGCGACATCTCATCGATGCCCGCCCCCAGCGGGGTCTGATCCGGTGCCGCCCAGATGTGCTCCACGCGCACCAGCGTGGTGTCGGTCACGCTGTCCGCGGTAAGGCGGAACTCCACCCGGGGCAATGCCGGATTGAACGTCACGCCCGGCACCAACTGCTGATCGATGTCCATCCGTGCTTGGTTCAACCGGTTGTGCCCGTTCAGCACCGCCATCACGGGTTCGAAGTCGCATTGCAGCGCCACATCGCTGAACTCCCCGCCCACCAGCTGCCGGTACTCCTGCCGTTGGCCCGCAGCACCGATCAACGTGATGTCCAAGGGCACTTCCAAATGGAACACCGTGGCACCGCGCAACTTCTGCTTGATGCTCAGGTCCACGTCCCACACGCCCCCGTTGAGCTGGGCGGCCAGGGTCTGCACCACGAATACCGAGAAGCCCGGCGCGAACACCTGGTCCGTGAAGAAGGGATGCAGGTCATAGCCCGTGCTGGCCTCCATCGCGTCGCGGAAACCGGCCGCGTCCAGGGTGGAATAGGCATGCGCCACCTGCACATCGTGCATGCCCTGGCGGAACAGCGTGTCGCCGAGGTAGCCGCGCAGGTTGTGCATCACGGCCGCACCCTTGTTGTAGGTGGTGATCCCGTAGATGTACGGGTCCGGCATGGGCGAAAGCGGTTGATAGCCACCGTCCTGCGTATTCGCGCGCTGCAGCACGTAGAGCTGGTTGTCCTTCACCACGTTCACAAAGGCGGTCTGCCCGCCGAGCCATTCCTCTATGAGGTGCGCGCTGTATTCCGCAGGGCCTTCCTTCAGCCACATGTCCTGTTGCGTCCGCGGCGTCACCATGTCGCCCCACCAATGGTGCGCGAGCTCGTGGGTGAAGAGTCCGCGGTTCTCGAACACGCTTTGTGAAGTGACGAAATCCGGGTAGGCGATGTTGGTGGGGATCTCCAGCGCGCCGTCCGTGGTGAGCACATAGCCCACGCGCTGCCATGCATAAGGGCCGTACCAGTATTCACAGGCGTCGATGGCCGCGCCGATGTCGGTGAACTTCGCCTCCATCGCCGCCATTTGCGAAGGCTTTGCAGTGAGCCGCACAGGGATATCGCCGTTGGCACCGACGTGCACGAAGTCCGTATCCACATAGTCCGCCACGGCGATGGCCGAGAGGTGCGTGGGGATCCGTTGATCCATGCTGAACGTGCGCACCACCGTGTCGCCGCCCAACTGCACCTCGCCGAGGAATTCGCCTTGGCAGTGCGCGCGGAAGGTGCCGGAGCTCTTCACGTGGTAGGTGTAGGTGGCGCGTTCCACGAAGGAGTCGAAGCAGGGATACCAGACCTTACCGAAGTTCGGCGGAATGGTGGTGAGGCCGATGCCGAGGTTGTAGATGTAGCCGGCCTCGAAGTAGAAGCCGCCCCAGTCCGGGTCGCGGTGCGGATGGCCTTGGTAGTACACGGTCAGCTCATTCATCGATCCGGGGTCCGGCGGTGCGAGGAAGTTCACGCGCAGCGTCTGCCCGTCGTTGGCGAAGGTGAGCGGCCCGGCGGGCGAAGTGACGGAATCCACCTGCAGGCCCCACAGTTCGAAGCGGATGAAGTCCTGCCCGGCCATCAGCGGAGTGAAGCTGATGGTGGTGGCGGCCTTCAGCTGCTGGTTGTTGTAGTCCGTCACATCAATGGCGATGTCGTAGTGCAGGATGTCGAAGGTGTCGCTGCGCGCGATGATATCGTCGATCAAGGCGCGGTCCGCGTCGCTGGCCACGGCGGGTGCCGAAGGATGCTCGCGGAAGTAGTGGCAACCGTATTTGTAGGGCTGGGCCACAGCGCTCGCGCACAGTGCAAGCGCGCCACAGATGAACAGGATGCGTCCGGTTATCGACATGGTGTGGAGGTGAAGTGAGGTCCGAATCTACGGTATCAGTTGTCAGTTGTCCGTTGTCCGTTGTCAGGCTTGGCCGCGAGGGCCGCGATGGCCGCGACGGTATCAGTTGTCCGTTGTCAGTTGTCAGTTGTCAGTTGTCCGTTGTCAGGCTTGGCCGCGAGGGCCGCGATGGCCGCGACGGCATCAGTTGTCCGTTGTCAGTTGTCCGTTGTCAGGCTTGGCCGCGATGGCCGCGGCAGCATCACCACGCTCATTACCAGCCCCCCATTGCAGCCGGACAACTGACAACCACCAACTGACAACCCAAGATCCACCTCTGGCAGCTCTCCCCAATACGTGGACACTCTTCCGCAAATCGGGGATGCGATACCCCGATCGAGCGCCTGCGCTTTGTTCAGTTCCCGCCTGGGCATGAAGCACCGCGCGCCCAACAACGGCGCGGCTTTGCATAACTGATCCTGCTGCGGCCCGAGCTATGGCCGCCCTTGTGGAACGGTGATCGCCAAGGGGAACCCGTCGTTCTTCCCGAAAAAGGAGGAGGAACGCCGTAAAAACCAAAACGACCACCGATGAAATATGCAACGCCGTTAGCCACTATCGTATTGAGCTCCGCCCTCGTGTTCGGTGGATGCAACGCCTCCAAAGGCGTGAAGGGAGGTGCCATCGGCGCAGGTGCCGGCGCTGGCATCGGTGCCGTGATCGGCAACCAGTTCGGGGACAATGGAACGGCCGTGGGCGCCATCATCGGCGCTGCCGTGGGCGGTACCGCCGGTGCGCTCATCGGGCACAAAATGGACAAGCAGGCGCAAGAGCTGCGTGATGACCTCAGCGGTGCTACCGTGACCCGTGTGGGTGAAGGCATCAAGATCACTTTCGATAGCGGATTGCTGTTCGGCGTGGATGAAAGCAGCCTCAGCCCCGCATCCAAGACCAACCTCGATGATCTCGCCAAGACCCTCAACAAGTATCCCGATACGGAGATCTTGATCGAAGGCCACACCGATGCTTCCGGGGCGGATGATCACAACATGACCCTTTCCAAGCAACGTGCGCAAAGCGTCTCCGGATACCTGATCTCCAACGGTGTGCTCGCTAGCCGCATCAACACCGTGGGTTATGGTGAATCGCAGCCCATCGCCGACAACAGCACCACCGAAGGCATGGCACAGAACCGCCGCGTGGAAGTGGCCATCTATGCCAACAAGAAGATGCAGAAGGCTGCTGAGAGGGGGGAACTGAAGTAAACGTTCAGTTGTCCGTTGCTGGTTGTCAGTTGTCAGGCTTGGCCGCGATAGTCCGCGACTGGATGGGAGCAGTTGTCCGTTGCTGGTTGTCGGTTGTCAGGCTTGGCCGCGATAGGCCGCGACTGGATGGGAGCAGTTGTCCGTTGCTGGTTGTCGGTTGTCAGGCTTGGCCGCGATAGGCCGCGACTGGATGGGAGCAGTTGTCCGTTGTC
>JBBSUV010000004.1:0-133796 GCA_038234075.1 Flavobacteriales bacterium | reverse complement strand
ATTCTTGCTGGGGCTGTAAATGATGTATGTGGCAAAAGGCATAAAAGGAAAAGGGCCGCCTCCTTTCTGAGACGGCCCTTTTGGGTGGAGAATATCGGAGTCGAACCGATGACCTCTTGCATGCCATGCAAGCGCTCTAGCCAGCTGAGCTAATCCCCCAATTGAGCGGCAAAAGTACGCAAAAGCTGCATTCACTCAATGCCTTTAAGCGGCGGCCTTTTTCAAACACTCGGACCAGGCCACTTGTGACCGGATCTTTCGTGCTCCTTTTCTGTGAGGCCGATGTGGGTTGGTCTGTGTCTTGTCGATGATCCGCGCCTTCACATTATCCTTCCACTCCAGTTCCAGGAATTGGATGACCTCGGCCTTTAGCTTTTCGTCCAGGATCGGGAATGCGGTCTCCACACGGCGGTCCATGTTGCGTTCCATCCAATCAGCGGAGGCCAAGTGTACCGTGGGTTTGCCGAGGTTATGGAACACATAGGCGCGTGAGTGCTCGAGGAAGCGGTCCACAATACTGATCGCCTCAATGGTAGCGCTGTGGTCCGGTACACCGGGCACAAGGCAGCAGATGCCGCGCACGATCAACCGCACTTTCACCCCGGCCCGGTCGGCATCGTAGAGTTTGCGGATCAACGGCTTGTCCTCCAGGCTGTTCAATTTCAGCAGTATCGATGCCGGTCTGCCCAGGAAGGCCTGTTCGATCTCCCGGTCGATGGCCCGTTCCAAGAAGCCGCGCAGGTGGTCCGGGGAGGTGGTAATGACCTTCGATGGACCCGGCACTTCACCGGCCAACAGCTGCTCGAACACCTGCCGTACATCGTCGGTCATCGACTTGCGCGCTGTCAACAGGGCCATGTCGGAATAGATCCGGGCGGTCTGTTCGTTGAAATTGCCCGTGCCCAAGTAGGCATAGTGCTTCAGGCCTTTCGCCTCCCTGCGTTCGATGAGCAACAGCTTGCAATGAACTTTGAACCCCGGCAGGCCATAGCTGACCCGGGCGCCAGCATCGCTGAGCAACGAGGCCCAGAACAGGTTGTTGCCCTCATCGAACCGTGCTTGGACCTCCATGATAACGTCCACTTGCTTTCCATTGCGCGCGGCCTCTGTCAAGGCTTCGCAGATGAGCGATCTGGAGGCCACGCGGTATAGGGTGATGGCGATACGTTCCACCTTGGGGTCCCTGGCTGCTTGTGTAAGAAGGCCAATGACAGGCTTGAAGCTGTGATAGGGGAAGTGCAGCAGGATGTCACCCGAGCGCAGGGCCCGGAAGCGGTCGTTGCCGGAGATCGCCGGATGGGCAATGGGCAACAGCGGTTTTTCCAGCAACTCCGGATGTCCGATAACGGGAAGGGCCATCAGGTCGCTGAGGTTGTGGTAGCGCCCACCCTCCAGCATGTCGCTCTTCTTCACATCCAGCACGCGACGCACCTGCTCGAGCAGCGTCTTAGGCATGGCCCGGTCATAGAGGAACCGGGCCGGTACGCCGGTGCTGCGCTTCCGAAGGCTGCGACGCACCTTGTCCGCTACATCCTCGGTGAATTCCTCTTCCAAGTAGAGCTCCGCATCCCGTGAGAGCTTGATCGCATGGCAGGCCTCCACGGCCCATCCCTTGAAGCGGGTCGGAGCGCCCAAGCGGATCGCGTCATCCAGGTACATCAGGTCGGTGCCTCCCTTATGCGAAGGGAGCGTGATGAAGCGCCCCAGTTCACTCGATGGAACATTCACCATCACCAAACGCTTTTTCTTCCGACCCTTCTGGGATAGGGATAGTACGAGATAGAGCCGGCGATCCTCGATGAACGGCGGCTTGGTCTCCCGCAAGGTGACCGCCCTGAGCAAAGGAGCTACATGCGTTTTGAAATGGTCCAGAACGAAATGGCGCTGCGCGATGGACAGCTGCGCCTCATTGCGAAAACGGATGCCATGCGCGCGGAGCTCGGGAAGGAGCGTTCCGCGATAGACTTTTCCCAATGCGTCCTGCTGCTTAACGGCGACCTGGTTGATCAGCTCGATCTGCTTCCCCGGCGGGACACCCAGTGCCGAGCGGTTCCACTTGCCCAATTTGCGCAGCCCGCGCAACTGGGCTACGCGCACACGGTAGAACTCATCGAGGTTGCTGCTGTGGATGGCCACGAACTTCAACCGATCCAACAAAGGGACGGAGGGGTCCTGCGCCTCCTGTAATACGCGCTCGTTGAAGGCCAGCCAGCTCAGATCCCGGTCCATGAACGGCTCATGCACCAGGGCCGGCTTCACGTCCTTATGACCCGCCCTATCCGCAATGATCCGGCGAAGCAAGGCCAGATTGATCTCCTTCTGCTTACCGAACCGCTGTCGCGCATAGGGTGTCAGGAACCGGTGTTTCTCCAAGTAGGCCAAGTTCTCCAAGCTCCAAGCGGCGGCTGCGATCTTTCTTCCCGAGGAGGCCGTCAGTTCGGCACGCAGACGTTCGCCTTTTTCCAAGAAATCGGCTTGACCGGCCTTGGCGGAATCGGAATCGCGCAACACGCGCTGTGGCAGCCCGCGGGCCACATGGCCCGAGCGCGTGGCCAGAATGAGGGAGGAGACCGCTTTTATTTCGCCTGGGCCCGCCCCACGGGCATGCATCCAGGCGGCGCCCAGTTTCGCGCTTTCCTCCTCGTGGCCTTCGTGGATCACGGCATAGCCTGTATCGTGGAACAACGCGGCAAGCTCCACCAGCAGAAGATCTTTTCCCCGCAGCCCGGAACCACGCCCGATCTCCTTCGCACTGCGCGCCACGGTGAGGGTATGCTCCAGGTCGTGGAACAGCATCCGGCCAGGCATGTGTTTCGAGAAGTAACGGCGGACATGCAACAGTGCTTTCTCCACCAGGCTCCTTGTGATCATCGTCGCCGAAAATAATCCCGGCTTTCACCGCTACCTTCGTTTTATCGCGCATGGACATCCGTTTTGCCCATTCCTTCATCGAAGCATTGCGCGGAGACCGCTGCATTTTCGGTTACAGCGGCTATTTCCCCGATGAGCATTCACCCCGCTTGATCGAACTGGGCGAGGCAGTTCTCAGCGGAGCTTCAGGGACTTTGCCGCACAAAGGCCGCTTGGGATATGTGATGGTGGAAGCCTATCAGAACATCGTCCGGCACCGGGCACGTCCGCTGTCAGTTACGCCTTGGGATGAAGGTCGCAGCATGTTCCTCCTGCGCTGTCATGATGACGGACAACAGGTCTTTGCCTGCAACCTGGTCACCCGTTCCCAAGCGGAAAAGCTGGATACGGATCTCGCCGACCTTCAGGGCCGGGACAATGCGGAACTCAAGGAACTCTATCTGGAGGGCATCCAGCGGACAACCAAGCCCGGGACCCGGGGGGCAGGCCTGGGCTTGATCGAAATGGTACGGCGCGCCGGGGGCGGAGCCACATGGGCTTTCAGGGCGGTGGACGACATGCATGACCTGTTCGCCATTTCCTTGGAACTGGGGACCACTGATGGCGCTGCTGCATTGCGCTTGGAAGGGCCTTTGCATCGGCTGGTGCTCGGCCACCGGATCCATCTTTTCCATGCGGGCATCTGGACCGCTGACATTGAGAACGTGCTGGTGGGGCTGGCCCGCAACGAGGGTCCTGATGAAGGTGGCCTCCCCAAGCGGGGTGAAGCCTTGGAGCAGACCGTGGAGGAGTTCCGGTCCGCCTGTGATCTGGCCATGCCTGTGCTATTCGTGATACATGGCGGCGACCATGCCGTTTTTTCCATGGGCGGCACGATCGATAGGAGCGAGGTGGAAACGCTGCGGACCCGGCTCTCTGACCCAAGGGCCACGCTTCGTGTGGAGGATCGGATGGAGGGCCAGAAGCTGCTCGCCACCGTGGAGGTCCCTTGGTGAGTTTACAATTCTTGGGATGGTCCCGCTACGGGCCGGTACACTATTTGGAACTCTTCACGCGTTCGTTCCGTACCACCTGATATGCGTGAAAAGATCCATAACCTGCGCCGCCGCCTCACCACATTTGAGGAATGGTTCGACCTGCGGTTCGGCTGGTTCTTCACCAATGGCATGAAGCACAGATCACCGGGGAACCACATTCCGGAAGATCGCGCCCCGGACCTACGTCCGCTCTAGTCCACTACAACTTGATGCACACGTTCTTCGCCTCGGTGAAGAACCGGAGCGCTTCCACGCCGCCTTCACGGCCCACGCCGCTCTGCTTCATGCCGCCGAAGGGCGTGCGAAGGTCCCTTAACATCCAGCAATTCACCCAGACGATCCCGGTTTTTAACCGACGTGCCAAGTTGTGCATGCGGGTGCCGTCCGAGGTCCAAAGTGTGCTGGCCAAGCCATACGCCGTGCCATTGGCCATGTCCATGGCCTCATCTTCCGTGTCGAAGGGTTGTATGGTGACCACCGGTCCGAAGATCTCCTCTTGGTTGGTGCGGCATTGTGGGCCCAAGCCTTCGATCACCGTGGGGGCCAGGTACCAGCCCTCGGCCAAAGGCCCCTCCAACATCACGCGTTCTCCACCGCACAGGATGCGCCCGCCTTCCTCTTTCGCCAAGGCGATGTGGCCCAGTACTTTTTGTAGATGTGGCCCACTCACCACGGCCCCGATGTCGGTGCTCTCCTTGGAAGGATCGCCCACGCGAAGGGCTTTTACCCGCTGCACGAATGCCTCCCGGAAGCGCTCATAGATGGAACGTTCCACCAAGATCCTCGAACCGCATAGACAGATCTGGCCTTGGTTGCTGAAGGAGGAACGCACGGTCTCGGAGAGCATGCGGTCGAAGTCACAGTCGGCGAAGACAAGCACCGCGTTCTTGCCGCCTAGTTCCAAGCTCAATTTCTTGAACATCGGCGCTGCGACGGACGCGATGCGGGCACCCGTTGCAGTGCCACCGGTGAAGGAGATCGCCGGGATGGCGGGGTGTGCCGTGATGGCCGCACCGACTTTGGGCCCTGTACCTTGAACAATGTTGAGCACCCCGGCGGGGAAGCCGGCCTCAATGCAGCGCTCCGCCAACATCCAGGTGGTGTAGGGCGTGATCTCCGAAGGCTTCGCCACCACCGTGCAACCGGCCGCCAAAGCAGGCGCGATCTTCCAGGTGAACAGGTACAAAGGCAGATTCCAAGGGCTGATGCACCCTGCTACTCCGGAAGGCTGCCGGTCGGTGTAATTCACCGCTACATCATCCGTGATGTGGGCCTCGCTGCCCCAGTGCAGAATGGCCGTGGCGAAAAAGCGGAGGTTGGCAATGGCGCGCGGAATATCCACGGTACGGGCCAGGCTGACCGGCTTGCCGTTGTCGCGGCTTTCGGCGCGGGCGAAGAGTTCGAGATCGCGTTCCACGAGATCGGCCACGCGCATCATCGCATCGTGGCGCCCTTGCCGGCCCAACGCGATCCACACGGGCAATGCCTGTTCTGCAGCCTCCACGGCCAGGTCCACATCCTTCGCATCGCTGTCCGCGATCTGCGCATACACCTTGCCTTCCGCCGGGGCGTGATCCTCCAACCACCCGCCGCCCAATGCCGGCCGTAACGCTCCGTTGATGTAGTTGAGGACCTGTTCCATGATGGTGCAAAAATAGCCGACCTTGAACGGCGCATCGGGGATATGACTTTCTACTTCGTCCGCCTTTTGTGCGACCAGCCGCTCACTTGGAAAGTTCAGGAAAGGCATCGCCTGATCTCTGTGGTCTGTCCAAAGTCTTTATTTCGGGCACCAAGGACCCCGGAGGGGTCACAGAAATTTGAGATCGATCGATAAGTTGAACGACCCTGAAAGGGTCGCAGATGTGAATGCCCCTCTTCGGCGACTCAAGGATTCAGGAGAGGTATTTGGGATCGTATTCGATACCATGTTCACGCAGGAGTTGTTCCAGTTCCTCGCCGTAAGTGCGCGAACCGTGATGCTCCTCCTGCCCTTTGATGTAGGCACGTATGATCTCCCGTTCACGTCGCCCCACGGTGAACGCGGCATAGCCTTCTTGCCACTTAAAATTGTGCAGCCCCACTGTTTCCTTGATCCAGGCCGTCGATGCCTTCTTGACCTCCCTGTCCGCTAATACGTGTGTCGCCTTCAAGCCAATAAGCAGATGAACATGGTCGTTCCATCCGTTCACGCATTGCGGAAAACCTTCAAGTCCCTTTACAGTACCGCTCATGTAGCAATGAAGTTTCCCCCGCCAACGCTTGTCCAAGTCCGGGGATCGGCCTTTGGTGGCAAAAACGATGTGATAATGAAGACTTAGGTATGCTGCCATCCTGGTTCTTTTTGGACCCGGTTGAAGGTAGCTCATCAAAATGAATGGGGCCATATGTGCGACCCTTTCAGGGTCGTTCACTTATCCTTTTCTTAGCTAATATCTATGACCCCTTCGGGGTCGCGAAGACCATCGACGGGGCATGAAATAGCCTGACCAAAGAACCAGCTCGCAAAGCGACCAGATCAAATTGAAGCACACTTTGAGAAGGCTCTGCTAATGCATACGGTCAACAAGGCCGCTCAAGCGATAATGTTGCCAAGTGGAGAAGGATCAAGGAAAGCCCGCGCCAGCACCATCCTTGTTTCCTTTGCCCGCGCGGTCAACCGGTTAAACATCCTTAACCGGCCATTGAGTTAGTGCCCACATCGGCTAGCTTTCAACCTTCTATGGAAAAACGGACGATCACCGCCTTGATCGTGGCCATCAGTGTGGCTTTGCTCGGGTTGGTCCTCATTCAAGCCAAGTGGGTGAGCGACACGCTGGCCCTGAAGGACGCACAGTTCAATGAGGGCATCGACAATGCTTTGGTGGCTGTGAGCGACCGTTTGGAGCGTGCCGAGGCACGGCAGAATTTCCGCACCCTGCCAGCCGACGTCAAAGGAGGCGACCTGTACATCGACCAAGGCCTTGGCGACCGGGATAGCACGGCCGGTCAGGACCACTTGGCCGAGGACACCTTGAACGAATTGCTCCGGGGGATACTGAGCGCGGGCATGTTCAGGGACATCCATGAGCGCATTGACCAGCGGTTGTTGGACTCACTGATCACGGAGGAACTGAGGATCCGCCATATCGTCTGCAACTACGAATATGGCGTGTTCGGGGAAGAGGGAGGTGCAGCGCTTCTCAGCCTGAACGATGCGGCCGATAGCACATTGGTCCGCAACAGCTCCCATCGTACGCGGCTTTTCCGGAACGATTGGCCGCAGGAACGCGCCATGGGGAATAGCTGGTGGTTGCACCTGAGCGTGCCGTCCCGTCCATCCATTCTCCTACGCAGCATGTGGCCCATGCTGGTCACTTCCGCCATTTTCCTGTTGATGGTCGCGGCCATCTTCGGGTTCACCATGCGCACCATTCTTCGCCAGAAACGCTTGGGTGACATCAAGAACGACCTGATGAACAACCTCACACATGAGCTGAAGACGCCGATCAGCACCATCTCCTTGGCCTGTGAGGCACTGAACGATCCCGGAATCCCCAAGGACCCTGCGCAGGTCCGGATGTTCACGAACATGATCCGCGATGAGAACAAGCGCTTGGGCGTGTTGGTGGAAAGCGTGCTCCAGAGCGCAGTGACGGATCAAGGCGGCATGCGCCTGCGCACCACCGACGTGGACATGCACACCCTGCTGGCCGAGGTGGTACGGAACAGTGCACTGCAGGCGGAGAACCGCGGCGGACGCATCATCTTTGCACCGGCCGCCGAGCTGGCGCACGTGCGCGGCGACCGGACCCACCTCACCAGCATTTTTTACAACCTCATCGACAACGCTGTGAAATACTGCATCGTTTCCCCGGTGATCAACATCTCCACCCGCAGCGACGCCCAGGCGCTCACTGTAGAGGTGCGCGATAATGGCATCGGAATTCCGCGCAGCGAACAACGCAAGATCTTCGATCGTCTTTATCGTGTGCCTACCGGCAACGTACATAATGTGAAGGGCTTCGGGCTGGGACTCAGCTACGTGAAGGCCGTCGTGGAAAAGCATGGCGGTTCCATCCGCGTGGAGAGCGAACCGGAAGGATATGACCAAGTCACCGGAAGCCGGTTCATCATCACCATACCATTTGAACATGGAGAACAAGACGAGACTGCTGCTGTGCGAGGATGACCCCAACCTGGGTACCCTGCTCGCCCAATACCTGAAGGCGAAGGACTACGAGGTGGAACTCTGTGTGGATGGTAACCTAGGGCTGGCCGCCTACAACAAGTCCGAGTTCGACCTGTTGCTATTGGACGTGATGATGCCGCAGAAGGACGGGTTCACCTTGGCCCGCGAGATCCGGAAGGATGATTCCGATGTCCCCATCATTTTCCTTACCGCTAAGAACATGCGGAAAGACACCATCACCGGCTTCGAGTCCGGGGCGGACGACTACCTCACCAAGCCCTTCAGCATGGAGGAACTGTTGCTGCGGATCGCAGCTGTGCTCCGGCGCGCAAGGGGGGTGGAGCCGCAGCCGGAATCGCCCACCACCTTCATCTTAGGGCACTACACGTTCGATGCGCGCAAGCAGGTGCTCATGGGCCCGGGCGAGGAGCGCAGGCTCACCACCAAGGAGAACGATCTGCTCCGCCTGCTCTGCGAAAATGCTAATACCGTGTTGGAGCGTTCCATCGCTTTGCGCACCGTGTGGGGGGATGACAACTATTTCAACGGCAGGAGCATGGACGTCTACATCGCCAAATTACGCAAGTACCTGGCCGAAGATCCTGAGGTGGAGGTGGCCAATGTGCATGGGAAAGGTTTCCGGTTGGTGTTGCCGGTAGCGGAGTTGAAAGCCCCGGATCAGGCATCATAAGTGATCTTCACGGATCTTTCGCACGCGTGCGCGATGCATGCAATAGTGCCGGCAACATCAATGCCTGTTGCGACTATACGTCTTGTGAGACCGAGGTTTATGCGGTGAATATCCAAATGGAGGTCGGCGTTGCGGAATTGAACAGTACCACTCTCAGCGTGTATCCGAACCCCTCCAATGACAACATCACCATCGTTAGTGCCGAACTCAGCGGATCGGCGAAATTCGAACTCGCCGACATGATCGGTCGCGTGGTGTACAAGGAGCAAAGGACCATGAACTCAGGCCAGCCTGTGACCTTGGCTCTGAACGGCAAACTGGCCCAGGGCACCTACTCGCTCCGCATGATCACCGACAACGGGATCAGCAGCCGTGCGGTGATGATCAAGTAGATCGCAAAATCCCGCTAACGCCAAGGGGCGGTCGCACTATGCGGCCGCCCCTTGTTGCGTTTTCACAGGGTTACCGCCTCGGGACCCTGTGGCTAGGAATGCCTCCTCACAAGCAGCCCGTCCGGCCGCCGTCCACGGGCAGGTTCACGCCGTTGATGTATGCACCGGAAGGCCCTGCCAGAAAGCAGATAGCGTTCGCGGTCTCTTCGGGTTCTGCGAAGCGACGCAACGGGATCTCGTCCATCATGGCTTGTGCGGACTCTTCCTCGGTGCTGCCGGTTTTCTTGCTCTTGTTGGTGATGATCGCTTTCAAGCGCCCTGTCGCGGTGGCGCCCGGCAGCACGTTGTTCACCGTGATATTGAACGGCCCGAGTTCATTGGCCAGCGTTTTGGACCATTGCGCCACGGCACCGCGCACGGTGTTGCTGACGCCGAGGTTGGGCAGCGGCACCTTCACGCTGGTGCTGATCACATTGATGATGCGGCCACTGCGGCGCTGCTTCATGCCCGGCGCGATCGCCAGGACAAGGGTCTGGAAGGCCATTAGGTGCAAGCGGAATGCCTGTTCGTAGGCTTCGGTAGGTGACTCGTGGGCAGATCCCGGGGGCGGACCACCGGTGTTGTTCACCAGAATGTCCACTGCGCCGTGGGTTTTTACATGCGCGGCGATAGCGACTTTCAGGGCCTCAGTGTCCGCCATGTCAGCAACGAGGAAACCATGCTGCTGGCCCTTGGACGTGTCCAGTGCGGCGACGGCTTCCTGCAGCTTTGTGGCATCGCGTGCCAAGAGTGTGACACTAGCTCCCAAGCGT
This sequence comes from Flavobacteriales bacterium, assembly GCA_038234075.1. Lineage (GTDB taxonomy): Bacteria > Bacteroidota > Bacteroidia > Flavobacteriales_F > PHOS-HE28 > PHOS-HE28. Next base: position 123,822 of record JBBSUV010000004.1, on the reverse strand, counting down.
GCCATTTCCTGCGCCGTGGCATTTCCGATGCCCTGTGTGCCGCCACCCACTAAGGCGTGCAGGCCGTCCAATCGAATGTTCATGCACCAAAGGTAGAAGGGTGGAACGACGAGGCTGCATGGCCTTGGGGAGCATAAGCTGACGGAAAGCATTGAACCTTTTTGGAATATGTACGTTCTTGTACCCGACATCTGAAGAAAGCTTGAAGATCCTTTCAGGCCTCAATAAACACGCTCCAACATGAAGAGAACAAGACACTTGATCACGGCTATTGCGACAATTTGTTTCACTGCGGCCACCACGATGGTGCAAGCCCAGGTCGATCCACCACCGAATGACCATTGCGGGGATGTTATCCCCTCGGCGTTGGCTGCGGGAAGTACGATCGTGTTCACCGGCAACAATGAAGGTGCAACTGTCGATGGTGATAATGCACCAGGATCCGTATTGGACGGATTCGGCATTCCCGTGGTGTGGCTCGCGTTCACTACTACCACGTGTGCCGACGTGGCCATCTCATTCTGCGGGTCCACGGCACCCTTTTTATCAAACTACTTCTGGGAAGTGATCACCATGCAGTGCCCCGCTGATGAGCTGGTATATCCCGCAGGATACAACAACAATGAATGTGCGGACGGGCAACCGGTGATCCACTTCAACGAACTCGCTGCAGGTACTTATTACTATCCGGTCTGGTCCAATCCGGGGGACGCCATCGGGGAGTACGTGATCTCCATCTCCGCCACGGCTTGTGCCTCAGCGGGCCCCGCGAATGACCTCTGCTCCGGTGCGCAACCACATAGCGTGGATATTGGCGGAACCGTGACCATCGAAGGTGACAACACCGGTGCGACGGACACCGAAAATTTTGGAAGACCCGTTGTTTGGGAATCCTTCACCATTCCACAATGCGCGAATGTGACCGTGGACTACTGCGGCACCAACCCCGTTTTCACCGACTTTGCCTTCGGGATCTATGGTGAATGCCCCGCCACTATGGTCATTGAAAATACGTCAGCGGATCTCTGCGTTGATGGGAACATGAGCGAGACCTTTGTCGGGCTCGCCCCCGGCACGTACTGGATCCCTGTGGTGATGGACGTCAATGGCGCAGAGGGCATGTATGCCATTCAGGTCATGGCAGAAGCCTGCGCCGGGCCTTCGAACAACTATTGCAACGGTGCCGAGCTTCATGATCTGGCCGTGGGTGATACCTTGGTGATCAACGGTAATAACACCGGTGCCACGGACAATGAAGGGTTGGGCTACGCTGGTGTGTGGGAATCCTTTACAATATCGGAATGCGCGGATGTTGAAGTGAGCTACTGCGGCACCGATACCCAGTTCAACGTGGCTGCGATCCCCGGTATTTATGCCGAATGCCCCGTCACGGAACTGATCATGCCCAGCAGCTTGGATGCTTGTGACGATGGCAACCTCATCGCGAATTTTGAGGGATTGGCAGCTGGCACATACTGGATCCCTGTAGCGATGGTGCCGGATGTAGCGGAAGGTGCGTATGTACTCAATGTTTCCGCCACGGCCTGCCCGGTCGTTATCACCCCGGCTAATGACCGCTGCGAAGATGTCACCACGAATGTTCTGGTATTGGGTGACCCATTAGCGATAACCGGCGATAACACCGGTGCCACGGATAGCGAGGGACTGGGCTTTGCCAATGTGTGGGAGTCCATCACCATCGCCGAATGTGCGAGCGTAACGTTGGACTACTGCGGAACCGATAACACGTTCAGCGTTTTTGCCACCGGCATTTATGCCGATTGCCCGGCCACACAGTTGATCCAGCCGAGCAGCACCGATACCTGTGCTTCGGGAAACCCGGTACAGACCTTCGTGGAACTCGCTGCGGGTACCTACTGGATCCCGGTCCTGATGACTCCCGACAGCGCGGAGGGCGTTTACACCATTAACGTAACAGCGGTAGCCTGCGAAGCTGTGGCGCCAGCGAACGACCTGTGTGCGGATGCCGCAAGCATCACGGTGGTAGCTCCGGATTCCTGCGCCACCGGTGTGGTGGTAGGTTATAATCTCAATGCCACAGGCAGCGGGGATATGCCCACCTGCGCCGATCCCGCCCAGGGCTGGCAGGATGTATGGTACACGTTCAACACCGGCGGTGCCGATGAAGCGACGATCAGCTTAGTGCCCGGCACCATTGTCGGTGCGGGTATGGAGGTCTTCGCAGCCTGCGGGGACAGCAGCCTTGCCTGCTCCATCGATGGCTCGCAGATCGAGCTAAACCAACTTACGGATTCCATCTACCATGTGCGGGTCTTCACCCAGGACGATGGAACTCCGGGAACTTTTGCGCTCTGCGTTACCTCGGACAATACCACCGGCGTCAGCAGCATGGATCGCGGAACGGTCCACCTGTATCCGAACCCGGGTACCGGTGACTTCACTTTCGTGCCTTCCGTATCGTGGACCAATGCCCGGATCACCGTGCTTGACATGACCGGAAGGACGGTGCATGTTGCGCAGGCGGACCTGAAGGCAGGGGAAGCATATCCGCTTTTCCTGGCCGGTGAACTGAAGGCCGGTAGCTACCTCTTCCATGTGACCAGCGCCGAAGGCAGCAGCATGGTGAAGCTGATGGTGAAGTAGGGCGGATACCACCCACTAAGAGAGCAAGGGGGCGGTCGCGAATGCGGCCGCCCCCCTTATCGTTCAACCCCTTCGATTTTCATCCGGCCTTGCCCGGCAGTACTTTCGGGGACAGATCGAACCACAATGAGCATACGCCGTCCTTTCAACCTGATGCAATGGATCACGGACAACCGGGATCTGCTGAAGCCACCTGTGGGCAACAAGAACCTTTACGTGGATGCCGGCGATTTCATCGTGATGGTGGTGGGCGGGCCGAACGCCCGGAAGGATTACCACTGGAACGAGACCGAGGAGCTGTTCCTACAGCTGGAAGGCGATATTGAGGTAGGGGTCCAAGAGGACGGCAAGGCCGTGGTCATACCCATCAAGAAGGGTGAAATGTTCCTCCTGCCGGCCCGCACGCCGCACTCACCGAACCGCCCGGCCAATTCCGTTGGATTGGTGGTGGAGGCCAAACGCGCCGACCGCGAAATGAAGGACGGCCTGCTCTGGTACTGTGAGAAGTGCAACCACAAACTGTACGAGGACTTCTTCGTGCTGCACGATATCGAGAAGGATTTCCTGCCCCGCTTCAAGGCGTTCTATGGGAACGAAAAACTGCGAACCTGCGCGAAGTGCGGTACCGTGATGGACGCAGACCCACGCTTCATTTGATCGTTGACGATGGCCGAACTGCTGTCCGTTGACATCCATACGCACATCCTTCCGCAGGACATTCCGGACTTCGGCCGTCGCTTCGGCTATGGCGGCTTCATTCATCTGGACCATCACCGCCCCGGTTGTGCGCGGATGATGAAGGACGACCGCTTCTTCCGGGAGGTGGAGGCGAACGTATGGGATCCGGAGGTGCGCATGCGCGAATGCCACACGCACCAAGTGCATGTGCAAGTGCTCAGCACCGTGCCGGTGATGTTCAGCTACTGGGCCAAGCCCCTGGACACGTTGAACCTGGCCATGTTCCTCAACGACCACATCGCGGGGATCGTGGAGAAGTACCCGAGGCGCTTCATCGGCCTGGGCACTTTGCCCATGCAGGACCCGGAGCTCGCCATAAAGGAGCTGGAGCGCTGCAAAGCGATCGGCCTCAAAGGCGTCCAAGTCGGTACGCACGTGGAGCAGGTCAATCTCGGGGAACCTCGGCTTTTCCCCATTTTCCAGGCCTGCGAGCAACTGGACATGGCGGTGTTCGTGCATCCATGGGACATGGTGGGCAAGGAGCGCACGGACAAGTATTGGATGCCTTGGCTGGTGGCCATGCCGGTGGAGACCACCTTGGCGATCACGACCATGATCTTCAGTGGCTTGTTTGAAAAGCTTCCGAAGTTGCGGGTGGCCTTCGCGCATGGCGGTGGCTCATTCCCCGGCACCTTCCCACGCATCCAGCACGGCTTCGATGTGCGGCCCGACCTCTGCGCCGTGGACAATCCGGTGCCACCGAGCCATTATCTTGGCAAGTTCTGGCTTGATTCACTGGTGCACGACCCGGTGCTGCTGCAACACATCGTGAACCTGTGCGGCGCCGATAAAGTGGCGCTGGGCACGGACTATCCGTTCCCGCTCGGCGAATTGGAGCCGGGCCAGTTGGTGCGCTCCATGCCGTGGAACGATGAACAGAAGGAACTGGTCCTCAGCGGTGCGGCCCTGCAGTGGTTGGGGCTGGAACGCAGCTCCTTCATCTGACGAGGTTCACGTGCCCGTAAACCGTTCGGTCGGTGCCGTTCGTTTCCGTGTAGTCCACACGCCACACATAGGTGTCGATCGGTGATTCCTTCCCTTTGAAGGTCCCGTCCCATGCGCCATCCAACTGGTCCGTGCTGAAGATCTGTTCACCCCAGCGGTTGAAGACCAATAAGCGCAGCTCGGACACTTCGCTTGATAAGGCATAGAACCGGTCGTTCACCCCGTCCCCATTGGGCGTGAAGGTGTTCGGCACGAAGAGGGTGCCGCGGAAGAAGATGGTCACCCGGTCGGTGGACTTGCAGCCATTCGTGTCGGTGATCTCCACTACATAGGTGGTTGTGGTGAGAGGCGAAGCGATGGGATAGGCGCAGGTGCTGCAACTGAGCGATGAATCCGGGGACCAGATGAAGGTGCCGAGGCCGAATGCATGGAGCATGGTGCTTTCACCATAGTCGATGCTGGTCTCATAGCCGGCCGTTACGGTGGCTGCCGGGTGCAGGTCCACCTGCACCTGTGCGCTGGCCGTGCAGCCCAAGGCATTGGTGATCGTCACGGAATAGGTGCCGGCCGCAGCCGGGTCCAGCCTGAGCGAATCGGTAGCTGACGAGATAGGCGACCAGGCATATGTGGTTCCGCCGGAAGCATGCAAGGTGACGGGCGAGCCAGCGCATACCAAGGTGTCCGGCCAGGCCTGCGCCTGAACAACGGCAAGGTCCACGAACGCACTGTCGGAAAGGCTTCCGCAGGCATTGCTCATATCCACCACGTACATCGTAGCAACGAGTGGCGAAACTTCAGGATCTTGAACGGTGAGGTCGGCGATGCCTTGCGTAACGTGCCATGCGTACCATGCGGCATCGCCTGCGTGCAGTTGCACCGACGCACCCGGGCAGATCACTGTGTCCGTCAATGCAGGCAGTGGCGGATCAGTGAAGACCGTCACTAGCACGTTGTCATCCACCGTGCATCCTTCCGGCGTGGTAACGACCACCGCGTATTGCGTGTCGGTCACCGGCGAAGCGATGGGGTTTTGGATGGTTGGATCCGACAAGGTCGCTGCGGGTGACCAGAGGTACGTCCCACCACCGCTGGCGTTCAAGGCGATGCCGGAACCCGCGCATACGGACGTGTCCATCCCTGCGGAACCGACCGGATCCAGCCAAGTAATGAGCACCGAGGCGGTATCGGTGCCGCACACGCCGCTGGAAATGACCTGATAGACAGTGCTGTCGCTGACGGGTGTTGCCACGGGGTTCGAAAGGGTGTCGTTGCTGAGTCCCGTGGATGGCGACCAGATCCAGGATGTGCCGCCGACAACCTGCAGTTGGATGTCCGCGTTGGGGCAAATGGCCGGAGCTGGATCGATCGCTGTAACGGTTGGAGAGATGCTGATCACCTCGATGGTCGCCGAGTCGGCGGTTGTGCAACCATAGCTGTCGGACAGTATCATGCTCACGCTGAAGGTGCCGTCGGTCGTGTAGACGTGGGCCGGAGCAAGATCCGTGCTGGTGCTGCCATCGCCGAAATCCCACAAATAGGTGTCGCCCCCGGTGCTGCTATTGGTGAACTGGATGCTGCCGGGTATGCAGATGGTGTTGGGTCCGTCAATGCCGATTGTGACGTGTGCTTCGGCCAGTTCGAACTTGAACACACCGAGGTTGCAGTTGAAGGAGTTGTTGGTGTTGCTCCATGCGCCGGGCGTAGTAGGGAAATCGTCATGGTTGCCGCAACCGGCGCATACGGCCTGGTACACCGTTCCGTCCTTGTCAAAGCGCGAGGTTCCGCCATCCACGTGTTCCAGACTAGCGCTCCCGCCGAAGAAGGTGGCATAGTTCAGCCCCACCGCATCGGGGTCCAGCAGCATCAGGTAGAAATCACTGCCGTCGGTGGTGGACTGGAAAGCATCCGTGGTGGTCGGCAGACCGACGGTGGTGCTGGCACCCGCATTGGCCATGTTATGGTTCACCAGGCCGCCCCAGCCACAGAAATAGATCTGGCCGCAGTTGCTCACCAGGAATGCCGTGGGCGAGATGTCCTCATTGCCCAGGCCGGAGCCGATCACCGTGGACCAGCTGGAGGAGGAGAGGTCATTACTTAGTTTTTGGATGAACTGAGAACTGCCGGGGTTGGCATAGACACCGGACGAGACCGGATAGGCACCATGGGTCTGGCCCACCACATAGATGGCGTCGAAATTGTCCACCTGCACGAAATAGGACTGATCAAAGGCGGCCGTTCCGAGGTAGGTGGCGGAAAGAAGGCCGCCGAGGTCGGAGCTCCAGCGGGCCACATAGCCGTCGACACCTCCCGCGTTGGTGCTGTGAAGGGGTGTGCCCGGCGTGGAGAGGTCAGTGCTTGTGGTGCCGCCCGTGGTGAAGATCTGGCCGTTGGAATCGAACTGCACCCCGTATCCGCTGTCATTGCCGCTTCCGCCGAAGAAGCTGGCCTGCAAGGTGGTGAGCGTGGGATCCATGCGGAAGACGTAGGCATCCTGCACGCCGCCGCCGAACGCGGGCTGGGGCGCGTTGGCACTCACCGGAATATCCGCGCTCTGGGTGGAGGTGCTCACCACGGGCCACTCCGAGGCGTCCAAGGCCACTTCACCGCGGAAATGGTCCCCGTAGTTATGTGACAAGGGGAGCACGTTGTTCACCCCGTCGTTGCCGCTTCCACCCACATAGGTGCAGGCTATCAAGGAGGTGGCATCCGCGCTGAAATGCGCCAGCACGATGTCCGTGCCGTTCGTATGGCCGTAGCCGTAGCCATAGCTCTGGCCCGCCCACGTCGGTGCCGAGGCGTTGATGGTGCTGCCTCCATGGAAGGTCTGGTCAAAGGCCCCGCCGGTAGTGGGGAAATTCGCCGAGCCGCTGCTGCCCATCATGTAGAGCTCGTTGTTGGAGTTCACCACCAAGCTGTGCGGACATTCATTGCCGCTGCCACCGATGTAGGTGCTCCAGACCTGAGCCGTACCGTCGGGGGAGAACTTGGTGAGGCCGATGTCGATGGTGCCGCCATTGAAGACGGGATCCAGCACGCCTACCGTGGTGGGGTAGCCTGCGCCGAACACGATGCCGCCGCCATAGAGGTGCCCAGCGGCGTCATAGGTGGCGGTGAAGCCGAAATTGTCCGCTGTGCTGCCGCTGTAAGTGCCGAAGGTCAATACGGGGTCGATCACCAGCGCGAGCGAAGGATCGTATCCATCCGGAAGGTCGAAGGAGACACGGGAGCCATTCAGGTTGTAGGTGCAACGTACCTCTTTTCGACCCGAAGGTGTTTCCTGGTATGCCACTGGGGCCTCTTCGATCACGGTGCCCGCGGATGTCTTCACGAACAACCGCCCATCCTTTAGGGAAAGTCCATCCTGACCTTCGAAATGCAGACGCACCAGCGAGGGGTCGCTTCCGGGTGCCACAATGAAGTCGTACTTCAGCCCTGAACGACCGTCCATCCGCAGGTCGATGCCCGGATAGAGCTGCTGCAGAAGCACTTCTCCATAGACAGCGCAGCCCGTACCCCAGCCCTCGGGGTCATTCCCTAAAAAATAGTTCTCGTAGAACCCCTGCTTGAAAGCACCTGCCGGGACCGCTTGGGAAGCGCCTTCGAACGAGACGCGGAAAGCATGCGCATGCTCAGGCTCCGGCGGGCCATCGTGTTCGTGCCCGTGTTGTTCCATCAGGCCGCCGGAATGCAGGGTGTAAGTGAGCGCATTGCGTTCCACGAACAAGGCCCCGCCCGGCACCAATGCACGATAGGCCACCTGCACCGGCCATTGGCCCTTGTTCTGCGTGAACCGCGCCACAGGGGGCTTTGCGGCCAACAGCGACACAGTAGAAAGAATGAAGGCTATGCTAAGCGGATGTCGCACGATGAAGAAGGTCTTGGATCTCGAGCCCCAAGCTAAGACCTTTTGTAAGGCCTACAAGTTGCTTCAGGCGAGCTGAAACTATCGGTCCGGCCTATTAGACCGCATTGAACCCGCCCCACACGAATGTGTACCGCAAGACATGAATACCGATCTTTGGCTCAACCCCGCGTCTTTCCAGCAATTGCGGCAAAACTTGATGCGAAACGCCCGTAAGATCATTTTCGGCACGGCCGCCGCACTCCTCGTAGTGCTGGGCTGCGCCTCCACACAGAAAGTCGTCAACATGCCCCACGGGAATGAAGACCCGCGCTGGGCGGCCATCGATTCACTCAGCAATATCGGCCAATTCGCATCGGCATTGGTAGCTACAGAGGCGATCTTGGCCGAAGCACATTCCGCACATGACTGGCGAACGGAGTTCCGTGCCTGGATGTATTCCGCGCGGTTCCAAAGCTATACCGGTGCCGATGCCGTGCAGGTGATCGCCAAGCTGGATTCCGCAGCGGACCAAGCGGAGACCCCCCTGAAGCAATTGTTGCACAGCGTGGTCGCCGATCAGTGGTGGGGCTACTATCAGCAGAACCGATGGAAGGTGCTCGATCGCACCAACATGGCCGAGGCTACCGAAGACCCTGAGACCTGGGACCAAGCCACCTTTATGCAGAAGGTGATCGACCAGTATGCCGCATCGCTGGAACCGGCGGAAGAACTGGCGAAGATCCCCGTGGGGGAATTGAGCACTTTGCTGGACCTCGATCCTGCTGATACCACATTACGGCCAACACTTTTTGATGTGCTCGCCCGCCGTGCGCTCGATGTTTTCCAGAACAGTGAAACGCGCCTGTCCGAACCGGCATGGCGCTTTAAGCTCGATAGTCCGGTAGCCTTTGCCCCGGCATCCGAATTCGCCTCGGCGAACTTCGCAACGCGCGACAGCAGCGCTTGGGAATGGCAGGCGCTTCGGCTCTACCAGCGGCTCACGGCGTTGCATCTCGCGGATGATCGCCAGGCTGCGCTCACCGACGTCACGCTGGACCGCCTCACCTACGCCCGCGCCAACAGCACGTTGCCGCAGAAGGACAGCCTCTACCTCAAGGCGCTCCAAGCCCAAAGTGCAACGCTTTCCGCCGGCGAGGAAAAGAGTGCGGTGATGCTCGCCATCGCGCAATGGCATGCGGACCAGGCGGGCAACTTCCAGCGGCTTGCACCGGACAGCGCCTTCAAGTGGGAAAGGAAGACCGCCGTGGACATCTGCCGTGAGATCGCCGCGCGACAACAGGAACCTTTTGCGTCCAAGCGCGCCAAAGCGTTGATCGCACAATGGACGCAACCTTCCTTGCAGGTGAACACCGAAGAGGCCGTGACGCCGGAAATGCCCTTCCGTGTCTCCGCGAACTACGCCAACATACCCCGCCTGTGGTTGCGCATCGTGAAGGACGATGCGAAGCGGAACACGCGCCGCGGATACCGCGACCAGGATGACCTGAAGCGCGTCCTAGCGCTGCCTGTGCTCCGCGAATGGAATGTGGAGCTGCCGGATGATGGTGACCTCAATGGACATCTGGTGGAGCTCCCGGTGAAGCCGCTGCCGATAGGCGGTTATAGCATCATCGCCTCGGACCGGTCGTTAGCGGATGGAACAGGCCTCATGGTGATCACGCCGATGCAGGTGACCCGCTTGTCCATGGCGGAACGCACCAATGCAAAAGGGAGACCCGGCGTGCTGGTGATGGACCGTGAAACAGGGACTCCTTTAGTGGGCGCCAAAGCGGAGCTATTCCAAGAGCTCTATAAGAACGGTGGCCTGCAAGATCTCACCCTCGGCTCCGCCATCACGGATGCCTACGGTATGGCCGAGGTAGTAGCTCCCTTGGACCGGCCCGGCCAGCAGCACTGGGTGATCACCTACGGGAAGGAGCGGCTTGCGACCCCCGGCAACTACTACTACCGCAACTACGACGAGGAGGTCGACCGCGACACGATCCGCACCTTCCTCTTCACCGATCGAGCCATCTACCGGCCTGGCCAAACGGTAATGTTCAAGGGGATCGTTTCCGTGAAGCGCGGTAAGACCACCGTGGTGAAGGCCGGCTATAAGAGCGTTGTCGAGTTCTTCGATGTGAACGACCAATTGGTCGATTCCGCAGCAGTGACCACGGATGCGTTCGGTTCCTTCCATGGCCAGTTCACCGCGCCGCAAGGAACGCTGACCGGCAGTATGCGTTTGGAAGAGGAGTACGGCAGTCGGTCCATCCAAGTGGAGGAGTACAAGCGGCCGACGTTCGAGGTGCTTTTCCCCAAAAGTGATACAGCCAACGCCGCCAGCACTGCGAAGTTGAACGGAATGGCCACAGTCCATGGTCTTGCCAAGAGTTACGCTGGCGTGCCTTTGGATGGCGCACAAGTCCATTGGACCGTGAAGCGTGAAGCACGCATGCCGTGGTGGGGCGGTAGTTATTGGCGCTCCTTCATCCCATGGGGAAGGCCTGTGGATGTGGCCAGTGGCACGGCGGTGGCGGATGCCAATGGCAACTTCATCATCAGCTTCTTGGCCGAAGCGGATCAGTCCATTTCACGCAAAGCCGACCCCACGTTCACCTTCAGCATCGAGGCCACCATCACCGATGTGAACGGCGAAACGCAGCGTGGGAATACCAGCATTTCCGTAGGTTATCGCAGCATCGACATCGCGTTGAACGTGGGCGACGGCATCGACCGCACCAGCACCGACAGCTTGAAGGTGGGTGTGCTGGACCTCAACGGTAACTCACTGAAATTGCCGATGGACGTGCGCATCACCCGGCTGCGAACACCGCTTACGCCGTTGCGCGAGCGCTTGTGGGAGCTACCCGACCGCCACATCCTTACTGCCGCACAATTCAAGGAACGCTTCCCGCAGGACGAGTATGCCGACGAGAATGATCCGCTCACTTGGCCCAAGGAAGCGGTGGTGATGGAGCGGAAGGAATGGCTTGCCGATGGGAAGCCGTTGGCATTGGCAGGCATTGCTGATTGGGATGTGGGCAGCTATTTGATCGAAGTGAGTGCAACGGATGCTGAAGGCGATACGGTGCGTGTTCGGAAAGCGGTAACGGTCTATGATCCCGGCGTGCAACACACCGGCTTTGTCAACGAGGCGTTCCATGTGGAGGCCGTGAAAGCAAAAGCGGAACCAGGAGAGAAGGCTGTGGTGCTGGTGAGTTCCGCGTTGCCGGAAGCGCATATCCTGATGGAAGTGGAACGCGAGGGGACGATCGCAGTGCGACGTTGGCTCACACTGAAGGATGGTCAACAACGTGTGGAACTGCCCGTGCTGGATGCTGACCGCGGCGGTTTCACCGTGCACTTTATCTGCGTGGAACGCGGCCGTTCGCACAACCAGGACGTGAACATCGACGTGCCGTGGAGCAACAAGGAACTGCAGGTGGAATGGATGACCTTCCGCGATAAGCTTTTGCCCGGTGCGAAGGAGGAATGGCGCTTGAAGATCACCGGTCCGAAAGGGGAGAAAGTGGCGGCGCAGCTGCTTGCCGGCATGTACGATGCTTCGCTCGACCACTTCGTTCCGCATGCGTGGGACCTATCCGTTTGGCCGACCAATGGCTCACGGTTCGGCTGGGAGCAGCCTACACCGTTCGGGGTGAACAATGGGGACCAGCTGTGGCGACAACAAGTGATGCCGGGGGACACGGCGCATGTCTACCCTGAATTGAATACCTATGGAGTTGAGATGGGGCGAGGAGGATACGGATCCTACTATGGCGGCGGCTTCGAGGCTAAGCAAAGTGGTCGCGGGATACGTTATGCCGCTCCCCTGATCATGGCAGATGTTGCGAGCGTTGTCATTACTGGAGGGAAAGAGAAAAGTGCGGAAACCAAAGAACAATCCTTGCCTAGTGAGACTACTCCAGCGAATAATGAACCTCCTCCCGCCACCCGCACGGATTTCCGTGAGACCGCCTTCTTCCTGCCGGACCTGCTCACCGACAAGGACGGCAGCGTGATCCTGCGCTTCACCATGCCGGATGCCCTCACGCGCTGGAAGCTGATGGGCCTCGCGCACACCACGGACCTGAAGACCGCACAGTTCACCAAGGAAGTGATCACACAAAAGCCGTTGATGGTAACGCCCAACCTCCCGCGCTTTTTGCGGGAAGGCGATGCGATCACGTTGACCTCTAAAGTGGCGGTGATCGAAGGTGGACAGGTTTCCGGTATGGCCACACTGGAACTCTTCGATCCCTTCACCAACGCTTCCTTGAACGATCGCTTCGGCCTGAAGAACAATACCGTTCCCTTCACCGCCGGGCCGGGTGCCAGTGCTGCTGTGGCGTGGGAAGTCCAAGTGCCCGAAGGCTTGAGTGCAGTGAGTATCCGCATCAGTGCAAAGGCCGGGTCCTTCACCGACGGAGAAGAAAAGCCGCTGCCCATTCTCACCGATCGGGTGCTGGTCACTGAAAGCCTGCCGCTGCCGATCAGCAAGGCGGGAACGAAGACCTTCACGCTGGAGAAGCTGAAGAACAACACCAGTACCACGCTTCGCAACCAAAGCCTGAAACTGGAGTTCACACCGAACCCCGCGTGGTATGCCGTGCAGGCGCTACCGTACTTGATGGAGTATCCACATGAATGCAGTGAGCAGGTCTTCAGTCGTTTTTATGCCAACAGTCTGGCGGCGCACATCGTGGACGAGCGCCCGGCGATCAAGCAGGTCTTTGCGCATTGGGCCTCCACCACCCCTCTCACCGGGAGAGGGGGAGGGGGTGAGGCCCAAGAAGCGTTCCTCAGCAAGCTGGAAAAGAACAGCGACCTGAAGAACGTGGTGCTGGCGGAAACGCCGTGGGTGCTGAACGCACGTAGCGAACGCGAGAGCAAGCAACGTATCGCGCTGCTCTTCGACATGCAGCGGATGGCCAACGAGAAGGCCGTGGCCCTGAACAAATTGCGCGATGCACAGCTCGGCAATGGCGCTTGGCCGTGGTTCACCGGCATGCAACCGTCGCGCTGGGTAACGCAGGGCATCGTGGCGGGCTTCGGGCATTTGGAGAAACTCGGCGCGGCGGACCTGCGCCCCGACGGGCAGACGCAGGTGATGTTGAAGAACGCCGTGAACTGGTTGGACAACGACGTCGACAACGACTACAAGCTCCTGCTGAAACGGACCACGAAGGAGGAGCGCATGAACTACACGCCCGACCATTCCACCGTGCAATATCTCTATGCGCGTAGCTTCTTCAAACGCTGGCCGATCAACGGGACCACGAGCACCGCTGTGGATTTCTACAAGAGCCGTTTGGCGGTGACCTGGCTCAGCTTCGGCCTGCAGGAACAGGCCATGATCGCGCTCGCCATGGACAGGCTTGGTGAGCATGCCACTGCACAACTCATCATGAAGTCCCTTGGTGAGCGGGCCACGCGCAGCGAAGAGCTGGGCATGTACTGGAAGAACTTCAATGCAGGGTACTACTGGTGGGATTTCCCAACGGAAACACACGCGCTGATGATCGAAGCTTTCCACGAAGTGGCCAAGGACGAAGCCAGCGTGAATGAGCTGCGCCTCTACCTGCTGAAACTGAAGCAGACCACGGATTGGAAAACCACCAAGGCCACGGCCGAAGCGTGCTATGCGCTCCTGCTCACCGGCGACAACTGGCTCGAACCGGTGGATGCGCCGGTGATCACGGTAGGTGGGCAGAAGGTGGTGGCCGAAAAGCAGGAAGCAGGAACGGGCTACTTCCAGAAGATGTGGCCCGCCGATGCCATTAAACCCGCCATGGGCGATGTGACGATCACCACCACGGCGGACCGTGCGGCATGGGGAGCGCTCTACTGGCAATACTTCGAGCAGATGGACAAGGTCACTTCCGCCGAAAGCCCGTTCAGCATCAAGAAGCAAGTGATGTTGAACGAGCCGACCGATGGGGGGCCGAAGCTCATCGCACTGGATAAAGCGCGTGCCTTGAAGCCCGGAGACAAGCTCACCATCCGCATCGAGCTGCGCACCGACCGCGCCATGGACTTCGTACACCTGAAGGATCTGCGAGCGGCCGGCCTGGAGCCGACGGAAACCCTAAGCGGCTACCGCTACCAGGGCGGCTTGGGCTACTACCAAAGCACCCGCGATGCGGCCACGGACTTCTTCTTCGACCACATCCAGCCCGGCACCTATGTCTTCGAATATGACCTGCGTGTTTCCCATGCGGGCGACTTCAGCAACGGCATCACCACTGCGATGTGCATGTACGCTCCGGAATTTTCATCACACAGTGAAGGTGTGCGGATCGAAGTGGGGAAGTGAACTTGGGACGCACTTCCCACGTATACTTTCGCCGCATGAAAGCATTCTTCCCTTCCGCCATCCTTGGCGCGGCATTACTGATGAGCGCCTGTGGCGATGGCAAGTCCGATGCCGCCAAGCTGATGACCGCTGCGGCCGACAGTGCCCGCGCGGCTGCATTCGTTGATCTGGCCGAGTATCACATGCCCTTGATGCTGGAGATGCCGACCGGCGCACCGGAGCCCACCTTGGTCTGGAAGGATGCCGCAGGTAAGCTGGCGGTGAATCCTGGCGATCATTTCGCCATCGAGATCTCCGAAGCGCCCGCCGACATGGAACGCGTGAAGGCCGACCTGGACCGGGACTTGCTGAAGAAGAACACCATCTTGCAGGAAACACCCGAACTCTTGATCTACAAGTCGGAATTCCCCGATGACACCACTTTGGTCTTCCATCACTTTGACCGATCGATCACTGCGGATGGCCGTACTTTCCATGTTGAGGACGCAGCTGATGGCGGTCCCTTCACCTTGGAGCAAGTGAACAAAATGGCAGCGGCCATAACCGTTAAAAGTCCGGTCTAGCGGAGATCTCCTGAGAGCATGGCCTGAAATTGGCAGGCAGACCCGCTGCATACCGTATATTTCGACCCTCTACACCCCATCTACAATGCTGAAGCTTCGACACTTATTGCTACTTGGCACCTTCCTCGCCGCCCTCTTCGCACAGGCCGGGACCATCGTCCTGGATGGTAATTACCAAGGCAAGAACATCTTCGTTCAGAACCCGTTCTCTGAAGCTGGCGTGGGCTTTTGCGTCTACCAAGTGACGGTGAACGACAAGGTGGCTACCGACGAGATCAATTCCAGTGCTTTCGAGATCGACCTGGCCAACTTCGGGTTCAAGGTGGGCGACAAGGTGACGATCAAGATCATGCACAAAGATGGTTGCACGCCCAAGGTGCTGAACTCCGAAGTGTTGAAGCCGAAAAGCACATTCGACGTCGTGAAGCAGGGCGTTTCCACCGACGGTACCTATTCATGGACGACGAGCAACGAAACAGGGGAATTACCTTTCGTGGTCCAAGAGAAGCGGTGGAACAAGTGGATCCGTGTGGGTGAAGTGATGGGCATTGGAACCCCGGGCGAGCACACCTATTCTTTCAAGGTGGTACCCCACAGCGGCGAGAATATCTACCGGGTGAAGCAGGCCGACATGTCCAAGCGGTCCCGCTTCAGCGAGAACGTAACCTATACCGATCCTGCCGTGCCCGTGGTTACCTGGACCTACGACAAGAAGGCGGGGCAGATAAAACTCAGCAGCGGGAGCCTGTATGAGATCTACGACCAGTTCGGCAACATCGTGAAGCGTGGCTATTCCACGGACATCGACGTGAGCGACCTGAAGCGCGGGCTGTACTACCTGAACTACGACAACAAGATGGGGGACACCTTCGTCAAGCGATAAAGATGGCTTCTAACGGATTGAAAGACCTCGCCTCGGCGGGGTCTTTTGCTGAAAGGCATAGTTGTTCGGTCTAACTTTCCACCATGATCCGTATTGAACATATCGGCATCGCCGTGAAAGACCTGGCCAAAGCCGAAGAGATCTATGCCGCCTTGTTGGGAAGCCCCAGTTACAAGCGTGAGGAGGTCGGCAGTGAAGGCGTCATCACCTCGTTCTTCCAAGTAGGACCGAACAAGATCGAGCTGCTGGAAAGCACCCGTGTGGACGGCCCCATCGCCAAAGCCATCGAGAAGCGCGGCGAGGGCATCCACCACATCGCGTTCGAAGTAGCCGATATCCGAGCGGAGATGGACCGCCTGAAAGCTGAAGGGTTTATCCTGCTGAACGAGGAACCCAAGCCGGGAGCGGATAACAAGCTGGTGTGCTTCGTGCATCCGAAGAGCGCAAATGGGGTGTTGGTGGAGCTTTGTCAGGAGGTTCGGTGATCCTCCGACAGTCATCACTCTGCTACACGGAACTACTTTCGGGCCTACATGCGAAAGGCCCAATGAACATGCATGTTTACATTCGAACTGTTCGGACCTTTTCACAGTGAACTCCGAAGTCCTCAGGGATTGCGGTGGTCAACCCGATCAGGACAGGAAGCCACAAGCATCTAGCCCATCATGAACGCAAAGCTTTGAAAGATTGGAATACTTGCGAGAGCAGCGGCAGGTTATCATCAGTTGAACATCTGGTTCAAGGACGTGAGCTTCGGCTTTTGTGCTCGCACATGGTCATCTTTGGTTGTGCCATAAGCCCACTTCCAATTGAGATAGAAATGTCGTCCGTCAACCATGGTCAATGTTGTCGGCAGGTCATTGCGGTTCATGAAATGCAGGATGGAATATTTGCCGTTCCCGTTGTTCTTGGATGAGCCATGTGAAGTGCCCAGAATGTCATCAGGGCGCCTCCAGTTGCCATTCTTGTCAAAGATCATTCGGGCTCCCTTTTTATACATATCAAGTCCATAATACCATGTTCCGGACAATAGTTCGGCGTCCGTTGCCTCCCTGAGTTCTATCTCGATACCATTCTTGTTGCGCAAGACAACATTGGGGCCCTTGAGTTCGAACTCGATGGCCGTTGCGTTCTTGTCGTCGAACTGGACCTTGTTGTCCGTATATGTTCCCTCGTAGTTGCCTCGGTAGTTTATTAGATCGAGATTAAGGTTCTGGTTTATGGTGAAGATCAAGTCTGATTTGGATTCATCAGAGGGGATGAAATACTTCCCAGCGATGGCCTTAATCGTTTCCTTGCAATCGGGTTTCGGTTCTTTGGTAATGGCTCCACGGCTCGCCGTTTTGGACGTATCTGATAGCTGATCCGTGTTATTTGAAGGTGTATCGCGGGTGCCACATGAGGCGGCGAAAAGCGCCACCAAGAGAATTGAAAGTCGAACGTCGGTCATCTTCAGCAGGTTTGAGTTCTTGAATTAACTCTAGAAAATCTCTATGAGCAGTTGTATTGGCCATCCGTGAGCTGCCAACCCGAATGCACGCAGACCAGTTCCCGGTACTTCAAGTATTTCGGATCTGCTCTATACTGGAGTGCCACGATAAGGAATACTTCCCCTATCGCCGCCCAAGGAAACTGTCTGACGAGGTTCGTCAGATGGTCCAGATTGTCGCCTTCCACTTTGGGATTGAAACGTTCGGGCAACTGATAAATGAAGAGTCGCTGGTGTGAACGGGTGGCAAGCAGCTTGTTGAAGTCCGGCCTCTGACGAGCATTAAATCGACCACTACTTGTATCCAGCTCACATTCTGCGGTCATGGGAACATCTACGATATCTCCGCGTTCGTTCATTTCAAGCCAAATATGGTCCCAAAGCCATTCACCCCCTACGCCCGCTTCTCCCTTGTAGCGCGGAATAAATCCATGTGCTGTCCCACGTGCGGCAAGCGTAGTCATGATTGCCCCCGTCCAAGGGGCATCGCCCTTTGTTTCTCCTTTGAGACCGGGTCCAACAGCCCCCTTGAACAGTATACCGTGAAGCGATTCGAGTATCTGTTGCGTGAATGAGGTCATTGGCTATGAATGGTTGTGTTTGGTCCATGTGGCATGTTCACTCCGCCACTGCTACCCGGCGAACACATGCCCTCTGCCGATCACAATGCTGCTTGCGCGAGCTTGTTATTCAGCTTCAGGAGTTCCGAAACATATTTCGGATCAGTACAGTCGCCTGCATGGGTTTGCATTTGGTTTGCTTTTTGTGCGGCTTCTGTGTATTCGCTTACAATCGTCATGTCGGTTGGGTCCTTTTTGTATTTCGCAAGGAGCTTGACATAGCTCTCCACAAACGCCGAGTATTCTTTGATGAACTGATCGCAATCAATACTGCTGGAAGGGCTGTCTTCTTCGGTCTCCATAGATGAGGAGGTGTCTTCATTGGACGAAATGGATTTGGCAGCATGAGCTTGCTCCATGTTCGCCGTGGAGCCAACCTGAAAGGATTTTACCTTGTCCATGGTTTCAATGTCGCCGAGAAAGGAGAAAATGGCCCAACCTGTTTCTCCTGGCTTCAATGATGCGAAAGCAGCATCTTCGCTATTCACTCCTTGCGTACGCCATCCACTTCTGTCAGCAGTGACCATTGGGACACCCTGTTCATCCAGTAGGTCACATACCAAGGAAAAATACCCTCTACTTTCCAAGTCAACTGCGTCAAAATCAAATGAATCGTCGGTTCGATTGAGTTGAACCTTGACCTGATAATCCAGCATACCCTTAATCACCCCCTTTTCTCCATCCGAAAAAAGTTTGTACGATCCATCGACCACGGTGAAGTAATCGGATAACTCGCCAGTCACATTCGTGATTTGCGGACGTATATCCGATTCTCTTTTACCTCCTCCACAACTGGTTAATAATGCAAATGCGCAAAGTATAACAGCGGCATGGATAATGGAGGTGGAGTGCGACAGAAATAGGGAAGGGTTACGCATGGAGGTGGGATTGGGGTGTTAAGAGTGGTTTGGCAGCCGAATGTTTGGCGGATTCATGCAGAACCGTTCCGCAGTTTCCGGAACCTATCCGGAAATTCCGGATAGCTTAGACGCGCAAAGCACAAGACATGGAAGACGCCTTTAAAATCGGGAGTAAGTTGAAGCACCTGCGCGAGGATCGAAAGTACACGCAGGAGTATGTGTCCATCGAACTTGGAGTGAGACCCAGCACGTACAGCGATTATGAGCGCGGCGTGCATCATGTGCCTTCCGAAGTGGTGCTAAAGGCCACGGAACTGTTTAAGGTGGGCTTGGAGTATTTCTACAGCCTTCGCGGGCCGGTGAACATCACCATGAACGACCAATCCGCGAACGGATACATCGAGCAGTACACGGTGCCGGTGGATGTCATTGAGCAGATGTTCCAGAGGAGCGAGGAACGCTGGGAGGGGATGACCAAGCAGCTAATGGAACTGCTGGTGCGAGCAATCAAATGAGGGTGGAGCAGCACCTTGCCTTCGAAGTATTCCCGCATTAATTGGCCACGAGACTTCCCAGAAAACTCCGGCGCGGGAGTTAGGCCCGCGCAGGAAAACACAGGTCAGGCCGTCCTCCCGTGCCCATGAGTACCTTCAACGAAGCAGCCCCAACCGCTCCACCAAAGCGACCACATCCTCCTTGGCCAGATCCAAATGCTCAGCATGTAGCCCGGCCTTCCGCGCCCCCTCCACATGCTGGATGCTGTCGTCGATGAACAAGGTGCGCTTCGGATCCGCGTGGTTCTCTTCCAGCACGTACTTGAAGATCTCCGGGTCCGGCTTGCGCATGCCCATTTCGCAACTGTAGTAGGCGCCATCGAAGAGGCCCTTGAATCCGGTGATGCCGTTCTCTTTAGCCACGATGGCCTCGAAAGCCGGGACATGGATGGCATTGGTGTTGCTGAGCAGCAGCACTTGGTAGCGTTCCTTCAGCCGCTCCACCAAGGCGATGCGTTCGGGGGGAATGCTGCCGAGCATGGCATTCCAGCAATGGTCGATCTGGGCATCCGTGAGCGGTGATCCGCTCAATTTCCTGATCCGGTCGCGGAATTCCGCTGGTGAAAGGGCACCCGTTTCGAAGCCGTCGAAGAGGTGATCCTGCTTGGCTTTGCTGTACAATTCGTCGAAATCCGTAAAGCCCAGTTTCTCGAACTCGCGGGCGGCGGCATGGTAGTCTACATCGATGAGTACACCGCCCAGATCGAGCAGGATGGTATCGTAGGGTAACGGGCGTTCCATGGGGCGCGAAGCTATCCCCTGAGGACTATTGTCCGCTGAGCTCAGGATCCCCTGCGGGAGATCGCTGAGCGAACCAATACACGAGTCCTGCACGGGTCCGATATGCATCGGACCACCTCAACGGCTACTTTCGCGCCCTGTTTCCGGGCCTATAGCTCAGCGGTCAGAGCAGCGGACTCATAATCCGTTGGTCGCAGGTTCAAATCCTGCTGGGCCCACTACTTCGTTCCGCCGCCGCTCAATAGGGGCGTGCGGCCGTCACGGTCATGTCCAGGTCGTCGACCAGGAACCGGCTTTCCCCGTTCTGGTTCCAGAAGTAGAATTTGACCTTCTCTCCTTTTCTCAATGGATCCAGCGGTACGCGGTATTCAAGGTGTTCCCAGATGCTGTCTCCCGCCGGGGGCATTGGCTCCATGGAGAATGTCTGGTACTGGACGATCTCCCCTTTTGCATTCTCGGCGCTTACCACCACCGTGACGTCCCGGGTGTCATCAGCCTGGTACACGTACCGCTCAAAGCCCAAGGCGAAATACAGAGCGCGACCTGTGGGCAGGTCCTTCGCGGGCATCTCGAAGCGGGGGCCGAAGAACTCCATCGTATCACAGGCCACCACGTGCCAAGGGCTTGGTGCGGGATCGAAGAGGATGGCCCGTCCATGCCAATAACGCACCCAGCGTTCGGCATCCCAGCGCGCGTGGATCAATGTGTCCATGCCGTTCGGATTGTACGGTGCGATCATATACCGACCACCGAGACGCTCGTGATGGTCGGCATCAAATTGGAGGAAGCTGTACGCATACTTCTTCTTATCCATGCATTCACGGTCCAGAAAGCCGTGGTTGAATTGGTAGCACTGCGCCAATTGAAGCGCCGAGGCGAGGACCAGAAAGATGATAGCGATCCTCTTCTGCCAGTCCTGCCAACGGTCCAGCATAAAAGCCAAGGGAAGCGCTAGAATTGAATAGTGCTCCACATACACGCGAGCGCCGAAACCGCTGCCATAGTACCAGATCCACCAGCTGCTGATGACGTAGGTGATCACCAGCCAGTACACCGCCGCGCCAATGGCCCGGAAACGGTCGTGCTTCCACATCAATGGCACACTCCATTCCCGCGCTCGGGTCCTCCAAGGGTTCCCGGCGCTCGGCTTCGCAATAACCTCACTGTTCTGCCGAGTGCCCAGCTTCTGACCCGCCTCAGGCGGGCTCTGCCAAATCTGGCCTAAGCCCCTTAATCGTCCAGGATACATTCGCCTAAATAAGCGAACACCTCAAAGCCCATGTTCCTGGAGCCTCTTATTTCTGGACACTTACGGTAGTTGGCTGGGCGGATGTTTTCACGCGCGCCGATGTGCTGAAGTGGTGGTGGAAAGCTTGGCGATCTGCCAAGCGAACAAAGGCTTGGAGCTCTTCGCCTATTGCCTGATGCCAAGCCACCTGCATCTCATCGGTCGCGTTCAGGAAGACCGGTTGTCGGATGGGTTACGCGAAACCCCGAGCGCCGGGTTAATCCTCCGGACCGAGCGCCGGAGACTGTGGTACCAAAGCAACGGCGGCCCTACTTTCGCAGGGCCGCCGTTCTTGCGGTGGTATGGAAGTGTTACGCGGAACGGCCGGGGGCGCTGTTGCCTAGCTGCCCCCGGTACCGTGCCGGTTCACTTGGCCAGGCTGTGCGCCACTTCGCTCAGCGGTCCCGTGCCGCTGCTGCCGATGGCGTTCACCCGGAACCAGGTCATGGTGGCGGACCCCAGGCCCTTCACCAAGAAGATGGCCTTGGTGGATACGCCTGCCAGCTGCCATGCCGCCTCGTCCGCCGGGTCCTTCCCATTGAGGTGGATCTGGTAGGCCACGGCATACTTCACCGGCTTCCACCGTAGGTCCACTCGCCCCGTGAAGGAGCTGATGGCGGCTTGCAGGTCGGCGGGTGCGAGCAGTTCCCCAGCGGGGGTGGGCACGCGCCTTACGCCGTACCCACTGCTGAGGATGGCCAAGGCATTGCCCTCCGCCACGGAGGATACATGGCCGGCCAGTTGGTTAAGGAGCAGGCGCAGGTCCTGCTCCCTGCCGCGCCGGATGGCAACGGCCGTGCGGCCCCCGTCCCTTGCGCCGGTGATGGCGAGCTGCAATGCCGCGCGGGCGGTGGCAAGCTCCACCAAGGTGGGCGTGGGCGTGGGGAAGGCGGCGTTGTCCTTCATCCGGGCTTCTACGAAAAGGCTCTTGTCCACCAGTCCGGTGGCATTAAGGCCGCTTACATTCTTTACTACTGTAGCCATGCTACTTGGGGGTGTTTGTTGGGCTGTACTTAGCCCGTGAGATTGATGTTGAGTTCACTGAAACTGTCAAAGGCATGCGGGGTGGTTCCCCGGTGGCGGTCGCGGTCGGGGGCCGCCCCTGTATGGCCGCACAAAGACTTTCCGTGCACGTGTACCAGCGGTCGTATCCGCGATCACTTGGTTCGATGTGATCGTTGATCGTATCCAAGAAGCCGCTGATCGAATCAAAGGAGTTCCTGAATGATTTGATGCATCGCCTGAATGAATCGAAAAAGCCTCGGACTGAATTGACGACGCCTCTGACCCGATTGATAAAGCGCCTGAATGAATTAAAGAAGCGGCTGAATGAATTGAAGAAGCCTTAGATCGGATCGAAGAAAAGCTTGGTTGGATCGAAGATGCCTCTGTTCGGATCGAATCAGCGTTTGATCGAATTGAAGAAATGTCTGATCGAAATGGTACAGCATCGTAACGGGTTATCCCTGTCCCCCGTCCACGAGGGACAGGTCGCGTCCGGCCGGGAACGGACGGAGCGAGCAGTAGGGCAAAGGCTACTGTAAGCAGGGCTTGTGGCGTCTTCATTGATGGTCCATGGAAGTTGCCAAGCAATCGACTTGGGGCTGAGCTAAAAAGGACATAGTAGTCTTGCCAATACCCCAGCTGTGGGATGATGGGGTGCGAAAAGCGGCGAGGGCGGCTTCCTTGGTGTTGACTTGTTCGGTAGGGTAGGAGATCCATCGCCGCAAAGGAGGGGTGACCGAACATCGGGTCAAACCACACATGAGCTGCGACATCGAGCCCCCCGTTTCCTCCTGCTTCGCTAAGCACACGGGCCATTCAGCCTTTTCTTTGGGCAGACCTTTCGCACACGGGGAGGTAGTTGGTCCCGCCAGAGGGGTGGAGTTATACCATCTTACGCAGGGTCTTTCGAGCTTACGCAGGGTCTTTCGAGAGGAATGCCCCAGGGTAATGTGAAGCTTCCTGGCAGGCGCGCACATTGCGAACGCCCCCGTGCCATCTGTGGCAAAGGATGAGCTGAGCAAAAGGCAAGGTCTCCGGGGGGAAGCGTTTCTGGTGGCATCATCTGTGATCGAGCAATGAGGTCGCCAAATTGCCGCAGCACTTGGGCCGTAAAAAGGACAGACTCACCGAGCGATCGGTTTCGTTGATCATCATGCGGCAAAGCACCGATGATCGTTTGGGCGCTCAAAAGACAACGACGGGTAGAGCCTGGCGTACGGATCACGAACGTTGATCCTGCAAGAATGTCAAGCGGGCGTGGGGTTTGCGGGTATGTGCCCTGGAGCGAAAACCCTGTATTCCTACTTTCGACCTTCTGCTGATCAGATGATCTCACCGAAAAGGATGAAGCTGAGTTTTGGCAGAGACTAGTAAAGACTAGGACATTTGGGGTAGTCTTTACTAGTCCAAAGGTGTAGACTGGTAAAAGACTAGTAAAGACTAGGGGGTTTCAGCTAGTCTTTACTAGTTTTGCGTTATGGACCACATAACCAACCCATTTTCACCAGGAGCCGGTACACCTCCGCCAGAATTAGTTGGCCGAGAAAGTATTTTGGCACAGACTCATGTCCTATTCGAGAGGGTCAAGATTAAGCGTTCAGAGAAGAGCTTGATTATGATAGGGCTTCGCGGTGTGGGAAAGACAGTGCTTTTGAACGAAGCCCGAAGAAAATCAGAGGCATCTGGATACAAGTCGGTATATATTGAAGCGCATGAGGATAAAAGGTTGCCGGCATTACTCGCGCCAGAGCTGCGCAAGCTGCTATTCTCTCTTGACCTGATTGTTAATGCTGGCGACAAGGTCAAGAGGGGGCTGGCAATATTGAGGGGGTTCGTTGGTGCCTTAAGATTTTCGATTGGCGGCATAGATAACATTGGTTTGGACATAGAATCATTGAAGGGAGTAGGTGATTCTGGCGACATCGAGGCCGATCTTTCTGAGCTATTTGTAGCAGTTGGGGAGGCTGCAGAAGAGCGAGGGACTGCTGTTAGCATATTCATCGACGAACTTCAGTATCTAACCAAACCAGAGTTAAGCGCTCTGATCATGGCGATGCACCGTATACAGCAGCTTCAATTACCACTGGTGCTAGTAGCTGCAGGACTTCCAATATTGCCAGAACTTGCCGGGGATTCAAAGTCCTACTCTGAAAGATTATTCAGCTTCCCCGAAATAGGTCCCTTACCGAAGGACGAAGCGACAGTCGCACTGGTAGCTCCTGTGGCTAAGTTTGACGTTACATTCACCGACCTTGCGCTAGATGAAATCTATAAAACGACTTGTGGGTATCCCTACTTTTTGCAGGAATGGGGGTATCAATCATGGAATAGCTCAGATAGTAAAATCATTGATATTGATGTCGTTCTCAAGGTAAAAGATTTGGCGACCGCTAGGCTGGACCAAAACTTCTTCCGAGTAAGATTCGATCGCCTAACTCCAGGTGAAAAAAGATTCCTTAGATCTATGGCGGAACTCGGCAAAGGCCCTTATAGAACAGGAGAGATAGCCACATCGCATAATATCATGCCAAAGAGCATCGGCCCTGTTAGGGCAACTCTTATTAAGAAAGGGATGATATATAGCCCGAGTCACGGTGAACTGGATTTCACGGTTCCGATGTTTGACGAGTTCATGCGGCGAGTAATGCGCTTCGAGCCAAACGGGACCACGATACCCCATAATGCCCCATTGCCTAAGCGATTGCCAGAGTCACTAGGCGGTCCAGACCTGTTTTCAGAGGGTAACTAGGATTTCCCAATCGGACGGACCAGCACCCCGGCCACAGTTGAAGCTGAAATACGACGACCCCCCCGAAGCTTCGGCCAGCGATTTGGCCCCGGATTGGAAAGAGACATCCCAGAAAACTTTGGCGCGGGAGTTACACCAGCGCAGGAGAACACGGGGCAGGCCGACCTCTCGTGCCCATCGGGAATCCGCAGAGTATCGTCCGCGGACGGCTCGCTCCAGAGTTATGTAATACCGGAGAAAGGCGTCAGCGCAATAGGCCCAGTCGCCCCACCAATTGGATCACATCCTCCTTGGCCAAGTCCAAATGCTCGGCATGTAGCCCAGCACTCAATGCCCCTTCCACATGCTGGATGCTGTCGTCTATGAACATGGTGCGCTTCGGGTCTGCACCATGCAGGGAAAGCACGTGGAGGAAGATCTCCGCATCCGGCTTCCGCATGCCCATTTCGCAACTGTAGTAAGCACCATCGAACAGGCCTTTGAAGTCGGCGATGCCGTTCTCCTTGGCCACGATGGCCTCGAAGGCCGGCACATGGATGGCGTTGGTGTTGCTGAGCAGCAGCACTTGGTAACGTTCCTTCAGGCGCTTCACCAGGTCGATCCGTTCCTGCGGGATACTACCGATCATGGCGTTCCAGCAATGGTCGATCTGGGCATCCGTGAGCGGTGAGCCGTGCAGCTGCCTTATCCGATCGCGGAACTGCGCCGGGGAAAGTGCGCCTGTCTCGAAGCCGTCGAACAGGTTATCCTGCTTGGCTTTACTGTAGAGGCTGTCGAAATCGGCGAAGCCCAGCTTTTCGAATTCGCGGGTGGCGGCATGGTAGTCCACATCGATGAGCACACCGCCCAGATCGAGGAGGATGCTATCGTACGGCAACGGTCGTTCCATGGGGCGCGAAGCTATGAGGCTCAGGATCCCCTCCGGGAGATCGCTGAGCGAACCAATGCACGGCTCAGGATCCCCTGCGGGAGATCGCTGAGCGGACCAATGCACGGGATCCACCTCAACGGCTACTTTCGCGGCCTGTTTCCGGGCCTATAGCTCAGCGGTCAGAGCAGCGGACTCATAATCCGTTGGTCGCAGGTTCAAATCCTGCTGGGCCCACTTCCTTCTTCCCCGTGCCTCAATAGGGGCGCACGGCCGTCACGGTCATATCCAGATCATCCGTGAGGAATCGGCTCTTGCCGTCCTGGTTCCAGAAGTAGAATTTGATGCTCTCGCCTTTGCGCAAGGGCTCCATCGGCACACGGTATTCAATATGTTCCCAGAGGCTGTCGCCGGCAGGGGGCATCGGCTCCATAGGGAAGGACTGGTACTGGACGATCTCCCCCTTTGCGTTCTCGGCGCTGGCCACCACCGTTACACCCCGGGTGTCATCGGCATGGTATACGTACCGTTCGAAGCCCAAGGCGAAGTACAAGGCGCGCCCTGTGGGCAG
The DNA here is from genome assembly GCA_038234075.1 of Flavobacteriales bacterium. Taxonomy (GTDB): domain Bacteria; phylum Bacteroidota; class Bacteroidia; order Flavobacteriales_F; family PHOS-HE28; genus PHOS-HE28. The sequence goes on along the minus strand of JBBSUV010000004.1, from coordinate 97,160 downwards.
ATCCTTGGCGGGCATCTCGAAGCTGGGGCCGAACTCGTCCGTAGTGTCACAGAGCACCACATGCCATGGGCTGGGTGCAGGATCGTAAAGCATCGGCTTGCCGTGCCAATAGCGCACCGAGTGTTCCGCGTTCCAGCGGACATGCACCAGCGTGTCCATGCCGTTGGGATTGTATGGTGCGATCATGTAGCGGCCACCGAGGCGCTCATGGTGATCGGCATCAAATTGCAGAAAGCTGAAGGCATACTTGTTCCGGTCCATGCATTCACGGTCCAGGAAGCCGTGGTTGTACTGATAGCACTGCGCCAACTGGAGCGCCGAGGCGAGCACCAGAAAAGTGACGGCCGCCTTTCTCCGCCACCCTTGCCAACGTTCCAGCATGAAGGCCAGTGGGAGTGCGAGCACCGTATAGTGCTCCACATAGACGCGTGCGCCGAAACCGCTGCCGTAGTACCAGATCCACCAGCTGCTGATCACGTAGGTGACCACGAGCCAATACGCGGCTGCGGCGATGGCCCGGAAGCGATCGTGTTTCCAAAGCAATGGTACGCTGAGCGCGGCAAGGACCAGCACCGGCGTCCAGATGAACAAGCCTCTGCGGAAACCGACCAACACTTGGAGGATGGCGGGACGCCCCCAAACAAATCCTTCGCCTTTGTAACCGTAGGCCACGAAGCTTCCCACCTGGGCGTGCCAGAGAACGGGTTGGATGGCCACCACGCACGCTCCGGCCAGCATCATGAGCAAACTCGCGACCCGCCTCTCGCGGAAGCTGCGCAGCAGATCCGGTGTGGCTTTCCCCAGTAAAACCGGGATCGCCAGCAGGACCAGCCCGTTCACCGGCCTCACCAGTACGATCATCCCGAGCACTGCACCCCAAGCGATGATGCGACCGGTGGAAGCCGCCTCGGAGATGCGGTACGTGAGCAACAGGAAAATGGAGAACAGCGCAAAGGAGTACACATGCGACCAGCCCGGCTGCACGGCGGTGAACTGTAGCAGCTGGGTGCCGAAGCCCAAAATCAATAGCACGATCGCCACAGTGCGGTCGCTGATGCCCATGCGCAGCAGCAAGGCCCGGAACGCCAGCAGCCCCAGCAGTACATAGAACAGCGCAGCAATAGCGATAGCCTGTTCGTAGGGCGGGGAGAAGCCGTCCGCTACGCCGCCGGTGGACTTCACGTAGGCATGGGCACAGAGAAAGAACGGTGTTAGGAGTACCGCTTCGCCCGCGAAATATTTGTTCAGCGTGCCGTTCGGCGTCACGTTCACATACTCGTGGCGCATTTGCTCATGTCCGAGGTCGTGCGTAATGAACAAGGCGTGTAGATAGCCATAGTAGCCGTGTACATCGCTCCGGATGATCCCGCCCGCATTGTCCTTGGCGGAACGCACGGAGACGAACGCGAACAAGAGCATCACGGCCAGAATGGCAAGCAAGGATGATCGATGGCGGCCCTCGGACATGGGCGCTAAAGTGCGAAGTCCCGTGCGATCCAGGGCTATCGGGCCTTACTCTTCATTTCGAGCTCAATGGTTCCATGTATATCGGACCATTGCCTGAGGGTCGGTCCCCCCTCCTTTTTGCAAGAAGGGGGTTGGTCGCACTCCCCCATAGCCCGCTTCGGCGACGGCGCAGGGTGGTCCGCTCATTGAATACACCACCCCTGCCCCTCCTTGAAGGAAGGAGGGGAGAACTTCAACCCTCTTTCAGAAGATCATGACCGGAAGACGCAATGGCGCTGATCTGCGCGACCGGCACCTGTTCTATTTTCGCGCACATGGAAAAGGTCATCGTTACAGGGGGAGCGGGCTTCATCGGTTCGCATACGTGCATTGAGCTGGTAGGTGCCGGTTTCGAGCCGATCATCGTCGATGACCTGCGCAACAGCGATGAGCGCGCACTGCGCGGGCTAGAGACCATTCTGGGCCGCACCTTGACGATCCATCGCATCGACTGTGCTGATGCCGAGGCCCTGGACAAGGTGTTCGAGGCGGAACGGCCGGCAAGCGTGATCCACTTCGCGGCGGACAAGGCCGTGGGCGAAAGCGTGCGTGATCCCTTGAAGTACTATGCCAACAACATCGGCTCACTCGTCACGCTGCTCCGTGTGATGGAGAAGCACCGCGTGAAGAACCTCGTGTTTTCCTCCTCCTGCACGGTTTACGGCGACACGGACCAACTGCCGGTGACCGAGACCTCCCGCACGGGCGTGGCGGCATCACCGTACGGTTATAGCAAGGTGGTCTGTGAGCAATTGCTCCGGGATGCTTCCGCCGCGGACCCTGCCTTGCGCGTGGTGATGTTGCGCTATTTCAATCCCATCGGGGCGCATCCGTCGGGCATCATCGGGGAACTGCCGATCGGTGTGCCGAACAACTTGGTCCCCTTCATCACTCAGGCTGCAGCAGGCCTTCGCAATAAGCTCACGGTGTTCGGGAATGATTACCCCACGCGGGACGGATCCTGCATCCGCGACTACATCCATGTGGTGGACCTGGCAAAGGCGCATGTGTTGGCATTGCGTTGGATCGCAAAACAGGAGGCGCCGGTAATTGACGTTTTCAATCTGGGGACAGGCACAGGTAATACCGTGCTAGAGGCCGTGAACACTTTTGAGCGGGAGAACGGGGTGAAGGTGCCCTATGCGATCGGCCCCCGCAGGCCCGGTGATGTGGTGGCCATGTATGCCGACACCACTAAGAGCTGGGAGGTACTGGGCTGGCGCACGGAACTCACCTTGGCGGATGCGCTCCGCGATGCGTGGCGCTGGCAACAGACCTTGGCGGCCGAGGTTCAATAATAGATGCCGAACAGTAGGCAGAGGAACGTACTGGCAGCCCCGACGAACGCACCGGCGTAGATCTGTGCAGGAGTGTGGTCCGTCACCAGCAGCCGCGCGGTGCCCAACGCGCCGGCGAGTACCAGTAGGGCCGGCAGGAAAACGGCAAGGGCGCCGTGCAGAAGCATCAGGCCCAACACCATGCCGATAACGCCCCCGATGCCCGTCATGTGCAGGCTGATCTTCCAGCGGAAAGTGATGATCAGGTCCACGACCAGGGCGATGATGATGCCGGCGAATAGCGCTAGCGTGGCCGGATGGTTCGGCGTTCGGCGCAGCAGGTAGTAGGTCATGCAGAAATAGATCAGCGTAAGCAGATAAGGCACGATGCGCTCCTTGCGCCCGGGCATGGACAGTTTCGAGATCGTCCCGCTACGCCAGAGCATGAACATGCTGGAGATGGGGAACAGCGCGGACATGATGAAGACCATGCCGATTATCACCCATTGGCCTTGCGGGGTGAAGGCGAACGTGAGGTGCGGGTCGATGTGGAAGGCGATGATCACGGCGAACGTGGGCATCCACACCGGATGGAGCAGGAGGGAAAGCGTGTGTGCCGCCTTGCGCATCAAAGCTCCTTGCGCAGGCGGGCCACCGGCATGTGCAATTGCTCCCGGTATTTCGCCACCGTGCGGCGGGCGATGTTGTAGCCCTTGCCGCGCAAAAGCTTCGTCAGCTCGTCATCCGTCAGCGGGTTCTGCTTGTCCTCGGCGAGGATCGCCTCCTCAAGGATCTTCTTCACCTCGCGGGTGCTCACCTCCTCGCCGCTGTCCGTGGTAAGGCTCTCACTGAAGAAGAACTTCAACAGGTAGGTGCCGTGGTCGGTCTGCACGTATTTGCTGTTCGCCACGCGGCTCACGGTGCTGATGTCCATGCCCACCTTCTCGGCGATGTCCTTCAGGATCATCGGCTTCATCTTGGTCTCGTCGCCGGTGAGGAAGAACTCGCGCTGGTGCTCCATAATGGCTTCCATGGTGATGAGCAGCGTATTCTGACGCTGCTTGATCGCGTCGATGAACCACTTGGCGGAATCGAGCTTCTGCTTAATGAAGACCAGCGCGTCCTTGGCCTTGGGGTCCTTCTTGTTCCGCTGGTATTCCTTGATCATGTCACGGTACTGGCGGCTCACGCGCAGTTCGGGAGCATTGCGCCCGTTGAGTGAAAGCTCGAGCTGGCCATCCACCGCGTTGATCGCGAAGTCGGGCACTATGGCTTGCGCGGATTTCGTGGTATCGCGGCCGGTATTGCCGGGCTTCGGGTTCAGGCGCACGATCACTTCGATGGCGTCGCGCAACGCATCCTCGTCGATCTCCAAGCGCTCCATGATGCGCTCATAGTGCTTCTTGGTGAACGCGTCGAAGTGCTTGTCCACGATGGCTTTCGCCGTGAGCACATCCACCGCGTTGCTCATCCGTGTCAGTTGGAGCAGCAAGCATTCACGCAGGTCACGGGCGGCCACTCCGGCGGGGTCGAGCGACTGGATCTGTTGCAGCACTTTCCCGAGCTCCGCCTCATCCGTCATGATGTTGGCGGTGAAGGCCAGGTCGTTCACGATCTGATCCAGACCGCGGCGCAGGTAGCCGTCCTCGTCCAGGTTCCCGATGATGTGCTCGCCCAATTGCTCGGTGCGCTCATCCACATCGCGCAGGGACAACTGCGTGTGCATTGCGTCCTGGAAGGTGGTGCCCCCGCTGAGCGGCGTTTCGTACTCCTCGTCGTCGGCGCTCTGGTTCTTTGCGCTCAGCTTATAGTCCGGCGTGTCGTCGTCCTGGAAGTAATCGCTGAGGTCGAACTCCTCGTTGCTGGATTCGGTGGTCTCCTCATTTTCCGCCGCCGCCTCCTGGGTCATCTCTTCCTCCTCCTCGTCGTGGTCCTCGCCCTCTTCCAACGCAGGATTCTCCTCCATCTCCTGCTTGATGCGTTGTTCCAGTTCCAGTGTGGGGACCTGGAGCAACTTCATCAGCTGGATCTGCTGCGGACTGAGCTTCTGTTGAAGCTTTTGGGAGAGGTATTGCTTGAGCATGACAACGTGGAGGGATGCTTTTCACCGGTTTTTTTGGTGAAGGTCCTTCCTGTGTGCGAAGGTACCGCCTGTAACGGATCGATCAAGAGGATCCTTGGGTATGCCGCAAGTCGATCAAGTTCCACCGTTACAACGCCCCGCCACTGAACGGATCCGCCCGTTGGCTGCCAATGGCTATTTTTCGCCATGCACCCCCGTTCCCTGATAGCCGCTGTTTTCCTTGGCGCCTGCCTTCTGCTGGGCAGCTGCACGGTCGGTCGCTTCGTCATCTACAACTTCGCCGGAACCAATGACTGGCGCAAGTTCCCGTCACGCCCGCTGCCCGCCTCGCCGGAGCCTTACCACTATGCGGTGGCGGAAACGGAACAGCTTCCACATGGCATAACCTATCAGGGGAAGACACAAACGTTCGACGAATTCATTGAGGAGCGGAAGACGGTGGCCTTCTTGGTGATCCAACGCGATACCATCGTCTACGAGCGCTACTTCAAGGGCTACGATGAAGCCCACCTGCACGCGTCGTTCTCCATGTCCAAGTCGTTGCTGAGCATGTTGATCGGCTGTGCCATCGCCGATGGCTTCATCACTGGCGTGGATCAGCCTGTCACCGACTTCGTTCCGGAGCTTCGGAAGAACGGGTTCGATAAGGTGACCGTGGAGAACCTGCTCCAGATGACCAGCGGTTTCAAATTCGAAGAAAGTTACTCGGACCCGTTCGGCGATGCCGCAGGGTTCTACTATGGCCGCCGCCTCTACAAGAGAATGGCGAAGATGAGGCTCGAGAATCCACCGGGCGAACACTTTAATTACCAGAGCGGGAGCAGCCAATTGCTGGGATGGGTACTGGAGCGCGCCTTGCGGAAAGGCGGTGACCAACGGACGATCACCGCATACACCAACGACAAGATCTGGGCGCCCATGGGCATGGTCTATCCCGCCTCCTGGAGCATCGACCGCAAGAACGGCGGCATCGAGAAGACCTTCTGTTGTGTCAACGCACCGGCACGTGATTTCGCGAAGCTCGGTTCACTCTACCTGCACAAGGGCGAATGGCGCGGAAAGCAGCTGGTGCCGAGGGAATGGGTGGAGCAAAGCACCCGCCTTGACACCAGCAATGGAAGCGCAAAATTCTACCAGTACCAATGGTGGCTACCCTCGGGTGAAGGGGACTTCGAGGCCAAGGGCTACCTCGGCCAGTTCATATACGTGGATCCCGCAAGGGAACTGGTCATGGTGCGGCTGGGAACCAATTACGGGAAGATGGATTGGACCTTGGTGCTCCGCGATCAGGCAAAAGGCTATCGGTGACCGGCTCGTGAACCATCTGGGGGCGTACTGGACGAGATATTTGGACAGGATTTCAGGATCGACAGGATCGGTGCCGCTTTGCGGCGGCTTGATATATCGAACGGCGGGGTGTCGACAGACCAAGAAGCGATGGCCTAGTGAACCCCGTTGGCTGCGCCCTCATTGCTTTGTACCTTTGTGACCGACTTTATTTAGACAGATTCTAAATAGGGGGCAAGCATGATCAAAGTGAGCGACAACGCGAGGCAGGAATTCACCAAGCTTTTGGGCACGGATGGCCGCGGGCCACAGCACTTCGTCCGCGTGGGCGTGAAGGGCGGCGGCTGCAGTGGGCTTTCCTACGACCTGGTCTTCGACGACAAGATGCAGGAAGGCGACAAGGTCTTCGAGGATAACGGAGTGAAAGTGGTGGTGGACAAGAAGAGCCTGCTCTATCTCCTAGGCACCACGTTGGACTTCAGCGGTGGCCTGAACGGCAAAGGCTTCCAGTTCGTCAATCCAAATGCAAGCCGGACCTGTGGCTGCGGGGAGAGTTTTAGTATTTGAACCACTCAAGGAAAATATACCACGAAGAACGCCAAGGACACGAAGGGAAGTAGGCGCAAGGCATTCGACATTCCTCTTAGCGTACTTCGTGTTCTTAGCGGTAGTTCTTAACCATGGCACAATCAGACGACATCCTCCAAGAGGTAGCGAACAAGGAATACGAGTTCGGCTTCGTTACCAATATTGAAAGCGAGTTGGCCCCGAAGGGCTTGAACGAGGACATCGTTCGCTATATCAGCGCTAAGAAGAACGAGCCGGAGTGGCTGTTGGAATGGCGATTGACCGCCTACAGGAATTGGTTGAAGATGACCGAGCCCACTTGGGCGCTGATCAACTATCCGAAGGTGGATTTCCAGGATTCGCACTACTACAGCGAGCCAAAGAAGAAGCCATCGTTGAACAGCCTCGACGAGGCCGATCCGGAGCTGATCAAGACGTTTGAAAAGCTGGGCATCTCGCTCCAGGAGCAGAAGCGCTTGGCCGGTGTAGCCGTGGATGTGGTGTTCGACAGCGTAAGCGTGAAGACCACCTTCCAAGGCGCGCTGAAGGAGAAGGGTATCATCTTCAGCAGCTTCAGCGATGCGGTGCAGAACCACCCGGACCTGGTGCGCAAATACCTCGGCAGCGTTGTGCCGCCGACGGACAATTTCTACGCGGCGCTCAACAGTGCCGTTTTCAGCGATGGCAGCTTCTGCTACATCCCGCCGGGGGTACGATGCCCCATGGAACTGAGCACCTACTTCCGGATGAATTCCGCGAATACCGGCCAGTTCGAACGCACGCTGTTGATCGCGGATGAAGGCGGATATGTGAGCTACCTTGAAGGTTGTACCGCACCCATGCGCGACGAGAACCAGATGCACGCTGCCGTGGTGGAGCTGGTCGCCATGAAGGATGCGGAGATCAAATACAGCACGGTGCAGAACTGGTATCCCGGCGACGAGAACGGCGTGGGCGGTGTCTACAACTTCGTTACCAAGCGCGGTATGTGCCTCGGCGACCGCAGTAAGATCAGCTGGACGCAGGTGGAGACGGGCAGCGCGATCACGTGGAAGTACCCGAGCTGCGTGCTGAAGGGCGATTACAGCGTGGGTGAATTTTACAGTGTAGCACTCACCAAGTTCAAGCAGCAGGCGGATACGGGCACCAAGATGACCCACATCGGCAAGGGCACCAAGAGCACCATCGTGAGCAAGGGCATCAGCGCGGGCCAAAGCAACAACAGCTACCGCGGTCTGGTGAAGATCGGCAAGGGCGCCAAGGGTGCGCGTAACCATAGCCAATGCGATTCACTCCTGCTCGGCGACCGTTGCGGCGCGCACACCTTTCCGTACATCGAGAGCGAGAACCCGAGTGCGATCGTGGAGCATGAAGCCACCACCAGCAAGATCGGTGATGACCAACTCTTTTATCTGAACCAGCGCGGCATCCCGCCCGAGAAAGCGGTGAGCCTGATCGTGAACGGCTATTGTAAGGATGTGCTGAACAAGCTGCCGATGGAATTCGCTGTGGAAGCGCAGAAGCTTTTAGCGGTGAGTTTGGAAGGATCGGTCGGTTAGATTTCCTATACGGTCCAAACCGTGCTTTTGCAGATCGCCGACGGTTCCTGAAGACTTCAAGATCCCGACAGGTTCGCGCTATAGCTTGCACGCATGAAGGTGCTCCTCATCGAGGACGAGACGGAACTGCGCCGCTCCATCCGGCAGTACTTGCAGGACGAAGGCCACTTGGTGGAATCCGCCACGGACTTCCCTTCCGCCATGGAGAAGGCGCAACTGCACAGCTATGACGCGGTGTTGGTGGACATCACGCTGCCGCACGGGAACGGGCTCGACATCGTTCGTGCATTACGCAAAGCCGACAACGCCTGCGGCATCATCATCATCTCCGCGAAGGGTTCCTTGGACGACAAGGTGAATGGCCTCGACCTGGGCGCGGACGATTACCTGCCGAAGCCCTTCCACCTGCCCGAACTGGTGGCCCGGCTGCGGGCGCTGGTGCGGCGCAAGCAAGCCAAGGCACAGGACGCCATCCTGATCGGATCATTGCGCATCGTGCCGGACGACCGCTTAGTGGAAGCCGAGGGTGTGCGCTTGGACCTCACGGGGACCGAGTTCGACCTGTTGCATTTCCTCGCCGTGAACAAAGACCGCGTGCTCTCGCGCAGCGCCATTTTGGAACATGTCTGGGGCGACTTGGCCGAGCGTTTGGACCGGGATGATTTTCTTTATGCGCACATCAAGAACCTGCGGAAAAAGCTCGCAGCACACGGATCTGACGGGTTGATCAATACCATCTACGGGCTCGGTTACCGCATGAGCGACCGCGCATGAAACTGCTGCAACGTACCGCACTCTACCAAGCCTTGCTGGCGCTGCCGATGGTGGTGATCGGCACGGCGATCGGCTATGGGCTGGTGCGCCATACGGTAACGCACGAGGTGGACGAAGCACTCGAGGAACAGGCCATACTGGTGCGCGATCGGATGCTCGCTTCGGACCAGGATTTGGAGATCACCACGCCCGATATGCTGTTGCGGATAGCACCCGGAAAGGTCGCAGGCCATCAATTCTCCGACACCGTGATCTATGACACGCTGCATGCGGAAGATATCCCGTGGCGCATCGGACGTTTCCCGGCGAAGCAGGCAGACGGCAGCGCAGCGATCCTTACCATCGGCCGGTCGCAATTGGAAACGGACGACTTGGTGATGGGCATTGCGGCGAGCATCGCGGCGGTACTGGTGCTCTTCGCCTTGAACACGCTGGTGCTGTTCCGCTGGCTCTCCACGCGCTTATGGCGGCCTTTTCACGCGAACCTACTAGCCATGGAACGCTTTCGTCCGGATGCGCCCATTCCCCCGCTCGCACCATCGACGGTGGATGAATTCGCCGGAATGGCAGGCGTGCTAAGCGGAATGATGACCAACATGCAGCATGACTTCACCGCACAGAAGCGGTTCACCGAACAAGCGGCGCACGAGCTGCGCACGCCCTTGGCCATCCTGCGCGGAAGGTTGGACCAGCTGATCCAAAACCCAAGCATGGGCGAGCGCGAGGCAGAGACCATCCAAGGCATGTACATGGCCAGCGAACGCATGGGCCGCACCATCTCCGACATGCTGCTGCTGGCCAAGGTGGGCGATGGCGTATTCCCTCCGCAGAAGGTGGATTGGTCGCGCATCTTCCGTGAGGAATTGGCATTTTTGAAAGACCTGATCGCGCAAGAAAAGCTTTCCGTGGAACTCATGGAGGAGGGCCATTGCCATATTCAACTTGACCCGATGCTGGCCCAACTGCTCGTATCCAATTTGCTGCGCAATGCCGTGCAGCACAATGTGACGGGCGGCTCCCTTTCCGTGGTCCTCGCACAGAAAAGCATCACTGTTCGCAACACCGGCCTTGCTCTTTCCGTGGAACCGGCCTCGCTCTTCGACCGCTTCGCCAAGGGCGATCCTTCCAGCACTTCCCCCGGACTTGGCCTTTCCATGGTGAAGGAGATTGCCGAGCGCAACGGGTTGCGCGTGGCATACACGGCGGCTAATGGGATGCACCAGACCGCCGTGCGCAAGGCTTGACCGGCCACAACTTCAAGATCCCCGCAGGATCGACCCGTTGCTTTACACTAACTCGGGTCGGGCCGGTAAGCCCGGTCCAAAACGGGACCAACATGAACAAGGAACTATTGAACAGGGTCGCTAGTCTTGGCATCCTGTTCTGGGTCATCAAAATAGTTTCGACCACGGTGGGCGAAACAGCCGCGGACTATGTGTCGGTGAACCTGAAGTTGGGTTTGACCAACACCATGATCCTCATGGGCGTGATCACCCTTTTGGTGGTGGTGTGGAACTTCAGGCAGAAACGATATTCCCCACCTTCTTATTGGTCGCTTATTGTAATGATGAGCATTGAAGGAACGTTGATCACGGATTTTCTGGTGGAGAATTTGGGCATCTCGCTGCTGGTCCTGGACGTGGTCTTCGCCATCGCCATGGCGCTTGTGTTCGTGCTCTGGTACAAGAAGGAGGGCACACTTTCCATTCACGAGATCACCAACGACAGCCGCGAGAAATTCTATTGGATCATCGTCCTCACCACTTTCGCATTGGGTACTGGTGTCGGCGATACCGTATCCGAATTCTTGAACGTGGGCTACCTGTACTCGCTCTTCATCTTCGGCGCGATCTTCATACTGGCCGGTGTGCTGAACTACTTCAAGACCATCAGCTCGGTCCTGGCGTTCTGGATCGCGTTCATCGTTACCCGGCCCATCGGTGCATCATTGGGCGATCTGCTCATACAAGACCCGAAGGATGGTGGACTGGGCATCTCCATAGTCGTTGTGAATGTGATCTTCTTCGCCGTGATCATTGCTTCGGTAGCCTATCTGACGGTAAGGCGGTCGAAAGAACGTGCAACTTGATGGTCAATGGCCAAGATGTTCCACACAGGGCATTCACCTAGGCGCTTCGGGTCGGACCGACGCACAAACTTGATCGGTCGAGAGGCCAACTACCTTCGTCCGAGTTCAGGATTCCCACAGGATCAACACGCAGCTTTGTACTAAACCAAAATAACAAACAGAAACCATGAAAACCCAATTGATGATACTGTCCGTGCTGGCCCTCAGCGCTAGCGCTTGCGGACAGAAAGTGAGCGAAGCTAATTTGCCACAACCGGTGAAAGCTGCGTTCATGAAGCAATACCCCAAGGCGGACCACACTAGCTGGGGCATGGAGTCGAAGACGGAGTATGAAGCGGAATTCAAACTGGGATCCGTGGCCATGAGCGCCACTTATAGCACCGCCGGCCAGTGGATAGAGACCGAAAAGGACATCAAGGAGGCTGCCCTGCCCCAGGCCGTACGCAATACCCTAGCTGGCAAATACGCAGGCTACAAGGTGAAGGGTGCCTCACATCTCGACAATCCTAAAGGTACGTTCTACGAAGCGGACATTGAGAAAGACGAGATGTCCAAGGAAATTGTTTTCAACGCTGATGGAACCGTGTTCAAGGAGACCGTGGAAGAGAACGGTAAGGAAAGCGACGAGAACGACTAAGGCTACCAGCCTTCTCCCTAACGCTATGCTTTCTCCCTCAACTATCCCCGCCCCGAATGCCTTGCGGCATTTCGGGGCGGGTGCGTTGGGGGTCGGCTTTATCGTTATTTGCATTTGCTCGGTGCTTCCTCTCAATGCCCAAACGCGCAACTTGGGCGACTACATCCGCATGGCTGAAAGCAACAGTGCGGTGCTGAAGGACCAGACCATTCAATTCTCGGCCTTGGCGCTGGATAGTTCGGCAGTGCGCGCTGCATACGGTCCGCAGGTGAATGGCAACGGCCAATTCCTCTATGCCCCGAACGGCGCCCATTGGGGCTACGACCCCGCCATCACCAACGGCGGGCTTTATTCCGCAGTAGTGGGTGCCCAATTGCCCCTCTTCAACGGCGACCGGAAACGGACAGGTCTCGATTCGGTCGCCGTGCGCGGAGATTCGCTTCGGCTCGCGAACCAGGACACGCTGTTCGAACTGCGCCAACGGGTGACGGACCAGTACATCAATACCTATGCGGACCAGCGCACATTGGCCGCCGTGCTCGATCGCTTGCGCATACTGGGCAGCGAGGAAGCCGCTATGAAGCGCCTCGTGGAGCATGGCATCTACCAGCAGATCGACGGATTGAACCTGCAGGTGAATGTGCAAGCACAACGCATCGCCGCCAGCAGGGCCATGGCACTTCTTCGCAACAACCTTTTGACATTGAACACGATCTGCGGCATCGCGGACACTGCGACGGTGGAGCTTACCCGCTTGGCCCTGCAGCCACCGGCCACCTTCGACCCATCGGCCTCGCCCCGCTTGCAGCAATTCATCGTGGACAGTCTGGCAAATGCCATCGCCGACCGCCGCGTGGACCTGAACTACCGTGCGCGCCTCAGCGCCGTGGGCGACGCGGGACTCAACGCCATCGCCATCAGCGATGTGCCGAACCGCTTCGGTGCCAGCGCGGGCCTCAACCTCAGCGTGCCGATCTACGATGGCGGCCGACGACGCACCGAACATGCGCGCATCAACCTCCGGGAGAAAAGCCGCACGACCTATCGGGAGCGCTACGCCGAACAACTGCAACTGCGCCATCTGCGCCTCACCGAAGCCCTGGCCCAAGCGGATTCCCTGATCGCGGGAACGCAGCGCCAATCCGCCGATGAAGAGCATTTGATCGAACTGTACAGGGTAGAACTCGAGAGCGGCCTGGTGCGGCTTACGGACCTCTTCCTTGTGTTGGAGAACCATGCACGCACGGTCCGTGATATGATACAAGCAGAGGCGGACCGCTCGCGCTTTGCCAACGCCTTGATACATCTGCAATGATGAATGCCTATCCGCAGTTGATAGCAGCGAATACAAATGCAAAACCGCAGATGGTGCAGATGAACGTAGATAACGCGAATACAGGCCAAGCCGGAGCGGCGGCAGCTGCGATAGCGACCGCCCTGTTGGCGAGCTTGATATTTGCCGGATGCGGATCCAGTACAACACCTGACGGCGGCAATGCCAACAACAGTCGCACGCCGGTTACCGTGACGCAGGTGCGGACGGGGTCGATCCAGAATACGGTGACGCTCAATGCCACGGCGCGTTTCCTGCGGAAGAACACCGTGCGCTCCACGGTGCAAGGCCGTGTGGAGAGGGCGAACATTGCGCTGGGCGACCATGTTGAAGCAGGCCGCGCCATCTATGTACTGCGCACTAAGGAGGCCTTGGCCTTGGGTGCTTTGGCCGCGCGCGACAGCATCTTCCGTATCGGTGGGTCCATCACCATCAACGCGCCGGCCAGTGGCATCGCCGTGCAAGTGGACAAGTTGCTGAACGACTATGTGAACGACGGGGACCAGCTGGCCGTGATCGCCGATGCGAGCAGCTCCGTCTTCCTGATGCAGGTGCCCTACGAGTTGGCGAAGAGCGCGCATGTGGGCGCTAAGTGCGTGGTGCTTCTGCCGGATTCCAGCACTGTTCCCAGCACCATTGCCACACCCCTTTCCCTGATGGATTCCGTTTCGCAAACACAGCGCTGGGTGGTGAGGCCGAACGGTTCCGCCATATTCCCGGAAGGGCTTACCGGCACCGTGCGCATCACCGTGGACCAGCATGCCGGGGCACAGATACTTCCCGCCAGCAGTGTGCTGGGCAACGAGGAGATGACGAAATTCTGGGTGATGCACCTCGTGAACGATAGCACTGCCGTGAAGGTGCCCGTGCAGCGCGGCATTGTCACCCACGACAGCGTGGAGGTGTCAAAACCGCACTTTGCTTCGGGCGACCGCATTCTGCTCACCGGAGGTTACGGGCTGCCGGACACGGCTAACGTGGTCATCACGCACTGAACGATGAAGGATTTCTTCGTCCGCTACAAGAACCCCGTGACCGTGATGCTCGCGGTGATGCTCATGGGCGGCCTGTTCACCTATACACGCCTGCAGTCCTCGCTTTTCCCGGAGGTGACCTTCCCGAAGGTGAAGGTGATCGCGGACAGTGGGTTGCAACCGGCGGGAAAGATGATGGTGAGCGTGACGCGGCCGTTGGAAGTGGCGATCAAGAGGGTGCCCTCGATGCTCAAAGTGCGGAGTGTCACCGGGCGCGGCAGTTGCGAGATCAGCGCCTTCTTCGACTGGGGCACCGACATCGACCTGGCCAAGCAGCAAGTGATCGCCGCCGCCAACCAAGTGCGTGCCGACCTGCCTGCGGGCACCACCATCACGGTGGAGAAGATGGACCCTTCGATCCTGCCCGTGATGGGCTACGTGATCGGTGGTGGTGGCAAGAGCGCGATCGAGCTCAACCTCATTTCGGAATACACCGTGCGGCCCTATCTCGCGCAGGTGCAGGGCGTGAGCGATGTGCGTACCATCGGCGGCCGACAGAAGGAATACCGGGTCACGCTGCACCCGGAGGTGATGAGTGCGCTGCACATCGCGCCGGATACCGTGATCGGTGCGCTCGGTCGCACCAACTTCCTCAGCAGCAACGGCTGGCTCTTCACTAACCACCGCATGTACCTCACCGTCACCGACGCCACGGTGGGCACCTTGGCCGGTCTGCGCCAACTGGTGATCACCAATGACGGCAGGCGCATCGTGCGGCTGAGCGACATCAGCGAAGTGACGGTGGCGGAGGAGCCGGCCTATACCCGCGTGAATGCGAACGGGAAGAACGCCGTGCTGGTGGCGGTGGTCAAGCAGCCGAATACCAACCTTATCAACATCACGGACAGTGTGGAGCAACGCGTGAAGGAACTCAACAACGGACTGCTGCCGCAAGGCGTGAAGTTGACGCCTTACTACGTGCAAGCCGATTTTGTACACGACACCATCCGCAGCGTGCAGGACAGTTTGTGGATCGGGCTTCTGTTGGCGATCGTGGTCGCGATGATCTTCCTGCGTTCGTGGCGCTCCAGCCTTGTGCTGCTCATCACCATCCCGGTCACGCTGGGCCTGTCGTTGATCGTGATGTATGCAATGGGGCACACACTGAACATCATGACGCTCGGTGCCTTGGCTGCGGCGATCGGCCTCATCATCGACGACGCGATCGTAGCGACCGAGCAGTTGCACCGCACCCAAGAGGAGCATCCCGGAAGGCCGACACGCGAATTGATCGGCGGCTCCATAAGCTTTTTGTTGCCCGCGATGGTGGCCTCCTCCCTCAGCACCATCGTGATCTTCCTTCCATTCGTACTGCTCAGTGGCGTGGCCGGAGCGTATTTCAAGGTCCTTACGGACACCATGATCATCACCTTGGTGTGCTCGTTCCTCGTGACGTGGATCGGACTGCCGGTGGTCTTCCTGGTGGTCTCGGGAAAGCACAAGGTGAAGGAGGGCGATGAGGTGAAAGAGGTAAGGGATGATAAGGAAGTAAGGGAAGAGGTGGCAAAGGAGAAGGAGGATCATGGCGGCTGGGTGCGGTGGTTCATCCTGAAACCCTGGTTGAGCTTTGCCTTCATGGCATTGATCGGCATCCTGGCCTATCTGGCAGCCAAGCAATTGGGTACAGGTTTCCTGCCGGAGATGGATGAGGGGTCGATCGTCCTGGACTATTCCTCGCCGTCCGGCACTTCGTTGGAGGAAACGGACCGCATGTTGAGCGAGGCCGAGAAGACCCTCGCCGCCGTTCCGGAGATCCAGAGCTACAGCCGCCGCACCGGTACCCAGATGGGCTTCTTCATCACCGAGCCGAACCGTGGCGATTACCTCATCCAGTTGAAGAAGGACCGCAAGCGCACCACCACCGAAGTGATCGATGACATCCGCCTGCGCTTCGAAGCCTCACAACCCGCGTTGCGCATCGACTTCGGCCAAGTGATCGGCGACATGCTCGGTGACCTGATGAGCAGCGTGCAGCCCATCGAGATCAAGGTCTTCGGCAACGACCAGCACAAGTTGGAGACCTTGGCGCAACAGGTGGCGAAAGTGGCGGAAGGCGTCAACGGCACGGCCGACGTCTTCGACGGTATCATCATCGCCGGGCCTTCCGTGGACATCCACACGAACGATCAGGCCTTGGCACGTCGGGGACTCACACCGCAGGGCCTCAACGACCAGCTTGCCACGCAACTGCAAGGCACCAACGTGGGCCAGATCTATGAGCGCGAACTGGTGACGCCGGTGCGCATGGTCTATCCCCACGCAGCCACCACTTCGCTCAGCGACCTGGAGCATACGCGCGTCTTCCTGCCCGATGGCCAGCTGGTCTCGGCGTCGCAGGTAGCGCAGATCAGATTGAAACCCGGCGAGGCGGAGATCGAACGTGAGGACCTGCAGCCCATGGTGCCGGTAACATCGCGCCTCAAGGGTCGCGACCTGGGCAGCGTGATGAAGGACATCAAAGCGGGGATCAGCAAGGACGTGGCGCTGCCGCAGGGCTACCACATTACCTACGGCGGCGCATACCAGGAGCAGCAGCAAAGCTTTCGGGAGCTCTTGATGATCCTCGGCTCCGCGAGCGTGCTGGTGTTCATCGTCCTGCTCTTCCTCTTCCGCGACCTGCGGGTGGCCTTGGTGATGCTGGCCCTCGCGCTGTTCGGCGTGTGCGGCTGTTTCCTGGCACTCTTCATCACCGGCACAGCGCTCAATGTGGGCAGCTATACGGGGATCATCATGATCATCGGTATCATCGGTGAGAACGCGATCTTCACCTACAACCAATATGCGTACAACCGCAAGGATCAAGGCGTGGACGATTCGATCACGCACGCCATCGGCACGCGCTTGCGGCCTAATCTGATGACCGCGTTGGGCGCCATTGCCGCGCTTTCGCCCATCGCGCTGGGTATCGGCGCTGGCGCGCAACTGCACCAGCCCTTGGCCATCGCCGTGATCGGTGGCTTCATACTCGCGGTACCGTTGTTGCTCATTGTACTGCCCAGCATGTTGCGGTTGGTGCATCGTAGTGCAGAACGAAAGGAATCCTCGGCAGCAAACTCGCCAACCTAACGCGTCACAAGCATGAAAACGAAGACCCTCGGGCTGTGCCTCGCTCTGCTCGCGGGCCACGCCTGCCTTGCACAGGACGGCTATCACATCGTCAACAAATTCCCTGTGCCTGGCGATGGCCATTGGGATCTGCTCGCCGTGGATGATGCCACGGGCCGTGTCTTCCTCTCGCATGGCATGAAGACCGATGTCGTGGATGCGAAAACCGGCAAGCTGCTTGCCACCATCCCGGACACCAAGGGCGTGCACGGCATCGCGATCGCTGCGGAAATGAAGAAGGGTTTCATCAGCTGCAAGGACGACTCCTCGGTCATCATCTTCGATCTGGAAAACTATCGCGTGCTGGCCCACGTGAAGGTGAACGGATCCAGTCCCGACGCGATCATCTACGATCCATTCTCACGCGATGTGGTCGTGTTCAACGCACACAGCTCCAACGCTACGGTGATCGATGCAAAGACCAACAGCGTCGTCACGGTCATCGCGTTGCCCGGCAACCCCGAGCTGGCGGTAAGCGATGGCGAAGGGCATATCTATGTGAACCTTGAAGACGAAAGCATGGTCTGCGCGATCGATGCGCGATCGTGGAAAGTGGAACACAGCTGGCCGCTTGCACCCGGCGAAGGACCCAGCGGCTTGGCCATGGACATTAAGACGCATCGGCTCTTCTCCAACTGCGACAACAAGCTGATGGTGGTGATGGATGCGCAAAGCGGGAAGGTGATCACCGCGCTGCCTATCGGTGAAGGTGTTGATGGTGCAGCATTCGATCCCGTCACCAAGCGCGCCTTCGCGCCGAATGGCGAAGGCACATTGACCATTGTGCAAGAGGACGGCGCGGACCAATACCATGTGCTGGTCACGGCGCCCACGCAAAAGGGCGCGCGCACCATCGCCATCGATCAGCACACGCACCATCTCTACCTGCCCACTGCGGCATTCGGACCGATGCCTGCGCCCACGAAGGAGAGGCCGCGGCCGAGAGCAACGCTGGTCCCCGGATCCTTCGTACTCTTGGATATAGCTACGACCGGGCCTATGGACAGCATGCACTGATGGATCTTATTCGGCCCGAAAGTGCCGGTCGGGATCTTCGAAGAATAGGCAGCCCAAGATGCCGGATCGGCTCTGTTGACGATAGAATTTTGATCTCCATCGTATAGTTCTCAGCTAAACGCGAGCAAAGGAACATGCATTCAGCCCAAGATACCGGTTCATCACCTCTGGACCTGCCGGCCACACGCAAGAAATGGCTGCATCGCCCTTGGTTGTTATGGTCCATCGTCGGGCTCGGACTATTGATCGGAGCGATCCGACTCTGGCAAAACCCTCCTTCCATGGACAACGGCCAGACCGACAATTGGTGGCCCGTTAGTTTGAGCATCGTGGATGGCCACGGATTTGTGGAATGCATTCCCGACTATTTCCCGTTCTGCGGTCCAGGCAACGAGGCGACGGCCATGCGCGAGCCACTGCCCGTGTATTTTTTTGCCGTGGTCGCTGCTGTTCATCGTTCGCTGCAAGCAGCTGGGATCGTTCAGCTGCTCTTGCAACTGCTGATCATTGTCGCGATCCATGGGATGGTACGCGAACTCGCCAGCGAACGGACCGCATTGATCGCAGCCGCCATTTGGGCCATCTACCTGCCAGGTCTGTTGGTGATCCCCGACATCGCTGGGGATGTATTGGCCACATTAACGGCAACGATGGGTTTCTGGTGCTACCTGCGGGCATGGCGCACGGAGAAACCGGCCCATTGGGCGCTCGCAGGGGTCTTCATGGGCCTTGCTATGCTTTCGCGGTCCGCACTCCTTGCCACTTTCGTGCCGCTACTTCTGGCATTACTATGGAAGGTGCGCCGCCTGGACCGTGGGTGGATCGGGGAACTGAAGAACGTCTCAGCCTTTGTCTTCGCCTTTTTGCTCACGACACTTCCTTGGGCCGTGCGTAACGAAATGGTCTTTCACACCCCTGTGATCGGCTCCACATTGACCGGATACAATATCCTGCGGCATAACCATCAACTGCCCGGAAACGACCCCTATCGCTTCATCAACCACACGGAGACCGGACCCGTGATCCATGCGGCGCTGGCCCGCCACCCGGAACTCACAGGCCATGAGAACGAGGCACAAGTGGACCGCATATACAAGGCCGAAGGTCTGGCGGTCATCAAGGCGAACAAGATGCGCTATCTGTTGCTTTGCACCTACCGGTTCCTTCCGCTTTGGTTCAATTGGGGCGTTTATGCGGCTTATGGAAGACCGCTCGGCATCTTGGACTACCTCATGGGGGCACAACAGTTGGTGCTATTGGCTTTGGCACTGATCGGGCTTTGGTACATGCCAAAGCGTGGATGGCCATTGGCATTGTGCGTGGTGACGTTCTGCTTGGCCTACATGGCTATCATCGCTCGATTGCGCTATTTGATCCCGGTGATGCCGGTGGTCATCCTCTTCGCCTCGTTGGCTATCGACCGCTGCTGGTCAAGGATGGTGAAAGGCTACCAAGCTGGCCCTATCGGCAACGAGGCGTCGCAGTAGAACCTCGGCGCCTTTCGATATTGATGGCGTTATCGCAAGAAAGCTCGGTCGGTTGAGTATATGCTGGGGGTCATTTGATCTCCGCGCTGCCAACAATTGATCCGGGGTGTGTGTTACCCATAAAACTCATCACCATGGGAACCTTTGAACTCTTCACCGATAAAGCCGATCAATTCCGCTTCCGCCTGAAAGCTGGAAACGGAGCGATCATCCTGGCGAGCCAAGGCTATACGTCGAAGGCGTCGGCGCTTAACGGCATTGAGAGTGTAAAGGCCAATGCGCCGGATGATGCTAACTATGAGTGCAAGACCACGGATGCAGGTGCCTCATTCAATCTCTTGGCCACCAATCAGCTGGTGATAGGGACAAGTCAGGTGTACACAAGCACGGGCAGCCGCGACAACGGCATCGAAAGCGTGAAAGAGAATGCGCCCATCGCCAATGTCATAGAGATCCAGATCACGGAGATCTCTTGACCCGGAGCACCGTTCGGTGTACCCTCAGCGTTTTACGAACTTCCCGTTGAAGGTGCGCCCATTAGCCTGTGCGCGGTAGAAGTACAGGCCGGCGGGCAGCCCGCCCAAGTTCATTTCAATGCTCGGACCTGGTAGTGCAAGCTGCTCCCAGACCACGGAACCAGCCGCATTGTGAATGCGCAGATCCACCACTGTATTCAAAGGCACATCAACTACCAGGGTGGCCGCAAGCTCCACGGGGTTCGGGAACAGTCGCTGGGTGCTTTCGTTGAGCTGCCGGAAGAATACGGATCTCACCGAGCTATACCCGTCGAAGCCGAGCTTGAGGCGGTAGAAGACCTTGCTCAGTTCCGGTGGCGAAGGATCGAACCAAGTGTAGGGCGTGGAGCTTTCCGGGCTTCCGCAGATCCCTTGGATAAGATGCACGGTCGTGAAGTTCAAGCTGTCCGACGAACGCTGCACCTCTTGGCCGTCACACGTACTTCCACCGTGGATGGTCCAGTTCACCAGCACGCCATTGGGAAGCTCCGTCAAGGCATAGGCCGAAAGGAATGGGTGCTCTTGGGCAGCCACCTTGCCCACGCCAAAAAGCAGGGTTAGAAGAACAAGGATGGATGTTGCCCGATGATGCATGTTGAGAACCTGGATCGTATGTCGCGCGGAGGCCGTATAACTGACGCGCGTTCCACACCGAAGTTACGGAGATGCGACCGGGCTGCCCGCGCTGGATCTTATCGCCCTTTGAATTCCTTCCGCAGCACATTCATCGCAGCCCTGCCTTGCGGTGAAAACCCATTTCCTCTTCGCGCTTCGTCCTGCGGAAGATCAGCGAACCACTTCCACACGAAGCAGCCGGCGTACCAAGGCTTATCAGCGTAAACATTGAAGAAGGCCTGCCACGCCCGGGCTTGTGCGTTCTCATCGCGTGGCGCCTCGGCGTCTTCGCTCCACGGCCGGGCTGCGCAATCCGCTGTGCAGCAGTAGCCCATTTCCGTGAACAGCACCGGGCGCCCCTTCACGGTCGACAGCCTTGCCAGTTCACGCGCATGTTGCTGCCAGCCGACCTCCAACTCCGCCACCGTGGGCCGGTCCTTTGTACAGATAGGGAAGTAGCCGTCCACGCCGATGTAATCCATGCGGTCCCACAGGGGGAAATTCGCGACCTCATCCCAGTTCGCGGCGTAGGTGAGCGGACCTTGGAAGGCATCGCTGACCTTGTCGATGAGCTTGTTCCAGTAGACGGGTCGTGCTTGTACGAAAGCCTGCATCTCCGTGCCGATGCAGAAGAGGTCCACGCCGATCCCGTGCCCCAGCTTCGCATAGTAGAGGACGTACTCCTGGTAGCTCTGCTCGTAGGCTTTCCATCCGATCGCGCTATCCGGCACGTAGGTACCGGTGAATTCCCCATGGCCCAACCACAGATGCGGCTTCAACATCACCTTCATGCCACGTGCCTTGGCCATACGTACCATGGCGCTGATACCAACGGGCATTTCGCCCCAGTACTGGCCGCCGTCGGGGTGGAAGCGGACCTTGGCATCCTCGGTACGCGCGAAGGCGTAGGGCATCAAACAGATCCAGTTGGCACCGATGGACTGAACCTGCGCAATGCTGCTGTCGCCCACCTCATTCCGCGGAGCACTGAAACACACGCCCTCGATCTTCTGCGCTTCGGCCCTGCTGGACCAGCATATGCCAAGTCCCATGAACACGGCGATGGCGAAGCGGGTTGTCAGGTACATTGCGAGGGGTGCGACAGCCTGCAAGGAACGCGCCGCATCCCAAAATTCGCACATTCCGCATGACCAATACCCGCATCGTCATCATCGGTAACGGCATCAGCGGCATCACTGCGGCACGCCACATCCGCAAACGTAGCGATGCGCAGATCACGGTGATCGGCAAGGAGAGCGAGCACTTCTTCAGCCGCACAGCGCTGATGTACGTGTACATGGGCCACATGCGATACAAGGACATCAAGCCTTACGAGGATCACTTCTGGGAGAAGAACCGGATCGGGCTGGAGCATGCCACGGTGTTACGCATCGACACGGAACGGAAGATCGTGGAGCTGACCGATGGTGGCACGTTGCCCTACGACAAGCTCATCCTCGCCACGGGCAGTGCGTCCAATAAGTTCGGCTGGCCGGGCCAGGATCTTCCTGGCGTGCAAAGCCTATACAGTCTGCAGGATCTGGAGGCGATGGAGAAGAACACGAAAGGGATCCGCCACGCGGTGATCGTGGGTGGAGGATTGGTCGGCGTGGAGATGGCGGAGATGCTGCGCACCCGGAACATCGCAGTGACTTTCCTCGTGCGTGAGGGCAGCTTCTGGGGCGGCATTCTTCCCAAGCAGGAAGCCGACTTGATCACACGGCACATGCGGGAGCATGGCGTGGAGCTGAAGTTCAACACCGAACTGGAGGAAGTAATGGCCGGTGATGACGGGCACGTGCGGGCTGTTCGCACGAAGAATGGCGAGGAGATCGCATGCGGATTCGTGGGCTTGGCGGTGGGTGTTCACCCCAACATCACCTGGCTGAAGGAAAGTCCCACGATAAAGACCGGAAAGGGCGTGCTGGTGAATGAATATCTGGAGACAAGCGTGCCGGACGTTTACGCTATCGGCGACTGCGTGGAATTCCACAAGCATCCGGACCCGCAGCGCAAGAACATCGAGCAGGTGTGGTACACCGGAAGGCTGATGGGCGAGACCTTGGCGCGGACGATCACTGGCGAACGCACCGCGTATGATCCCGGCATCTGGTTCAACAGCGCCAAGTTCTTCGACATCGAATACCAGACCTATGGCTGGGTGCGGAACGAACTGCAGGATGGCGAGGCTGAATACTACTGGGAACAGGCGAACGGCAGATCCGCATTGCACTTGGTGTGGAACGCGGAAAACCGCGTGCTGCATGGGGTGAACACCTTTGGCTTCCGGTTGCGGCATGAAGTATTCGATCGATGGCTACGCGAAAAGGCCACTGTTGACCACATAGTTGAGCAACTCCACGAAGCGGCTTTCGATCCTGAGTTCTTCCAACGCATGGAGGTGGCGGTCCGTGCATCGTTCATCCAAGGAAACCAAGTGATCGCATGAGCCATTCCGACCACAGCCTCTCTATCGCAGCGCCCCATAGCGGCTCCTTGGACGGGCCACAGAAGATCGCATTGGCCGTGGCAGCCTTGGGCGTCCTTGCGCTATTAGTGAGCTTGCCGATGGACACTGTTCCACATGCCGGACTATGGCTCTCTGGCGCGTTGCTGGCCATCGCGCTTGGTGTGGTGAGCTATGCATGGCGCAGCTATGCACATCATCCGGCGGGGATCCAGAACAACGGTGTGTGGCACAGCGGCCTCACTTCACGCGGTGCGGTCGCCTGGGTGTTGGGCGTGCTGCTTACCTCATTCTACGTCGTGCTGTACTTCTATCCACAGTATCTCGGGCTTGGTGTCGATGGCAGGGCCAACACGGGGATCGTCGCTCTGTTCGACCCGCTGAGCAGGCTCCTCAGCGGTAACCCGGCCTCACAATGGTTCGTGTACGGCTCGCTTTACACGGTGGCCATACTCTCCATGGGCTTCAAGTTCATTGCGAAATACCGCCACAACAAGTACGAAGTGGTCCGCACCATTTCGGTGATGTTCTTCCAGCTCGGCTTCGCCTTCCTCATCCCGGAGATCCTCGCGCGCCTCAGCATGCCGTATAACGACTTCAAGAACATGTGGCCGCTGAACTACTATTTCTTCGACGACTGGAACGTGAAGGGGATGCTGCATGCCGGTGGATCCGGCCTGTTCATGCTGCTCTTCGGCGTGGCGATGATCTTCCTCATCTCGCCGATCCTTACCTACTTCTACGGCAAGCGTTGGTACTGCTCATGGGTGTGCGGTTGCGGTGGCCTCGCGGAAACGGCCGGTGATCCCTTCCGGCAGCTCAGCGACAAGAGCGTGAAAGCATGGAAGATCGAACGCTGGGTGGTCCACTCGGTGCTCGTTTTCGCGGTGGTAATGACAGCGGCGCTGATCTACAGCTATCTCGGTGGTGACAGTGCCAAGGGTTTTTGGTTGACGCGAGGCATGCTGCTGGGCATCATCGTATTGGCCTTGGGCTTCCTGATCGCGGTGCTCTTGATCCGTCCCGGCATGGTGAAGGAAGTACATAAGGCTGTGCGTTACGGGGCGATGGCCATCCTCGCGACCTTCATCGGTTTCACCGCGTTCGCCTACATCACCGGCGGTAGCGACATCTTTTTCGTGCAGAGCTATCCGCTGCGGAACGCATACGGCTTCGCGATCGGCGCGATCTTCAGTGGTGTGGTGGGCGTGGGCTTCTACCCCCTGCTCGGCAGCCGCGTGTGGTGCCGCTTCGGGTGCCCCATGGCAGCCGTCCTCGGACTGCAGCAGCGCTTCTTCTCACGCTTCCGCATCACCACCAACGGCGGGCAATGCATCAGTTGCGGCAACTGCAGCACCTATTGCGAAATGGGCATCGACGTGCGCAGCTATGCCCAACGTGGCGAGAACATTGTGCGGTCCAGTTGCGTGGGCTGTGGCATCTGCGCGGCGGTTTGCCCACGAGGTGTGCTGAAGCTCGAGAACGGTAAACCATCGGGGCGCGTGAGCAGCGATCCGATCACCATAGGAAAGACCGGAGCCACTCTGCGTTGAGGTTGTTCCGATTGTTCAGGTTGGAATTCCAGCTAAAGTCATAATTGACTGGGTATCCGCATAATAGCTTTACACATCCGCATCGCCATACTTGAAAATTGAACATGAAGTGTTTAATTTTCACCCATGGTTGAACGCAAGGAATACCTCGAACGCATTCGAAAAGCCCTTGAGCGCAGTCCGATCGTTATGCTGATGGGACCACGCCAGTGCGGAAAGTCAACACTCGCCCGGCAACTGGTAAATGTTGATTCTCCAAACTATTTCGACTTGGAGGACCACGCTGTGGAGACCTTCTTGGCCAATCCCACGATCGCCTTGAAGGATCTGACCGGACTGGTGGTCTTGGATGAAGCACAGCGAATGCCATCACTTTTTCCGGCGTTAAGGGTTCTAGCGGACCGGTCCGGCACCGACACAAGATTCTTGCTGTTGGGAAGCGCCTCACCCGAACTTTCACGGCAGGCTTCCCAGTCGTTGGCCGGTCGCGTGGAATTCATTGAGATCCGGGGGTTCGGCATGAACGAGGTAGATGGGACCGACATCGATGCTCTGTGGTTAAGAGGCGGTTTCCCCCGATCCTATTTGGCCAAGACGGATGAGGACAGTCTGGTCTGGCGGGATGCGTTCATTGCCACTTTCCTCGAAAGGGACCTGGCCAATCTGGGGTTCGGGAGCTCCCCGCAGGCCATGCGCCGTTTTTGGACCATGCTCTCCCACTACCATGGCCAACTGTGGAACGCTTCGGAGGTCGCGCGTTCCTTAGGCGTATCTGCCCCCACGGCCAGCCGGTACTTGGATGCACTCGAGCAGACCTTCATGGTGCGCCGCTTGCAACCTTGGCACTTGAATACCGGAAAGCGCTTGGTCAAAAGCCCCAAGGTATACATCCGGGATAGCGGGCTTCTCCACGCCCTGCAAGGGATCGGAAGTCAAAAGGACCTATGGTTGCATCCCAAGCTCGGAGCCTCTTGGGAAGGGTTCGCACTGGAAGAAGTTCTGTCTGCATTCCGTCCCCGTGAGGCATGGTTTTACGCCGTTCACAGCGGATCGGAGCTCGATCTATTCTTCCAGTCCGGGGGTGAACGCATCGGAGTGGAATTCAAACGGGCGGACGCCCCGCAGATCACCAAGGGCATGCACGTGGCCATGGAAGACCTTGAATTGGACCAGTTACTCTTGGTCTATCCAGGGGAACGCATGGCACCGCTCGCTGAAAAGATCCAGGCCGTCCCTCTGCGCCAGATCCGCCAATTCGTCGCAAGTCGGTGAACCTAACGGCACTTCCAATGGACGAAAAAGAGCGGGCCCTCGAGCGACTGCGAAACGACGACCCTGACAGGGAACGCATCGTGACGCATTGGTTCTACTTCCAGGAGAAGGA
The DNA here is from genome assembly GCA_038234075.1 of Flavobacteriales bacterium. GTDB lineage: Bacteria > Bacteroidota > Bacteroidia > Flavobacteriales_F > PHOS-HE28 > PHOS-HE28. Next base: position 70,871 of record JBBSUV010000004.1, on the reverse strand, counting down.
GGACATGGACCGCTTGATCGTCGCGGCGCTGGACATGGGATACGATGTGGACAGCTCCACCCGGAATGATGCTTGGGACAGACCTTGGGGACTGATCCTCACCGACACGCATACTGTCGATGTCGACACGCTGCTGGCGCGGCATGATCTGCTATCGCGATTCGCAGAACGCTTTGGCGGCTTCTATGATGGGCATGAGTACGAGATCCTTGCCGATCAATGATCGCGGAACCACACAGGATCAGGCCCTAACCTATTCCATAGCCGTCAGTTCCATCCAATTTTGGCGACAACCAATATGTAAACGCGGATCACTTTCAAGGATAACCTTGCCCCTCCACGCTCCCGCACGATACCGAATGTCCGACCCGATCATCGACGTCATCATTCCTGCTTTCAATGAGCAGGAGGCCGTGGGCTTGGTGGTGTGCGATATTCCGAAGGAACTGGTCCGCCACATCGTGGTGGTGAACAACGCCAGCAGCGATAGGACCAGTGGGATGGCGCGGGCGGCAGGGGCGATCGTAGTGGATCAGCCCGAACGCGGTTACGGCAATGCCTGTCTCAAAGGCATCGCGCAGTTGGCCACGCACGAGCCGCCACCGGACATTGTGGTCTTCATCGACGCGGACAACAGTGACCATCCGGAGCAGATGACGGAGGTGGTTGCGCCGATCGTGAAAGGCCAAGCGGACTTTGTGATCGGATCGCGTGCATTGGGCCATCGCGACGCAGGCAGTATGATGCCGCAGCAGATCTTTGGCAACTGGTTGGCGACACGGATGCTGAAGATCTTTTACGGAGTGAAGTACACGGACCTCGGCCCGTTCCGCGCGATCCGTTGGGAAGCGCTCCAAGCCATGCACATGCGCGACCGTACTTTCGGATGGACCGTGGAGATGCAATTGAAGGCCGCGAAACAAAAGCTCCGCATCGCGGAAGTGCCGGTGGATTATCGCAAGCGCATCGGCTTCTCGAAGATCAGTGGAACCGTGAAAGGCTCGGTGCTCGCGGGTTGGAAGATCATCACCACCATCATTAAGTATCGGTGATGGCCCTCGCGATCCTCATCGTCTATGCCGTGCTGTTGAGCTTCATCCTGCTGTTCAGCCTGGTGCAGCTACAGCTTACTTGGGCGTATCGTCGGAAGGGCCGGGAGGAACAGCCACCTGAACTGGATCCCGCAAGACCGGTGCCCTGCGTGACCGTGCAACTGCCGATCTACAACGAGCGGAACGTGGTGGAGCGCTTGATCGATGACGTCGCCGCGATGGACTGGCCGCACGATCGTTTCGAGGTGCAAGTGCTGGATGATAGCAATGACAGCACATTGGAACTTGCCGCAGCACGGATAGCGCACTGGCAGAAGCAAGGCGTCGACATCATCCACGTGCGCCGCTCGGACCGCAGCGGCTTCAAGGCGGGCGCATTGGCCTATGGGTTGGAGCGCGCCAAAGGCGAACTGGTCGCCGTGTTCGACGCGGACTTCCTTCCGCCGAAGGATCTGCTGCGCGCTGTCACACCATGGTTCAACGATCCGAAAATGGGTATGGTGCAAACGCGCTGGGGTCACCTGAACCGCGACGCTAATCTGCTGACACGCCTGCAAGCTTTTGGGTTGGACGCGCACTTTTCCGTGGAGCAGGCCGGACGGGAGGGGCTGAAGCATTTCATCAATTTCAACGGCACAGCAGGCGTTTGGCGCAAGAGCTGCATCATCGATGCCGGAGGCTGGCAAGCCGATACGCTAACCGAGGATCTCGACCTGAGCTACCGTGCACAGCTCAAGAGCTGGCGCTTCCACTACTTGGAGAATGTGGTCTCTCCCGCGGAATTGCCTGCCGCGATGAATGCGCTGAAGACCCAGCAATACCGCTGGAACAAGGGTGCTGCGGAATGCGTGGTGAAGATCCTGCCGGCCGTGCTGCGCCGCCGTGATCTTTCATTCGGAACGAAGCTGCATGCGCTCTTCCACCTGATGAACAGCACGGTATTCATTGCCATTCTCGGCACGGCGCTGCTTAGTGTTCCCTTATTGGTGGTGAAGCAGGAACACCCGGAACTCCGCGTGCTCTTCAACGTTGCTATCGTTTTCACCTTCGCTCTGCTGGTGCTGGTGGCATTCTACTGGACGGCCTACAGAAAGCACCGCACTGGTTGGAGTGGTGCGCTCTCCTTCCTTTGGACTTTCCCGGCCTTCCTCACGGTCAGCATGGGCCTCTCGCTGCACAATGCTGTCGCGGTGCTGGAAGGTTATGCGGGAAAGAGGACGCCCTTTCTGCGCACCCCGAAATCCGGGGGCACAGGATCGGATAAGGCGATCGCTCGCGATGGTTATTGGAAAAGCACGATCACGCCGTTGACAGTGATGGAGGGTATGATCGCGGCTTATGCGGTTGTCGGCATCGTGATCGGTTTCCGCGTGCACGACCTTGGGCTTGTGCCCTATCACATCATGCTGGCACTGGGCTTCGGCGCGGTGTGCTGGTATTCCGTCTCGCATTCCTTGCGGACTGCAGCCCGATGAACGTGCGTACCACCTTTCGCGCTGAGCCCTTCCTCTTGCTTGCGGTAGCGGTGTTCTTCCTCGGCTACGGCCCGGATCGCTCCCGAAGCACGCCATTGCTGTTGGGCTTCGCAGTGGCGTTTGCTTCCTACCTCTGGTCAGTTTACAAGCCGAGCTTCTCATGGGGGCAACTGTTGATCATCGCAGTGATCTTCCGCGCACTGCTTTTCCTCGCGCCGATCACGTGGACGGACGATCACTACCGCTACATCTGGGACGGCCTTTGCTCCGTGCACGGAATTTCTCCATTCGCCTTCACCCCCGATGAACTGGTGACGGCGATGCCGGACATCTTCACGCCGGCACTTTATGCGAAGTTGAATTCACCACACTTCTATTCGGTGTATCCGCCGTTGGCGCAAGCGGAATTTGCACTGGCCGCATGGGCCGGTCAAGGGAATGTCTGGACGTCCACACTGGTTCTGCGCGGGATATCGATCGCCTTCGACATGGCCACGATCACTGTGCTGGGGTTGTTGATGAAGAATGATCCGGACCGAGTGCGCAAGGTCGGGCTGTATGCCTTGAACCCGTTGGTACTTATGGAATTCACAGTGAATGTCCATACGGAAGTGCTTATGATCGCACCCTGTCTTTGGGCGATCCATTTGTTCCGGCGGGAACGTATGAATGCTTCCGCTGTGTTCATCGCCATCGGCGCTGCGGCTAAGTTGTGGCCGTTGCTTTTCCTTGCTTGGTTGCCATCGCGCACGGGATGGCGGCGAACGATCCGTTACAGCACTTTAGTGGTCCTGCTTTTCGTGCTATTTTGGATCCCGTTCTATACACCGGGCTTCTTCGCGCACTTCGGGAGCAGCTTGAAACTCTACGTGAGCTGGCTCGAGTTCAACGGCGCATTATTCGAGGCTCTCCGCCTTTCGCTGGGTGATGCGTTGGTGAAAGGCACGGGGCTTCTGAGCGCGATCACGCTGATCGGGCTTGGCGTGTATGCGATCCTACTGTGGAAGCGAAAGCGTGCCGACTGGCCGGAAGCGATGCTCTGGCTACTGGCCATCTACCTCTTCGGTGCGCAGGCCGTGCAACCGTGGTACATCCTGCCGCTGTTGGCTTTTGCAACGCTTACCGGATGGCGCTGGCCCGTGCTGTGGACACTTTTGATCGTGCCCACCTACCTCACCTACGGCACCATTCCTTTCGTCCAGCCCTATTGGTGGATCCCCGTGGAATACGGCGCGCTGATCATTTTCATCATCTGGGAGATGTGGCAACATCGCCACGAAGGGCATGCCCTCACGGCATGAGGGTGCATGCAGCACCCGATCAAAGTGCTGCTTCAACGATGCGCCCTTGGCGACGCAGCTTTTTTAATATCCGGGCCTTGGCCGTGATCGAAGCGTTACCGTGCAACACGATCGAAGAGCCCTGCTGGATATCCAGTTTGGCCTTGCGGTCCAGGTCCAGCACAGCGCCAGGCATCAGGTGCATCACCGAGCTGTTCAAAAGCTGAAGCTTCGCCTTGCTCTCCAATACCATACGGGCGCCGGTATCCACCGTGAACTGCGTGGGCGGGCTGAACCAATACTTGCCGTGGTCCTCGCCTTGTTGCTTCATGCGTGTGGGTGTGCTTGAGCGATCGATCTTCAAGGTCTTCTTCGCCGCCAAGGTGAGCGCGGCCCCTTGATATCCGTGCAGGTCAGGCAGAACGATGCTGTCCGCGCAATAGCGCACGTCGTTGGTGAGGCGTGTGTCGCCAGTGCGGACATGCACCTTGATCGTTCCATCAGCACGCTGCTCCAGTAATTCCACACTGATGCCGTTGAGATAGACCGTGCGCACATCGGGCTTCGCGCCCTTGTTCCGTTCCATGGTCATGTCGCAGGCCAGGGTGAGCATGTTGGCGCTGGAGGGGTTCGTACCCATGGCGATGCGGTTGTTTCCCTGTGGCGTGAAGGCTTGGGCGGAGGTTCCCAAATACATGGCCGCATCGTCCAACTTGCCATTGCGGATCTCCACATTCGGTGCGATGGCCTCCTTGCGGGTCAGCTTGCCGTCGTTGTTCTTGTCGAACAGTGGGAATTCCTGTTGCTGATTCCCGGCAAGCGGGTTTGCCCAGGCGTCACGCACGAAATAGGGCTCGGTATCACCGCTCCACAGGCACTTGAACCGGATGGTGTCACCGCGCAGCCGCCAATCGAAGAATCCATTGGCAGGCACGGGTCGCAGGTAGTCCGCATAGCCGCCATAGATGTCATTGCCTGACTTTTTCTCCTTGTCCACCTGCATCAGCGCGTAGATACCGGGAACCGCCGGATGGACACAGTCAAATTCATCCTGATAGTGGAACTTGTCAGTGGGGCAGCCGTTGTTCGACTTGGTCTGGTGGTTCTCAAGCCACAGCCATTGCGGATAAACGTCCTTCGGAAGGAAGGGCATCCGGATGCGCAGCGCGTCCCCGCCCGTGATGAGATCCTGTAGAACAAAGATCCCGGTGTCCCCGGCGAGCGGATCGAGGTCGCCGTTCACCTCTGCTCCGTTCACATCGTGAGCGCGGATGCGGAACCGTGAACCTTGGGCACGCCAACCCAGTCGGTCGCGGTCCCAGGCGCTGGCGGTGAGCAATGAACTGTTCGCGGCTCCCATCATGCTCCAGCCCCCAAGCAGCGGCATGAAGTATCCGGTGAAGATCGGCGCGTTCCCGCCGCCACTATGGAAGTTGTTGCCACCCAGCAGCAGGTGGTTGAACTCGTGTTTGAGGATCTCGAAAGGCAATCCGTTCTTCGCCCCGAAGCGACTTTGCGTATCGCTGGGATAGCCGAACAGCAGCCCCGCACTTCCTGCATCGGTGCTGCCTTGGCCGTGCGTGAGGACATTGCTGTTCCTGTAGATCACCATCACGTGGTCGTAGCTGTGCGGGTTATCCGGACGGTTCACCTTGGGCAGACCGGGCTTTCCACCGTCGGTCCATTGGTCGAAGTCGGTGATGGAGAGGTCGTGTGCGGTATGCAATTTCCCGAGTTTGTTGGCGGTCTCCCAGGCCATGCCGCTCCAATCCCGCAGGCCGCTTTGCTCGCTCTCGCGGATCGTCACCACTTGGTTGATATAATCGCCCAGCACCGTGAACTGCCCGAGGCTCATGTCGTGATAGTAGCGAGAGACCTCGGCCTTGGGCTGGGCGAGCGGGAACGGATCGAACAGGTCGTCCTTCCACTTGGGCAGCTCACCCTTATGCCAGATGTCCGAGCCGCCAGCCTGTGGGTCCTTGCTTGGATCCTTATCGTAATCCACTTCCGCGAAGATCACGAGGATGCGTATGGTGCCATGCGGGCTGAGGTACCAGCCGTTCTCGCTGTTGGGAATGTTCGCACTATCCAGCGGGATAGGCTGTTGCGCACTGACCACGTGATACAGCACGAAGAGGAAAGGCAGAAGTAGGGACCGGCGCATCATGTCGAAGGTAGCGCCTATGCCTTCGGCGCCTTGTACAGCGGTACAGTGCTGCACGGCTCACCGAACATCAGGCTCTTCACCACAGGCAACAGCTTGGCTGAAAGCTCCACGTAAGTGTTCAGTGGCACGGGCAACTTGCTGCAGCCCTTCACCACGATGCGGCCGCCGCGATACGGTTCAACGTCAAGCATCTGTACGAAGCGTGTGAACACGGCGCGTTCCAATTGCTCGGCATCCCCCTGTGTTACGAAAGCGGCATGTGGCTGCAGATGCGTGGCCACGAGCATGTAGGCCCAAGTAGGGATGATCGCATCGACGGAGCAATGCACCGAAACGAAATGGCCTTGGTACTGCGACCAGTCATGGTCCTTCACGAATGCACGGAAGTCCTTTTCCTTCAAGGCGATGCCTTCCCACAGCAGCGGTGCGATGTCGAAGACCGTGCGCTCTCCATGGGGATACAGCTCCTCCAGGTCCAAGGTTTGGAGTCCGCTGGAAGCGACTTTATTGATGATGGAACTTGCGTCGCTCATTGCTCTGCGTTGCGTTACCTTGCGTCGTAGCGTAGTTCTGGTTCTACTTTCTTCTCCGCGCCTCCGCGCCTCTGCGGCTCATTTTCACATGAACCCCAGTTCCAATTGCGCGGCCTCGCTCATCATACTGCGGTCCCAAGCAGGTTCGAAGGTGAGTTCCACCTTGGCACCGGTCGCACCCATGGTCTGTGCCACTTTCTCCTCCACCTCACCCGGCAACGTGCCGGCCACGGGGCATGCCGGACTCGTCAAGGTCATCTTGATGTAGATGCTCGCGTCATCGCGTACCACCACGTCGTAGACCAGTCCCAGCTCGTAGATGTCCACGGGGATCTCCGGATCATAGATCGTCTTGAGCATCATGATCACGCGCTCCTCCAATTGCTTCTTCTCGTCGTTGGTCATTGCTTCGTGGAATAAGCCAGCGCATAGCGCTTCATCTGGTCCAGCATGGCCACCAAGCCATTGCTGCGGTTCGGTGAGAGGTGTTCACGTAGGCCGATCCGGTCGATGAAGGTGAGCGGTGTGCTCATGATCTCTTCGGGCTTGCGGTCGTTCAGCACACGAACTAACAGGGCTACCAATCCCTTTGTGATCATCGCGTCGCTATCCGCGGTGAAATGGACGGTCTCTCCCCGTGGTTCAGCCATCAGCCATACGCGGCTCTGGCATCCGCGCACGAGGTTCTCTTCGGTCTTGAATTCCGGAGCGATCAACGGCAGTTCCCTGCCCAGCTCGATCAGCTGCTCATAGCGGTCCTGCCAATCGCCGAGCATCGCGAACTCGTCCACGATCTCTTGTTGCGCTTGCTCCAAAGTGTTGTCCATCAGCGCAACATCTTCACCGCCTTCTTCGTCGCTTCGATCATCGAATCCACCTCGGCGATCGTGTTGAAAGGCGCGAAGCTGGCCCGTGTTGTTCCGCTCACGCCGAAGCGGGCCATCAATGGTTGTGTGCAGTGGTGGCCCGTGCGCACGGCGATGCCTTGTTGATCAAGCAGTGTGCCGAGATCGTAATGATGAACACCTTCGATGATGAAGCTGATCACGCCTACTTTCTCCTTTGCCGTGCCGATGATGCGCAGTCCTTCGATGGCGAGAAGCTCTTTCGTGGCGTGTTCAAGCAACACATGTTCGTGTGCGGCCATGGCGCTGAGGTCGTAGTCCCGCATCCAGCGGACAGCCTCGCCCAAGCCGATAATGCCCGCGATGTGCGGCGTGCCGGCCTCGAACTTGAACGGCAGCTTGGCATAGGTGGTCTTCTCGAACGTGACCTGGTCGATCATCTCGCCGCCGCCTTGCCAAGGTGGCATTTGCTCCAGCAGTTCCTCGCGTCCGTAGAGCACACCGATGCCTGTGGGCGCGTACATCTTGTGGCCGCTGAAGGCATAGAAGTCGCAGCCGAGTTCCTGCAGATCAACGGGCAGATGCGGGATGGCTTGCGCGCCATCCACCACGGTGATGACGCCGTGCTTCTTCGCTTCCGCGATCAACTCCTTTATCGGATTGATCGTACCGAGGGTGTTACTGACGTGGGAGATCGCGAGGATCTTGGTGCGATCAGAAAACGGTTTGTCATTCCGGGCTTGACCCGGGATCGCGGAAATGTCAAGCTCGCCGGAATCTGTGATGGGGATCACCTTTAACGTGGCACCATAGCGCTCACACGCCAGTTGCCACGGAACGATGTTCGCGTGGTGCTCCATGCCACTGATGTGCACTTCGTCGCCCTTTTTCAGCAGCATTTGTCCGAGGCTGCTGGCCACGAGATTCAGGCTGCCTGTAGTGCCGCTGGTGAAGATCACCTCGTGCGCATGCTTCGCATTGATGTGCGCGCGGACGGTCTCGCGAGCGGCTTCCTGCGCCTCTGTGGCCAGCGTGCTCAACGTGTGTACACCGCGATGCACATTCGCATTGATCGTGGCGTAGTAAGCGCTCTCGGCCTTGATCACACGGCGCGGCTTCTGGCTCGTCGCGGCGTTGTCGAAATACACCAGCGGCTTGCCGTGCACCAGCTCCTTCAAGATCGGAAACTGTGCGCGGATCTGCTCCACATTGAAGACCGGTGTGATGGTAGCGAGTGTCATGGTTTTATACCGCTAAGGACACGAAGGGCACGAAGAAGGTTGGAGTGGTCAAGCCCTTTGTGTTCTTCGTGTTCTTCGTGGTCGTCATTCAGATCTCCTCCAGTTTCGCGTCGATCATTCCTTCCAAATGCTTCCGCCAATCCGCGTTCGCGATCCGGTCCAGCACGTTGGTCATGAAGGCATGCGACATCATGCGTCGCGCTTCCGCCTCGCTCACGCCGCGTGAACGGAGATAGAAGATCGCTTGCTCGTCCATGCGGCCGATGGTGCATCCGTGGCTGCACTTCACATCGTCGGCGTAGATCTCCAGCTCGGGTTTCGAGAACACGCGGGCATCATCGCCTTGCAGGATGTTCGCGTTGCTTTGATAAGCGCGCGTCCGCTGGGCGTCCTGCTTCACGAAGACCTTGCCGTTGAAGACGCCCGTGGCCTTGCCCGCCACGATGCCTTTATAGAGTTCGTCGCTGGTGCAGTCCGGCACGTCGTGGCCGATGTAGCTGTGGTTGTCGCAGTGCGCGTTGCCGTCCAACAGGTAGACGCCGCTCAGTTCGGCATGGGCCTCGGGACCGGCGAGCGATACGTTCACCTCATTCCGCACCAGTGGACCGTAAAGCGTCGTGGTGTCGATACTGAAGTGTCCTTTGGCTGCGACGGTCACGCCATCGAGATTGATGTCCGCTGGACCGTCCGCTTCGTTCTGCAAAAGGTGGAGCGTGAGGCTTGCACCTTCGCCCACCGCGCTTTCGCGAATGCCGTTCACCAAGGAGCTGGCGGTCTCACCGATGGCGATGTGCTCATCGATCACTTCCAATTCCGCTCCTTCATGCAGCATGAAGAGATCGCGCGGTTGGATCAGCATCGGTGCCGCACCCTTCTCGCCAATGGTGATGCGCAGGATGTGGATCGGTTTGCTTGCCTTCGAACCCTTCGTGGCGAGGATGATGAGGCCATCGATGGGCGCGGCGGCGTTCATGGCGGTGAAGAGCCGGTCGCCGATCGGTGCGATATTTCCGTAGTGCGTCTTCAACGGGCCATGGCCGAGGTGATTGATGATGCTGTCGATAACCACGCCCTTGTCGGTCTTCAGGTCATCGCTGAGGTCCGCGCGGAAATGACCGTTGACAAAGACCACACGTGTAGTAGGGAAGGGCAAGCGGGCAGGGACCTCAACCGCGACCGGAGCGGCAGGCTTAACGTAATTCGCGGTGAAGAGCTTGGTGACGCGGGTGTATTTCCACTTCTCCGTCCGCCGGTCCGGGATCGGCAGTTCGTGCGCGAGCGTCAAGGCTTCGGCAGCGCCGGGCCATGTGCTTTCCTGCAGCAGAGACAGTACCGCGGCTTTAGGATCTGATAGATCTACCGCGGCGGAAGATCTTCCGCCCTTACTCTGTGCTATGATCTGATCCGTGCTCATCCCTTCACCCAGTCATAGCCTTTCTCCTCCAGCTCGAGCGCAAGTTCCTTCGGGCCGCTCTTGATGATCTTGCCATCCGCCATCACATGCACCACATCGGGGATGATGTAGTCCAACAGGCGCTGGTAGTGCGTCACCACGATAAAGGCGTTGTCCTTGCTGCGAAGCTTGTTCACACCGCCGGCCACGATGCGCAATGCGTCGATATCCAAACCGCTATCGGTCTCATCAAGGATGCCCAGCTTGGGTTCCAGCATGGCCATCTGGAAGATCTCGTTCCGTTTCTTCTCGCCGCCGCTGAAGCCCACGTTGAGGTTCCGGTTCATCAAGGCGGGGTCCATCTCCACCAGCTTGGCGCGCTCGCGGACGAGCGCTAAGAAGTCCTTTCCGCCCATTTCAGCCTCGCCGCGGGCCTTCTTCCCTTCGTTCAATGCAGTGCGCAGAAAATTCATGTTACTCACCCCGGGGATCTCCACCGGATATTGGAAGGCGAGGAAAATGCCCTTCCATGCGCGTTCCTCCGGCGAAAGTTCCAGCAGGTCCTCACCGAAATAGCCTACAGTGCCACTGGTGACCTCGTATTCGGAACGGCCCGCCAGCACATTCGCCAGTGTGCTTTTCCCACTGCCGTTCGGCCCCATGATGGCGTGCACCTCGCCCGCCTTCACTTCCAGGTTGAGGCCTTTCAATATGTCCTTGCCCTCAATGCGGGCGTGTAGATCTTCGATCTTAAGCATGTTCGACGGGCTGCGACTGAAGCCCTATTTAGATTGATTCTAAACGGAATTACGGGCGCAAAGGTAGCCCCCCGAACGATGGCGTACAAGCCTGATAACAAAGGAGAAAGGAGCGGTCAAGGAAGCCCAACGGCATCCAGGTCGGCTTGGGTGTCGATGTCGACCAGCTCCGGCAGCGTTTCCCAAGTGCGGCCGAGCCGCTTCAGGTCTTGCGTGGTCTGCTTGAAAACGGTGTCCGTACTCCAACTTTTACCTTGGAAAAGTGCTGCACAGGGCTTCTGCAGGCCCAAGAGGTAATAGCCGCCATCATTGGCAGGTCCGATCACCGCATCGTGTGTCTTCAGCGCTTCGAATGCCTCGCGAAGTAGTGCCGCCGAAAGCTGCGGCAGGTCCGTACCGATGATGATGATGGGACCATGCCCGTCCGCGAAACCGGCATCGAACGCGCGTTGCATGCGTTCGCCAAGGTCCGCACCGGCTTGTTGATGCACGGAGAAACCCAGCGCGGCGCATGGTTCATCCGCCGGAAGGTCATCAGCGTACCACGCCTGCCGGACAATGCCGAGCTGTGCGCCCTGTTCAATGGTGTGCTGAAGCAACCGCTTGTAGATCTCCAGCGCGCGTTCCTTCCCGAGCGTGGCCGCCAAGCGCGCCTTCACTTTGCCCAATACGGGTGCGCGCAGGAATACCAGAAGCAAGGGCTTGCTGCTCATGCCACCGAGCCGCCACAACTGCTGCCTGCACCTGCTGTACATCCGTAGCAATGCCTGCCGGTGACGATCGCCCGGCCCGCCACGTTAGCCTTGGCCAGATCGCGGATGTGGCGCGGCAGACCGGCGCTCAGCGGTAGTTCCAGCATCTGGTTGAAGTCGCAATCGTAGATGCTTCCGTCGTGCGAGACGGAGATCATGTTCCGGCACATCACGCCTTGCACAGCGGCCGGATTGAAGGCGTTCACCAAGCGCTCCATGTATTCCTCGTAATGCTCGGTGCGCACCAAGTATTCGAGGAAGCGGCTGATGGGCAGATTGGTGATGGCGAACAGCTTGTGGAACTGGATGCCGTGATCCGCCATCAGGCTTTTCTTGAACTGCCGCTCCAGTTCGTCCTGCGAACCGGGTAGGAAAGCGCCAGCGGGGTTGTACACAAGGTTCAGCAGGAGCGCGCTATCCGGCATGCCGTAGCCCACGGCGTTCAGCATCTTCAAGGCTTCGATGGAATGCTCGAACACGCCCTTGCCACGCTGGCGGTCGGTCCGGTCGGCCGTGTAGAACGGGAGCGAGCTCACCACTTCCACCTTGTGCTTGCGGTAGAATTCCGGCAGGTCGTGGTATTTCTTGTTGGCGAGGATGATGGTGAGGTTGCAACGCACGATGATGTGGCAACCCTTCTCGCTGAGGCGTTCCACGAACCAGCGGAAGTCCGGATGCATCTCCGGCGCGCCGCCAGTAAGATCAACGGTATGCACGGGATGGGCATCGAGCGAGCGCAGGCAGTCCTCCATGACCTCTCGGCTCATGCGCTCCTTACGATCGGGTCCTGCATCCACGTGGCAGTGCACACAGACCTGGTTGCACATACGGCCCATGTTGAGCTGCAGCACTTCCAGCTCCGTGGCGTGCAGCTCAGGCAAACCACTTTCAGCGACCTTGTCCGCGAAGAACGGCAACGCTGAGCCCGGGTCTTCCAGCACACGGCGCTGCTCGGAGGCCGAGCTCAACAAGGCATGTTGGGCCAAAAGGCTCTTCATGCTCCGGTGAGGTCCTTCACATGGTTCATCATTTGGGTGCCGTGTACCAAGGAAGCCCCTCCACGAATGGCAGCGGCCACATGTACGGCCTCCATCATCTGTGCCTCGCTGCAGCCTTTCTCCATCGCGTCGGTACTGTAGGCGTCGATGCAGTAAGGGCATTGCACGCCGTGGGCCACGGCCAATGCGATCAAGGATTTTTCACGTGCCGTGAGGGCGCCTTCCTTGAACACCTCAGCGTACCAAGCGAAGAACTTTTCCGCCATCGGCTTCTGGAACTCGGCGATGTTCCCGAATTTGTTCAGGTCGGCGGGATCGTAATACTTCTTTGCCATCTGGTTCTGGGCGTTTGGGTGTTCAGTTGTGGTTGTCGATCGCGGTGATGATGCGTTGTTCCAGTCCCGCCGCGGACGAGGGAACCAGCTCAGTGCCCCTTTTCTCAAGCAGGACATCGATCAGCTCGTTCTGATGCTGGAATGTCCTACAGCCAGCACATATACGGGTGTGCATCCACAATTGGACCTTTTGCCCTGTGGGAAGCGGCGCGAACGACTGTTGTTCGATCAACTCTGCCGCCTTTCGGCAGGAGAGCAGGAGGGTGTGCATGAGTCCCATATCAGTGGCGGTGCTCCTTCTTCATCTTGATGTCGATGCAATCGCGCAGCCGCACTTTGGCCCGGTGGATCTGTTGCCAGTAATTCGTCGCGGTAACGCCCAGCTCCTGACAGATGGCGTCGGCATCTTTCTCCTTGAGGAATTTCATCTCCACCGCTGCGCGCCAATGCGCTGGCAATTGGTGCAGGCAATCCGCGAGAAAGCGTTGGATCTGTTCGTCACCATCCGGCCCGTCAAGGCCCCATTCCTGGGGAATGTGCCCGGGAGCCCAACGGCCGTCGCCCTCAAAGAAGTCCGCGTCCACCGGCTCCAAGCCATGTACAACGGGGTCGCGGTAGGCCTTCCGCCAGTGATCGGCGATCTTGTTCTTCAGGATGGAGAAGAGCCAGGTGCGCGGGCTGCTCTGTTGCGCGAATTTCTTCCTGCCTTCCCAAGCGGCGATGAATGCCAATTGCACCAAGTCCTCGGCAACAGCCTCATCGCGCACACGGGACCGCACATAGCGCAGCAGATCGCCGGTGTGCGCATGCACCCACGCATCGAACTCATTTTTCCCAACGGTTTGGTCGGCAGTTGGCATCCGGACAAAGCTATTCGGTGATGGTTTGGAGAACTTTGGATCTTGCAAGCCCGTTCGGAACAAGAAGTATCCCGACCTTGTTCATGTAACACTTTGACGTTAACGGAATCATATGTGCTCAGGGCTCTCTCCGAGTGGCCTAGAACAGGATCCCAAATTGCAATTCTCTGCGTCTCAGCGCCGCAGCGGCCAACCCTTGAGCTACTTCAGCATGAAAAGCACCCCGATCACCTTCCCCAATGCACAGGGCGTCATGCTCAGTGCGCGTATCGACCTACCCGCCGACCGCAAGCCTGTATACTTCGCGCTCTTCGCCCACTGCTTCACGTGCAGCAAGGACCTTCATGCGGTGCGCAACGTCAGTCGCGCGCTCACGGGCGCCGGATTCGGGGTGTTGCGCTTCGACTTCACCGGCTTGGGCAACAGTGAAGGCGAGTTCAGCGAGACCAACTTCAGCAGCAATGTGGAAGATCTGCACGCCGCAATGGATTATTTGAAGAAGGAACACATCGCGCCCGCGTTGATCATCGGGCATTCGTTGGGCGGAGCGGCAGCGATCGTGGCCGGAGCCGAAGCCGAGAACATCAAGGTTGTGGCCACCATCGCCGCACCGGGCGATATCGGGCACATCAAAAGGCTCTTCCGAAGTGACCTTGAGAAGATCAATACGGAAGGCCATGCGGAGGTCAACATCGGAGGAAGGCCGTTCATCATCGCCCGCAGCTTTGTGGAAGACCTGGAGAAGCGCAACCTCGCAGCCATCCTCGGCAACCTGCGCAAACCCATCCTTATCGCACACAGCCCGCAGGATACGGTGGTGAGCATCGACAATGCGGCGGTCCTCTTCCAAGCCGCACGGCATCCGAAGAGCTTCCTCAGCTTGGACGGCGCGGACCATCTGCTGAGTGATCGGAAAGACTCCAACTACGCGGGGCGTATGATCGCTGAATGGTCGCGGCGCTACTTGCCGATGGGGCAGCCGGAGGAGGAGCTGCAAAGCGACATGCCGGTGGTGGTCCACATCGCGAATGAGAAGTACACCACGCAGATCCTGGCGAACGGCCATCACCTCACGGCCGACGAACCGGAGAATGCCGGCGGCAACAACTACGGGCCGTCACCCTACGACCTGCTGAGCGCGGCACTGGGCGCCTGCACCGCCATGACGATGAAGATGTATGCCGAGCGGAAGAAATGGGACCTGCAGGAAGCTTACGTCCACCTGCGGCACGGCAAGATCCACGCTAAGGACTGTGAGAGCTGCGCCGATGGTGGGACTGGTAAGATCGATCGCTTTGAACGCATGGTGGAGTTGCACGGGGATCTGGATGATGAACAACGAAAGCGGCTGCTGGAGATCGCCGACCGATGCCCCGTACATCGTACACTGCACGAGACCGTTGAGATAAAGACTTGGCTGAAGAAAGAGGAGGAAGAGAAACCACAGACCGGGCTTCGCTGAAGCGGCTACGCCCAGGCGAGGGCGCGGGGGCACAGAGGGACGCTGAGCTGTAGATGCGTCTACCGGTGTGAGGCAACTACGAACGGAAGAAAAGTACCGGTTGAGCCCATGGCTCAATCTTTCACTGCCGGATGAACCGCGCTACCTGCACATTGCCGGAAGGAGCCGTGGCCCTCACGATGTAAGTGCCGGGGGCGAACGGGCGAACGTCAAGATCGAATGAGGCGCTAGATGTCTTGGCCTGTTGAAGAATACGCCCGTCGATCGAGCAGATCTCAACGAGCGTTCCTGCACCCGGCGTTGTGACCCGAACATGGGAACTTGAAGGGTTTGGTGCAAGCAAGAGTGGTAGCCCTTCACGTTCCGGAATGCCAACACTGAATTCAGCAGTCAGCTCCGTGGTGTTCGTGCGCACCGCCGGATTGATGTCGAAGAAGATGTCCGCCGTGTTGCGCAGAACATCGCTCACGGCCAGATCATTCGTGGGTTTCAGCCGATAGGAAACGAAGCCGTGGCTGGCCGCCTCGTTCGCACCGCTGTCGGGCAGCATGATGTTAGGGAAGTCGAAACGCAACGTCCGGTCTTCCTGAATGCTCGGCACCATGTTGTGGGAAGCGCCCAGTAGTTGGAATGAGGTGAGGTCATAGCGGTCGCTGATGGTGTCGAGAATGTACACGTCGATCGCATCCGCAGTGCCCGTGTTCTGGAAACGGACGGTGTGGTCCACGTAGGTGTCGAGATCGAGGAAGTAGGTTTCCTCGGATGACCGGGAACTGGTGATGGACCGCTTGTCATTGGGGTCGTAGGAGTTGGTGATCGTTTTTGAAATGGAGTACACGTCATTTCCCGGGTCGCTGTCAGGTGTTTGCGGGGTCAGCGTAAGCGTACTGTTCACCACCGTGCCTAAGAGCAACGGGTCGGGTGGTACATGAAGCGAGACCCAGTACATGGTCGAGCTGAACGGGGCCAAAACAGGAATAGTCCATTGAACAATTCCAGCGCCACTTGAAGTTGGAGAGCCTGTGGCCGAGTTGAACCCAAGCAACGGGTCATAACTGAGTTCCATTGCCACGTTCTGCATTTCAAAGGGTGTATTGTTGCGGGCTTGCACGGTGTAGTACGTGCTCCAACCAGGCCTATGCACGGACGCACTGAGAAAAGCGCGGACATCCGCACCGAGCAGCGGTGTTTCCGCTACATCGATCGTAGCCACCGGGCTGCCGGTGGATAAGGTGAACGGTGTCGGGAATGGCACGAGGCAATCAGCGGAATAATCCGTGCCGGCATTGTCCAAGGTGAACGACCCATAGACCAAGCCCACCTCGTAATCGCCTTGTGCATTCGTCACCATTGCTCGGTTCCCGGGTTGCGCTACCAACACATGGTATGGAATGCCTGGATCTGAAGGGTCCTGTGTGCAGTTCCCATCCAGATCCGCAAAAACGCGGCCGTTCAAGGTGCCGCAGACAGCAGGGTCTTGAGTTATGTCCAACACGACCTGAGCTGGACACCACGCATCCGTACCGGTCACAGCAAGCACTATTGTTGAAGGTGCAAGACCAGATATTGTAAGCACATTTCCGGACCACGAAAAATTCGCTTGTCCGGAATAAAGGACGGCCTGAACGACCGGTTGGTCAAAAGTGAGCACCGCAGTGCCCTGTTGAAGGCCGAGGCAAGCACCGTTCATGGTCTGGGAAACCACCTGCGGGGTCGTACCATCCAGCACATTGATATTGGAGAAGGTCGAGGAACAGCCATTCGCATCGGTGATCGTGGCGTCATACGTCGTTCCAGGGCATAGACCACTGAGCTGGGCATAGTAGGCTGTTGCTGATCCTGTGCCACCGTTGCTCACGGAAACGGTGTATGGCGCAGTTCCACCCAAAGGCCCGGCGGAGGTCCAATTCCCGGTACAAGCTGCATTGCAGCTATGGCCGGGCGGATTGCTGGAACTGCTGGGTACAAGCAACTCTGTGGTCGTCCCAACCGTTGCCGATGCTGTCACGTCATCGCCGTTCGAGTCCGTTACGGTCACCGACCATGTGCCTGCACAAAGGCCGCAAGCATGGTTTGTTCCCTGACCCGTGGCCGGTGTTGGGGACCACGTGTAGGCATAAGGGGCTGTTCCGCCAGTAGCTCCCCATGTAATGCAACCGCTACAGGTTCCGCACGCATCGTCCATCACATTGGCCGTGACCGATAATTGTGCGTGAGCATTAATAAAGGTCAATACAAAAGCAAAGAGAAGAACATGGCGCATGGTGTCGTCCGTTGATAAACAAGGATACCGAACATCTGCGCTTTGTCGGCGAGGCGTACCAAGATCATTTGAACAAATGACCGTGAGCAATGCGGACCTTTGCACCATGGGAACATCGAACACACCTGACTGGAAGGCACTCCGCTACGACTATCCAGGGCTGGAAGGCAAGACCTACGTGGACACGTCCTCCTGCGGGCTCATCGCGCGTTCCACGGAAGAAGCCGCGCGCTTGGAGCAGGAGGCATTGATGCTGGAGGGCTCTTCACGATTCATCCCCTGGAACGGTCCACGGCGGGTCGGTTTGGTCAACGCGGTCGCTGAACATATCGGCGGCAGCAGCACGGGCACGGCCTTGATGCAGAACTTCACCGGAGGAATGTCGCGCTTGGCACCGATGCTCAAGCACCGGCCGAAAGTGCTTTTGGTGGAAGGCGATTATCCCACGCTGCACGCGCCTTTCAAATGGAACGGCTTTGAGGTGGTGATGATGAAACCTGCCACGGACGGGACCATTCCGATGGATCTGTTGGCAGCAACCATGGAACGTGAACGTCCACAGCTCGTGGCCATCAGCCATGTGCAATGGCGGACGGGTCACATGATCGATCTACCTGCCCTAACGGAATTGTGTCGCGCACACGGTGCTTGGTCTGTACTCGATATCACGCAGTCCTGGTGCAGCGTGCCTCTCGACCTAAGGCATACACCCATTGACATCCTCGGGGCCAGCGGGTACAAGTGGCCCTTGGCCGGTTTTGGTAATGGCTTTTTCCACTTGACGGAAGCCGTGCGATCGGAACTGACGGAACGGAACGGCTTCGAACCCATAGCTGCGCTTACCGAAGGACATCTTGACCCTGTCTCCTTGGTACGGCTGACCGATGCGTTGAAGCGGTCCACGGCAATAGGTCCCGAAGCGGTCCAGACGCGCGTAAGGCAACTCTGTGACCTTGCCATTGAGCAGATGGATAAGGCTGGTGTGCGGACACTAAGTGGCCTCGATCCCGCGGTGCGCGCAAGCATCCTGATCATTGAAGGCGACGAGGAACGCTTGGCCAAAATGAGGGAGGCCGGCGTGCAGGCACAGTTGCGGGGCGCGGGCATCCGGATCGGGCTCCACTTCTACAACAACGAGGAGGACGTGGAGCGGTTAGTGGCAGGGATCAACAACAAGTGACCAGTTTTTAACCGCAAAGGGCGCGGAGAACGCAAAGGAAGGTCCTATCCAAGGCTGCGTAAACGGGGGGGCTTCGTGTACTTAGCGTCCTTTGCGGTAGACCCTTCCAGAGCAAACTCCTCTCCGCGTTCTCCGCGCTCTCCGCGGTTAACCCACCACCTCAACTCCATTCCAGAACGCCACGTACCCTTTGATCTCCTTGGCCGCATCCTTCGGTTCGGGATAATACCAAGCGGCATCCGGGTTCTCCTTGCCTTCCACGTTCAGCGTGTAGTAGCTCGCCTCTCCTTTCCAAGGGCAATGGGTGTGCGTTCCTGATGGTTTGAAGTATTCCTTCGTGATCGCGTCAGCAGGGAAGTAGTGGTTGTTCTCCACCACGACGGTATCGTTGCTTTCGGCTATGGTCTTTCCGTTCCAAACGGCTTTCATGTGCTTGCTTTTTGTGTGGCAAAAACGACATCGGTGAAATAACCTTTGCTATCGGTGAAGCGCTCCGTAATGCGCAGTCCCGAATGCTTGGCGAGGTCCTCGATCATCGTGTCATCATACTTCTGGCTGATCTCCGTGTGCAGTGCCTCCCATGCCTTGAAATGGAATGGGCTTTCCGCACCGGGGATGTGCACCACTTGGTCGGAGGTGCTCACGATGTAACTGAGCGCTCGGCCGGTGCAGGGATCGTACACGGGGGTGTGGATGAACTGGTTTAAGTTGAAGTCCGCGCCCAGTTCATTGTTGATGCGCCGTAGCAGGTTGAGGTTGAAGGCGTTGGTGAAACCCTCGCTGTCATTGTACGCGCGACGTATCGTCGCAGGATCCTTCTTGCGGTCGAAGCCCACGAGGAAGCGGTCATTCGGGCCGAGGTATTCAGCTACGCCTTTCAGTAAAGCGACGGCGTGTGCGTGGGTCAGGTTGCCGATGTTGGAGCCAAGGAACAACACGGCTTTCGGCTCGGATGGATCCGTGAACCCGCGCTTGATGGCTTCGAAGTATTCGCCCTGCTCTGCATGATATCGTAATGCAGGGAGATCCTTTTTCAGTCGCTGCCGTAGCTGCTCCAGTACATTCTCGGAAATGTCGATGGGCCGGTAAAGCGGGTCGCGGCCTTGTTCCAGTGCGCGGCGCAACAGGTGCAGGGTTTTCACACCATCCCCAGCCCCGAGTTCGAAAAGCGAGAAACGCTTATGCCCGTTCGCCAATGCTTTCAACACGTCATCGGTCTGTTCGCGCAGGATCTCATCCTCGGCACGGGTCACGTAGTAATCTTCCGAGGCCATGATACGCTGGAACAACCGGTCGCCCTCCGCATCATAAAAGTAGCGCGAGCTGAGCCTCTTCGGCGATCCCGCAAGACCCGCTAGGACATGTGTTCGGAATTCTTCAGTGGCCGGGCCGGGTCGTTGTTCGGCCAATAGCGTGGCGCTGGTATTGCTCGCGTCTTTTATCATCCGATCTTTCAATTTCCTGATCTCGACTGAACATCCTTCGCCAACCGCAACCCCATGTACTGCCACCTTAGCCATGGCTGGAAAAAATTCCTGTATGTGGCACGTGACTGATCTGGCGCAGTAGCCACAGAGGCCCCCCGTAGCACCATCTGGTTCACCATGAACTTGCCGTTGTATTCACCGAGTGCACCGGACGCGCGCTTGAAACCCGGATAGGCCAGGTAGGCGCTGTTCGTCCATTCCCAGCGCTGGCCCCATTGAAAGCGATTGCTGGCCACTTCCCATTCGGCTTCCGTGGGCAGGCGCATGCCTTTCCATTCCGCAAAGGCGAACGCCTCATAAAATGAAATGTGGCAGAGCGGCATCTTGGGCTCCACTACAGCAAGCCCCTTCAACGTGTAGTAGTGCCACGTTCCGTCCACCTTGTGCCAGTGCATCGGCGCTTGCACCTTGTTCTCCTGTACCCACTGCCAGCCGTCACTGTGCCAGAATTTGAAATCCGCGTAACCGCCCTCGTCCATGAAGGATAGGAATTCTCCGTTGGTGACCAGTCTGTCGCTGATGGCGAAGTCGTTCAGGAAAACCTGATGCCTACCGTGCTCATTATCGAAGCTGAAGCCAGGGCCTTCAAAGCCGATGGAATACAGTCCGCCAGCGATCTCGATGAACTCTCCTTTGGTCTTTTCCGCTTCGCTCTCCGTGAAGTCATCGTACTTCGGAAAGAGCGGGTTGTTGCCAAGGATGTACTTGATGTCCGTCACTAACAGTTCCTGGTGCTGTTGCTCGTGGTTCAAGCCCAGCTCCAAAATGCGCAGCGCCTCTTCCGATGCCTTTCCGCTGGACAGGAAAGCGTCCATCGCCTTGTCCACGTGCGCGCGGTACGCATGCACCTCCTCCAGCGTCGGCCGCGTCATGTTGCCCCGGTCGGCGCGCAGTACGCGCTTGCCGACGGTCTCGTAGTAGCTGTTGAACATGTAGGCCATGTCATCATTGAACAGCTTGTAGCCTTCGGCCCCTTTCAGGATGAACTGCTCGTAGAACCAGGTGGTGTGGCCAAGGTGCCACTTGGGTGGCGAAACGTCCACCACGGGCTGCACTACATGGTCCTCAACGCGGAGCGGGGCGCAGATGGCCATCGTGCGGTCACGGACGGCGTGAAAGTCCGTTGCCACCTCGATGGAGGTGATCGCGGCGTCTTCCACGGCACTTTCAACAGTAACGTCGTTCTTGGATGTGACTTGCATTGACAAATGACGCTCTGGGACCTTGGATTGTTCGTAGGATGCAGAAGGTGGTCCGAATATCCCTCACGACTTGACGGCGCTGCCTATTTCCGGAAGTGAAGGATGAACGACCCTGCCAGCAATACCGCTTGATCGACGTTCCGCCCACTAAGCACATAGCTCACCTCGCCGACGATGCCGAAGCGCTTACCAATGGGCCTGTAATACTTACCGCCGGCCTTCAAGAAGTCGACGCCCAGTTGCGTGAAACTCATAGGGGCCAACTCGCCGATGCCCCGATAATTCTTGCCTCCGTCCGCTTTCTGGCCTTGCACATATAGCTCCCAATAGTGCGTGGCGTTGAAGTGGCCGGATCGAAAGGTGCTGATGAGCGCATCCGGTGTGGGGTCGGAAGAGAACACCTCACCACCCACAAGGCTGACGAACCAACCCGTGTTCCAAGTGTATTGCACCACGCCCATGGGGATCACGCTTGTAGCGTGTTGTCCGATCGCGTTCACGCCCTCGGTCTGGTAATCCGTGAGCGGCAAGCTGAATCCCAGCGCAGGCCCGAGTGTGAGCTTCCCCTTTCCCAAAGCAGTTTTCACGGGAAGCCATTTCAGGAAAGCCGAGACATCCTGAAAGCCTGCTTCCGTGCTGTTGCTGATGAACGGGATGCTGAGTTGAAGGTCCAGATCTTCCGTTAGCCCACCTGCAGCGAAGAGCGTTGCGGCGAGCCGGGAACGCTTGATAGCCGCAGTGCCTTCCGCGAGGTAATAGGCCGATCCTTTCTCATAGCTGAGCGAGGCCACCAGGTCCACGTTGCCCGCGCCTTTGTTGAAGCCGTCCACCTGGGCCTCCGCTACGGGCGATAACAAACATGCGAAAAAAGCGTGTTTCCAATGCTTCGTGATGAGGTTGTTCATTGCCATTAGGTAGGGAAGAAGTCGTGAGTCCGGAGTCTATTGGGTCGTGAGTCCTGCTCGGTCCTGACTCACAGCTTGCAGACTCTGGACTCAAGACTCAAGACTCAAGACTCACGACTAATACACTTTTTCGCCCTTCAGCACCCAGCGTGACCAGCTCTTGTTGTAAGCGTGAATGCGATCGGTCGGCCTCCCCGAATCGTCAACGACGGCGTGGCCCGTGTTCACCCACTCGAAGATGCCGCCGTAGAGATTCTTCACGTTGGTGAAGCCGGCATTCAACAGTTTCTCGGTGACTTTCCCGCTGCGGTAGCCCACGGAGCAATACACCACGATGGCGGTGTCCTTTGGCAGGTCCTTCACCTTGGCAAGGTCAAAGTCGCTGAAGCCTACACGGCGCGATCTGGCGATGTGGCTCACGTCGTACTCCTCTGTAGGCCGAGCATCAAGCAGCATGGCTTTTGGCTCCTTGGCCAATTGGGGCACATCGATCACGGGCGTATTGTCCGAGAGCAAATGTTGCAACTTGTCCTGATACGCGGGTTCCTGAACATGTTGAGCTTGTGCGATCCCCGCGCCGTGTAGTAAGAGCAACGCAAGCGCGGTGCGGCGTAAAGTTGTTATGTGTGCAGGCATTTTCCGGGTTTGATCAGCCGATGAAGCAAGTATCACACCATTACACGATAGCGCTTCTTTTGTCATTGGCAACAAGGCCTTCCTGTGATGATGAAGTGGATCTTTTGCGCGGGGGAAAAGCGAGTTGCTTGATGAGTGTATTCGGGAACGTCTCATCACCGGGGAAGCCGAGTTCGATGTCGCGGCCGTTGAAAGGGATCACGGCGGTGCCGAAGAGATAATCCCACAGGCTGAGGCTGATGCCGTAGTTGATGCCGTATTTCCGTCCTGCGGGAAGGGCCTTCACATGGTGCCAAATGTGCATCCGGGGATTGTTCAACACATACTTCAGCGGACCGTAGCTGAGGTTCAGGTTGCTGTGGTTCAAGTGCCCGATGGCTGTGGCGAAAATGTAGACGATGAAAAAATCCTTCAGCCCGAAACCGATCATGGCCAAGGGGATGTACTGCGCGCTTTTGTAGAACACGTTCTCCATCCAGTGGAAACGTAAGTGCGCCGCGAAGCCCATCTGTTTCACGCTGTGATGCACCTGGTGGAACTTCCACATCCAAGGCACACGGTGCAGCATGCGGTGGACGTTCCAATGGATGAAGTCCGCCACTAAAAAGAGCGTAAGAAGTTGTGTCCAATGCGGCCAAGACCCGATCTCGATGGCCGCGATGTTGGTGATGCCGAATCGTGCCAGCACGTTGTTGAAGAGGTCCACCGCCACGTTGCTCACCGCGTTGTAGACGATCAACGAGAAGAGGAAATAGTTGAAGAACATATAGAAGCCGTCCAGCCAGAAATCCTGCCGGATGCGCGGCTGGTCCTTGCGCCAGGGGAAAAGGATCTCAGCGGTCCACGCAAAGAGCGAAAGTCCCACCAGCCACCAGAAGTAATTGCGCCAGTTGAAGTGCGAGATCTCCCCACCGAGGTAGTTCCAATAGCCCGTGTAGGCGTTGATGATGATGTCCCAGTAGTGCTGCATGTTGCGCGCCGCGAAGCTACCGGGTGGGAGTGGGAGGATCGGTGAGATGTGTCACGGTTTGAAAGGCAAGCGCCAGATCACATTGTTGATAAAATCCAGTGCCCCTCTTAGCCAGAAAGAATACCTTCAGCACACTATTTGGCGCTGACCTATCGTTGCTCTCCATAGAACTTCACTACCCAACAATTTGAGCATATGGGAAACTCCATCTTCGAATTCGACGATAAATTCGGCGTTACAAGTGACTTTGGAGACTGGCTTCAGACAAAAGAGGCAATTGCAATCACGGATGCGCGTGTCGGAGTATCCAGCATTAGGCAAGGCATGTATAATGCTAACTCGGAAAAAACAGGCCAGTATGAAAACCGCGTTGCTTTAACCATCACAGTGAGCACCACGGGTCCCGTTCAAACCGTGACCGCCGATTATGATGGCCTCACCTACTCCGGCAAACCGGTCGTTGACCCCATGACACAGTCTGTGTCAAACACATTTATCGTTGAAATCGACGTAGTTGTTCCAATTCCTTTTCAGAAAATTGGAATTCAACTTGGAATAGTCGCAACAGCGCAAAATGGAAAGATCGTATCCAGAACTATTGAAACCGAGGTGAACAGATCTGGAACCGCCACATCGAAACAGGTATCAGAAAAACAAAGATGCCTCTGTAAGGGCAATCTGAGCGCAAAGGATTTGGATTACATAGTTACCCAGTTGAGACAATTGGACACAAATCCTATTTCAAAAATACCTCTCGACGTGCGTAAGAACAGAACTTACATAGATAATGACGGGAAAGTCATACCAAGTACAGATAGAGGTACGCGGCCTCCAGAGGCGGTGCGTGTGAATCTTGTAGTAGTGAATCAACCGGTATATGATGAAAAGGCTGAGGATAAGAAAGCCTTTGCAGATAGACTCTTTATGTTCAAAGCGAAAGGGTTAAATATCAAAAATGAAGAGGCCAATTATACTACGTTTGTGAACCAATTGGACAGAATTTTTAGCAAATACAAAATTGATACCTGTTTACGCAGGATTCATTTTTTGGCGCAAGCCTATTCCGAGACAAATAAATTCAGATCAACCTATGAAAATGTACAGAATACAGGATATTTTGGAGGTGATTTTTACCAAGGCCGTGGGTTGAAACAAATAACACATGACTACAATTACTTGAATTATTTTTGTTATCAGACTCAAGATGCGGAAAAAAAGAATTTATTCAAGCTGTATATGGATAATAGGGCGGGATTTGAGGAGTCTGTTACAGCCTTCAATGCGCGAACTTCCAATCAGTACATTTCCTTAGAAGAGATGCAAGACGTCGATGAATTGGCGTCAAAAATATCTACCGGCATGTACTATGCATGTGACGCTGCCGGATGGTATTGGCACATAAATGGAATTAATGAATATGCCGACAATGATGATATTATTGGGGTGTCTGCCAAGGTAAACGCGCCATCAGCTAAGAAACAGAAAACATCAGAGGGGATCAATGGCTTCGACAACCGGAAGAAATATTATGAACTGTTGAAAATAATTTTTGACTATGAAAATTGTAAATAATACTATCGGTATCACCCTTTTCATCATACCCTCTATGTTGGGGTCTTGCCATGCTGTAGACCCACGAAATCGCACTAAAGATCATGCTTCTCAAGACGTGAATTTCGTAGCATTAAAGGACACGCATCGACTATATGATGACTATACAAGCAGTGTTTTACAATGTGACGGCATAGTGTATAACCTCGAAATGGTCGCCGACCAAACAGACACTACTTGTTACTGGGATAAACATGCAAATAACATTGTCCGTTTAAGTACGGTGTATGAAGCGGCTGACACATTTTTCTGCGGGCAGGATTCGTACATTAAAGCTGCGACCTATTGCCGCATGAAGCCTTCTTGTAATTATATCACATGCAGAACATCCATACAGGTGCTGAATGCCGCGAAGGTATTTGAAGAGACATGGTTCATCTCGGAAGAGGCCTATAGAGACACGATGAACGGAATTGTCACTTATGGATTCTTTGACGCAACCATTTCAGTTGAAGATGGATTTATTTACCACAAAGGTGATGTAATGGCATGCATACGCATAATTTACACATTGAAAGGATTCGATGGCGGATTCAAAAAATATATATTAAGCTTTATCAAAAATAAGAACCGCGCCTGGCAATTGGCATCTCGTGAGCGTATAAACACCATGCGGCAAGATCCCGGACATGACCCACTGGGCTATTGTATTGATACTTCTCGATATTGGGGTGATTTCAGTGAAACCCAAACAAGCTTGCGAATCAGCAATGAGATGTTGTTCAGATTTGGGGATACGAAGTGCTATTGATCTTTTCACGCATGATAGCACAGTGCCGTATGTCCGCACCTCGATAAGGAGGCTCTTACTATGAAGAGTGTAAGAATAGTTAGTCTTATTTTAAATGCCGCATTTATTGTCGTCATATCAATGGGGTTTCAATCATGTGATGGGAGCAGTCGCTACACAAATATCCATGATGGCAGTGAAAAAAAGCCGGAAAGCGCTATGCCAAATTCGCAGGATGCGGATACGAATTTAATAGGGTTGCAGAAGCTAATAAACAACTCTTATTATAGTGGGAATGATTCTATATTAGGAATATGGCAAAGCAACTCGATTCTAAATAGTTGCAATCTGTCATTAAATCTGTATTTAGAACATGATTCGTTGAAATTTATTCTGAACACCATTTCTCGCAGCCTAAAAGGAAGCGCTATTCTTCAATACAATCATAATATGACTGACATTTTAATCCCATTAGAATGGGATCAGTACAAAGGTGATTTGACTTCAATCACGACAAAAAGGATAGAACAACCTAAGCCCCAGATCGCTTCATTTATATTCGATGCTAAGGAAATGTCACTTTCCTTGCAGAATTCTGGCAATGCGATGGATTATTACGTGATATTTGACGAATGCGACACAAAGTATATTAGTTTGAGCAAGAAGTGAAACTTATTATATTCTGATTTCACGTCGATACGTTCTGGCAAGTGGTGAAGGTTCCGGAGTAAGGTATATCCGGCGGAATCCCTTCGCGTTCCCAGTGGCAAAAAGCAATTTATCTCAACCGCCGGAATGCATTGTTGATAAGTCATTTCCGCCATAATGGGGTAAGGCAATACTTTAAGCTCCCCATAGTCGTTGATAGTCCGATACCCCAAAAACCCAACACCATCCTACCATGGAATCCAAGTCCAAGATCAACCTCTTCCGGTTTGTTTCAGCCCGTGCGCCGCAACTCATTGATGAAGACCGTTTTGCACTGGGATTCATTGAACACCCGGATCCGAGTGGGAGTTTCTTTCAGGCAGGCATCGTGGGGGTCACGGATCTGAGTGCCGCCAGACTTGCCGTCCGGAATACTGCAAATACCTTCCCGGCAGCCAGTAAGTTCAATTCCATCAATGAAGTAAAGGCTTCCATCCCATTGTTATGGGACTTCTCTAACCGGTTGTTGAAGAACCGGAACCAGATCGACGAAGAGATACTGGACCAGCCACTGAGTTCCGCACTGAGCACCGCGACAGTCACCTCCAACGGAAGAAAC
Source organism: Flavobacteriales bacterium (assembly GCA_038234075.1). GTDB lineage: Bacteria > Bacteroidota > Bacteroidia > Flavobacteriales_F > PHOS-HE28 > PHOS-HE28. The sequence continues at coordinate 43,469 of JBBSUV010000004.1, read as the reverse complement.
TTTGGGATTACGTCCTGTATGACATCCTCGTTAAGGAAAACAGACCAGTGCGGCAAGCCTGTCTGCAAATGATCGTGGCCGGGAACTATTTGGTCAAAATGCGGTCGAGCTTTTCGACCGTGGAAAATGTGACAAAACTGGTCCAGTTGCCACGTAAAGAAAAGCCGTTGGATCTGGAATTCAAGCAAACTCGCTTCAAGAAGCGGTTGGCCGACGCGAAGGTCGTGGTCCCACCAGCTTTTACAGCAGTTCGGACCTTAGCGACGACGGGCAACCCGACCGAATTCACGAGCACCGGAAAGGTCAAAAATTACAAGAAGGCCACAACTGCACATAAAGCAGAATTGGCCCGTATGGATTGTGCGGAGTTGAACACCCTCAAGGAAGAGTTCTGCGAGTACGGCTCAACCTATGCGGAGAATTACGAAATAGCTTTGAAGAAGGCTGAGTCGGCATATGACACAGCATTCACTACGGCGGTGGACGATTACTTAACAGCCCATCCGGAGATACAGGAACTCATTAATACCAATGGTAATGGCGAGAAGGATTTTAACCCGGACACGCTCTTTCCGGATTCGATCTTTCCGAATTTTGAATTCAGCTATCCGTTGCCTTTCTCCAAGGATTATGTGGGGTATGAGGATCTTTCGAAGGATGCCGCTGCCTATATCGTCCCGTGTAAACTGCAAGCAGCATCTGTCCCCATCGTGCTTGAAATGTTGGAGATGGAGCGGCGACAATGTTCAAAGGCCTCCCAAGTAAAAGGACGAAAGGTGGTTTCCTCCGCCCTTATCAACGGAGTGCCGGTGAAGGTGGAGGCATTGAACCGCTTTGACTATACACTAAGTCTTAAAGAAGCGAAAACAACCGGCCAGGAGCTGTTCATGTCCATCTTCGTGGACTATGATGGGGCCTACTTGAAGAAGGCGAATTATTCCCTTACACCGGAAGTTGGCACCAGTGCAGTTAATGCCGTGGTCCTGTCATCCGGGGAAGAGTTGGACAGTGCCGCAGTATCCATTTTGAGCCAAGGCAATGGGCTTTTGATGCTCAAACTATTCCCGAACGAGGAGTTGAGCATCCCGACGGGTGCGGTGGTCAAGATCGAGGGAACATTGAAGTTGAGTAATGATGTGGATCTCATTTTTGCTAAAGAGGGTGTCCTGAACGGAAATCTATTGAACGGGACTGCTGTACAGGTCTATTCGGTCGATGACGATGAGCCCATACATTATGCCATCAATTCCATTGGCGTTGTGGATTACCGCAGAGTGGAGCAGGAGCTTTGCTGCTATATACCGGGTGAGGTCTCCCACATCGAGAACATCATGGCCAAAGAATACAAGGAGAAGAGCACCCGGAACTTGGTGAGCACGGCTAACACCACTGAACTCACCTCCGAGACCGAGGTCGAGAACATCTCTGACACCATTAGCACACAGAGGCACGAAATGAGCACAGAGGTGGCCAAGGTCATTGAGAACGACCGCTCCAACAATTACGGATTTAATGCATATGTCCATGGTGGAGCGAAAGTGGTGAAATGGGGTGTTGACATATACGGAGACTTTGCGACATCACGATCCAGTTCCGAATCCAACTCCATCGCCAAAACATACGCGGAAGAAGTCACTAAGAGGGCCCTGGAACGCATCGTGCAAAAAACCACGGTCAAGCGCACCTCTACCATCATCAAGGAGTTTGAGGAAAACAACAAGCACGGCTTTGACAATCGGAGCGGAGTTCTACATGTCACCGGCGTATATCGCTGGATCGACAAAGTGTATACCAACCGGCTTGTTAACTACGGAAAGCGCCTGACCTACGAATTCATGGTGCCGGAACCGGCGCGATTCTACAAGAGGGCGGTGATCGTTGAAGCAGAGGAAGCAGCATCGACATCCGGGGGTGGAAACGGCGGACCAGGCGATTCCGGGGTCATACTCCCCCCTGTGCATCCCTCGGATTCGGCACATAAGATCAATGTGGCCTCAGACATCAACCGGGATAATTACGAAGATCTGTGCGCCATATATGGGGTTACGCCGGTCGTGCCCTTGGACCAAGAGGTTACCGTCTCAATGCCACATTCGGAATCACCCGGCGGCACTGATAGCCCACAATCCTTCTCCTATCAGGACTTGAGCTTGCCGCAGGATTATCAATGTAACACCATTTCGGGTAGTGGAAGCGGTGTTTACCATCGAATTACGGGCAATAAAGCCTCCATCACGATACAAGCTGCCGGTTACACGTATAGCGTTGGTGGATTGAGTGGTAGCAACAAAACCCATAACATCAGCTTTCAAGCGCCTACGGGCCCAGTAACAGGCCAGATCCCGATCTCGGTCAATACGACCAAATTCAAGTCGTTCAGTGTCACCATCTCAGCCAAAGGGGTCTGGGCGGCGTCGGCTTATGCGGCTTGGCAGCAAAGTGTTTACGATGCCGTGATGAGTGCGTACAACGCCCAACTGGACGCCTACAATGCGGCCGCCGCTTCGAGTCAAGCCGCTGCCGATGCCGCCATTGCAGCAGCACAAGGCGAAGCGGAGGATGGGCAAAACCCCTTATACAATGCCCAGGTGGTCAACACGGAGATCAAGCGGCTTTGCATCGAAATGCTCATTTCCCCGTTCTCCCCTCCACTGGTACAAGGGCATGATTTCTATGTGGACGGCGACTGCGATGTTCCCCGGCTTCCCAATACGGAGTTGATGCGCGATTACAGCACGCAAGTAAAGTTCTTCGAGCAAGCATTTGATTGGGACCTGCTTTCCCAGCAGTTCTTTCCATACTACTGGGCAAAGCGTTGCGATTGGAAGAAGCTGTTCCAATCCACGGACAGCCTGGATCAAGGCTTCCAAGCCTTCTTGCAAAGCGGCATGGCCCGTGTAATGGTCCCCATTGTGGAAGGCTATGAAGCAACGGTGGCTTTCTTCATGGAAACCGGCGAGATCTGGGATGGCACACCGCTGGTGATCGACACGGACGATAAGCTCTACCTCTCCGTGGTGGATGAGATGAACGATGTGGAGGGCTTTGTAGAAGAAGCTTGGCAGACGATCGTCCCCACTGAACTGACCATCATTCAAGCTGGATCTGTTGGCCTCGCACAAAGCGGATTGCCTTGCTGTGAATTCGATGTGGAGAAGGAGGTGAACGAGATCATTATTCCAAGCGAGAACAAGCTCTCCCTCTTGGACGAAGCTACACCGCCTACACCTGAATAATAGACTAGGCATTGGACTACTGTCTTTTCTTCAATGACTCTCAACTGTTTCCATGGCAGACCTAAAGCAGGATAGCATTTTCGAATTTGGCGAAACCGTGGGTTACAACAGCCCATTTGGAAATTGGTTGAAGCCCTCCTCAGGGGCGAATACCCAAGGCGTTAAGGTGGATATCCATGTGACCCAAGTGACGGGACCAAGTATCGTAAGCGGGGGCGCTATTTACGAGTACCGGATTACCGGTTTCAACACAAAAGATTTTGTCCTCAGCGAATTAGTGAGTAAGGTAAAGTGGGGATACTCAATTGATGAAAAATCCATAACCACGATATACCAGCGTTCAGTTAGTGTTCCTGGGAAAAATGAAATACTGCTGAAATGGAAAGTGCCAAGATCTATAAATGGCTCGCACTTGAAGGTGTCTGCTTGGTTGAATGACCAAGATGTACCAGCAGCTACGAGTGCGGCAATTAGAATGTATCCCTTTTTATTCAATAAGTACAGGGAAAAGGAACTCGATGAATCGGCAACCGTACTTGCTGATGACCTGCGCTATGGTGATGGTGTACACGAGGAGACTGGCCATTTTGCATATACAATAGCTGAAATTGAGAGCATCAGTAGTTCGATGCATAGTTTCATTCAAAATCCAATTAAAAATCTCCGGCTGTTTATGCGAGTCATGGTGTCTACTCTTTTTTCTGTTGGCGAATTAGAAGCCGTCGCACTTTCGATGGTAGATAGATTTGAACAAAGTACTGGTGCTTTATTTAGCGATACTGTACTTACAAAAAACATTAAAAAACATCAGAGTACCGTTCAATTCATAACTAATATCGAGAATGGCATAAAACAGAAGTTGAAAGATTCAAAAGGTGATCCGAAGATTTTATTCGATGGTAAGACTCATTTGAACAGCCAATTATATGACCGCCCCCACTTTGGCACATCGGCTGACAAGTTTGCCGGTGGTCTCACAATATGTTGGAACGACACGTGGGCATATGAAGTTAAGATTGAAAGCTATGACATGATAAATGCATTCGACTACATAGTAAGATACAGTATAGCGCTTTACGATCATTTTGGTCTGAACATTGAGGATTTAACTGATCATCCCGAGAGAATTGCACTAGGTGGTTTTAAGGCTTGGATTGTGCTGCAACATATACATAACGTTCGCCCATTTATAGCCACCGCCGCATGGGAGAACTCAATAACTGGTAGGCTGTAATGAGATTCGGTTACCTCGTACTTTCAATGCTTGGTTTTTCTGTAGCATTAAGCATTGTTGGGTGTTCCAGTAAGCCGCAGGTATATTATGCCAAACAATTGGAAATGGATGCAACACCACGTAAAAACGAAGGTGAATCTATTGACAATATTAAACGCGAAGTATTTATTATACAAAATGCACCTGTAGAAAGGAAGCTCCTCTTTTCAATTATAAATAGAAATGAATCGTTGGCACCTATTGACAGGAAGCAAGTTGAAGACCGATACACCAGCTTCGATCGTTATTACTACCGATCTAGTAGAGATACTCCCGTTGATTTTACGGAAAGCAGCAGTGGCTGGTCTCCGGACTACATTTGGGAACACACCTCCGACCTAATATGCGGAATAAGCATGATAAGACGAGACTGGTTGGGTTCTTCTGATTCCCTCAGGATCACGTGGACAAGTAATTGCACACTGTTGGGCGATACGCTGATTGAGTCGCACAAGTGATGACTTCCATTAAAGAGGACACAATGCCATTAGAGATCAGTTATTATTTGATGCAATCTAACCTGGCTCAAATCCGGATGAGGCTATGCCCTACGGAACCCTTGTTAAAATTATACGCGTTATTCAACAAGGCATTACGGACCAGAGTTTTCATGACGAAATGAACCAATAGGATGGCAGTGGCGACATACTTAAATTCTTGCACCTTGTGTTTGCTGGTTTTACTCACAAGCTGTAACCAGGATCCGGTCGTTGTTTATCCAAAACAATTGGAACAGGATGTTTGGGGTGATTCGCTGCGTAAAGTTGGAGCATTGCAGTATAAGACGGAGATATTCATTGTTATGAAAGCCGACCAGAATAGATCAGAACTTGTTGACATCATTCGGCAGAATGAAAAGCATTCACCCGTGAATAGGATCCATATTGAATCCCGATATGATAAATTTGAACGCTACTACTATGCCTCACCAAGGGAAGATGGCGGGGAGTTTTCTGTTGGATCTGATGTTTCCACCTCGAATTTTATCCTTGCCTATAAAAGAAATCTGATAGGTAAGATCGAAATGGTTAAAACCGTTCTGTCGCAAAATGGACGGGACTCGGTGATGTGGGGATGGAGTACAGATTGCACCTTGACGGGGGATACGATCGTCAGGGAGCATGGCATTGAGGATATCAATGCGCACTCCAACGTTCTGTCCAATTATTTCGGGAATCAGAAGTAAGCAATTGCGCCTATTTCCGTCTGTAACGTCCCTCAAAATGCACTTTGGCGCTAGAAACCATTATCCCGAACTTCGTACCATGAAACGCACATGGCCATTAGCGATCGGCGTGGGAGCTATCACGGTATTGCTGGCTGCCTGTTCAACCGGCACTTCACAACCGCAGACGAATGATGCAAAGCCTGTGGGCATTGCCCCTTCTGCGGAATTCAACACCTACTGGCATCAAGGCAAAGCAGAGTTGAGCCACTACGCGCTCACCCAGGCACGCTACGGCGAGCTGCGCAACGGTGATGCGGTGCTAGTCTTCGTAACGGAGGATCTCTTGGATAGCGCACAAGTGAAGTTCGAAGGCCAAGGCGATGCGCCGCAAACCAGCGTGCTGAAGTTGAACCGCATGGATCGCTTCGTCACCGGCATCTATGAATACTCGCTGATGACAAGCACCTTCAGCCCCGTGGATGGAACGCCGCCGATGAAGGTGAGCTGCACCACGCAGGACTGGTGCGGGCAGATGTTCATGCAATTGAACCGACAGGCCAAAGGCTACCGCTACGAGTTGCGCAGCTACTTCCAGGCCGACGGCGATAAGAACGGCACCATCGGCCACGCCGACCTAGAGGACCACGTCATGGCTCAGATCCGCATCGACCCGAGGAAACTTCCTTCAAACACGGTGGACATGCTGCCCACGCTGAGCTACCTGCGTCTGATGCACAAGCCCGTGCAACCCGTGAAGGTGGCCGCGACGCTCACCGCACAAGGTGACACCAGCACATACAGCATGCGCTTCACCTCATTGGACCGCACGGTTTCCATCCACTTCGGCACTGCCTTTCCGCATGTGATCTTCGGATGGGAGGAAACACGTCCCGACGGTTTCGGCGACAAGGTGCGCACCCTCACCACCACCGCAAGGCTGAAGGAACAAGTGATGGAGCCGTATTGGGGAGAGAACGCAGTGGCGGATTCGACTTACCGCAGGGCGTTGGGGATGCCCGAGTAAGTTGTCAGTTGCTCGTTGTCAGTTGTCAGGCTGCCGACAACACTCGCTATATTGGAGACAACGGGAGTATTGAGTGCGATCGGCAAAGAGCACAGATCGCAATGTTTCTGCCAACGAGCCAAGCGAGTCACCCCTTCTCCCCGGGAGAAGGGGCGGGGGATGAGGGCTTTGCGTTCTCTGCGGCTTATCTCACAACCTCAGTAAGCCCGCACGTTCTTCCCCTGTCTCCAGTTGATGAAGGCCCGGTTCACCACGCGGTTGCCACCGGGTGTTGGGTAGTTGCCGGTGAAGTACCAGTCGCCGGTGTGGTCGGGGCACGCAGCGTGCAGGCCCTCGATGCTCTGGTACACGATGTTCACCTCGGCGCGGATCTCCGGCGAGGTCAACAGTTCGCCGATGCGCTTGCTGATCTGCTCCGCGGTGACCGGCCGGTAGATGTCCTTCACCACGTTGGTTTGTTCCGTGATCGGCCTGTCCACCATGGCCAAGCATCGGTCGTACACATCGTCGATGATATTCGCCTGCTTGGTCTCCTTCAGCAAGGAGATGGCCGCTTGGAAGGCCGCGAGGTCGCCCATCTTCGCCATGTCGATGCCGTAGCAATCGGGGTAGCGGATCTGCGGCGCACTGCTCACCACCACGATCTTCTTCGGCTCGAGGCGGTCCAGCATTTTAAGAATGCTCTGCTTCAGCGTTGTGCCGCGCACAATGCTGTCGTCGATCACCACCAGCGAATCCACTCCCGGACGCACAGTGCCGTACGTGATGTCGTATACGTGCGCCACGAGGTCCGCCCGCGAGCTCTCGTTGGTGATGAAGGTGCGCAATTTTGCGTCCTTGATCGCCACCTTTTCCAAGCGTGGGCGCAGCGCAAGAATGGCACGCAACTTCACCGGATCGGGGTTCGGACCCAACTCCAGGATGCGGCGTTCCTTCACACGGTCGAGCTCATCCTCCATCTCCTTCATCATGCCGTAGCACGCCACCTCCGCAGTGTTGGGGATGAATGAGAACACGGTGTTCTCCAGGTCGTGGTCGATCATTTCCAGGATCGCCGGACATACGGAGCGGCCCAGTGCGATGCGCTCGCGATATACGTCCGTGTCGCTGCCCCGGCTGAAGTAGATGCGCTCGAAACTGCACGAGCGTTTTTCCAACGGCGGCAGGATCTCTTCCGTGGAATAGGTGCCGTCCTTCTTCACGATCAAGGCCTTGCCCGGCTCCAATTCATGGACTTGGTCCACCTTCAGGCCAAAGGCCGTTTGGATCGCCGGCCGTTCGCTCGCTGCCACCACCACTTCGTCATCGGCGTACCAGTAGCACGGACGGATGCCGGCGGGATCGCGCAGTACAAAGGCATCACCGTGACCGATGAGGCCCGCCAGGGCGTAGCCGCCGTCGAAGTCGATCGCACTTTGTTGCAGGATGCTTTTCACGTCCAGCTTCTCCTCGATCATCTTGGTGATCTGCCGGTCGTTGTATCCGAGCTGATGGTAAATGCCGCGCAGCCGCTCATTCTCCATGTCCAGGTAGTGCCCGATCTTTTCGAGCACGGTCATGGTATCGCTACGTTCCTTGGGCGTTTGGCCGATGCTGACGAGCAGGTTGAAGAGCTCGTCCACATTGGTCATGTTGAAGTTGCCGGCCACCACGAGGTTGCGCGTGATCCAGTTGCTGAGGCGGCGGCGCGGGTGGCAGTTCTCCAGTTCGTCCTTTCCAAAGGTGGCATAGCGCAGGTGGCCCAGTAGTAGTTCACCCACGTAAGGTGCGGTCTGCTTTAACAGCTCGGCGTCGGTCGCGGCCATGGGATTCTCCGCCATTGCGGCAGCAATGCCCTTGTGGATGCGGTCGAAGATCAGCTGGATGGCGTCCTTGGAGGTGCTGCGATCGCGATCGATGAAGTTGGCGCCCGGCGGCGGGTCCAGCTTGATGGTGGCCACGCCAGCGCCATCCTGCCCGCGGTTGTGCTGCTTCTCCATCAGCAGGTACAGCTTGGTGAGGCCGTAAAGCGCACTGCCGTAGCGCTCCTGGTAATGTGCCAATGGTTTCCGCAAGCGGATGAAGGCCAGTCCGCATTCGTGCTTGATCGCGTCGCTCATGAAGTGCACATTCCACCGTGGGTGGTGAAGGGTGGCAAAGGTACGGACTCACTCTCCGGGACTTCCGAAGGAGATCTGGAACAGTAAGGTCTGAGCTAACTCGTGCATCGAGTTCAAAAGAAATTAGGGAGATCCATCGACTTATGGGTATGCCGATGATGTCGATGTGCTTCTCTGCGAGAATGTAGAAGATCACATGTGATCCTTGCGAAAAGCTGTAATAGCCTTCTTGGATCTCGGGCCGAGGCCTGCCAAGTTTGGCATTTCGCGCCAACAGCTTGAAGCAAGCATCCAATTCGGTGAGGTACTTGTCCCGCTGCCGCTTTCCCCAAGCACGCTCAGTGTATCGGCCGATCGCGATCAAGTCTGCTTTGGCGCGTAAGGTGATCCGGAAGCTCCGGGTCGGCTCAGCCATCCAATTCGCTGATCAGTCCGTCCAGCGAATACCCTTCGTCGAACCGGCCTTTTACAGCTTGATCCGTGCCTTCGGCCAAATGGGCACGCAAAGCGTTCAACTTCATCTCGCGTTCCTCCATGAAGCGAAGAGCCTCCCGTACCACCTCGCTCACGGTGCTATAACGACCTGTTGCGATCTTGCTTTGGATGAACTGTTCCCAGTGCTCGCCCAAGGTCAAACTTGTGGATGCCACGTTCTTGCGGTTCTTATGGTGCCTTCGCTGAAGAGCTACGATCGCCAACCGATCTTCCACACATCGATCCCAGCCTAATTTGGCCACGCGGGATATTCAAATATAATCATTTTGCGTACCGCACATCTTTTGCGCCCACGACGCTTGATGGGAAATAAAATGGATCAGACCATTCACTTCAACACAAAGCGTACACCCAAGCTGGCGTCCATGGCAGAGGACCATCGATCCCCTGCACTTCCCACGGACACGTAGTTCAGGCCCGGGTGGATCTCCGTGAACAGGTGGAATTCAAAACCGTCCTCATGTTGCTTGCCAAAACGCAGGTCCACGCCCAAAGGAACATAACCCCCAAGCCAAGCTCCGGAGCCTTCGGTGAACTCCTCTTCCTGCGATCGCTGGTTATCATTGGAGTACCGGTCCGAATGGTTGTATGAGCCTTCCAAATATGTTCTACGGTTATAGGTGATCGTTGTGCGTGGATCAAGGACCATTCCGCCAGCGAGTCCCACACCTCCATAGAACTCGAAGCGCTTGCCCGCTTTTGCCCGGAGCAAAAGGGACGCATCCAGACCGAACATCCGTGCACGCTGCTCAAAACGGTAGGTCTCCGTTACCACGGAATCCGTGTAGACCACCTCGCCCGTCACTTGCGAGACCAGCGTGTCATGCGGAAAGCGTGACTCGCCATAGCGGCTGTCATAGCGGTCGTACCGGCCGGAATACTGGAAACCCAGTCGCAGCTCGGAGGAGATCCGTGAACCGCCACGAAGCTTCTTGAAGGGCCGAAGACCCGCGGTGATGGAGAGGAAGCCCCCGCCGTTGATATTGGGGGTACGTTGGAAAAAGCCGCGGTCATCACCCATCGGGACCGCACCTTGCAGAATGGCACTGTTCGGCGCCGAACGACGCCATTCATCCACTGAACCGGTGGTCTGCCCCATGCTGCTTCCTCCAAGCTGCAAGGACCAACTGATCGGAGCCGGACGATCAGCTGGAGGATGCTCTTGTGCGGAAAGGACGGCGGTTGAGGTCGCCAATATAATGGCGGGTAATATGCGGAGTTTCTTCATCTGAAGGATTTAGTAGTCCTTCTCATGACGAGGAGGATGATACATGAGGTGACGATGTTGCAAGATACGGCCGAGCAGGCGCAGGATTCAGCGATAACGCACCTTTCCGGTCCCGGATTGTTACCCCGTTGACTGAATTTTGAAAGTCCTCCGGCCTATGCCTTGCCGGCACGTCTAAATTAACCCCCATGCGCAAGATCTTCTATTTCATCGTCTTTGCCCTTTTGGTCATCATCGCCATCCTTGGGATCGTCGATCACCGGGCATTCTGGGCCTATGCCGTCGTATTGCCATTGACCGCACTGGGGATCTATAACATGGTGCAGACCAGGCACACCATCCTCCGGAATTTCCCCGTGATCGGCTACATGCGCTATGCCTTGGAATTCATCGCTCCGGAGATCCAACAGTATTTCATCGAGCGTCACACCGATGGTCGCCCATTCAGCAGGCAGCAACGCTCGTTGGTCTATCAACGTGCTAAGAATGTGGGTGATACCGTGCCGTTCGGTACACAGCTCGACATCAATGCCGCGAACTATGAGGGTATCCGACATACCATCTACCCGAAAGAGGTGCCCGCCGATCCACCCCTGATAAAGATCGGGGGCGAATACTGCAAGAAGCCCTACATGGCATCGCTTCTGAACGTCTCCGCCATGAGCTTCGGTGCCTTGAGCGATCGTGCGGTGCTGGCACTGAACACTGGAGCGCGCAAAGGCGGCTTCTACCACAACACCGGCGAAGGAGGCCTGAGCGACCATCACCTGAAGCCCGGTGGCGACCTCGTCTGGCAGATCGGGACCGGCTACTTCGGTTGCCGCACCAAGGAAGGCAATTTCGATCCAGAACTGTTCCGGACCAAGGTGGCCGAAAACCATCAGGTGCGCATGATCGAGCTGAAGATCTCGCAGGGGGCCAAGCCCGGCCATGGCGGCGTTCTTCCCGCAGTGAAGAACTCAAAGGAGATCGCACGCATCCGCCACATCGAGCCGCATACCACCGTGCTTTCACCTCCCGGCCACAGCGCCTTTACCGACGCGGACGGATTCCTGCGCTTCATCAGCCAACTGCGCGAATTGAGCGGTGGCCTGCCCGTAGGCTTCAAACTCTGCATCGGCCGCACGGATGAATTCACGGAACTCTGTGAGAAAATGGTCTCCTCCGGCATACGTCCGGACTTCATCACCGTGGACGGTGCGGAAGGAGGGACCGGCGCATCCCCTTTGGAGTTCACGGATTCCGTCGGCATGCCCATCGAACCCGCTTTGATGTTCGTGCGCAGGACACTCGAGCGCTTCGGACTGCATGGGGAGATCAAGATCATCGCCAGCGGTAAAGTGCTCACCTCGGCCAGCCTGATGAAGATGCTGGCACTCGGTGCGGACCTGTGCAACAGTGCCCGTGGCTTCATGTTCTCCTTGGGTTGCATACAAGCTTTACGATGCAATACGAATGATTGCCCCACCGGTATCACCACCCAGGATCCTGCGTTGGTGCGCGGGATAGTGGTGAGTGAGAAGAGCGAACGGGTCTTCAACTTCCACCGCAACACGCTGCTGTCCCTGATGGAACTGTTGGCGGCATGCGGCCTGGACAAAGTGGAGGATGTGAACATGGGCCACTTCATGCGCGGTGACGAATTCGTGAAGCTCGAGGATCGCTATTTCCCTGATGGACTGGAACAGGTGATGCATCCATCGCCGGGTGGAAGCAGGTGATCGACCGGTAGGATGATCGACCCCGGGCCTTTCCTTGAAAAGGTTTTCGCCGCGATGGCGCAATGCAATATTGTGGTCGCCGCTATGGAGCTCGACCATGTGTGCTATCGCGTGGAAGGCGAGGAGCGGTATGAGACCTTGCGAAAGGCGTTGGATGCGGATGGCACGCTGCTCGGCGAAAGCTTGATCGGGGGAAGACCCATTGCCACCTATCGGCTCCACCGGCCTTTCCATTATGAAGAGAGACGGATCGATGTGGTCGAACTGCCCGCGCCAAAGCCGGGAAGCTTTTACCCGGAAGGCTATGAGCATGTCGAGTTCGTAGTGAATGAGGACCTTCAGGTGTTCACGCAACAGCATCCGCATCTGGCGTGGGACCTCAGCAGTGCATCAAAAACGGTCAATGCCGATGCGCGGCTCCGCTTCGACGGCTTCAGCGTAAAATTCCACCGGCAGCCATTGGCCGATGTGATCGGGATGGAGGCCGGAAGCCTGACCAAAGAAGGCTAGGCGAAGCGTTGGCGGTCCACCTCTGGATCCAACTCCCTACCTTCGAACAAGTGGTCCAGCAAGTGTTCCGCGCACCATGGAGCAAGCAGCACACCGCGCACACCAAGGCCGTTGAGCACCGCTTCATGTGCTCCGGTCTTGCCAAGTATCGGCCGCCGATCGCGCGCTGTAGGCCGCACACCGGCATGTTGCGCGACCACTTCGATCGGTGCTTTCACGAATGCTTCCAGTTTTCCCAGAAGCAATGCGCGGGCCTCCTCCGTCGGGCCTTTCCATACGTCCGACCATTCGAACGTGGCCCCCACGCGGTAAAGCTCCGCGCCCATGGGCAATAGGCCCGCCGCACCGTGTACCATCCGTGTGAGGTGCAGGCCGGGTATGCGCACGGTCAGCGTTTCGCCTTGCACGGGAACAAGACCGGCGTCACCGGCGAATGGGCCCGTGCAACGAACGAGCAAGCGGCCTTGTATCCCGCCGATCCGCACACCTTCCGGGCCGACCTCGATCCCGGTTCCGTCCACATCCCGCTCGGTGAGTTCTCCGTTGCGCATCAACTCGGCACGTTGTGCATCGAGCAGCATCGGAATGTCCAACCATGCCGCATCCGTCACCGTGCCATAGCCATGTGGTATGTGCAGCGGCGCTGCATCGACCTCTGGCTCGGACCTGCTCGCGATGAAGGATGCCGTGTCCGGCTTTGCCATCGCACGTGCCCACTGTTTTACCTCGTTCGGCGTGGGGAAGATCTTCACCACCGACATGGGATGCCAAGCGATGATACTTAAACGCTCCTGCCACGCTTCATAAAAGGCCGGTGATAGGAGCATCAGTTCGCTCGCGCGCCAGCAGGGCACATCCCGGCGCAGTACCACAGGGTTCACCACGCCACCCGCCGCCATGGAAGCATTCCCTTCCCGCTTCATATCGAACACATGGAAAGAGAGGCCGCGCATGCGGCAGGCTTCCGCAAGCACCGCACCGGCGATGCCACGACCCAGGATCAGAACGTCATAGGTGGATGCCACGACGCGAAGGTCGGGTTTGCCAAGCCTTCACGAATGAAAAGCCGGCATCGTATGCGTGTAATGGCTTTGGCGCTTATGCCGCCAGCAAGCGCTCCATGCGAGCGATGAGCTCGTCCGGATCGAACGGCTTTTGCAACAAGCCATCCGCACCGGCGCCGGAAATGGTGGCGAACAGGTGTGGCAGCTCGTAAGCCGTGATGATGAGCACGGGCGTGGTGATGCCCTTGGCCCGCAAGTTCTCCACCAAGGACAGCCCGTCCACATGGGGCAGGCCCAGATCGATAAGCAGCAGGTCCGCCGGTTCGTCCAGCAGCATCCGCTCCAGCTCCCGGCCGTCTTTCAAGGTGGTGACGCGCCAGTTGGAATCCATGGCGTGGTGGGCGATCAACGTGCGGACTAAAGCGTCGTCCTCGACAAGCATGACATGTGGCATGGCAGGAGGGGTTTCCACGTTCCTACGGAGAAAGAGACACAGAGGTTATGGGAATAGGCCGCAGAGGCGCAGAGGCGCGGAGAAGAGGCAGTGCGAACAGACCGGTTTGAAGGAGCCGCATAGATGCGGAGATAACCAGGACGGACAAGGCAATTGGTAATGCACTCCCCAAGCGTATCCACGGGGATACTTATACCGCGTTCACGGAATCGCATTCTCTGCGTCTCCGCGGCTCCGCGGCACCCACCTACAAATTCCCAGTCACCAACTTCACGATGTCGTGGCCATTCACCGCGATGATCACCGTGAGCAGGAAGACCATGCCGGCCATCTGCGCGTACTCCAGCACCTTGGGGTTCGCCGGTTTGCGCGCGATGGCCTCATAGAGCAGGAACACCACGTGGCCACCGTCCAAGGCTGGGATCGGAAGGATGTTCAGCACCGCTAAGGCCAAGGAAAGGAAGGCCGTCATCTCCCAGAAGCGCTGCCACACCCAGTGCGGGCCGTAAGCTTTGCTCATGGCGATCAAGCCACCCATCTGCTTCATGCCCGCCTTGCTGCCCAAGAGCTTAAAGGAGGAGACGTTGTCCTTCAAGCGCAGCCAGCCGTAGCGGATGCCTGCCGGGATACTGCCGAGAAAGCTGTACTTCTCGGTGGAGAACTTGAAGTAGTCCGACGGGGAACGTGGCTGCAGTCCCACGATACCGTTGACATCCACTTCCACCGGCACACGCACCTCATGGCCTTCGCGCAGCAGTGTCACTTCCACGTGCTCGTCCTTGCGTCCTTTCACCGCCGCCACGAAATCCTGGAAATAGCGCGCCGGTTGGCCGTTCACCGCGATGATGCGGTCACCCTTACGGAAACTGCCGGTCTTCGCTGCATTATTGCCTGCCAGCACGGAATCCACGTAGAACGGGAAGCGCGGGCTGAAGAGCATCTTGTCGTTGCTTTCCAAGATCTGCTCTTGGATGTTCGCGCTCAATGCGATCCTCTTTTTCTCCGGCTTACCGGTGCTGTCCTCGCGCTCCACGGTCACCTCGCGCGCACCGTCTATCAGGATCGCCAAGGAGACATCGCCGAGGGTCTGAGGGTCACGTCCGTCCACGTCGATGATCTTGTCGCCGTCACGGAAGCCCTCGCTTTTCATCAACTCGCTGGGCGCGATGCCGTAGGTCAGGTTTTGCACGGGCAGGTATTCACGGCCCCAGACGAACAATACCATGGCATAGATCGCGAAGCCCAACAGCAGGTTCACGGTTACGCCGCCCACCATCACGATAAGGCGCTGCCACACGGGCTTGGCGCGGAATTCCCACGGTTCTGGCGGCCGCTGCATGCGCTCTTTCTGTTCAGCGTCCATGCTCTCGTCCACCATACCGGCGATCTTCACGTAACCACCGAAGGGCAGGCAACCGATGCCATACACCGTATCGCCGATCTTCTTCTTCACCAAGGCATACGGCGCATCGAAGAAGAGGAAGAACTTCTCCACGCGCATGCCGAAGAGCTTGGCGGGCAGGAAGTGGCCGAACTCGTGCAGGGCCACTAGAATGGACAGGCCCAGGATCAATTGTCCGGCGTAGATCAGGATCTCCATAGCGGGGAATTCAGGGTCTCGTGGGCTGCGCGTCGCGTTTCCGCATCGCTGGCTTCGAGTTCTTCGAGCGTAGGTGAAGCCACAAAGGTCGCCTTTGCAAGCCGATCCGCGATCATGTCGCTCATTTCCAGGAAGCCGATGCGCTCCTGAAGGAAAGCTTCCACCGCCACTTCGTTCGCCGCATTCAACACGCAGGGCGCATTGCCGCCACGTTCCATGGCATCCAGCGCGAGCTGCAGGTTGGGGAAGGCTTCCAGGTCGGGCTGCTCAAAGGTGAAGCTCGGGTACTTCGTGAAATCGAAGCGCGGCCATGTGGTGACCAGACGCTCTGGATAAGCCAGCGCGTATTGGATCGGCAACTTCATGTCAGGCAGGCCGAGCTGGGCCTTCATGCTGCCATCGCGAAATTGCACCAAGCTGTGGATGATGCTCTGCGGATGCACGATGATCTCCACCTGCTCCGGCTTCAGGTTGAACAGCCACTTGGCCTCGATCGCCTCCAAGCCCTTGTTCATCAGGCTGGCGCTGTCGATGGTGATCTTGGCGCCCATCGCCCAATTGGGGTGCTTCAAGGCCTGTGCCTTGGTCACTGCGGCGAGTTCGCCATTTGTTTTCCCCCGGAACGGGCCTCCACTGGCAGTGAGGATGATCTTCTCGATGGGGTTCTCCCATTCACCGGCCAAACATTGGAAGATGGCCGAGTGCTCGCTGTCCACCGGGTAGATGTTCACCGCCTGCGCCTGAGCCCGCTTGGTCACCAGTTCACCGGCCACCACCAAGGTCTCCTTGTTGGCCAAGGCGATGGCTTTGCCAGCATCGATCGCGGCCAGCGTAGGGCGCATGCCTGCATAGCCCACCATGGCGGTGAGCACCGTGTCGATGGTCTCCATCTGCACCGCCTGCGCGATGGCTTCAGCACCGGCGAAGACCTTCACGCCCAGCGGGAACAGGGCATCGCGCACTTCGGCATAGCGGCTCTCGTCGCCGATCACCACCGCATTCGGGTTGAACTCCTTCGCCTGCTGGATCAACAGGTCAGCGTTCTTGCCGGCGGTGAGCAGCTCCACGGTGAAATGCGCGGGTTGCTCGCGTATCACATCCAAGGCCTGCGTGCCGATGGAGCCGGTGCTGCCAAGGATGGCGATGCGTTTGGGGGAATTTTCTTCGGACACAGGAAGGTGTTGAGGGGTGCAAAGTTCGGGGTTAACTACGGAAAGGCTTTAACCGCAGACCGTGCTCCGCCGAAGCGGCTACGCCCAGGCGAGGGACGCGGAGAGCGCAAAGGATTTTCCGGAGGCCCCTCATTGGGTTTAACCGCAGATGAACGCAGATCGACGCAGATAGATGGCCGGAGATGTTGGTGGTGTTCTCCGTGGTAGGAGCTTAACTGCAACGGGCACAACTGTTTCATCCCGATCTTCTCGGGAGAGCGCAACGAGAAGGCCGGGATTCGATCCGGTTCATCACGGACGCTTTGCCGAAGCACGGCGCAGGCGGTCGTTGATCGCCGCGCCCAAGCCTTCATGTGGGAAGATCTCGGCGAGGATCACGTCGGCATCGCTGGCGTCCAAACTGCGGAGCGCGGCGAAGAGGTGGCGTGCGGCCTCCGCTGGATCGCCGCTAGGGGAGAGCACTTCGGTGCGCCAGGCGTCATGATTTTCGTTGAAAGCGATCACCGCGACACGCTTGCCTGCATGTTCCTTGAGCAAGGTTTTCACATCACCGATGAAGACCGGCTTGCGCGGTGCGTAATGGCTTTCAAGTGTGCCAGGAGATACGGGCATCACCTGTTTCTTCGCCACGCCCACGTTGCCGATCACGGCTTCGATCTCCGCCACGGGCGTACCCCCAGGACGGTACAGCACCCATTGTTCCGCATCGCTTTCCCAGCCGATGATGGTGCTTTCCACGCCTACGGTGCAAGGACCACCATCGAGGATGTAAGGGATCTTAACGCCAAGCTGGTCCGCCACATGTTGTGCGGTGGTGGGGCTCACGTAGCCGAACGGGTTCGCGCTGGGCGCGGCGAGCGGGAACTCCAGCGAGCGGAGCAGTTCCAATGCCATGGGATGCGCGGGCATGCGCACGGCAACCGTATCCAAGCCGCTGGTGACGAGGTCCGGGACGCGCTCGGATCTCGGCAATACCAACGTCAACGGTCCCGGCCAGAATCTGGCCATCAACGCCTCGGCCTCCTTTTGTGTGTCATTGCGAGTGAGTTCTGGAAATGACACTACTTCCTTCACCTGCTCCATGCTGTGTACATGCACGATCAACGGGTCGAAGGACGGGCGCTGCTTGGCTTGGAAGATCTTCAGTACCGCAGCCTCGTCGTAGGCGTTCGCTGCCAGGCCGTAAACGGTCTCTGTGGGGATGGCAACGATCTCCCCTTTGCGCAGGAGGTTTAAGGCGGTTTGAATGTCAGTGCCAATGGGCATGGCGCGAAGGTCGGGAGAACGAACGGATGCTTTTCTGAACTGCGACAGGACATTACCGCATCGGCATGCGATCCCTCATTCGTCTTTGGCTCCATTATCGGAGATCTTGTGCAAAAAGTTGGAACGGAATGTCAATAGGAGTATGTGAAGTTCCCTGTTCCCCGGCTCTGTGACATGCGTCACAATGGCTGCTGCGCACGCGGATTAGTTTTGCGCGGTCATATCAAACTACGGGGTGCATTGAGGGCCCGATCGCATCCCATTTTCCTGCACCATGCACCAACTGCACATGTCCAAGTTCTCTCCCTTCCTTCTTGCTCCCGCGTTGTTCCTCTTTAGCTGCACCAGCGGCCAAACGCCAGGTGCGGGTGCCAAGCTGCCGGCCAAGGAGTTCCAACAAAAGATAACGGAGCTGCCCTCTGCACCGTTGCTGGATGTCCGCACGCCAGAGGAATTTTCCAAGGGGCACTTGGCCAATGCAGCGAACTGGAACTGGACGGACGGACAGTTCAAAGAGAAGATCACTGAGCTGGACCCCGCGCAGCCGGTTTTCGTATACTGCCTCAGCGGTGGCCGGAGCGGCGCGGCTGGGGACTTGCTCCGTTCGAAAGGCTTCCAACAGGTGTATGAGCTGCAAGGCGGCATCATGAAATGGAACGCCGCAGACCTGCCGCTGGCAACCACGGAAGGAACCACATCAGCGGTAGGCATGTCCCAAACCGATTTCGAAGCGCTGTTCAATACGGACAAGGTGGTGCTGGTGGACTTCTACGCCGACTGGTGCGCCCCGTGCAAACGGATGAAGCCTTACTTGGACGAGATCAGCAAGGACATGGCCGACAAGGTGACCGTGGTGCGCATTGATGCTGATGCGAACCCGGCTCTCTGCCATGCGCTGGGCGTGGAAGCACTGCCTGTCCTGCATGTGTATAAGAACAAGCAGCTGACCTGGCAGAACACCGGCTATATCGGCAAGGAGCAGGTGGTGCAGCAGTTGTGACGGTGATCTTCACCGGTCGGGATAAGGTTTTTAGGACAGGATCATAGAATTTACAGGATTGATCACCGCCATCCGGGGATCAGGCACCTTGTGGGGCCGACAGATCAAGAGGCGTTAGCCCTTCCGGAGCAGTCCACTACGCTCCCAAACCTTCCACGTACTTCCGGTCGTTCGCCAAGCGCGGCACTTTGCTTTGCGCATCGTTCATGCCGCGCGCCTTCATCCAGGCCGCAAACCCTCCACGCTGCACCGGTACGATCACCAAAGGCCGCAACACATTACCGGTGATCAGGTCCTTGTAGTAGGGATTACGTCTTTGCAACGCCTCGTCCATCGTATGGGCGAAGCCCGCCGTGTCCTTCGGTGGGACGGCGAATTCAATATGCCATTCGTGGAACGGCAGCCCTTCTTTCGGCGAAAGCTGCGGTGCCACCGTGAATTCAGACACTTCGCACGGGAAGGCGGTCACGGCATCCTTCAACGCACCTTCCACCTCTTCCGCGATAACGTGCTCGCCGAAGGCACTGGTGAAATGCTTGGTGCGTCCGGTAACGACAATGCGAGGCGGCTTCAGCGAAACGAACCTCACGGTGTCTCCGATCTCATAGCCCCATAGGCCCGCATTGGTGTGCAGCACCAGCGCATAATTCACGCCCAGTTCCACTTCGCCAATGGACAAGCGGCGCGCGCCGGGCTTTCCGATCTCGCTGGTGGGGATGAACTCGAAATAGATGCCGTTGTCCAGCACGAGCAACAGACCTTCTCCGGGCCCTTGGTCCTGGTAGGCGATGAAGCCTTCGCTGGCGGGGAAGGTCTCCACGCGGTCCACAGTTCCGCCGATCAGTGCTTCCATGCGGCTGCGGTAGGGCTCATAATTCACACCGCCATGGACGAAGAGTGAGAAATGAGGGAATACTTCCTTCACGGTGGCCTTGCCGGTTCGGGCCAGCAGGCGCTCGAAATACATCTGCACCCAAGCCGGTATCCCGCTGATCAGGCGCAGGTCGGCGGACATCGTTTCGCCCACGATCGCCTCCACCTTCGTTTCCCAGTCCGGAATGCTGTTGGTGGCGAAACTGGGCATGCGGTTCCTCAGCAGGTAGGAAGGCACATGGTTCGCCACGATGCCGCTGAGCCGGCCGCTGGGCACTTTGCCTTTGCGGTCCAACACCGGGCTGCCCTGGAGGAAGATCATTTTTCCATCCACGAAGTCCGTGTTGCCGCTGCGGGCGATGTAGGCGAATAGTGCGTTGCGCGCACTGCCGATATGATTGGGCAGGCTCTCTTGGGTGATCGGGATGTACTTCGCTCCGCTGGTGGTGCCACTGGTCTTGCAGAGGTAGAGCGGAACTCCGGGCCAAAGCACGTCGCGTTCGCCTTTCACGATGCGCTCGATCCACGGGCGCAGCGCTTCGTAATCGCGGAGCGGAACGGCCTTTACCAGCGAAGCATGGTCCTTCACATTTTCCAAACTGTGCTCCTTTCCGAAGGCCGTGTCTTTTCCCCCGGCGATCAACTTCCGTAGCACGGCCTGTTGCGTGGCCACCGGGTCCATGGCGGCGCGCATCACTCGCGTGACCGATCGTCGCGCCAGCAGCTTTGCGGCAAAGCCCTTCAACGACATCACTTGAAGCCTATATAGGTCTGCGGGTCCACGGCCTTGCCCCCGGACCACAGCTCGAAATGCAGGTGCGGGCCAGTGGTGTACTCCCCGCTATTGCCGACGATCGCGATCGCCTCACCGGCCTTCACATGATCGCCGACCTTCTTTAGCAGCACGGCGTTGTGCTTGTATACGCTCACGAGGTCGAGGGTATGCTGGATCTGGATCACGTAACCGGCGTCACTGGTCCAGCTGGCGAGGATCACGGTACCGTCGAGGCAGGCCTTCACGGCCTCATCGGCCTTGGTAACGATATCGATCCCGTAGTGCCCATCGCTTGCGTTGAAGGTGTTGGTGACCACCCCGCGGAGCGGCGGGAAGAACAACAGGCCAGGCAGACCCAAGCGGTCCAGCGTCGCTGCGTTCCCTGTGGCATGCACGCTATAGGCCTCCTCGGCCCGGACCTTTTCACGCATCAGGCTGTCCGCTGCGGAAGGCTGTAGATCCGCCGCTGCGGGCGCTTTCACGGTGGGCACCGTGAGGTTGATGCTGTCCGCAGGCAGCTTCCCGCTCAATACGTTGCGCAAGTTGTCGATGTAGGCATCACGGATGGCCATGGCGCGATCGAGCGAATCGGCGGTGGCCATAGCGCGGTAGGCGTTCACCTTCACTTTTTGGTTCGAGTAGCCGGGAATGAACTCCTTCAGGGGCGTGAAGACGATGATCGTGGAGACGAACAGCGCGTTGAGGATGAAAAGCCCGATCGCCAAGAGGATCACATTGATCCGGGATAACCGGAAGCTGAAGCGCTCCTCGTAGGTGGATTCGTTGATCAGCACCGCGCGGTACTTGCTCCGCAGCTTGCGCATGAGCTGCTTCCGCCGGGCTTTACGCCGCTGGCTGTCGGATGGGTGGGACTCGGACATGGTACCCCGCAAAGGTGGGATGCAGACGCGGCAATGCGAGGGGGAAAACCGCAGATGAGCGCGGATGAACGCGGATAGTTCGATCACTTTAAGTTCCGGCGGACGGGCGAACGCCAGTATCCACCGGGTCCGTTAAAGGTGGCGCTGCACGCGATGAGGGCATCCGTGGAGCTTCTACTGCGCCTTGGGAAAGCAGGCCCTGCCGCTAGCCGCCGGTATCTTCGCACCGTTCATTTGACCATGGCCGACGAATTGGTGATCCCAAAAACCACGGACCGCGCATCCTTATACAGGGCACTGTTTCCGCAGATGAAGGCGCTCTTGGCCGGTGAACGCGACCCTGTGGCGGCCATGGCGAATTTCTGTGCCGCGGTCCAGCAGGTCTTTCAATGGCATTGGACGGGCTTTTATCGCGTGATGGACGGACAGTTGGTGGTCGGGCCTTTTCAAGGCCCGATCGCCTGCAGCCCGATCGCCCATGGAAAAGGGGTTTGTGGCACCGCTTGGGCGGAAGCCCGCATTATCACGGTGCCGGATGTGGATGCGTTCCCGGGCCATATCGTGTGCAGTTCCGCGAGCCGCAGTGAGATCGTGCTTCCCTTGCGCGGTCGCAGCGGCGAAGTGTCCGCCGTGTTCGATGTGGATAGCGCCGCATTGAATGACTTCGGCCCTGAGGATGAGCGCGGACTGGCCGAACTGTGCAGCCTGATCGAGCCCCTACTGCCATGACCAAGAGTGCTTGGGTCTTGTTATTGCCTGTGTTGTTGGCGGCATGCGCGCAGATAAAGGAACCGCAAGGCGGCCCCAAGGACACCGAGCCGCCCAAGTTGCTCTCTTCGGAGCCGGCGGATGGGAGCATCCGGTTCTCCGGAAAAAGGATCGTGCTGCACTTTGATGAACGCGTGAAACTGGACCGCGTCCGTGAAAGATTGTTGGTCTCCCCGCCCTTGGCCAAGGCACCGGACGTTCTTGTGAGCGGCAGTAAGGACGTGTTGATCACTTTGAACGCCCCTTTGGCGGCGAACACCACCTATACCTTCAACATCGGCGAGGCGGTGCAGGATCTTAGTGAGGGCAACCCGGCGGCGGGCCTGTCATTCGTGGTCTCCACGGGGGATCATGTGGACAGTCTCTCGGTGAAAGGACGCGTGCTCGATGCTTTCAGTGGGCTACCCGCACCCGACGTGCTGGTGCTGCTGCACGATGCGAACGACACAGGCGACGTGCGGACAGCGCCGCCTGCCTATTTCACCCGCACGGCCAAGGACGGCAGCTTCCTATTGGCCCATCTGCGCGGTGGTCCCATGCACCTGAACGCCTTGCTGGACCGTAACGCCAACTACCGCTTCGATCTGCCGAACGAGCAGATCGCCTTCTTGGACAGCGTGATCGATCCCCGGGACTCGATCACGCGAGAGCTTTTCCTCTTTCAACCGCTGTCGGCCATCCAGTTCGTCACCAGCGCCAAGGTGCTCGATGATCGTGGATGGCAGGTGGTACTGGCCCGCCGAGCAGGCGAGTTGAAGTTGAGCTCCATGGACCGCCAGGGCGGAGAGCTTTCCTGGTGGCCCGAATGGAGCGCGGAACGGGACTCGGTGATCTTCTGGCCATCCGATACCAACCTGCTCAAGGGCCAACGTTTCATACTCACTGAGGATAGTGTCGTGTTGGATACGCTGACCTACCGGACCTCTGCCGCCATGCCGTTTAACTTGGCCGTTACCGCTGGCCGCGATGCAGTAACAGGTGCTTTGCGGCTTTTGAGCTCCCGGCCGGTAGCGGCGCTGGACACGGCCCATACCGAACTGCGGATGGACAGTGTGCGGATACCCTTCACGGCCACATTGGACCCGGAAAAGCGGCGTACGATCCAGTTGGACCTCAAGCTTCCCGCCGGGAAGTCCGCCTCGTTGGTCCTGTACCCCAAGGCGATCCGCGGCGTGATGGGCGATACCAACGACACCACGAGGCTCCGTTTCGGTGCGATCGACCCTCGGACCTTGGGGAAACTGAAGGTGATGTTGTCAGCGGACAGTGGAACAGCTGTTCCAGGTCCGCTCGTTCTTCAGCTACGCAACGCTCAAGGTCGCATTTCCCGCGAAGCCTTGCTGGACTCCTTACCGGGACAGTTGGCATGGTCCGATCTGGCGCCGGGCAGCTATGGTCTGAAGCTGATCGAGGACCAGGACGGCAACCGAAGATGGACCACAGGCTCATTTATCAATGGACGACAGCCGGAACGGATCTTCCTACTTCAGGACCCGGTGATATTGCGGGCAGGCTGGGCGGTGGAGACGAATTGGGAGGTAAAAAACCACCCCTGAGCTCATTCGTCGAAGAAATCGCACTTTCCATATAGTGCGGTATTGAGGCCTTAAACCTCCTGAAGATCCGGCTATTCCCTTTGTTGGCAAGGCGTTTGCTATTAGTGACCGGGCTTATGGAATAGTTGTTCGTTAAAATTCGTCGATTAGATTTGCGTGTTCGTCGAAAGGAACCTTCTTCGACCTACTCCCGTAACAAGGCGTCGAAAATCCTAAGCCGGATCCGATCTTGAACCCTCCCTGCATGCGTCTTTTGCTCAGTGTCATCCTACTGGTCGTTACCTCCGCCGCCTCGGCGCAGGCCGAACAAATGGATACCCGTGGCCGGGAGTTCTGGTTGGGCTTCATGCAGAACGCCTCGGGCACGCAACAGCTCTCGGTGAAGATCGCCTCGGCACAAGCCACCACGGGTACCGTGAGCGTGCCGCTGGCAGGCTGGAGCACCTCCTTCAGCATAGCCGCGAACGGCGTGACCTCAGTGGTCGTTCCCAGTATTTATGAAGTTACCGGATCGGAGTCCGTGCTGGACCGTGGTGTCCACATCTCCTCGGTGGAGCCTGTCACCGTAACAGCGGTCAACTATCAGAACCAGACCACCGATGCGACCCAGGTGCTGCCTGTGAAAGGCTTGGGAACTTCGTATCGCGTGGATGCTTTGCCGGGCACTTCCACGGCCTTCCCGAATGGCACCTACATCTTCCGGAGCGAGATGCTGATCGTAGCCACCACGGATGGTACATCGGTGAACATCACGCCTTCCACCACTACTACGTCCGGCCATGCGCCGAATGTCCCGTTCACGGTGGATCTTAATGCTGGGCAGGTCTACCAAGTGCAAGCACTCAATGGTCTCACGGACCTCACCGGCACCTTGGTCGAGAGTACCGCTGCGAGCGGCCCGTGTCGGCCTTTCGCGGTCTTCGGAGGAAGCATGTGTGCGGTGGTGAGCTGCGCAGCATGTGACCACGCGAACGAACAGATGATGCCGGTGAACACGTGGGGGACTGTTTTCCATACGGTCCCATTGGGCAACCTGACCGCGTGGGGTTATCGCATTCTGGCAAGTGAGGACAATACCTTGGTGACCGTGGACGGCGGAGCCCCCATCAACTTGAACGCCGGGGCGTCCCATCAAGTACTGAACACCGTGCAACCGGTCTGCATCAGTGGCAACAAGCCCATTAGCGTGACCCAGATGATGCAGGGCCAGACCTGTGCGGGCATCGGTGATCCCTCTTTGTTGATGTTGATGCCGGACGACCGGATGAGCACATCGGTGCAGTTCACCACGTTGTTCTCCACACAGTCCGTGATCGGCCACTTCATCAGCGTGGTGACGCCCACCGGGGCGATCTCCCAACTGATGTTGGACGGTAGTCCCGTGTCAGCGGCGATGTTCAGCACTTACCCAGCTTGTGCGGGCCTTTCCTACGCCAAGATCTTCATCACGGCAGGCACACACCGGATCAGTTCCGCAGCCGGGTTCTTGGCCTACGCTTATGGTCTTGCCTCCGGTGAAAGCTACATGTACGGTCTCTCCAATAACATGGCAGTGCCGAGCACGGCGGATTCAGTGATCTGCTCGTCAGGCCCCATCACCTTGGCCTCGCCCATCGTGCTAGCGAATGCGCAGTGGACCACCGCAAGCGATCCCTCCACGGTGCTCGCCACGGGCAACAGCTACACGTTCACCCCGGACCACAACGATGTTTACCGTGTCGATGGGGAGATCTCCCCAAGCGGCTGTCCGAAGCATTTCGAGTTCCACGTGGGCCTGCCTGTGCAGCCGCAGTTGAACCTTTCGGTGAATGGAACTACCACCGCCACTGTCTGTCAGTTCACCTCGGTGCAGCTTGGCACGGGTTCCATCCTGGATGCGCAATGGTTCGACCTGAACTGGAGTCCTTCGGCCCAGATGTCTGATCCCAATATCCCCGATCCGATCGCCTATCCCAGTGCGAGCACCTGGTACAAGTTGCAGGTGACAAGCCCTGTTGGCTGTGGCAGTGCGGTTGACAGTGTATTCGTCAATGTGGTGCCCAGCACTATTTTCTCATTGCGTGCCATGGTCACGAACGATACGATCTGCTCCGGGAACAGCACAGTGCTTCATGCCGAAGTGGAACGTGTGCTCTATGCGGACGCCTTTGAAGGTGGCTGGGCCTCCTGGTGGGAGAGCGTGTCGGGCGCAAGTGCCAGCGCGGTCTGCGGCTCGGTCTCCGGCACAGCTCTTTATTTCAACGGATCCGGCGTCCGCAAGGCGACATCGCCCCCCATGGACCTGAGCAACGGCGGCATGGTCCATTTCGCCTTGAAGATCGCATCCGGAGCGGCCCCGTGTGATGATGCCGAGCCCGGGGAGGACGTGGTGCTCGAGTACAGCACGAATGGAACAACATGGGTGCTGCTGTCGACCTTCCTTGAGAATGCATACCCATCCTTTAATCAGATGGATGTGGCCGTTCCCGCATTGGGCGCCAGCGGCAGTTTCACGAGGCTCCGCTGGAGGCAATTGGCGAATTCCGGGGCGGGCCAGGACAATTGGTGCATGGACAATATGTTGATCACCCTGTACGAGGATCCCGTGGAACCACTCACATGGACCCCTTCAGCCACCTTGAGCTCAAACAATAGTCTATCGCCCACGGCATTTCCGACGAGCAGCACGTGGTACAAGGCACAGGTGACGAATGCGGCCGGATGCACGTATGTGGATTCGGTGCGGGTCACCGTGGCGCCGGCCTTCAGTATCCTGCCCATCAGCGATACCACGCGTTGCGGGGTCGCCGGAACACAGTTGCAGGCACATACGACTTCCGGCTCGGGCATCTTTTGGTCCTGGTCCCCTGCCAACGGCCTCAGTTCCTCCACCGTAGCGAACCCCATCGCCACTCCGTCCGCAACAACGAACTATACCGTCACCGCCACGAATTCGCTGGGCTGTACCGATACGGAGGATGTGATGGTGGGAGTGAGCGGCTTGACCGCCGCCACCACCTCAGCGACCGACCTCACGATCTGTCATGGTGCCCCGGTCGGGCTTTCGGCCAACATTGTTTCCACTGCCCCCTATTCCATTTCATGGTCACCTGCAAGTGTTGTGCAGAGCCCAACCTCGGCCAATACCACGGCCACGCCGAACGCCACGACCACGTTCATCTGCACGGTGACGGACACGCAGACGGGATGTTCAAAGAGCCCGCAGGTCACCGTGAACGTGAACCCTGCCTACTCGGTGCAGTTGACCAATGACACCACCGTGTGCACGGCGTTGGGCATGCAACTGCACGTCGCGCATAACCTCACCGCACCCTATCAGGTCCATTGGTCACCGGCCGGTCATTTGAACGCGGACAACATCGCCGCACCGACCATCCTGGTGGATACCACAACGACCTATGTTGTTACCCTTACCGACCAGAACGGATGCAGCGTGATGGACTCCACCACCATCACCGTGGCCTTCGATAACCTGATCACACCTGTGAGCGTGAGCACGTGTGCAGGACAGCCCCTACTGCTGGATGCGGGGTTCCCTGGATCCTCATATGACTGGAACACCAACGCGACCACGCAGACCATCTCCGTGACCCAGGCAGGCCAATACACGGCCACGATCACCGATACCAATGCCTGCCAAGCCATCAAGTCCTTCGTTGCCACGTTCGATCCGTTGCCCGTCGTTGACCTGGGTCCTGACCTTGCTCTGTGCGGCGTCGCCGACCATGTGCTCGATGCCGGCAATGCAGGGAACAACGTGGTTTGGAACACCGGCGCGACCACCGGCCAGATCACGGTGAACACGACCGGCACATATAGCGCCACCGTTACCACACCCGCAGGCTGCCAAGCGACGGACGCCTTGCATATTTCGATCAATCCGCTTCCCATCGACATGTTGCAGGACGTAACTTCCTGTGAGCTTACACCTCCCACTTTGAGCGCCGGCAATCCGGGCAGCTCCTACATCTGGAGCACGACTGAAACTTCCGCGAACATCGTCCCTACCGCCAGTGGCACCTATTCCGTAACGGTGACAACTCCGCAGAACTGCTCTGCTCAATTCGATGCGGTGGTCGTCCTGAAGCCGCGGGTCACGGTGGATGTCGGACCGGACCTCGAGCGCTGCGCCGGCGAACAAATTACACTGAACGCGGGGTCCGCTCCGGTGCAGTTTTTGTGGAACACGGGGGATGTCACCTCCACGTTGAACGTGCAGGCAAGTGGCACGTACATCGTGAACGCGACGAACGGTTACTGCTCGGATTCGGATACGGCCGTGGTGATCTTCAATCCCGTGCCAGTGGATAACCTCATCGATAAGACCGCATGCATCGGGCAGACGATCACGTTGGATGCTGGAAATCCGGGAGCTTCATTCGCATGGAGCTCCGGACAGGCCACTCAGGCGATCACGGTGACGGCCCAAGGGCAGTATGCCGTAACGATCACGGGTGCCAACGGCTGTGAGGCCAGCTATGCAGCCACTGCAACCTTTGTCAACCCGCCTGTTGTGGACCTTGGCGCGGACTCGGTGCTTTGCTCCGGAGAATGGCTCCTGTTGGACGCGGGCAACCCCGGCCAGGCATACCTGTGGAGCAATGGCGCCACGTCACGCACTATTCCAGTGGGCAGCACAGGCACCTATTCCGTGGAGGTGAGTAACGGGTATTGCAGCACTTCGGACGAGGTCCACGTGATCTTCAACCCGATCCCGGACCGCTTGGCCACGCACCAGTATTTTACCTGCTTGGATGAGGACCCGCACTACGTGGACATCGATGCTGGCAATCCTGGAAGCACGTTCCTGTGGAATGGCGGACAGACCACGCCGGTCCTGCATGCGAACGGATACGGCTGGAAGAGCGTGACCATCACCAACGCCTTTGGCTGTTCCCTGACCGACAGTGCCATGGTGAACGAGTTCTGCCGGCCCACGATCTTCATCCCGAACACCTTCACGCCGAACGGTGACGGACGCAATGATGTTTGGCTTTCCGTGGGCAACAACATCGGGGAATACGAGATGTACGTCTTCGACCGCTGGGGCGGTGTGATCTTCCATTCCACGGACGTCAATACGGGCTGGGACGGCACGATCAGCGGGCAGCAAGCAACGAACGATGTCTACGCTTTCCGGCTCGTCTACCGCCTGATCGAGGATACCGACGGCCGCCTCGGGTTCGAGCAGACCCGCATGGGCCACGTGCAGGTGATGCGCTGATCAGTACTTCACGTCGAAGTCGTCCGTCTCCATCCCCACCGGGAATTTCGCGCGGAAGTCCATCAATGCAGCTCCATCGAACGCCGCATGCGTGATGCAGTCATTGGATGGTTTGCACGACGCGATCACTTGCCCTTTCGGATCGATCGCCACACTGTCGCCGGTGTAGTGGATGCCCTTGCCGTCCATGCCCACGCGGTTCACACCCACCACATAACACTGGTTCTCTATGGCGCGCGCGATCAGCAGCTGGCTCCATGGATACTGGCGTGCCTCGGGCCAATTCGCCACATATAGCGCAGCATCGTAGTCGCCTTTGTTGCGTGCAAAGACGGGGAAGCGCAGGTCGAAGCAGATCTGCAACAGGATCCGCCACTCGCGCCATTCCACTACCACACGGTCCCTTCCGGCGCTGAAGTGATCGGTCTCGTTCGCGAAGCGGAAGAGATGCCGCTTGTCGTAATTCTTAACGCTGCCATCCGGCGTGACGAAGAGTCCTCGATTGAAGGTCCTGCCTCCTTCAGTGATGATCACACTTCCGTAGATCGCAGCATCCGTATGCGCGGCTTGTTCCTTCATCCAGCGCACGGTCTCTCCGTCCATGGTCTCGGCCAAGGCGGTGTTCATCGTGAAGCCGGTGTTCCACATCTCGGGCAGCACGATCAGATCAGTAGTGCCTTTCAGGCCTTCCAGCTTACCGGCGAACAAGGTGCGGTTGGCCGTTGCATTCTCCCAATGGAGCATGCTCTGTACGAGTGTCACTCTTAGATCGCGCATAGCTTTTCAATGGCGTTGTCCAATGTTTCATCCTGCTTCGCGAAGCAGAATCGGAGCAGGCGTTGGCCCGGTGGCGGGTCCTTATAGAATGGGCTGAGCGGGATGGCTGCCACACCGTGCTCGGTGGCCAAGCGCTTCGCGAAGACCAGGTCGGGCTCGTCGCTGATCTTGCTGTAATCCGCCAGCTGGAAGTAGCTGCCCTCACAAGGCAAGGGCTCGAAAGCCGAAGCGCGCAACCCGATGAGGAAGCGGTCGCGCTTGGCTTGATAGAAGCGCGGAAGCATCTCGTAATGCAAGGGTCCTTCAGGTATTCCGCCAGCGCGTATTGCATCGGGGTGTTCACGCTGAAAACGTTGAACTGGTGCACTTTCCTGAACTCCGCCATCAGCGCTTTCGGCGCGAGGACGTAACCCATTTTCCAGCCGGTGGCATGGAACACCTTCCCGAAGCTGTATACCACGATGGCGCGATCGCGCAATTCCGGATAGCGGATAACGGAGGTGTGTTGCTCACGGTCGAAGACCAAGTGCTCGTAGACCTCGTCGCTGACGAGGAAGATGTCGGTGCCGCGCAGGATGTCGGTGATCGCGCGCATGTCCGCATCGCGCAAGATGGTGCCTGCCGGATTGTGTGGCGTGTTGATCATCAGCATGCGCGTCCGTGGCGTGATCGCCCGGCGTAACGCATCCGCATCGAATTTCATGTCGTTGCCCAAGCGCACATGCACCGGGGTGCCGCCGAAGAGTTCCACGGCTGGCGCATAGCAGTCGTATGCGGGATCGATGATCACCACCTCGTCGCCGGGCTGAACGATGGCTCCTATCGCGGTGAAAAGCGCTTGCGTGGCCCCGGCGGTAACGGTGACCTCCGTGTCCGGGTCATAGCCGAAGCCATACAGTCGCTCCACTTTTGCAGCGATCGCATCGCGCAAGGACGCCAACCCCGGCATGGGCGCATACTGATTGTGGCCCGCCCTCATGGCGGCATGCGTCAGCTCGCTCAGCTTCTCATCGATCGGGAAATCCGGAAAGCCTTGGCTGAGGTTGATGGCGCCGCTCACCTGTGCCAACTTGCTCATTACTGAGAAGATGGTGGTGCCTACGTTGGGGAGCTTGCTCGCCCATGGACGTTCAGGTGAATTGCCCATGAAGGCCGAATTTAAGTTTTTTTACGGGCCTTGCTGATGAGGTCCTACATTCGCCGGGCAAAACAAAAAGTGGTCCCATCCAAACAAATTCAAATGAAACTGAACATTCTTTTGGCCATCGGTCTGATGGTCGGCTCCTTATCCGTTATGGCAGGGGAACCCGTTACCTTCATCAAGGGCAACAAATCGATATTCAAGGGCGATAATTCCTTCTTGGTCGAGATGGACCTTTCGACCACGGCAATTGACGGCTTGGATACCGAAGAGGCTTTTATAGAATACAATAAAGGCAAGGCGAAAGACCCGGAGAAGTGGGAGAATGGCTGGAAGAAGGATAAGGCCGCTTTCCTGACCCGCTATGTGGAAACGATGTCGAACGACCTGAAGAAGACGCAGTTGAAGGTCAGCAGCGATGATCCGGACAGCAAATACAAGATGATCCTGAAGCCGAACAAGATAAAGACGGGTACGCCTGTGCGCTATTCCAGCGTGGAAATGAAGATCAGCGTAGTGGACATGGCCACCCAGGAAGAGGTTGCCGTCCTGCATGTTGTTGAGGTGAAAGGCGTTAAATGGGAGTTCACGACGCCTACGATGGGCATCACGGTCAGCATGGCGTTGATGAACAGTGCTCGTGTGCTTGACAAGTTCATCAAGAAGACACTCGCAGGAAAGTGAAAAAGTTCATCCTCCCCCTGCTGTTGGCTTGTGTCTGCTCCCCGATCCTGGCGCAACATTCGTCCAAGGAGATCACCAAGTTGAAGACGCTGACATTCTATGGCTTGGACTTCACGTTCCTGAAATTGATCCATGAGGACGGATTCGTGGACAAGAACGGCAAGCCGATGTGCAAGACACTTCCGTTCAAATACTTCGCCGAGTGGAATGAACTGTTCCTGATCGAGCGCAAGAAGTTCAACGTCACGAATTACTTCGGCGTGCCGGACTACACCATCGATCAGGCCGTGGTGACCGAACGCAACAAGGCCTATGCTACCGATGGTTGCATCATCTCGAACGAAAGCTATCACGTCACCCCCGAGGAACTGACCACGGCTGTTCAGGCCTACGGGTCCTCGGGACAGTCAGGTGTGGGACTCGTCGTTTTTGTTGAAAGCTTCAACAAGGTTGATGGCCGGGCCATCGTACACAGCGTGTTCTTCGACATTGCGGACCACACCATCTTGAAGATCGACGATCAGGAGGGCGCACCGATCGGCGAAGGCTTCCGCAACTACTGGGTCAATGCGATCAATCGCGCCTTGGAGAGTCATAAGAAGGATTATAAGCGCTGAGGTTTTCAGCTCCACACGCCACTGATCGGAAGGCTGACACCCCTGGTGTCGGCCTTCCTTTTTCCCCGAATTCTGAGGCGTACAACGGGGATGCGCACCGGATGTGAAAGTTCGAAAGATCCCGGCTGAAGTGGATGGCGCCGCTCTCTTGCGTCAGTTTGCTGATCAAGGAGAAGATCAAGCCCATCTTCGCAAGATGGAATTGCAGGTCATCCAAGGGGATATCACCAAGCTCGAAGTGGATGCGATCGTGAATGCGGCGAACTCGAGCCTGATGGGCGGCGGTGGCGTGGATGGTGCCATCCATCGCGCCGGAGGTCCGGAGGTCCTGGAGGATTGCCGAACGATCATAGCGCGGCAAGGTGGATGCAAGGTGGGCGAAGCGGTGATCACCCGCGCAGGAAGGCTGCCAGCGAAGCATGTGATCCACACGGTAGGGCCTGTGTGGAATGGCGGCCAGAAGGGAGAACCGGAACGATCAGCGGAATGCTACAGGACCAGCCTGTTGCTTGCGGAGGGGCACCAGCTCAAGTCGATCGCATTCCCGAGCATCAGCACCGGCGTCTATGGTTTCCCGAAGAAGCCCGCCGCAGAGATAGTCATAGCCACGGTGCGCGGAATGCAGGCGCAGTTGCGCTCAGTGGAAGAAGTGCTCTTTGTTTGCTTTGATCAGGAGAGCTTCCTGATCTACGAGGACTTGTTGGGGTAGGAGATCACTCCTTCGTCATCTCCGCCCCCAGATGCTCGCGGTTCAACCGTGCGATGTTCTCCAGCGAAATGTCCTTCGGGCATTCGATCTCGCAGGCACCGATGTTGCTGCAATTGCCGAAGCCTTCCTTGTCCATCTGTTCCACCATGTTGAGGGCGCGCGAATTAGCCTCGGGCCGTCCTTGGGGAAGCAGGGCATACTGGCTCACCTTGGCGGCCACGAAGAGCATGGCCGAGCTGTTCGGGCAGGCGGCCACACAGGCACCGCAGCCGATGCAGGCTGCAGCGTCGAACGCTTTGTCCGAGCTCAGTTTGGCAATGGGCTGGGCGTTGGCATCCACCAGGTTGCCCATGGTGTTCACGCTCACGAAGCCACCGGCGGCCTGGATGCGATCGAACGCACCGCGGTCCACCACCAAGTCCTTGATCACCGGGAAAGAACCGGCGCGCCAAGGCTCGATATGGATCACATCGCCGTCCTTGAACTTGCGCATGTGCAGTTGGCAGGTGGTGATGTGGCGGCTCGGGCCGTGCGGACGACCGTCGATGAAGAGGCTGCACGCACCGCAGATGCCTTCACGGCAATCGCTGTCGAAGGCGATCGGCTCCTTTCCCTCGCGCACAAGCGTGTCGTTAAGCACGTCGAGCATTTCCAGGAAGGACATGTCCTCGGAGATGTCGGTGACGGGATAGTCCACCATGGCGCCCTTGGCCTTGGGGCCGGCTTGGCGCCAGATCTTGAGAGTGAGTTTCATGGGAGTGGTGATTAGTGGCTGGTGATTGGTGATTGGGCGGTCCGATCACCGACCGAAGTGCTTTCGAGTGCGTGGTTGCCTAGGATTTCACTTTGTGGTGATCGGTGAGTAGCAGACACCTGTCGTTGGCCACGGTCTTTTCGTAATTGTTGATATCGAGCTTCGATCTTCACGATCAGCTTGGACAGCATCTTGGCGATGATCGTTAATTCCGTAGTGAGGGGTGCAGTGTGTAATTGCTGTTTGTGGAAGAGCCGCTTGGAGAGTTCGATCTGCGTTTCAAGTTCATACAGTGAGCCGCGCGAGATCCGGAGATAGCTAAGGAATTGCTGGTCGCTACTGGTGCCGCGACCCCATCCCTCCGCGATGTTCGATGGCATGGAGGTGGAAGCCCGCCGCATCTGGCTGACCAAGCCAAAACGCTCGTCGCTTGGGAGAAGCGCCGTGAGCTCATAGACCTTCACAGTGACTTCCATGGAGCGCTGCCAAACGATCAGGTCCCGATAGCTGGTGATGGCGCCATACGTTTCCGCAGGGTCCTCCACTAAGCACAGATCATTGAATTCATCCAATCGCACTTGGCTCATCTCTCTGTGTTTATGGCCTTTGTTCGTCGCATCAACGGCATTCCCCAATCACCAATCACTAACCACCAATCACTAATCACCAGCCACTAATCACTAACCACCAATCACTAATCACTAATCACTAATCACTAATCACTAATCACTAATCACTAACCACGAGTCACTACTTGTAACTGCGTTGCGACAATTTCAACGCCTCGAATTCCAGCTCCTCCTTATGCAACATGTCCTTGCCCGGTTCGCCGGTCCATTCCCAGGCGGCGACATAGGCGTAGTTGGCATCGTCGCGTAATGCTTCCCCTTCCTCGGTCTGGTATTCCTCGCGGAAGTGGCCGCCACAGCTTTCGTTCCGGTTCAGCGCGTCCTTGCACATCAGTTCGCCCAGCTCCAGAAAATCGGCGAC
Source organism: Flavobacteriales bacterium (assembly GCA_038234075.1). Lineage (GTDB taxonomy): Bacteria > Bacteroidota > Bacteroidia > Flavobacteriales_F > PHOS-HE28 > PHOS-HE28. The sequence continues at coordinate 8,470 of JBBSUV010000004.1, read as the reverse complement.
GCGACCGGCTTTTTCCAGTTCTTGGTTGAATTCGTTCGGCTTGCCCGGTACGCGGACGTTCGCCCAGAAATCCTCACGGATCTTGCGGATCTCCTCGATCCCTTCCTGAAGGCCTTTCGCGTTACGCGCCATGCCGCACTTCTCCCACATCACCTTGCCAAGGCGTCTGTGGAAGTGGTCCACCGGCTCGGTGCCTTTCGTGCTGAAGAACTTATCGATGCGCTCACGCACCGTCTTCTCGGCCTCAACGAATTCCGCTGTGTCGGTCTTGATCGGACCCGTGCGGATCTCCGTCGAGAGTTGATCCGCGATGGTGTATGGCAGGATGAAGTAGCCGTCCGCCAATCCTTGCATCAGGGCCGAAGCGCCTAAGCGGTTCGCGCCGTGATCGCTGAAGTTCGCCTCGCCGAGCACGTACATGCCGGGCACTGTGCTCTGCAGGTTGTAGTCCACCCAAAGACCGCCCATGGTGTAGTGCACCGCAGGATAGATCTTCATGGCATGCAGGTAAGCGTTCTCACCCACGATGTTCTCGTACATGTCGAAGAGGTTGCCATACTTCTCGCTCACCACCTTCATCCCCAGCTCGCGGATCTTCTCCGGTGAAGGGTTGTCGATGTGGTGAACGTTGGCCTCCGACTTGCCGTAACGTTCAATGGCGGAGGCAAAGTCCAGGTAAACGGCCTCGCCGGTCTTGTTCACGCCGAAGCCGGCATCGCAGCGTTCCTTGGCGGCACGGCTGGCCACGTCACGCGGCACGAGGTTCCCAAAGGCGGGGTAGCGGCGTTCGAGGTAATAGTCGCGGTCATCTTCAGCGATGTCGCTGCCTTTCTTCTTGCCTTCTTGGATCGCCTTGGCGTCCTCCTTCTTTTTCGGAACCCAGATACGGCCGTCGTTGCGAAGGCTTTCGCTCATCAGGGTGAGCTTGCTCTGGTGGTCGCCGCTCACAGGGATGCACGTCGGGTGGATCTGTGTGTAACACGGGTTGGCCATGTAGGCGCCGCGCTTGTGTGCTTTCCATGCAGCGGTAACGTTGCTGCCCATGGCGTTGGTGCTGAGGAAGAACACGTTGCCGTAACCACCGGTGCAGAGGAGCACAGCGTGCGCGCCGTGGCGTTCCAGCTCGCCGGTCACAAGGTTCCGGGCGATGATGCCACGCGCCTTGCCGTCCACAACGACGAGGTCCAGCATCTCGTGCCGATCGTAGATCTTCACCTTGCCCTTACCCACTTGGCGCATCAACGCACTGTATGCACCAAGAAGCAGTTGCTGCCCTGTTTGTCCCCGGGCGTAGAACGTGCGGCTCACCAGCGCGCCACCGAAGGAGCGGTTGTCCAGCAGTCCGCCGTAGTCGCGTGCGAATGGCACGCCTTGCGCCACACACTGATCGATGATGTTGGCGCTGACCTCGGCCAAGCGCCACGTGTTCGATTCGCGCGAGCGGTAATCGCCGCCTTTCAGCGTGTCGTAGAACAGGCGGTACACCGAGTCACCGTCGTTCGGATAGTTCTTCGCGGCGTTGATCCCGCCCTGTGCGGCAATGCTGTGTGCACGGCGCGAGCTGTCCTGGAAGCAGAACGACTTCACGTTGTAGCCCAACTCTGCCAGCGAGGCCGCAGCGGAGGCCCCTGCCAATCCGGTGCCCACCACGATGACGTCGATGCGGCGCTTATTGGCCGGGTTCACCAAGCGGATATGGTCCTTGTGCTCGCTCCATTTCTTTTCGATCGGACCGGCGGGGACTTTGGCGTCGAGGATGCTCATTGGTGTAAGGCGGTTACGGGTTACGGGTTGGCGAGTTACGGGATGTTCCGTTACGGGTTATGGGTTCGGCCCTTTACCGTGGTCTTGTTCGCGTTGCCGGTAAGTTTCTGATAGCTCTCAAGATAGGTTATCATTTTTCCTATCCGTTGGCCAAGGAGTTTTGCCTCGTTGCGCAATGGAGTGAAATCATCTTCGGATAAGAATTCGCCATCCAAGCAGGAATAGAGCTGGGAGCGGACCTCACCAGCAGACCCTTTGGCGGTGCGAAGGAACTGGATGAAGAAGTTGTTGTTGTTCCGATCAAACCCTTCTGCAATATTGGACATCGCAGAGAGCGATGCGCTGCGGATCTGCCACCGGAGATCCCGGTCTTCATTGAACACAATTCTTCGGGTCACGGTCTGGATCTTTTTGTTCAGCGCACGTGCATCCTTCCATACGTCGAGGTCCTCAAAGTCGGTTATGGTTGCCATCTTAGTGTGTTACGAGTTGATGGGTTGCGGGTTGGCGTGTTGCGAGTTAGCCTGTGCGGGCACAACCCGTAACACGTAACCAACTAACCCGTAACAAAAGAGGCACCTCCGGTTCATGTTATTCATTGTCATTTCACCAAGCCCAAGTACATGGTCACCGGCATGGAAGCGAAGAGGAGAGGGACGATGATGGAAAAGGCGGCACCGCAGAACGCGATGGCGCCGTTGTATTTCGGATGGTTCAGGCCCAAGGACTGGAAGGCGCTCTTGAAGCCGTGCAGCAGGTGCCAGAAGAGCGAGAAACAGCCCAGTACGTAGATGACCACTACGATGGGGTCGGTGAACACGTCCTGCATCAGTGCGAAGAGGTTTTCCTGTCCGGCGGCATCCACGCCATAGGGCTCCATGGTTCCCGCGATGTGGCGTGTCTTCACCCAGAAGTGCCAGAGGTGGATGATGAGAAAGAGCAGGATCAACGTGCCGAGGATGCCCATGCTGCGCGAATACCACTTGCTGTTGGCATTGTGCTTGGCGAAAACGTAATCCTGCGGACGTGCGGCGCGGTTCTGCTTCCAGAGCATCAGGCCGTCCACCACGTGCAGGATCAGTCCCAGAAAGAGCACGATCTCCATGGTGCGGATGATCAGGTTGGTGCCCATGAAGTGCGCCCACGTATTGAAGGTCACACCGCCGTCGTTGAAGTAGATCATCGCGTTGATCGCGGCGTGGACCACGAGGAACGTGATAAGGAAAAGGCCCGTCAGGGCCATCCAGTACTTCTTGATCAGGGAGGTGCCGAAGAGTCCTTGTCGTGCCATGCGTGGGATTGGCGGTAGTTCGCCGGTTGGTCCACCGCAAAAGTAGCTGCGGGGAAAATGGGGTGAAAGACAAGGGTGCCACCGATCCTTATCTGGAACGGTTCTATTCAGCCGGAATGTCTCATTATCCCAGCTAGACGGACGGTTGCACTGCCTTTCACCGCTGCAATACAGCGGACCAGGTGGCGCCGCTGATGTGCGTAAGAAGCAGCCGGTATTCGCCTTGCGCCAATCCGGAGAACGCCTCATCCATCACGTGCAGTTCTGCTTTCGCGCCGAGCGGTAGGACCAAGCTGTGCGCACCAGGCTTCACTTTGGCCACGTATGCATTGTGGATGTTCTCCTGAGGGTACCGGGATAGGGCGGTGCCATCCAGTTCCAACACCGCTTCACCGGCCGCTTCCAGCACCGCCAAGCCGATCATGAACGAACCGTAGACATCGGCGCCCTCCACGCGTTGCACCGTGAACGCGAGCGTATTGCCCGTGAGCGTAGCATCGTGGATCTCCACGCGCGGCTTCACGGACATGTTGTGCAACGTGCCCCAAACGCCGCCATGAAAGATCTGGTTGGTGGCGAGCGAGATGAAGAGGATGCTCCGCGCGCCGACTGTCGTAAAACTGCGGCAATGGCCAAAGGAAAGGCCGCCCCGCAATTGGAGGCGGCCTTTCTCTCCGCTTCGTTTGACCGTTGCGGGAATGTGCCGGGACGGTGACAGCGTCTTAGTTCTTCACCAACCGATGAACTGTCTGTACCGCACCATCCGTAACACGCAGGAAATACACGCCGACAGACACTGAACGCAAGTTCGCGACGATCTGATTGCCATCCACTCTAACCGGCACAGTTACCAACGATCCTGTTACGTCGCGCAACTGCACAATAGCCGTTGGACTCAATGCAGTAGCGAGCGTAACGGTGATCGCATCACAGGTTGGGTTGGGGTATGCGCCGGCCACGATGCTGGCAGCTTCCGCCACCCCGACGGTGGTATTATCAGTGTACGTCACATCATCGATGTACATCTCACCCAGGTCAGTACCGCCCCCGTAAGCGAAGAAGTCGAGACAGCCGATCTGGTTGTTCAATGTCGCCACGTTGCTGGACGTGTTGGACGCCCAGGCGTATGGCGAATTTCCTGAGATCGTGAGGGTGGAGGAGATGTCGCCAAGGTTGATGTCCAAGGACACGGTGAACCATTCATCGTGCGGATAGGTCCCGATGTTCTGCGCTGTTGCCCCAGTAGTGGCCATCACGCTCCCGTTGGCCGGCATCATCACCTCGATCGCGTATTGTGCGACCGACACGTCCTCGTGGTGCTGGAGGTTGAAATAGCCTCCCTTGCCTGTGGGGATATAGAGCGAAAAGGTCAGGTTGTAGACCCCCGTGGTCTTGTTGCCAAGTTTTAGCAGCAGGTCCGCTGGTCCGCCATTCGCTGCACTGGTGGAAATGAGACCCACGCTATTGGCCCCGCTCTGTGCGTAGGCTGAAGAGATCGGAGCGTCCTCGGTGCCTCCGGGATCAACGCTCCAAGTGCTCCAGTTCGTGCCGTTGGACGCGGCGATCATGTTGCCAACGGCGTAAGATTCAAAATCATCCGTGTAGAGCACGGTCTGAGCCACCAGCATGCACGGAACTGTGAAGAGTGAAACGAGTAGTGCTTTTTTCATGAGGTTTTGGTTTTGAGGTTGTTGTAAACATACAACACCAGTCCGAGCCTTTTTCTGGGACCAATGGACCCCTTCCTCGATAGTGGAGCGTTCCGGATGTTCACCGACGGATCACCTTGGACCACTCAGCACCGCTGATGTCCGTAAGCAGCAATCGGTATTCGCCTTGCACCAGTCCAGAGAACGCCTCATTCATCACGTGCAATTCTGCCTTCGCGCCGAGCGGCAAGATCAAGCTGTGTGCGCCCGGCTTCACCTTGGCCACGTAGGCATTGTGGATGTTCTCCTTCGGGAATTGCGCCAGCGCGGCGCCGTCCAGTTCCAGCACCGCTTTGCCGGATGCGTCCAACACGGCCAAGCCGATCATGAACGAACCGTACACATCAACGCCTTCCACCCGCTGCACCGTGAAGGCAAGCGTATTCCCGGTGAGCGTGGCATCCTGGATCTCCACGCGCGGCTTCACGGACATGTTGTGCAACGTGCCCCAAACGCCGCCATGAAAGATCTGGTTGGTGGCGAGCGAGATGAAGAGGATGACTAACGAACCGGCCAGCACCACGGGACGCAAGCGACCGTTGAACGCATCGATCGGCCCGGATCCCGCCCAGAGGAACCAACGCTTCTGCGTGATGCCGAGGTCCTTCTTCATCATCCAGCCGTCCACGGAATAAGCGGCGCTGCCGGTGAGGAAAAGCGTGAAGCCCGCGGCCAGCCCGAGAATACCGATCTGCCATTCATCCAAGCAGGTAGTACCGATCCAGCCCGAGCCCAATAGGATCCCCATAGCTAAGCCAAAGACGGCGACGCTCATGGCCCTCGTGAACAGCCCGAACATCAGGAAAAGGCCCACAACACCTTCGATGATGGTGAAAGCCACCATGTTCCACCTCAGCCGTTCCGGGTTGCTCACCAAGTGTTCGATCAAAGGCTTGATCAGCAAGGCATTCGGGAGGAAGTGGTTGAACTTCTCGCCGATATAACCGGAGGTCCCGACATCCAGCTTGTTCTCCAGACCCACCCTTCTCCAGAAAGCCGAGAAATATGTCCAGCCCACTACGAGGCGTAGGGCAAGCGTGAAAAGCCCGGCGGAATTGAGGGTGCGCGAAGAAGGATTTGAAGTGGTGTCCATGCTGAGATCTTTAGTGTTCCGAAAGTGGTGAACGAGGAAGATCGTCCTTTCCTTCCGAAGAACAAAGGCTCCGCGAATAAGGCCTCCGAACAGGACTACAAGAGCTCCGGGAACGAGTTTCATAAGATCTCCAAAGTGGTTTGCACAGGTCATCGGCTGATTCCGCGAATAGAAGCGGCTGTGTTCGGTTCTTCCACAGATGTCACAGATGACACAGATAATGCAGCACCTCGTGGGATAAGGAAACCAGGGGACAGGGAGAGGCATTTCAACTGAAGTAGGTTTCAGCGGCAGGCATGGATCGGCGCCCACCTGTGGTGTTCTGCGGTTTCTCTTTTCGGCGACCGCAAACCCTTCAGTGCCGTAAGGCACATCTGTGTCATCTGTGGAATCTGTGGACAGAAAAAGCGAGATCGCCCGTCAGAGCCCAGCACATCGGTGGACTACATTCGGCTCCCTCCATGCTCAAACACGTCCTTCGCATCATAGGCCGCGTGCTCGGCGCCTTCATCGCGTTCATCGCGCTGTACCTCTTGGTGGCTTTCATTCTCTCTCGGATCCCGGTCGCTGCCGAGCCGGATGGTGGAAAAGAGATCACCGCCTACATCCTTTCCAATGGCGTCCACACCGACATCGTAGTCCCGGTACGAACGGAACAGATGGATTGGAGCAAGCTCGTGCCGTTCCGAAACACACGAGGTCAGGACAGTTCCGCTGCATGGGTCGGCTTCGGCTGGGGCGACAAGGGCTTCTATCTCGAAACACCCACTTGGGGCGACCTCACACCTCGTGTCGCGTTCAACGCAGTAAGCGGGCTGGGCACTTCCGCCATGCACGCCACCTTCCACCAAAAGCTCACCGAAGGCGACGAGTGCAAGCGCATCACACTAAGTGCGGAACAGTATGCCCGCTTGGTGGCGTTCATCCGTGATGGCTTCGCCTTCGATGCCGAAGGACGGACCACTCACATTGGCGCGCATGCCGACTATGGTCCCACCGATGCCTTCTATGATGGCGTTGGCCGCTATAACCTCTTCCACACCTGCAATACCTGGACGAACGATGCACTGAAAGCATCCGGCCAGAAGGCATGCTGGTGGACACCCTTTGATACGGGGATCTTCCGGCAGTACCGGTGAATGGGAAAATCTATTGGTCTTGCCAGTTATCTTCACCGTCGGTCCAGAACTGCCAAGGAAGAGGCTCTAGCAATAAAGTGAGTAAGACCTGCCCGAAGCGTGATTAACCAAATGTGAACGAACTACAACTTGCACAATAGTAACATATATGATACCTTTGCATGAATTCATACGGGAAGATGGCCGTGTACCTTTTGAGGAGTGGATCGATGCGTTGGATAACGAGGTCGCATTAAGAGTGATCACATATTTGAACCGGATGTCCTCGGGGAATTTTGGACAATGCAAAAGCTTAGGAGGCGGATTGCACGAATGCAGGATCGATCAGGGGCCGGGGTACCGGGTGTACTTCGGAAAGGAAGGCGACAGGTTGCTCATCCTCCTTGCTGGAGGAACGAAGAAAAGGCAGCAGGCAGATATTGAAAAGGCAAGGATCTACTGGAAGACCTATAAGGAACGAACAAAAGGATGACCCCATGGTGCTGACTAAGGATTTCAAACTATACGTCCATGCCCGCGCACAACGCGACCCCGAGTTCCGCCACGGACTTTTAACCGAGGCCATTGAATGCCTTCTGAACGACGACCTGGACACCGGGAAAGCGCTGATCCGCGACTACGTAAATGCGACGATCGGCTTTGAGGCGCTGGCAGAGAAGACGAAGCTGAATTCCAAGAGCATCATGCGCAGCCTCTCATCCGAAGGCAATCCCACTTCCAAGAACTTGTTCGCCATCCTGCATTCGCTCCAACAAGCGGAGGGGCTTCAGTTGTCGGTGCGTGCTTCTTGATTACTGTGTGCTTGATCGATCCTTGAGAAGCGGCCCGGTAGTCACTCGCCCCTGATTGTCAGGAGATCACTTCTTCGTCAGGTCAGATCCTTTATGGCCCTTCCCTCCTCGATCCGGTAACTCGGCGGCGGACAGGCTGCGTCGCTCTCAGGCGTCATCGTGGTGCAACAGGGCAACGGCCCGCTGGGGCACTACAACATCCTCGGCTACACCTGCTGCGCCACCATGCTGATCTGTTGGTGGCTGGTAAGCCGGGTGGATAAGCAAGCGAAGCTGAAGCCTGCGGCGGCGCCGGTGGTTGCGGCGGCTGCATAACATTGGGACCCTGTTTGGGGCAGTTCAGCGAACGTTTGTTTCGTGAATCGACGACCCGGTCGAGGGCGCGTGCCTCCTTCAAGATACAGGCGGTGCTACCGCATAATCTTGTAAACTAAGAAGATCTTTTTCGTTCGTGCTATTGTTTTTTTCATAGGGCTGTTCCTCCTTTGAGAATCCTTAAGGATTGCCTTAAGGCCAATTCAAGTAGCGATGAATAGAGCATTATCCCGGATTATGCAATTGAAAACTTGAACGGCGGCTTCAGGATCTCAACTTGATCGAAAAAGTGCTCTAAGAAATGCCTTCGTTTGCCCTCAGCTGAGAGCTTCATGACCTTGTTCCGGCCGTTGCGCACCAGGTAGGAT